>NZ_JAYGIM010000001.1:0-720868 GCF_034930985.1 Arcicella lustrica
TTAAAGCATAACCAGAAACAGGATGAAAATTGAAACGTTCGATAGCTTGAGCAGGCGTTAATCGCTGCTCCTCAAGTTCTCGAACTAACCAACGACGAAAAGCCACTTCATAAGTGAAATCCTCATCCTGTTGCTCGAAAGACGAAGAAACTAAAGTTGTATTAAAAGAAGATTCGCTCGATAAAGACATTGTGCTAAAGGTTAGCTAATACTGTCAAGCTTTTTTAGGATGAGACAATGTTCTATTTCCATTCTCCTAATTGGTTTCCAACTAGTCAGGGAATGAATGGAGATTCAAATATTTTCAACATATACCCGAAATTTATAGTTGATAATAAAAACATTTAAAAGCTATCCACGAAATTTGTAGGAACGCATAAAAATTCTAACATGAAAAATATCGCATATATATTATTGGCTGTGGCTGGTTTGATGCTCTTGGCGGTTTTAGTTTGGGCTTTAACAAGTCTTTTAGATTTTGGATTGAATGAAAAAACTATCATGATGCTACTTTTTGGCGGTATTGCTGGTGTAGGATTAATCAGCAGAGTAATTTATGTGGCGAAGGATTCTTTTGGCAAAGAAAAGAAAGTAAAAAATAGTAGAAGATAATGAACAGAGAAGTACTTGTGAAAGCCGCTAACTTTTGTGCTTATCAAGAACGCACGCAGCAAGAAGTACGAAAACGACTTGCTGAGTTGGAAGTAGAAGGCGATGAGGCGGAGGAGATGATTGTTTGGCTCATTGAGAATAATTACCTCAATGAAGAACGTTTTGCCAGAATTTTTGCAGGCAGTAAATTCCGTCAGAAACGTTGGGGAAGATTGAAAATTCGGCAAGAATTAAAAATGCGTGGCGTATCGGAGTACTGTTTAAAAGCAGGAATGAGTGAAATTGAGGACGAAGATTACCTCCAAACATTAACAGACCTTCTTGAAAAAAAAGCGAAAGAAATCAAAGAAAGCAATCCATTAAAACGTAAACAAAAACTATTAAGTTATGCACTCAGTAAAGGTTTTGAATCGGATTTGGTGTTTGATTTGATGAAAAATCTTTCGTGAAGAAACATCTTTTTTGAAAAAATAATCTTCTTTAGTTCATTAATATTAAAATCAATATTAACTTCAACTCCGTGATTAAACAAAAGAAGTTCTATATTCTTAGTATCTACATGATTAGAAAACTTCCAAAATAAAGTCATATCAAAGTACCTGACATCAGGAAATTACAATAGACATGCGTTTAGCAATGAAGTAATTACCACAATTACTTTCAAGCAAGCTCTGCTCAAAAATTACTTTATTGTCTCTGTTTATACCACTATGAAACGAGAGATAATGAAATCACAATTCATTTTAAATCATACATACACTTAATACAGTTTTTTCGATGAGTAGTAATTTAAAAAAGAAAGTAGATGTAAGCGTATGCTTATATGGTAAACCCTATCACACAATTTTAGCCATTAAAAGTTTACTTAAGTACAGTAGAGAACACATTAATAAAATCTATGTTACGGTAGAAAAAAATCAACCACAAAAGGATTCTAATGGAATGTACCTATTGAAGCAAGTGCTGAAAGATGAGCCAATAGTTTATTTCAAACCTAAATACTTTTATAATTTGGGAGAACTAGATTTTGAGAGAACTCGGAATGACGCTAAGTATCGCTACCAAATTCCTTATCAATATGCCTTCGAGCAGTCTGATCAAGAGTATGTATTAGTAATTCATAACGATTGCCTTTTTCACGACGATGCTGTGGGTAAAATGTTAGATACTTTTGCTAAAGGACCTGAGAAACTGGCGGGAACAGGAGCGATTGGTCAATGTTGGGTATGTCCAGCTGCTTTTGAAAACAAATGTAAGTCTAGCACTTTCGACCAATACAAGCCTACAAAGAGTGAATTAATTGAAATGATGAATCGTCATGATATTCCAAGAAGGGAAGTAACGATGCGATTAATCAATGAAGATAAAATTCATCCACTTCCAGAATGTCGTTTAAATGAACATGCCGCTTTAATTAGTACAGCCATTTATCGTGAAAGCTCATTGCCCAAAGGTAATAATGTTACTTTTGCCGCAGGCTGGGGCGGAAATGATTGGGGAACAGTTTGGTTTCATCAGATGGTAAATCAAGGTTATGTTTTTAAACATCATAGACTTGAAGATTTTGCCACACATTCGCCTTTTAATTCATTAGGAAATGGAATCAGTGCCTATTCAAATGCAGATATTTATTGGAATTCAGAAGAATTAGCCAAAAAACATTTGTTAGAAAACTATAATGTTTCTTTAACACCGAAGCCAAAGACAAAAGTGCTTTCAGCCATTAATACCGTTAAAGTAAGTACTAAAAGAGTATTGGTGAAAACGATTAATCGTTTTAGGAAGTGATGAATATTGAAAAATGAGCGATTAAGTTTTACCATTTTTCCAATTCCCAAAACAAATTCTTGTCAAAATAAAAAAATCACATTACCTTTGAAGTCATGAATAATTCAGCGAACACATACCGTACTTATTATTACTACTACGCACAGTAGCAGTCGGTTGTGTTTTGACTAATCTTTTTGAAAATCAAAAAATACATATACACAAACCGACTTGAAAAAGTCGGTTTTTTTTGTGCCTTCTTCCAAGTACGAAAAGGCTTTTAACCAATGAATGTAAAACCAGCTTCCCGAATGGATTTGGTGCAGGAGTATTACTTCTCGACCAAGCTAAAACAAATCGCAGCGATGCGTGCTTCAGGTATTGATGTGTTGAATCTGGGTATCGGTAGTCCCGATTTACCGCCTTCTGCTGAAACAATTTCAGCTTTGGCAACAGCAGCAGAAAACCCTAAAAACCATGCCTATCAAAGCTATGTGGGTATTCCTGCCTTGCGTGAAGGTTTTGCTAATTTCTATCAAAATGCATACGGAGTAAGCTTAAATCCTGTGGATGAAGTATTGCCTTTGATTGGTTCAAAAGAAGGAGTAATGCACATTTCGATGGCATATTTGGAAGCTGGCGACGAAGTTTTAGTACCAAATCCGGGTTATCCAACGTATCGTGCGGCTTCTTTATTGACGGGGGCTACGGTGGTTGATTATGACCTTTCGGAAGAAAATGGTTGGTTGCCTGATTTGAAAAAATTGGCTGAAAAAGATTTATCTAAAGTAAAATTGATGTGGGTAAATTATCCGCACATGCCAACAGGCGCCAAAGCTAATAAAGCTTTTTTTGAAGAATTAAGAGATTTTGCTTTAGCGAATAATATCTTGATTGTAAACGATAATCCTTACAGTTTTATCTTGAACGATGACCCTGAAAGTGCTTTAGCCGTTGAAGGAATGAAAGAAGTTGCTTTAGAACTTAATTCATTGTCGAAATCGCATAATATGGCTGGCTGGCGTTTGGGTGTTTTGGTTGGAAAGTCTGAGTTTATCAATCCTGTTTTACGTTTTAAATCAAACATGGATTCTGGGATGTTTTTACCATTGCAAATGGCAGCGGTGAAGGCTTTAGAAAATCCTTCGTCTTGGTTTGATGAATTGAATGCTATTTATCGTGAACGTCAGCAGAAGGTTTTTGAAATGATGGATTTGTTAAACTGTCAATACGATAAAAATCAATCTGGAATGTTTGTTTGGGCTAAAATTCCAGCCAATTATCAAACAGGGTTTGAATTATCGGATGAGATTCTTGAAAAATCGGGTGTTTTCATTACTCCTGGCGGAATCTTTGGCTCGGCTGGAGATGGCTACATTCGTACTTCTTTATGTGCTGAAGTATCAGTTTTTGAGCAGGCGATTGGGAGGATAAAGGACTATAAGACTTTAGGACTTTAAGATTGTAGAAGCAAGAGTCAAGATGCAAGATACGAGACTTGGGATTTTAGGACTTTAAGATTGAAGGATATAAGACTTTAGGATTTTGAGATACAAGATGTAAGAAGTAGTAGAGAAATTACTTGAAAGCTTTTAGTATAAAAGATTATAAAAAAGAATTTTAAAAATAAAGGCTCAAAGCCGACAGCTCAAGGCTCATTGCTCAAAGCTTAAAGCTCAAAGCCAAATACAAAATTATGATTATTTCAGTAGTTGGACTTGGGCTAATTGGTGGTTCGATGGCTTTGAGTTTAAAAGAAAATGGTTTTGCTGATACAGTGATTGGTGTCGATAACAAAACCGAACATATTATTAAAGCTTTAGAATTAAAGCTTATCGACCGTGTGGCTCTTTTGCAAGATGCCGTAAAACAATCGGACATTATTATTTTGGCTGTGCCAGTAGATGCTTTGTTGACTTTATTGCCAGAAGTATTGAATCAGATTACTGAAAACCAAGTAGTAATTGAAGTGGGTTCTACCAAAAAGGCAGTGATTGAAGCAGTGAAAAATCATCCGAACAGAGGCAATTTTGTGGCGACTCACCCAATGGCTGGAACAGAATTTTCAGGTCCAGAAGCAGCGATTAGACATCTTTTTGATGGTAAAAACTGTGTACTTTGTGATATTGAAGATTCAAAACCTGAATTGGTAGAGTTAATCAAGAAAATGTATATCGAAGGTTTAAAAATGAGAATTACTTATTTAGATTCTGTCGCTCACGATATTCATACGGCTTATATTTCACATATTTCACATATTTGTTCGTTCGCTTTGGCTTCAACTGTTTTGGCGAAAGAGAAAGATGAAGAAAGTATTTTCAATTTGGCAAGTACAGGTTTTGAATCAACGGTTCGTTTGGCAAAATCTAGTCCAGAAACTTGGATTCCGATTTTCCGACAAAATCAAGAAAACATCATCGACGTGCTTGATTCTTATATTACTACTTTGTTGACTTTCAAAGGATTAATGATTTCAGGGAGTTATGATAAATTTGGAGAGTATCTTACACAAGCCAATGATATTAAGCGAATTTTGAATAAGTAATTGTTCCTCAATCATAAAAAGACTTTCCGAATTTAACTTGGAAAGTCTTTTTTGTTTTAGAAAGAAAATAATCTTGCGTCGCTTCCGATTTCAATCTTTGTTTTATTCTTTTTCTTATTCCACGGAGCAGTCGTACTCATGCCCATTTGTATGGCTAAACCTGCCATCAACAAAGTGAAAATGATAAAAACCCAGCGAAATATTTTTTGATTCTTGTTCATGATTCGTTAAAATTAATTCAAAATAGAACGATGACACAAAGATAATAACATATTGATAAAGGATAAGTTTAGTGGAATGATGGATTCTAAGACAAATCTGATTATTTTGCAAATGTTTTAAATAACTAAGCTTAAATCAAGCTTTTAACTGCCTTTATCGCACATCATAACCCGAAAAACCATGAAAAATAAGTTGAAATATTTTTTGTTTATCATTGCCATTACTATCTTTTTTTGCTGTTCTAGCCCTGCTACCAAATACGAAAATGCTGTTGATGAAAGTAAAACTTGTTCAATGATTTTCATTGATAAATCTGTCAGTGTTGACCCAAACAAACAATTTATCTATGAAAAATACACCAAGATTATCAATCAGTTAATCGACGAAAATATCAAAACCAAAGGAGATAAAGTTGAAGTATTTTTTATCCACGAAAATACGGCAAAAGCCAAAGTAGCAGCCTTGGTTGCTCGTTCTGAAATGGAAATTGCTGAGGGAGCAAGTGCTACGGATGCCGAAGCACAAAAGACTGAATTTGAAATGGACATCAGTAAAGAACGTAGTATTTTCAAAAAAGTAGTGATTAATCACTTAACGTCACTCAATCCTTCTTCAAGTAAAAACAGTACTGATGTTTTAGCCGCTTTGCCTTTGATTGACCATGAAATTGGTAAAGGTTTTACGGTAAAAGCCTATTTCCTTTCAGATATGGTTGAAAGTATGAAAGGGGCTAACCGTCGTGATTTTCATCAAGCCCCTCCTGTAGATGATGCTTCGGCTGTTGGTTGGGCAAGAGAAGATGCCGCACGTTTGCAAGCAACTTTGCCCAATATTAGCATGGCTCAAATCTTTATTGCCAAACCTTTTGAACCAACGGCTTCCAGAAAAATTAATAATCCAGCTATTTCAACGTACTGGCAACGTCTCTTTTCAGAATTAGGCGTGTCTGGAGAAGTAACAGAGTTGTAAGTTATTAGCAATGAGAATTGAGCTACAAGCCTTGAGCTTTAAATTACAAACTCTCTTTCTCATTGTTAAACACACATTTACAGTAAGTGAAAGTTGAATCACTCAAAGCTGATAGTTCAAGACTCAGGTTAATAACTTAAATCATAAAACAAGCTCAAAGCTCATTGCTCTAGGCTTAAAGCTAAAAAAATGCTCATCGCCAAAATACCCAATACAGCCCAAGAATGGGAACAATATTATGATTTACGCTTTACAATCTTGCGTGAACCGTGGCTCCAAAAAAAAGGAAGTGAAGTATTGCCCGACGAAGATCAAGCCCATCATGTAATGGCAGTTGATGTTGAAACGGATGAATTGCTGGGCGTTGCTCGCTTACAAATGAATTCGGCTACACAAGGACAAGTACGCTGTGTGGCAGTAGCCAACAATGCACAAGGGAAAGGAGTAGGGAAATTTTTGATGAAATATTTAGAAGATTTAGGGAAAGAAAAAGGCTTAGAAGAAATCATCCTTGATGCCCGCATCAACGCCCTTGAGTTTTATAAAGCGATAGGCTATGAAATCTATGCAGAATCCTATTTACTTTTCGGCGAAATACCGCATTGGAAAATGAAAAAACAATTGTAAAACGGGATTCCACCCCGTTGTTATTTAAGTCAATATTGTTCGATTAAATGATCATCTTGTTCGATGCAATATGCATCTTGTTTGATTAAACGGTCATCTTGTTTGATGTAATAGTCATCTTGTTCGGTGTAACGGTCATCTTGTTTGATGCAATAGTCATAAAGTAAAATTGAATGATGATAACGGTAGAGTCTGTATGGCTCATGGCTTGTTTACTTTATTATGCTATTATTTATTCTCAAAAAGAAATCATTTTAAAGTAAAATACTACGTTTTGTGATACTTTCGATATTGATTATTTATAATTTAATTGAGTTAAGAGTGATGAACTCTGATTTTATTAAATGTAACTGTTGAGAAATACTATAAATGGATTTATCTATATTTTCAGAACTAGTATAGATTGAATTAGTAAGCCACTGGAGATCTACTATGTCTAAAATTTCTCTATCTTTTGAAAGATTGAGGATACTTAATATCTTACTGTGTTCATGACGAAGTTCGTGTGATAGCGTGAAAGACATCTTTTCTATACTATAAATCTGTTCAAAAAGTTTCTGTTTAGTTTCTACTTGGGCCGTAATATCGTAGGCAATACCTAATGCAATGGTGGGAATGCCAGACTGTCCTCTTTCTAAAATCGTGATACAGTTTTTGAACCATTTGTATGAACCATTTTTACATAAACATCTATTTATAAAAACATGAAAATCCTTGTCTGGGTTATTTATTAATTCTTTGTAGAATTTTTTTAAACTTTTAAAATCTTCAGGTTTAATTATTTTATATAAGCAGTCTTCACTAAGTGTATTAAGTTCATCGGCAGTATAGCCAACTACTTTATAATAATGTTCGTTAGTAAAAATATTTCGCCTTTGGGGTATATCAAACAAGTAGATTACTAGTGGCATGTGGTAAAGTACATGTTTCATTATTTTACTTCTAATATTGGTATCTAGACTAAAGAACTTCGTAGTTTCCATTTTTAAATAGGGTTATTTTTAGAATTACTTATTGAAATAAAGATTTTTTGTATGTTAATTGCCTTATAAATGGCTTAAATACTAGTTTAAGCAGACTCTTAATATACTTTATCAATGAGGTTTTAAAGGTAAATATTTATAAGACACTTCAGGGAAGCTGTTGGCTATACCCTGAAATGTTAACACGTTGGCGGGAAAAAAATAAGAATATTTGAATGAAGTAAAACCCAACATAGTCAAAGCCGTAAATGAACATATAACAGTCCTATTGGTCAGGAGATTATGCTGAATGCTCTTTCTGTTAAGTAACCTTTTTTCTAAAATCACTTTCATGATTATTAGAAGTAATCAAAAAGTTTTTGAAGCAATTAAAACACTTGTAATATCTTACATTGCTGAAGTACGTTGAAAAGAATATTTTAACCAGAAATGGACGATTAATTCTCTCCCCGCTTAGTTTGTTCCCACAGCTTGGAGATTGGTTTGTTTCTGTTTTTCTGATAAAATAGTAAGAGAGCGAACATATTTGAAAAATAGAGATTAGACCTACTCCTAAAGGTAAGCAATGGGTAATAGATAAATTATACATTTTTCGATGTGTTTGTGATAATGAGAACGACTTGTATCACTAAATTAGGTCATAACAAAATAAATAGGAACATACAAAAACATAAATATATTTCCCTTTACAAGCTTTACAATCAATTAGATAGCTGTTGCGATGGAGCTTTAAACCAAAGGTGCCAGTTAGTAAGGGCGTATTTTATGAAAATTGTTTATTATACCTCTAAATTATAAAAAATAAATATAAATACAACGAATACGTTGTATAATTTTCTTGTTTTCTCCCATTCCTTTACTCTTAAATGAAAAAAGAGGACTTTTTAAATAAACTTGGTGTTAGAATAAGGGAGATTAGAAAAGAAAAGTCAATCACCCAGACACAGCTTGCCCATTCAATTGGGAAAGACCAGCAGTCAATCCAGCGACTTGAAGCTGGAAAAATTAATCCAACATTATACTATCTTTTTGAAATATCTGAAGGTTTAGGAATTTCTTTAGAACGAATCATTGTAAATATTGATAAGTAGCATCCTGAAAACAGTATGATATGAAGTACTAAAGTTTCTAAAATCAACTCCAGCTTTGATTGATAATGATTTCAATCACTTTACTTAAAAAGTTTTATAATCCACTACCATTTTGATAAACAGTAGCTTAACGAACGGGACTTTGTCCCGTTTTTTGATTTTAATCAAAATCGTCATGACGTAAAATGGCATAAGGCTAATGTTAGATGGGATTAAAAGCCTTGCAGAGAATAAAGAAGAAATGATATAAGTAATGGATATTAAATTTAAAAATAATGCTGACAGAAAGAGATTTACTATTTAATATAATTCAGAATACTCCCGAAAATTCTGTGTGGAATATTTCAAGTGATTCTTGGGAAAGAATACCAGAAGTGTTCTCTCAATTCATTTCAATTAATGAAACGTATGGTTGGGATATAGTTATCAGAAATGATAATCGGGCACAAATCCTTGAAATTATTGACAAAGAAGAAATTTATGATAAAATAATACATCAAAATATTATGCTTGGAAGTATAACTATTTTTAAAAGTTATGACCACATGATTATTTCATTTTTAGAAAAAAGCTTTCCTTGTTTTGAGAGTATTATACAAAAGTATCAACAAGCAGAATTTGAAGTTTTAGAGTTGCGTTAATATTAAATGGTTTGCTTAAATTTCACTAGGAACGGGTTTAAACCCGTTCCTAGTAAAGAATATAAACACCTTGTTGTGATTTTTGGAAAAAGATTTAACCGTTTTGATGATAATAATATCAAACTACACCTTCTCCCGAATCTGATAATCTGTAGTCTTCTCTGAATTTCTGGTCATTAATTCGCCAATAAAACCTGCTACAAATAATTGTACGCCGATAATAATGGCTACCAAAGCCATAAAGAAAAGCGGATTGTCGGTTACGTTTCTGAATTTTATATGGTTAGCAATGGCGTAAATTTTATCGCCAATTAGGTAAATCGTAATAAAGCTTCCAATCAAGAAAAACAAAATCCCAAAACCGCCAAAAAGGTGCATCGGTCTTTTACCAAACTTCTGTACGAAAGTAATAGAAAGTAAATCTAAGAAACCGTACAAAAAGCGTTCAATGCCAAACTTGGTTGTTCCGTACTTTCTGGCTTGGTGTTGTACTACTTTCTCACCAATTTTATCGTAGCCATTCCATTTTGCCTGCACAGGAATATAGCGGTGCATTTCGCCATAAAGTGTAATAGATTTAATTACTTCGTTTTTATAAGCTTTCAGTCCGCAGTTAAAATCATTCAAATGCACGCCCGACATCGAGCGAGTTGCCGCATTGTATAATTTGGTAGGAATCGTTTTAGTAATAGGGTCGAATCGTTTTTGTTTCCAGCCCGAAACTAAATCGTAATTATCTTCCGTAATCATGCGGTATAATTCTGGAATTTCTTCTGGACTGTCCTGTAAGTCAGCGTCCATCGTAATCACAACTTTACCTCTTGCTTCTTTAAAACCTACGTGCAAAGCGGCAGATTTTCCGTAATTTCTGCTAAAAGAAATACCTTTTACAAAAGTATTTTTGCTGGATAAATCCTTCACCACTTGCCAAGATTTATCACGACTACCATCGTTTACAAAGATTACTTCGTAACTGTAATGATGGGTTTTCATTACTTTTTCTATCCAAGAGCAAAGTTCGGGCAGTGATTCTTCTTCGTTGTAAAGGGGAATGATAACAGAAATATCTAACATGATGTGATGATATATTTACGGGATGGAATCCCGTTGTACGGCTTAAAAAATTAAATAATACTCTTTTAAAAGAGTTGAAAATTGTGCTGTATAGCTTTCATCAAGATTTCGGATGATTAATTCCTCTTGAATCGTTTCTTTTTCAGTAAGTCCAAAGGTCGTAATAATTCTTAATATTTTCGACCCATTTCTATGTCTTATCAGTAATTTTTTGTGTGGATAAAGTCCTTCTTGCAAAGCCAGATTTTCTAATACTTTACTTTCATAAGCAGGAAGTAAAACGACAAAACGACCATCAGCCGACAATAATTTGATTACAGAAGCCAGTAAATCTTCAAAAGAAAGCGTATCTGTGTGTAAAGCCTTATTTCTTTTTTCCTGTTCAGATTTTAAATGATTCTGGAAAAAAGGAGGATTACTGACAATTAACTCAAAATACAAATCTTTATTGTTTTCTGCAAAATCCTGGATACTTTGATGAAAAACCCTGATTTGCTCTTTGAAAATACTATTTTGAACATTCTCTACCGCTTGTTGATAAGCGTTGTTGTCTAATTCAACGGCTGAAAAATTCGCCTTTGAACGTTGAGCTAACATCATCGCAATTAAGCCAGTGCCAGTGCCAATATCCAAAACTTTTGTAGCGTTTTCAAGTGCAGTATAAGCTCCCAAAATACAAGCATCGGTGGTTACTTTCATCGCCGTTTGGTCTTGTCGCACCAAGAATTGCTTAAATTGAAAACCGTTTATACTTTTTGACATTAGATTTTGTGGATAATTTGCATCTTTGAAGAAAATCAAAATTACAACAAATTAGGCTTTGATATAAATGCTTTGGTTTGTTATTGCCATTTCGCTATCAAAAAACAATATTATGAAAACCACCATCTTTATTTTACTTGTATTTTTCTGTTCATCATTTTCTCAGCTCGTAGCACAATCTCAAGAAGAAAATATTGTTTTAAAACAAACAAAAGGCGTTTTGGATGGCACATTATTAATGCCCAACAGTACGAAAAAAGTACCAGTTGTATTAATCGTAGCAGGTTCTGGCCCGACAGACCGTAACGGAAACAGTTCTTTGAGCGTAACGGCAAAATCTTATCAACTTTTGGCAGAAGGTTTGGCAAATAATGGCATTGCTTCTTTGCGTTACGACAAAAGAGGCGTAGGAAAAAGTGCGTCTTCGATGATGAAAGAAAGTGATTTGACTTTTGAAACTTATATTCAAGACGTTCAGCAGTGGATTGATACTTTGAAAAAGAGTAATCGTTTTTCAAAAATTACCGTTTTAGGCCATTCAGAAGGTTCATTGTTAGGTATGGTTGCTGTTCAAAAATTACCTGTGGATGGCTATATTTCTTTGGCTGGGCCAGCTCGTGGCATTGATGAAATTATTATTGAACAAATGGCACAGCAACCTTTGCCTGATTCTGCAAAGAATGAAGTAAAGAAAAACTTTGAAAGATTAAAAAGAGGAGAGACGTTTTCGAAAATTATGCAGAATATGTCGGTATATATGATTTTTCGTCCAAGTATTCAACCTTATATGATTTCGTGGTTGAAGTACGTGCCTACGGAAGAAATCAAAAAAGTAAAGGCAAAAACACTTATTATTCAAGGAACAACGGATATTCAAGTAAGTGAAAACGAAGGGAAACTGTTAGCTAAAGCCCAACCAAAAGCAAAATTAATCTTAATTAATGGAATGAATCATGTGCTGAAAGATGCGCCAATCGACAGAGCAGAGAATATAAAAACTTATACCAATCCAGATTTACCAATTGCAAAAGGCATGGTAGAGGCTGTTGTAGAATTTGTTGATAGCTTGTAAATTGGAGCTGTGAGCCTTGAGCTATGAGCAGTGAGATTTTTTCTGAAAAAGTATGAAATCCGACATCTGAAAGCTGATAGATTAAAACTACGAGTTTTTCTCTAAAACAAATCTAAAATCCGACATCTGAAAGCTCATAGCTCGCAGCTCACAGCTAAAATCTAATATAAAATGAAACAACGCTTACTTTCTTTAGATGTATTTCGTGGGATGACCGTCGCCATGATGATTCTGGTCAATAATCCGGGCGATTGGGGACATATTTACGCCCCGCTCGAACACGCCGAATGGAATGGCTGTACTCCAACCGACTTAGTTTTTCCATTTTTCCTTTTTATTGTAGGCGTTTCTATTTCATTTGCCTTTCAAGGAAAAGTAGCAGACCGCAAAACGATTTTAAAGATTATAGAAAGAAGTATGAAGCTTTTTGCTTTGGGTATTTTCCTTTCGCTTTTTCCCAAATTTGATTTTTCAGTTGTCAGAATTCCCGGTGTTTTACAAAGAATTGCTATCGTTTTCTTAGTATGTTCTATCGTTTTTCTGACGACGAAACAGCGTACTCAGCAAATCATTTTCGCTTCATTATTAATTGGCTATTGGTTGTTGATGACTTTCGTCCCTGTGCCTTATGCTGGAGCGGCGAATCTTGAACCAGAACATAATTTAGGGGCATTTTTAGATAGATTGTTACTCGGAACAGCGCATTTGTACAAAGCCGTAAAAGTTTGGGACCCAGAAGGGATTCTGAGCACTTTACCTGCGATTGCCAATGGTTTGGCTGGTGTTTTAGTTGGTACTTGGCTACAACGAAATGATAAAAGTATTACAGAAAGACTAATGTATATTTATTTGTACGGAAGTATCGCTTTGGCATTGGCTTGGTTTTGGGATGCCGCAGGCTTTCCAATCAATAAATCTTTGTGGACAAGTTCTTATTCTCTTTGGACGATTGGCTTGGCGATGTTTTTCTTAGCAGGTTTTTATTGGTTGATAGATGTAAAAGGATACAAATTTTGGACAAAACCATTTGTAGTTTATGGCGTAAATGCCATTACGGTTTTCTTTTTATCAGGTTTAATTCCAAGAGTGATGAACATGATAAAAATTGCTTTGCCCGATGGCGAAAAAGTAAGTTCCATTACTTGGTTGTATAAATCGTTTATTGTTCCTTTTTTTACTGAGCCAAAGAATGCTTCTTTGGCAGGAGCAATCACTTTTGTACTGATTTGGTTGGGAATTTTGTGGATAATGTACGAGAAGAAAATGATTGTAAAAGTATGATAGAAGCGACGGATAGGAAATGAATTTGGGCTTTGGATTACATTGATCAACTTCCCTAATTTCAGTACAAAAGTGTTTGATAATATCAGAAAAGGCGATTGAAGAAAGCTTAGCTTTTTTCAATCGCCTTTTAAATTAAAGTACTACAACAGAGTTTTCATCGTATGAAACACCATTTGGAACAAATTTATCTGCTTCTTCATCATTTAACCAAATATCGTTATCAACTAAATAACGGAAAGCGAATTCTTTTCCAACTTCTAATTCAACTGAAGCTTTGAAAGTACCATCTTTTTGTTTTTTCAAAGCTGTAGGATTCCATTCGTTAAAATCACCTAATAAACTTACTTTTTTTGCACCATTTACTGTTTCAGCAGGAAGTGCAAACGTTACTTTACATACTGGTTTACTTTTTGAATACTGTTTCGTTAAAGCCATAATCGTAATTGGGTTTTAAGATTAATATTTTTATTTTATAAATAATTCTAGTTGATGTTTTGATTATTCTCTTAATCAAAGTTAACACAAATATTCAAAAAAATATTTTATAATATCCTAACAACCAAATGATTAAATTAAAATAAAATTGAAATAATTATATTTTAACAATACTTTTTACTAAAACAAATTTTATTTTCTTATGCTATTTAAGTATTTGCACTCAGATTATTGGTCGAGTTGAAAAACGATAGGTAAAGTAAATTTTACAGATACATTTCTGCCAGACTGTTTGCCCGGATTCCAACGTGGCATTAACTTAATTACTCTTTGTGCTTCTTCATCGCAACCAAAGCCCAAACCTTTCAAAATATTAATACTTGAAATATTTCCATCTTTGCCAACTACAAATTGTACATAGACTTTTCCTCCAATTCCAACTTCTGATGCATTTCGTGGATAACGTAAGTTTTTTTGAAGAAATTTAGCCAAAGCCGCATTACCACCAGCAAATTCAGGCATTGTTTCAACGGATAGAAATGTTTTCTCTTCTTCAACTTTTACTTCAACAGGTGCAGAGCCTTCACCTGTTTTAAATCTGTCAGGGTCATCCACTGGAATTTCGCCAATTTCTCCTTCTTGTGTTACAGAGCTAATCTGAGCATCGGTATTATTAAGTACATCTTGGTCGGGTGGTAATTCAGTTGCTTTATCGTCTTCCACAATTTCAGGTTGGTTAAAGGCAATTGTTTTATGTACTATAACTTCCTCTTGCGGTGGCGGAGGTGTTACTTCTGGTTCTACAGGTATATCTTTGGGCGGTTCTGGAATTTTATAATCTTCTAAATTTATCGTTATTCCTATTTTATCTTCATGCTTAATATTCGCTAAAATCATAGGTGCTGCCACCGCCAAGCAAAATATGCCAATACCGATGCCAAGAGCAATTTTGATAGATTTTTGATAATCAGTCCGCAAAATATAAGCGCCATAAGCTTTGTTGCGATTTTGGAAAACAATGTCTTCCAAAGTATCGTCTTCGTGTACTACTGTTTGATTTTCCATGATTGTTTGTGTTTGGATGTTAACTAAATTGTTAGTTGATTTGATTTTTAAAAAACCTCAATCTTAGTTGAGGCTTTTTAAGAGAATTACTTTTTCTTGGAAGTGATAATAATAACGCCGTTTTTAGCTTTTTCTCCGTATTTTTCCAAGGCACTTTTATCTTTCAAAACATCGATTCTTTCAATAGTATCTGGATTGTGTAAATCTAAGCTTTCCTTAGTAATTTCTTTGCCATCTAGGATAAAAAGAGGACTTACTTTTTCATCCAATACAAATTTAATAGGCACTGTAAATCTACTATTTACTTTTTGTCCCTGATGTACACCAGCTTCCCACTTAGGAACACTTTTTAAAACCCTAACAGCTTCTTCATCCATACCATAACCAGCGCCTGCGAGTACTTCAAAATTAGAAGTACTACCATCTTTATTGACGATAAACTGTATATAAACTTTACCTGAAGCAAATACTTTTTGGGCAGCTTCTGGATATTTTAAATTGCTTTGAAGATACTTAGCAAAAGCTTCCATTCCTCCAGGGAATTCAGCTTGTTGGTCAACTGCATTAAATACATTAGTGGAGTCTCTTTTTAAATCTTTGGCTAAAGCTGGACTAATAATGAGTGCTTCGGATAAATCTATAGCATCATTAATTTCTGGTAATATTTCTTTCTTGATTTTTGTTTGATGTGGGAAAATATCAATGTTTTGTGCTACAATTTGTTGACTACTTTCATTAATATTATCTTCTATCTTAGCAATAGATTTACTCGCTAACGTAGCCGAGGAAACCACAATCATCGTCATGAACAAAGGAGCTGTTAGTCCATATTTTAATAATGCGGTTCGGGTTGAACGTTGTTTTTGTAACATATCTATTCTTAATTTTAAGAGTGATTTATTGAAAAAATTATTCGTTAATGGAATAGCCTGTACTCCAAATTGTTCTTGAAAAAGTAACATGGCATAGTCTGCTTTTGATGCTTCGTGTCGGCTTGCTACTTCATCAGCAATAAATTCATGAATTTGTTTGATAGAACTTTTGTAGAGATATACTATCGGATTAAACCAATTGAAAATGGCGATTAATTCAAAAAGCATAATGTCGGCAGAATGTAGTTGACGAATATGCACAAATTCATGTTTCATAATCGTAGAGCGATTTTTTAGCTCTTTACTAACAAAAACCATGTTGAAAAATGAAAAAGCTCTTTGGTTATTTTCTCCCGAAACCTTTTTCTTCATCATTTTACCCAAATAGGCTAAATTTCCACCGAAACGACAAACTCCCAGAATAATACCAACGATATACGCAAACGCAAACATATCGCCTACTGTTAAGCCTCCTTTTGTGGCACTTTTGACTGTCACATAAAAAGTTTCAGGCGAATAAAAAGTATTAAACGTTTGGGATACTTGTTCAGTAACAAACCAACTTCGCACCCATTCCGATTGCATCAATGGCACAAAAAAAGCCAAAGCTGCCGATGCCACCAAGTAGCCTCGATTGAGGTTGAAAAAAGTTTCTGTTCGCAATAACAGTCGATAGAAACCATAAAAAAGTATTAAATACAAATTAACTTGGAGGAGGTAGCTTAGCCAATTCATAGTGTCGTAAATTTGGTTTTCGGATAGCTTAATAAATGAATAAGGGTACTTGTAATTATTTAATACTCAGTAGTTTTTCGTCGTCTGGTGTGATATTAACGATGGCATAACGTCTATTATTAGTGATTTTCATTTCATCTAATAAATCAATCATATTTCGATATTTTGCCTTATCTGTAGATTTGATGACTACCGTAAAATTGTCACCAATTCTTCGTTTATAATCGAATAATACTTTTCTGATGCCGTTGTCAGAGAAATCTGTACTATTCACTTTCGAGTTACATTCCAATCCTTGATAGTAGAAAACTTTATTTTGGTCATCCAATACAACATTTAGTGATTCTGAACAACGCACTGGTGAAGTTTGACCAAGGTCATCTTTATCAGGCATATTTAGTTGCAAAATGACAGGTTTAGCTAGGGTAGTGGTAAGCATGAAAAAAGTAATGAGTAGAAAACCTAAATCTACCATTGGTGTCATGTCTATCTTGGTTGATAATTTATGACTTCTCTTTTTTGAACCATTGTTTTTGTCGGATGCAGATATTTCAGCCATGATGTTTTTGTTTTTGATTGAATTTTGCTTTAAAACTAAATACTAAGAAGTAATCAGTATTTAGCTTTATTGATATTTCAAGAAAATAGGTTAAAGGTGTAGAAAGTTACTTCGTCAACAGTAATAGAACATTGTTAAATGTTAAGGGTTGAATAGGTTATTGGCTATGTAATATTTTTACTAAAATCAGAGCTTACACCCTAAAGCGTTTCTATTTCTCTTCTTCTTTCATTTTATTAATCATATTCAAAATTTCGTCTGCATCTTTTACATCGATTTTTCCTTTTTTAGAGAAGAATGAGAAAAGACTTGAAAATGAATTTTCAAAATAACCTTCTACCAATTTTTCAGTAGCGAAAGAACTATAGCTTTCTTTACTGATTATCGGGAAGTATTCATGCGATTTTCCATAAGAATTGTGGCTAACAAATCCTTTTTCTTGTAAAATTCTGATAATTGTCGAAACCGTATTATAAGCAGGTTTTGGTTCAGGTAATTCATCCAAAACATCCTTGACAAAACCTTTTTCTATTTGCCAAAGTACTTGCATAATTTGTTCTTCAGCTTTGGTTAGTTCTCTTTCTACTGCTTGCATTTTTTCTTTAAATTTTATTTAAGTTTGATACCCTTGTGAATTCTTGGTTAAATATAAAACTAATATTTTAGTTTACAAACTATTTCTTTAGTTTTTAAAATTATTTTTTGAAAAAGCATAAAAAAAGCGATGTTCCCACCGCTTTAGACTAAAAGTTGTTCGCCTACTTTCAATATTTTTAAGGATTGATTGATTTTTCCTTCTTTTTCTAATTGTCTTAAAATTTGTTCAGGTTCAGAAAGCGGTTCATCGGCTTGGTCGAAAGTACCGTAATGAAAAGGAATCATTACTTTAGCTTTGGTTTCATTAAAGGCTTGCACGGCGTGTTCGGGGTCTTGATGATTGGGAGACATAAACCAACGTGGAGAATAAGCACCAGCGCCAATCATGGCTACATCAATATTGGGAAACAAAGCTGCTACTTCTTTAAAATGACTTCCATAGCCCGAATCTCCCCCGAAGTAAATGGTTTTATCTTTACTCTTTAATACAAACGCTCCCCAAAGTCTTTCGTTGGCATCTCCCAAAGAACGATTTGACCAATGTCTTGAAGGCAAAAAGTAAATAGATAAATCATCTTTCGTTTGATATTGTTGATACCAACCAGCTTCTTGGATTTCGTTATTGGGAATCCATTTTCGAAGTAAAGTCTTCATTTTTAAACCCGTCAGGAAAATTGCTTTTGGGTTTTGACTTTGTAATAATTTCAAACTGTCTTTATCGCAATGGTCGTAATGAGCATGAGAAACCAGAATATAATCGAGATTTTGAAGTTTTTCAGGCGAAATAGGTAATTCAGAATGGCGTTTTGTGGCAGGAATTTTCCCTAGAACAGGATCAATCAAAATTTGTTTCCCATTTAAACGAATAAAAAATGTTGCATGACCCAACCAAACAATCATGTCTTTGGTTTCAGTTAAGAAAGCATCGTTTTTTATTACTTCTAATTGCCAAGTATCTTCTTTTTTGAATTGTTTCTGAGGATTTTTGGTCGTCATCCATTTAAAAACAGTGCCAAATTTATGAATAAAAGGAAATTCATGATTCATAAAACGACCGTCTTGGTCAACCGGTGTACCTTCCCAAGTATCCAGAATGGTTTTTAAATCGGGATTATTCGTGCGAGTTTTAATCATTTGCGTTTTTTCAGCTTGGGTAAAAAGAATACCCCCGCTAGATTTTGACACCGTAGCGAGGGTAAGTATTTTATGAATGAAGTTCCTTCTTTTCATCAGATAAAGAATTGTTTCTAAGTCAGTTGCTTTGCCGACGCTAGTGTCTTCACGAGCGATTCTATGGTAGTAACTTGGTTGCGTGTGAAGACACACGCAACGGCACAGGAACTCAAGGCTCATAACTCACAGCTTCTAGCTATCAATAATCATAATCCAAACCCAATACATTTCTCAATTCATTAAGTGCAGGGTTTTTCTCTGCCAAAAATCTAAACTTATCAGCTTGGGTATAAATCAGCGTTTTGTTTTCTACTTCTGCCACCACCACTTCTAAATGAATGGTTGAGTTTTGTAAAACTTGTCTGAGATGATTAAGAATTTCTGTTCTTAAAGTAGTCGTTAATAAATCTACTTGAATATCATTATCTACTTCTAAGTGAATTGTCGTCCCTTTTAAGGTGAAAGGTCTATTCAAAATTACATATTCACTAAAACGCTGTTTTTCTTCTAAATGTTTTATTTGCTCGTTCCAAACCACTTGCAGTTCTTCCAGCGTAAATGCTTTATTTTGTTGAACTGTAGCTTTTTGGGTAACAATGTTACTCTGTAATTCTGTACTTTGAGTTGTTGGTTTTCCAAGTGTTGAAGTACTTCTTAATTTGCCAATTTGTGGATTGCTGATTGGGATTTGGGGAATATTCACTGAAGTATTGTCCGAACTTACATTTGTAGTTTCGTGTACCTTCGTGTCGTTTTCCTTAGTCCCTAAATCCTTTCCCAAGCCATCGCCCTCCGTTGCTGGTAAGTTGGCTAAATTCAATACTTTAGAAATATTAGCTAGTTTCAATAAGCAAATTTCTACGTGTAATTTCTGATTTTTGGCTGCTTTGTAATTCAAATCGCAAGCAGAACCAATACTTAAAGCAGAAGCTAAAAAAGAATATGGTGCATTGGCTGATTGCGTTAAATATTTTGCTTGAACAGATTCAGAAACTTGTAATAATCTGACCGTGACGGGGTCTTTGCAAACCAGAAGATTTCGGAAATGTTCTAATAAGCCAACGATAAATTGATGTCCATCGAAACCTTTTTTCAAGATTTCATCGAATAATAAAAGCGATTCCGAAATATTTACATTGACCAAAGCATCCGTCATTCTGAAATAATAATCATAATCCAGAATGTGTAAATTATCCAATACTTCCGAATATCTAAGAATATTATCTTTAGAAAAAGTAACATTCAAATCAAACATCGAAAGAGCATCTCTTAAACCACCATCGGCTTTTTGGGCAATTAATTCCAGTGCATCGTTATCAGCCTCAATACCTTCTTGCGTAGCAATTCTTGATAAATGCTGAGTCATATCTTGAATTTGAATTCTATTGAAATCAAAAATCTGACAGCGAGAAAGAATCGTTGGTAAAATTTTATGCTTTTCGGTAGTGGCTAAAATGAAAATTGCATAAGAAGGCGGTTCTTCCAAAGTTTTCAAAAAGGCATTGAAAGCACTTGTTGAAAGCATGTGAACCTCATCAATGATATAAATTTTGTATTTTCCTGATTGCGGAGGGTAACGTACTTGGTCAATTAAACTACGAATGTCATCAACAGAGTTGTTTGAAGCAGCATCCAATTCGTGAATATTAAACGAAGCATTATTCTGAAAAGAACGGCAAGATTCGCATTCTCCACAAGCTTCGGCTTCTTCGCTAAGATTCTGACAGTTAATAGTTTTTGCTAAAATTCTGGCACAAGTAGTTTTTCCAACACCACGAGGACCACAAAACAAAAAAGCTTGTGCTAGATGATTGGTACGAATAGCATTTTTGAGCGTTGTAGTGATATGCGACTGACCAACGACGGAATCAAATAATTGCGGGCGATATTTTCGGGCTGAAACGACAAAGTTTTCCATACACAAATGTAGGTACAAGTGTACGATTTGGCAAATCAAGATGAGGCGATGTCGCTTTTATTATTGAAGGTTAGTAATTTGAAAGTCCAGTATAATTTGCTAGGAACCATCACTGAAATTTGTGAAAATTTATCTTTCACCAACAAGTTTTGTCAAAGAAAATCCCCAAACTTTATTGCTGATTTTGATATAACCATTATCTGTTGTGTTAGCAGTGCCATAGGTATAATTGACGCTTACTCTTAATCCTTCTATCACTTCATAGCCAGCGATTAGATTTACACCCATATCAAAACGATTCGCTTTTCCCGCCCCGAAGTCATAATCACTACTTTTCCCTTGGATTACACCTTTGCCATTGATAGCATGAGCCGCATAAATTCCACCACCAAGTGTAAAATCTCTGGTTACTTCATAAAGTAAGTTTACAGGTATCTCAATATAGTTAACAGTGAACTTACTACTTAAAGCTTGGCTTTCATAGCCTTTTTGAGAGAAAAGCAAATTGAGTTGAAGAAGCGTTCTTTCTGTTAATCTGCTTTCTAATAATACACCAGCATGAAAAGAAGTAAGTGCATCTGGCGTAACTGTTACTCCACCTGAAGTGATGGAAACATTAGCTAGATTCACTCCACCTTTAAATCCAAAGCGTGTTTGCGCTTTTGAAGGGAAAGAGAAAAATAATAAAACTAAAGCTAGCAGGGTTTTATTAATCATGCTTATGGTCGATTAAATAGAAATTATGTTTGAATAATTTTTTAAATCAAAAAGCCCAGCAGTTTTTGCTGAGCTTTTTGATTTATGTTGTAATAATAATAGATTATCTATCTTTCTCCGAAAAGCTTCGTGATAGAAATACCAATTACTTTGTTTTTTACAGTTGAATTAGCTTCATTGCTAATATTGGCTAAACCAAAAGAATAATTTGCGCTAATAATGAGTCCGTCAAGTACTTCATAGCCAGCCGTAAGGTTTAAACCGAAATCAGCTCGTTTCAACTCGCCACCATCTCCAAATTCAGCGTCAGTAGAAACACCATTGCTAACTGATTTTCCACTAAGCGCATAACCTAAATATGGTCCACCACCTATTGTGAAATAATCGCTAGCTTCGTACAAAAAGTTTACCGGTAATTCTAAATAATTAAGAGTAGCCTTTGTAGAACCGAATCCGCTAGCTTCTGCTGAATAACCTTTTTGTGAAAATAATAAGTTAGGCTGTACAACAATTCTATCAGATAATCTTGATTCTAGTACACCACCTACGTGGAAAGAGGTGATAGAGCCTGGCGAAATTGAAAATCCACTTGTAGAAATAGTAACATTGGCAAAATTTACACCGCCTTTGAAACCAAGACGAGTTTGAGCTTGAGAGGCGAAAGAGAACGCAATTAAGCTAAGAATTAGTAGAAGTTTTTTGTTCATTTTGTGTATAATTTAAATGTTTATTTATTGAGTGTAAAAATAATATATGAAGAAATACTATCAAATTTTAATATTTGCTATCATTTTGCAATGTGTTGATTTTCAAATAGTTGGAAGAATTATTTTTTATTAAACGGTAATTCACTCAAAAAACTTCTTCACCAAAATATCAAAAACTTCTATCAAAATCAGGATAATGACTACCCATTCCAGACGTGTACTTTCTCGGTTTTGAAGTAAATCTGTAAAGAGCTTGAGGTTTTCTTGAACGATTTTTAATTTATAATCAATGTCTTGATAACGCATTTTTAAATCGAGGTTTCGCTTCAAACCTTTGTCGATGCGTTCTAAATGTTCGTTTTCCCACACAACATCTGGGGCATCAAAAATGTAAAGATTATCAATAATGGAATTTTTGATATTGAGTGTTCGACCGATAAATTTCAGTAAATCTTTCTTAGAATGGCTAAAAGTACCTGTCTGTTCGAGTTCGTCAGTGAATTTTTGGGAATCTTGAAAAATCTCTAAAGTCAGGAATTCATAATAATCTAAAGCGACTGATTGACCAATATTTAACATCACAATTCTAATAGAATCTTCAGTAATTTCTGGAATGGTAATAGAATTATAGCGAAGAATAAGTGCCGTTTGGGCATCTGTTTGAAGGTCAAAATTTTCTTCAAATTTGGTTGTTACAAGGTCTTCAGCAAAAGTTTTTACGAATTTCAGAAAAGCACTTTTTTCTAAATCATTAAATCCGCCAAAAACTACTACGCCATAACTCAGCAAATAGCAGTATTTGTTTTCTTCTTGCTTGTAAAAAAGTTCAGAATTATTGAAAAGTAACGGTTCGTTGGTGTATTCGTTTCTGAACTTTTTTAAGTTGATGACTTCTGATACTTGGTAGGCTTCAATTTTCATAATCATAGCGGGACGAATCGCTCCGTCCCTTTATTTATTTTCTTTGAAATGCCACTGTTGGAATATTATCTAATTTGCCCGTCGCCACTAATTAGCCACTTTTCAGTCACTAATTTTTCTAAAGCAAAAGGTCCACGAGCGTGAAGTTTTTGCGTAGAAATTCCAATTTCAGCCCCTAAACCAAACTGTCCGCCATCCGTAAATCTGGTAGAAGCATTGGTATAAACCGCTGCAGCATCTACTTCAGTAATGAACTTTTCAGCTAGCTCATCATTGGTCGTAATGATGGCTTCTGAGTGACGAGTAGAGTGTTTACGAATATGTTCTAAAGCACCATCCGTATTTTTTACGGTTTTGATAGAGCATTTAAAATCAGTAAATTCTTTGCCAAAATCATCTTCTTGCGCTTTTTGTAAGTATGGATATTGATGTTGAAATAACACTTCAAAAGATACTTCATCTGCAAAAACCTCTACTTCCGCTTTGGCAAAATCTTCGATGATTAAAGGTAAAAATGTTTCAGCAATGGCTTCGTCAACGATAATGGTTTCTAAAGAATTACAAACTGATGGTCTTGAAATTTTAGCATTTGCTACAATCGCTTTTGCTTTCTGTAAATCTGCTGAAGTTTCTACGTAAGTATGACAAACGCCCGCACCTGTTTCAATCGTTGGTACTAAAGAATGAGTACGCACAAACTGAATCAAAGAAGCTGAACCACGAGGAATAATTAAATCGACAAAACGGGTTGCTGTCAATAATTCTTTCACCAATTCTCGGTCGGTTGGCAATAAAGTAATACAAGCAGTACTTACTCCAAACTCCTTTAACACTTGGTGAATTAAACTTACCAAATAAGAGTTCGTGTCAAAAGCATCCGAACCACCACGTAAAACTACAGCGTTTCCAGAACGGATACACAAAGCCGTGACATCAACTGTTACATTTGGACGAGCCTCATAAATAACGCCGATAACACCCATCGGAACGGCTACTTTTTTGATTTTTAAACCGTTGTCTAATGTTTTTTCTAATAAAATTGCTCCAGAGGGGTCGGGGAGTACCGCTATTTCTCTAATACTTTCTGCTAAAGCTTCAATACGATTTTCGTTTAATACTAAACGGTCGTACTTGGGGTCAGATAAATCCATACGGACTAAATCTTTCAAGTTCTCAGCGATGATTTGAGTTTTGTTTTCTAACAAAACCACTGCCAAACGTTCTAGGACGGCTTTTTTCTTTTCGTCCGTCAAACGTCTCATTTCTGCCGATGCTGCGTGCGTTTCCTCTAAAAGTGGAATGATTGTTTTTGGAAGTGTTAAAGTTTCAAGTTCCATTGTTGTTCTGATTAACAAAATACAGTGTAAAGTTCGGAAAGATTTATTAGAATGTATTCAGATTTTTTGTAATATCGTTTGAACAAAGCGCAATAAAATCATGGAAATCAAGAAGAAATATAGCAACGGAGAAGTAACTGTAGTTTGGCAACCTTCAAAATGTATTCATTCAGCCATTTGCTTTAAAAATCTTCCTACTGTTTTTAATCCTAAAAAACGCCCTTGGATAACCTTAGAACAGGAGGAAACGAAAAACATTATCGAACAAATAAAAGCTTGTCCTTCAGGTGCATTGAGCTATTTTATGAATGATGAAAATAACCAAGAAAGTCAAGTATTGGAAAATACAGTGGTAGAAGTATTAGCGAATGGACCATTATTGATTTATGGAAATTTGAAAGTAAAAGACAAAGACGGCAATGAAACGATGAAAAGCCAGACGACAGCTTTTTGTAGATGTGGCGCTTCAAAAAATAAACCATATTGCGATGGTTCACATGTGAAAATCGCTTTTGAAGGATAGCTTTCGCTATCTTTTTTTATCTGTTAGAGAAAGGGTAAAGCAATAATTTTTCAAAATCAATGTATTCTACATAAACAGATAAAAATATCAGGAATCATGCTAGAGCAAAATGAAGCTAGAATCTATCTTGCCGAAAAAAGAGGAGTTACCACTGGTAAAACTTTCAAAAGACTTCATACTTTCAATGATGAACAATATTTTGAAGAAAGTAGAATGCCATTTGGGGTTTTAAAAGTATTGAATGAAGAAGTATTAGCAGCAGGCGAGCATTTAACGTTGACGCTGAAAGAAAGGACAACATTAATATTGTTACCAATTGTAGGCGGATTAGCAGTTAGTTTTGATAATAACGAAGCAGAGTATGTAGTTGCTGGTCAGGTAGTTATTTTTTCAGGAGAAGCTGGAGATACTTATGAAATAGCAAATCCTTATAGTGAAGAAACTATCAGTTTTTTGCAGACACAACTAAAAGAGGAGGGAAGTAAAGCTAGAAACTTTAGCATTAATGAGTTGAATCTTGAAAAAAAGAATCAGCTAATCTCGCTTAATTTAAACGAAAACTACTTTTTTATTGGGCAATATGAAGGCAGAGCAGAAGGTTTTTACAACTTGAAAAATTCTAAAAATGGCTTGTTTGCATTCATCATTGAAGGAGCGTTTGAAGTTCAGAATAGACTTTTAGAAACCAAAGATGCTTTAGCTTTATGGAATTTTACTGATGATTCGAAGATAGAATTTGAAGCACTTTCAAATGGAGCGATTATATTATTGGCTGAGATTAAAATTTAATGTTTCAATATTTTATTCATTGAGGCAATACATGTTTAACTATACGTGTATTCTTGTAGGAACTCCCTAAATTCCTCAATGAAATGAAAAGAATAGATTTCTTAAGAAAAAGCTTTGGTTCACTTGGAGCATTGGCAGTTGCCACGCCCTTGTTGGCTTCATGCAAAGAAGATGAAGTAATAGCAGATGCTACCACAACCACACCAACAACAGGAGGAGTTGATACTTCTGTTACTCCATCAAGTTGTTCGGTAACAAATTCTGAAACGGCTGGACCTTTTCCCACACTACAACCTGCCACTTTAGTCAAAAAAGACATTACTTCTGATAGAAAAGGTACGCCTCTGACTATTAATATTGTTATCAGAAATGTAAATAATAGCTGTAATATTTTAGCCAATGCAATTGTAGATATTTGGCATTGTGATGCCGCTGGAGAGTATTCAGAGTACGGTGGTAGTGGTATGCAAAGTACAAATTATACTTCTGTTCATTTTTTAAGAGGCAGACAGACGACTGATAGCACGGGAGTTGCTGCTTTTACGAGTATTTATCCGGGTTGGTATTCTGGTAGAGCACCGCATATTCACGTTCATATTTATAATGCTTCTGGGACTTCTTTGTTGGTAACACAAATTGCTTTTCCTGAAGCTGTTAGTGGGGTAGTGTATGCACAAGGCGTTTATGCGAGTCATGGACAAGCAGATACTAAAAATGCGAATGATAATGTTTTCAGTGATGGAGTATCGACAGAAATGTCAACTGTAACAGGAAGTACAACGGCTGGTTATGTACTTACACATACTATTTATGTGAAAGGTTAGTCTATAAACTATCAAAAAGAGGTTTGAGAAAATTGTATTCTCAAACCTCTTTTTGAATTATTTCAAGAAAATGCCACAAGGACAAGTAAGATTCGCTTTTAGGATTGTTATCAATCAACATTCTCGCACAGCTTGGGAAAAGTATATTTGGGAAAGTACTTATCAAGAATTCTTGATGCAATCTCAGCTTTTCAATGATAAAACAGCACCATTATTTACTTTCAAAGAAATACTGAGTAAAAATGAAAAAGCAGAGCAATTACATTTTTTGGTAAGTATGGCGGCACATCCCTATATTTTACAATGGAAAGGGAAAATTTACCATTTGGGAGATAATCTTGGCAATAATTTTATGCCATTCAATCAATACAAAATGGATATAATAGATTCCAACATAAAAGATAAAAATGCACACGAAATCGGGATTACTTTTTTCACGCCTTTAATCTCTTTGATTGATATTTGGGAAGGACATTATTTGATTTCTTTGGATGAAAATCTGGATAAACCTTCGGAAGGAATTGAAACATTAATGTTCAAATTACAGCCTAGATTGTCGGTCGCTTTCTATCAACCCAAAGCTATTTTTTGAATAATTTAACTCTTTCAATAGGAATTCCATCTAATTGATAATTCAAAATATAACTTCCTGTACTGAGGTTTCCTAAATTTAATGGAATTTGATAAGTATCAGTATTTTGAAATTCTTCAACCAATGTTTTGATTACTTTTCCATTTATATCATGTAAAATAATGGAGACATTTCCTTTTTTAAATACTTGATATTCAAGAGTAGTTTCGCTTTCTACAGGATTTGGAAATACTTTGATAGGCTTTTCTTTTTCTAAAAAATCTTCATTGCCCAATGTGAGCGCAAATGTTTGAAATTGGCTATCTAGCCATAAAGTACGGGTTCTAATCCATTCTTTCATCCAATTGGTTTCATCTTGATAAGTACTTCCTACGTAATAATTTGGCCACACATATTTTCCCAAAACACTAGGCCATTTGTTGAAATTCCTTTTCATGGCAGGTTCTAAAACCGTAGCGGTTGAATCTATCCATTTGTTGATATTATCAGGATTGAAAGTCGTTTTGCGGAGTACTTCCCAGCGTTTTACCGTTTTGGTTTTAAAGATAGAATCTTGCGCTAATTGTTGCCACCAAAATGGCGCTGGATAAGTATCGCCTTTTGGTAAAGCAATGTCGTTGATTTTATATTGCCAACCACTAGATTTATAACCATCATAATAATCGGCATTGCCAAAAGCTAAGTTATAATCCCAAGCGGGACCCATTTTTAGCTTTCCACCTTTGCTACTTTTTTCTTTATAAAAAAAGGTGCTCAATCTATAGCCGTCAACATTTTTTACAAATTCTGTAATCAGGAAATAATCAATAAAAGTATCCAAATCGCACATTTCACGCCATTTTGCTTTTGGACTTTGAAAATCTGGCGAAAGTAAAGCCGCTTCAAAATCGTTCACATACTTTTGAATGTATTCGAATTGAGGCTGTGTAATATCTGTAATTTTAGGATATTCTACTTGAAAGAAGGTTTTGTAATTACCGAAAGGAGTATTGGTATTGTTTGTCCAGTTTTTTGAAGGAGAGCCAGATGTTTTATCAATTTTAAGAATATAGCCACCCGTTACATCTTCACCAGTATTATCAGTGGTTTTTAAGCTTGAAATATCTACTCGGTTTTTATCTCTTTTGATTTTTTCCATCAGGATGTACAATCCCTGATAGTCATTATTCAAAACCATTTCGCAATAACGAGTGCGAGTAGCATAACGCCCCATTTTATTAACCAAATCATAAGTGAGTACATCACGCATGAAAGTCTTGTCATTATAAGTAGCATTTAGCACCCAATCGGCTTCTGCAGGCATACTTAAAAGACTTACTTTTTGGTCGTTTCCAAGGCTATCTTTCCAAGTTTCAAAACCATAAGGCTTTTTAGGGAATAAATCTTTAGAAGAAGAGCCTCTTAATTCAATGCCAGCAAAGCCTTTGTAAATGTTAGCAGGGTCATTAATGCTATTGAGTAAGCCATTTCCTTTATGAATCAATTCAAGAGTCGATAAAATTTTGGGTTCATCAACAATACTTTTTCCTTGAGTATTGACTTTTAAGATAGGAAGATTTGAAGTTGTTAGGCTTTGGCTATTTACTGAATAAATCCCAAAACCTAACTGTAATATCAAGACATAAATTGTTTTATTCATATAAACTTTAGGATAATTTAAAAATCATATCCTAAAGTTATATAAGAAATTGGACTTTTTATCTCATTATTATCTAACCCCCAACCCAAGTCATACTTTACAAAATATCCTAGTATGGTGGTTCTTGCACCGACTCCATAACCTATTAAGAATGGATTTCTGAAATCGGTTACTGTAGCCTCAAAAGGGTTTGATCCTTTTACTGGAGGTAATGAAACAGTATTAAACCCATTTTTTCTTGAGAATGGGCTTGCACCCGTCCAAGCTGAACCTACATCAGTAAATGCCGTTAATTGAAGATTTTTGAAAAAATTATTATAGATTGGCCCATTATACAAGTATTTTGCAATAGGAAATCTTACTTCTATATTTAACAATAAATGACTTGTTCCTGATAATCTATTCACATTGAAACCACGTAACGAAGTAGCATAATCTAACAAAAACAAATCCTTATTATCTGCTTTGGGTTCTTTGGAATTAGTTGGATTTAAAGGGTTGTTTGTATCGCCACTTCTGTCTTGATATTGAATTCCTAACCAATTATCCATACCACCCATTACTGTTGCTTTTGGAGCATTTCCGAAGGAATGTCCACCAGAGAATCTTCCAGCTACAATGGTACCTCGCCCTAGTTTCAAGTAATGACGGAGGTCGATAAATACACGATTGAAACCATCAATTGAATTTGATAAACCAGAGTAATGCTCTATTCTAGCTCTGAATCTTGTGCCTTCAAGCATGTTGATTCCATGACTGATGGTATTGTCGTAAACGAATTCAACTTTACCACCTAAGTATGTAGAAACGCCATCTGGAGCGGTTAGACTTCTTAAATCCAAAAATCTATTTGCTGTAAATGAAGGCGTTGCAATAATACGAGTATTGGTATTGATTGGATATGATGCCGAAACAGAAAGTCTATTAAAATGATATTTTTTGATAGTAGATTCTGTTTCTTCAGAAATTGTTCTGCGGTCAAATCTTACGCTATAATCAATTCTATTTGCTAAATATGAATACTCGCCCCACAAATCAGAATTTTTTAGGTTCGGCGTAAGAAATATTCCTCCTTGAAGATGATGGTTTTCAAGTAAGTCATTCATATTAATCGTTCCTTTCAAGCCAAATCCTCTTTGTGGAAGTGGGTCAACCATAAAATCAAGGTCGGTATTATTCACAACGAAAGGATTGTTGTAGTCTGTCGGAGCTTTAATTTTAATATTTTCCTTACGACTTTGCTTCGCTAAAATTATCTTTTCTACTTTATTTCTTTTGTCATTTTTAGGTACTTCTGTACCACTCTGACCAGCATTTTTAGAAATCGTTGTAATATCAAAAGAATAATCGTTGGTATCAATTTCTCCTTTTTCAAGTACCAATTTTGGCGTTTTTGTAACAGTCGTTGTAGCTTCTGCGATGGTTTTTGGCGCTTCTGTTTTGGTTTGAATTGGATTATTGTTTGTTTGTGTCATTCCATAAAGCCTTACATTTCTAAGTGTGTATGGAACATTGTTTTTGGTTTCAAAATCTGCTTGAGCTTGATAAGCAATAATTTCTTGATTTTTTTCTAAAAACTTATAAACCAAGCTGTTGTTACTTCCTGTAAAGTCAAAATCTTCAACATCATTTTTGAAACTACTTACTTGTGTAACCACTGAATCGCCAGCAACAAGTCTATAAATATTTTTAATTCCACGCTCATCGCTTAAAAAGTAAACAGTACTTCCATCCGAAACGATAGGTCTTGAAATCGTTCCTAGAGAATCAACCAACCGTTTTACAGTTGCTTCTTTAGCCTTTCCTTCATGTAAAAACAGATTGAAACGATTATTTACATTTTTGTAAGTTCCCTTATCAACTTCTAAAGAATCTTTTAATCTGTTTGATGTAAAGATGATTTTTCCTGCATTTCCTACAAATTGTGGACTTAAATCATCGTATAAATCATTGGTTAATTGTTGTACTCTTCCTCTTGCAATTTCGTACAAAAACAAGTCGTTTTGTCCTTTGCTGATGGCACTTAGAACAACCGTTGTTCCATTATCCGAAATATCAAAATCTTGAATTTGGTCGAAATTGCTCAAGATTTTTCTGGCTGCAAATTTACCCGTCAAATCTTTTTCGGTAATATCTGTAAATACTGAAAGTACAACGTCGCCTTGGTTTTCATAAATTACGGCTAGTGTTCCACCTTTTGTCCAAGAAAGTAAAGGCGTATTATAATCAACAGATTGTTTGAGTGTTTTATAGCCAGAAGTAAGTAATAATGCTTTCTTTTTAGTTTTTACATCTAAAATTTCTATACTCGATTTGCCTAATTCGTTTCTTGAATAAGCAATAAAAGCTCCATCTGGACTGATTTTGAACTTACTGATTTTATCAAAACTATTGAATTTGTTTTCGTCTATTTTAAAATCATACTTTGGTGTTTGATAACTGCTATTGTTGATAGCATCATTCATGACAGAATAATATTCTCGCCAATCTTTTAAAAACCTTGTAAATGGCATCCCGATAGTACTTGAAATTGACGTTTGCTCATTTCTGATAATTCTGGTAAGGTTCAGAATGTTCGCAATATTGTCTTTCCCGTATTTTTCAGCGATATAATTCCAGATAGATTGCCCAACCAATTCTGCTTCTTTTCCATTGGCAAGATTAGGTCTTTTCAAATATTTATTACTAATGGCATCACGCATGTAGGTGTCCATTTCCGTGTTCCAACCGTCAGAAATATAGGCTGTAATACCAGTCATGTACCATTCAGGAACGCTCAAGAGTAAAGAATTTTGTAGCGATTCCTTGATACTTCCACCGTAAAGCATATCATGTACAAATACATGTGAAACTTCTTTCGTAATCTGTTTTTTGAAACTTTCAGCATTGCCAGAATAGGCAATTTCAATGCGTGATTTGGCTAAATTTTCTTCTCTGATTTCTCTTTCGCTAGAAAGATGCAAGCCCACATTACTTTGGTTGAGGTCCTGAGTAGCATTATAAACAAAAATCTTAGTTTTTGTAAATGGAGAATAACCCAATATTTCAGTAATTCTATCGAATTCTGATTCTGCCAATTGTGCAGCCAGTGTAGCTGTTTGTTGTCCGCCTTCGTAGAAGTAAATTTCAAAGTTTTGCGAAGCCAATACTTTCCATTTGAACGGACGGTATTGAATACGGTTTTTACCGAATGGTTCTTGTGTAGGCAAAAAATTCTGAGCTAATGTGCAAAATGTAGTCAGAATAAATATTATTGGTAAAAATTTTCTCATTGTTTTAGGACGAAGTTAAAAGGCATTTCTTCGTAAATTAATCATTACTAATAAAGGAAACGAAAGGCATATTTAATTGAATTTCCCAAAAGCAATGAAATAAGCAATCACGAATTCTCAGCCCCTAAATATAACGAAGCAAAACGATTTATATTGACTTCCGAAGAAAGTTCTTTTCCAGTTACTAAAAATTCAGCAAATTGATTAGCAAAATAAGGTGCTAATGATACTCCTTTTGAACCCAAACCATTAAAAATGCCGATCTGTTGTAAATCAGGGTGCATTCCTATAAACGGGCGACGGTCTTTACTGGCTGGACGTACACCTGCTAAATGAGCCACTACTTTCAAATCGGGTTTCATTAATTTATGATATTTATCTAATAACTCTTTTTCTCCTTGTGGAGTAGTCTTAAAGTCGAGTTCATGCCAAGTATAAGTGGCTCCTAATCTGAAAGTATTTTTCGATAAAGGAACAACAAAAGCACCTTGACTGATGATTTCATCCAAATTAATTCCTTCTATTGTAACATCTAATACTTCACCTTTTACAGGATTGAAGGGTAAATAGTTGAAAAAAGGATTGAATTTTCCCTGAAAACCTTCGCAGAAAATAGTTTTATAAGGCTGAGAAAGGGCTTCTTCTGGATTTAATTTTTCCTCGACGAGTATGCCTTTTTCTTTAAAATACACTCTGAAAGTATCTAAAAGTATTTTTAAATCTACCCAACCCGATTGTTTGGTTGTGGCGCCACCCCATTCGCTATTTACTAAGTTTTTATATTTAATATTTTCGAATTCAAGGCTTGCAAAATCATCAAAATTTTCAGGAAGAACATTGCGTTTAAAATATTCTTGTACTTCTTGATTGGGAAATGGACGGTAAATTAAAACTTGATGAAAAAACTTTGCTTGTAAATCTTTTTCTAAGGCTACGTAAAACTGTTCAAGAAAGGGGAATAATTCATCAGCCATCCAAGTTTTAATCAGTTTTCTACCCGTAACAGGATTGAAAATTCCTGCGGCTACTTTCGATGATGAAGGTATTTCTGGAGCATCATAAATCTGTACTTTTTTCCCCTTTTGGAGAAGTAAGTAAGCCAGTAAAGAACCAGCCAGTCCTTGACCAACAATTACAAAATCTATTTTACTTGATTCTTTACTCATCATTTATTGAGGTGTTTTGCCCTATTTAATCACTTCTGAATGTTATAATCTTTCTAATACACTTTGATGTAGCTCAATCACAAAATTTACTTGTTCTTCTAAAGTCATGAATGAAGTATCCATTAAAACAGCATCTTCCGCTTGAATAAGTGGTCCTTCTGCACGAGTTGAATCCAGAATGTCTCTTTTCTTTAAATTCTCAATAATTTCTTCCAAATCAACTAATTCACCTTTATCGAGTAATTCTTTTTGTCTTCTTTCAGCACGAATTACGGGGTCGGCAGTCATGAATATTTTTACTTCGGCATCTGGAAAAACTTTTGTGCCGATGTCTCTTCCATCCATAATTACACCACCATGTTTTGCCATTTGTTGTTGTTGCGCCACCATTGCTTTTCTGACAGCAGTAATTGCACTTACTTCAGATACCATTTCAGAAACATACATTTTTCTGATTTCACTTTCAACATTCAAACCATTCAAATACACATCACTTGCGCCACGTTGCTCGTTGAATTGAAAACTAATCCGTATTTCGCTAAGGGCTTTTTCTACTTCTTTAGGATTGGTAGGAGTAACATGATTTTGATGAAAGTAAAGACTCACAGCACGATACATCGCTCCAGTATCAATAAAAGCATAACCTAATTTAGCAGCAACACGTTTTGCAGTAGTACTTTTTCCGCAACTCGAATGCCCGTCAAGAGCAATAATGACTTTTCTCATTGAAAGATAATTTTCGAGGATAAAATGATAGAATGATAAGATAAATTGCTTTATTCGTCCGATAAAAATCAAACCAGCAATATTTAAATATAAACAAAGATACTGAAATGGGCAGTACAGAAGCCTGCTGAATGTTTAAATATACAGATTAAATTTTCAGTTTGAACGCATTTTAGTTTAAATAATTGACTTTCAAAAAAATAAAAATTATGCAAGTAATAGGGAATATCATCAACATTTTTGAAAAAACAATCAAGTATGGCTTTCTTGAAATTCAAGATGGAAAAATCTCATCTATAAAAATATTAGCCGAAGAAGCGGCAAGCAATACTCCTTATATTTTACCGGGTTTTGTCGATGCCCACGTGCATGTAGAAAGTTCGATGCTTACTCCCGCACAGTTTGCACGCTTGGCAGTTGTACATGGAACAGTGTCAACAGTTTCTGATCCACATGAAATTGGAAATGTTTTGGGTAAAGCAGGAGTAGAATATATGATTCATAATGCTAGACAAACACCATTTAAATTTTGTTTTGGTGCTCCATCATGTGTCCCCGCTACTACTTTTGAAACCGCAGGAGCAATTATTTCACCCAACGATATTGAAGAATTATTTCAGCAATATGAAGAAATAGGTTACTTGGCAGAAGTAATGAATTTTCCGGGAGTATTGAATGGTGATGAAGACATGTTTGCGAAAATAGCCTTGGCGAAATCATACAATAAACCAGTTGACGGACATGCACCCGGATTAAGAGGAGATGCTGCCAGAAAGTACATAGAAGCAGGTTGCCAGACCGACCACGAATGCTTTACTGAAGAAGAAGCTTTAGATAAATTAAAGTATGGTATGAAAATCTTAATCAGAGAAGGTTCTGCTGCCAAAAACTTTGAAGCGCTGATTGGGCTATTACCTGAGTATTATAATGAACTAATGTTTTGTTCGGATGATAAGCATCCTGATAATTTGGTGGAGGGGCATATTAATTTATTAGTGAAAAGAGCTTTGTCGAAGTATCCTTCACTTTTATTTGAGATTCTTAAAGTTGCTTGTGTAAATCCAGTGTTACATTATCGCCTTCCAGTAGGTTTATTGAGAGAAGGTGATAATGCTGATTTCATTTTGATAGAAAATCTCCAAAACTTTGAAGTACTTCAGACCTATATTTCAGGGAAAATTGTTGCAGAAAATGGCATTTCAAAAATCCCGAATTTGCCAAGCGAAGTTGTCAATCATTTTGAATGTAATTTTAAAACAGCAGAACAGTTTCAAGTAAAGGCAGAAGGAGAAAGAATTCAAGTAATAGAAGTGTTGGATGGGCAACTTATTACTTTGAGACTAGAATGCCCAGCTTTAGTAAAAGACGGCTTGGTTATATCTGATGTAAAGAATGATATTTTAAAAATAGCAGTAGTGAATCGTTATCATGATGCTCCACCAGCGATAGGATTTATTAAAAATTTTGGATTAAAACAAGGTGCTATAGGATCTTCTGTAGCGCATGATTCTCATAATATCATTGTAGTTGGGGTAGATGACGAAGCCATTACTGAGGTGGTAAATATGATTATAAAAGCAAGGGGCGGAGTGGCAGCAATTTCTGGAAAAGGAGTAAAAAACCTATTGGAATTACCAATTGCAGGCATTATGTCGGGTGAAGATGGTTATTTGGTAGCCAAAGAATATTCTGCGATTGATAGATTTGCCAAAGATTTAGGATGTATATTGAATTCTCCCTTTATGAGTCTATCGTTTATGGCACTTTTAGTGATTCCCAATCTTAAATTATCAGACTTTGGATTATTCGATGGAGAAAATTTTTCATTCACTAGCTTGTTTATTGAAAAAATTAACTAATTTTAACATTGTGATAACAGAATTTCTGTTATCCATCATCGACCAAAACTAAAAAAACTATTTCTATTGCTCCTTTTCAGGAACAAGGTCTCTTTTATTAAGAGACTTGTTTTGTGCATTTCCCTGTTTTTTTAGATTTCAATTACACAAACCCAATTTGGGTTTACTGAAGTTTGATTACATTCTTTTGTAATATTTCTATTTTTATCAACCAAAACTAATCAACGAAATGAGAAAATTTCTACTCATTACCTCCGTGTTTCTGTTGGCTTTAATCGGGCAAACCTATGCACAAGACAGGATCGTCACTGGTAAAGTGACAGCCACTGAAGATGGCTCACCACTTCCAGGAGTAAGTATTTCTGTAAAAGGAACTTCAAGAGGTACTTCAACAGGATCTGATGGTACATTTAAACTTAGTGTAGGAAATGGAGCATCTCTTACTTTTTCCTTTGTAGGCTTTGAGTCTAAAACAATAGCAGTTGGTAGCCAAACAGTTATAAATGTTTCGTTAACATCTAATGTATCCCAATTAAGTGAAGTTGTAGTAACAGCACTAGGAGCATCTCGTGAAAAGAAATCATTAACTTATTCTGTACAAGAAATAAAGGCAGATAAACTTACTGCTGCTCGTGATGCCAATGTTGGTAATGCTTTAGCAGGTAAAATTGCGGGTGTTCAAGTATTAGGTCAATCAGGTGCAAAATTTGGCTCGCCAAATATTAGAGTGCGTGGTGTGAATTCATTAACTGGAGGGGATCCACTTTATGTTATTGACGGTACTCCAGTTGGTAGTATTGCAGATGTAAATATGGATGATGTAGAAAACTTATCTGTTCTAAAAGGACCATCAGCTACAGCACTTTATGGTAACAGAGCATCTGGGGGTGTAATTTTGATTACAACTAAAAGAGCAAAATCTGGAGATGCTACTTTTAATTTAAATCATAGTACTACTATAGATATGGTAGGTCTTTTACCAGAATTTCAAAATGAATATGGTGGAGGTTATTCTCAAGATTGGGATACATTTACATTTAATCCTGCTATTCACCCAGCAAGTTGGAGTTCTTTTAATGGTCAAAAGATTTTAGATTACTCTGCAGATGAAAGCTGGGGACCTAAAATGGATGGAACACTTCATCGTTCAGCTTTTTCTTGGCAACCTGGTGCTGAATTTGGTCAATTAACACCTTTCTCTCCAAATCCAAACAATGTTAGAGATTTCTTTGAGAAGCCAATTAGTAATAATACAAACTTTTCATTTGCAAAAGGAGGAGAGAATTTTCAATCAAGAATTTCTTATACACATATTCAAACAAACGGTATTATTCCTAATAGCCAGCAAATAAAGGATTATGTAAGCTCGAAGAATACCTTCAATTTTACGTCTAAATTCTCATCGACTTTAGATATTACTTATTCTGCAACTCGTTCTAAAAACGTTCCTGCAGATGGTTATGGAAATGCTACAATCGGTTCATTTAGCCAGTGGTATCAACGTCAATTAAAAATTGAAGATTTAAGGAATTATAAAAATCCAGATGGTACTTACCGTAGTTGGAATATCGGTGGACCTTTAGATACGAAACCTAAATATTGGGATAGTCCATATACTCAAGTATATGATAATATAAACTATAACAATAACGATCGTGTTTATGGTAGCTTAGGCTTGTCTTACAAAATTTTAGATTATTTAACAGCCACAGTAACTAGTCGACGTGATTGGAGATCTTATTATGGCGAAAGTAGAATTGCTTCGGGTACTTTAGGTGCTGGAGGTTTAGGCTATTATGGTAATTATGCGTTAACTAGTGTTGAAAATAACAATGAGGTGTTGTTAGCATTCAACAAGACATTTAATAAAATTTCAGTAGTAGCAAATGCTGGAGGTAACATTAGATACTCAAAAACTAATATTGTAAGTGCTAATACTTCTGGTGGATTGACAACACCAGGGTTTTATAATATTGCTGCTTCAAAAGACAGACCAAATGTTGTTAGTCAATTATTTGAAAGACAAGTTAACAGTGTTTATGGAAACGTAAGCGTTGGATACGATAACTTTGCTTTTATTGAAGGTACAATTCGTAATGACTGGTCATCTACTCTACCTGTAGGGAATAACTCATATATTTATCCTTCAATTGGAGGTAGTTTAGTCCTTTCTGAATTATTACCCAAAACTGACATATTAAGTTACGTTAAATTAAGAGGTAGTTACGCTCAAGTTGGTACCGATGTTGATCCTTATTCTATTGGGTTAACTTATACAACAGGAAATCCATTCGGTTCAAACCCAACTCAATATTTACCAACAAGATTACCTAATTCAGGTTTGAAGCCTGGTCTTTCTTCTGCTTATGAAGGAGGTATTGATTTTAAATTCTTCAAAAATAAGTTAAGCGTTGAATTAACTGCTTATCATAACAACAATAAAAACCAAATTATACCACTTCCTGTAGCTTCAACAAGTGGTTATTCAACTGCATTAATCAATGCTGGTTTAATTCAAACTCAAGGCTTTGAAGTGCATATTGGAGGTACTCCAATTGCTACTCAATCTGGTTTTACATGGGATTCTGATATTAACTTTGACCATAGCACTTCTAAGGTTGTTGAATTATATCCTGGTTTAACTAACTATCAATTAGGTGGACCTACTTGGAGAACACTAACAGTAAATGCTCGTGAAGGTGAAGAATGGGGATTACTAGTAGGTAAAGGATATAAGCTTGATGCTAATGGTAATAAATTGATTGGTGCAGATGGTCATTACTTAGTTGAAGACAATAAAAAATTAGGATCAGTTTTACCAAAATTCAAAGGAGGTCTCTTGAATACATTTACATATAAGAATCTTTCATTGAAAGTGAATATTGACTTTATTGTTGGAGGTAAATTCTTCTCTACAACAAAAATGTTCAATGCTTATTCAGGTTTAGCTGCTGAAACAGCTGGATTAAATGAATTGGGTAAACCAAAACGTGACCCTGTTGCTGATGGAGGTGGTATTTTACTTGATGGTGTTACAGTAGATGGTAAACAAAACACTGTTCGTGTTGAAACACAAGAACTTTATGAAGATAAATTCTTTGGATTTAATGAGAGATGGATTTACGATCAAACTTATGTAAAACTTCGTGAAGTTGCGTTTGGTTATAATGTACCTAAATCAGTATTCGGAGGAAAAGTATTTAAAAGTGCTAAGCTAGCCTTTATTGTACGTAACCCAATTTTAATTTATAGCGCTGCAGGTGGAGGAATTGATATTTCAGAAGCTGAAGTATTCTGGACAGAAGGGGGACAATTACCTCCAGTACGTTCATTTGGTGTTAACTTAAACTTAGGTTTCTAATCAAGAATCAAAGCATTTTTCTTTGATTCAATAAATATTTTTAAAGATGAAAAAATCAAACAAATATAAAATATTCGCTTTAGCAGTAGGACTGGGAATTTCTGCTGTTGCTTGTTCTCCAGATGATTTTGGAGATATGAATATTAATCCAAATAATCCTGCTGCAGCTAATACTGCAGGTATTTTGACTGGAGCTTTACGTAATGTTGGTGCTATGGCAACAGATATGGTTCCTGCATTATATACTCAGCAATTTGGTGATATTACTTATATTGAGGAATCTCGTTATAAAACAATAAACTTTAGCTATAATGGATATTATGCTGGAGGACCTTTGAATTCATATAAGACTATTATTGATTTGAATACAGCTGAAGCAACAAAAACTACAGCGGCAGCAAATGGTTCAAATGCAAATCAGATAGCTGTTTCTCGTATATTAAAAGCATATACGTTTTTATGGTTAACTGACCGTTGGGGAGACATTCCTTATTCTCAGGCTTTACAAGGTAGTTCCAATTTTAGCCCAGGTTTTGATACTCAACAAGCAATTTATACTGACTTATTCAAAGAGTTGAAAGAGGCTCAAGCTCAATTTGATGGGGGTAAAGCTGTTGTTGGTGATATTTTATTAAGTGGGAGTGCAACTCGCTGGAAGAAATTTGCCAATTCTTTGCGTATGATAATGGCTTTACGTTTATCTAAGGTAGATCCTGCTAAAGGAAAAGCTGAATTTGCTGCTGCATTGGCTGATGGTGTTTTAGCTTCAAATGCTGATAATGTTAAATATACTTATTTGACAGAATCTAATAATGAGCATCCACTATATAATAATTACATTGTTACAAATCGTAAAGACTATGCTTTGAGTGATGTTTTTGTTAACAAGTTACTTGCTACCAATGATCCAAGAATTGCAGGAATGGCTGACAAAAATATCAATGGAGTTTATTCTGGTGTTCCTTACGGTGTTTTCCCTGCTGCTGCAAAAGCCCAAGATGTTTCTTTAGCTGCTACTGCTATTCGTCAACAAAATTCATCAGTTAATGTTGTAACTTATGCTCAAATTTTATTTTCTCAAGCTGAAGCAGCAAAATTAGGCTGGATTACTGGAGATGTAAAAACTCTTTATGAAGCAGCTGTTAAAGCTTCAATACAACAATGGCTTGGCACAGCAGCAACTGATGCTGTTGTTACTACTTATCTAGCACAAGACGCTGTGAAGTATGATGATGCTAAGGCTTATGAATTAATTGCTACTCAGAAATGGATTGCATTATTCTATCAAGGAAATGAAGCTTGGGCTGAATGGCGTCGTACAGGGTATCCTGTATTAACTCCAGCTGCTAAGCCATTAAATCCTAGTGGACAAATTCCTCGTCGTATGGCTTATCCTGTTACAGAAACTACCTTGAACAAGGTAAACTATGATAAAGTTGTAGCTTCTCAAGGGCCAGATACACAAGATACTCGTGTATGGTGGGATAAAAAATAAGTTTTATCAAACAATCTATCAAAAAAGGTCGCTGTTCAGCGACCTTTTTTTGTTTCATCATTTTTAAACATAAATCGAAACAGAATACTTCTAACTCTTAAACCGATTGCCTATTTTTACTTAAAATTTACTAAAACCCAATTTAATACATTTCAAAACATACAATGCATCAATTAGGATTTGTCAGTGCTATTTTAGCGGAGCGTACTTTTGAAGAAGTAATAGATTTCGCCTCAGAAAAGAATTTTAAATGCGTAGAAGTAATGTGCTGGCCAGCTGGAAATGCCGACGCTCGTCGCTATGCAGGTGTTACGCATATTGATGTGGAAGCACTCGATGAAACTCAGATTGCTCATATCAAGAATTATACCACAGAAAAAGGAGTATTTATTTCAGGATTAGGCTATTATCCTAATCCACTCGACCCAGATGTGAATAAGGCAAATTTTTATGTTGACCACATCAAGAAAATTATTCAAGCTACCGCTAAATTGGAAATTCCTGTGATGAATACTTTCATCGGTAGAGACCCTTCTAAAAATATTGCTTATAACTTGGATAAATTTAAAGAAACTTGGACAGATATTGTTAAACTCGCCGAAGAAGTAGGTGTGAAGATTGGTATTGAAAACTGCCCAATGTTTTTTACAAACGACGAATGGCCCGGAGGAAAAAATATGGCAACAACGCCAGCCATTTGGGATAAAATGTTTGAAATCATTCCGTCTGCTACTTTGGGTTTGAATTATGACCCTTCTCATTTGGTTTGGCAAATGATGGATTATACTCGTCCATTGTATGATTATCGTGACCGCCTACATCATATTCACTTGAAAGATGCAAAAGTATATTATGATAAACTAAGCAGAGTGGGCATCATGGCAAACCCTTTAGAGTATCATTCACCAAAATTACCAGGCTTGGGAGATATCAATTGGGGAAAATTCTTTTCTGCATTGAATGATGCTCGCTATCGTGGTCCAGTTGTGATTGAAGTAGAAGACAAAGCATACGAAGGTTCAGTCGAAAATGTAGAGAGTGCAATCTTAACAGCAAGAAACTATTTAAGTCAGTTTTTAGGTTAAACTAATACTAATAATGATTATGCGTTCTGAATTATTATTTATACTTGTAATATATTGTAAAACCCTTTGAAGAATTATTAATAAAAGCTCAAAGCTTATTGCTGAAAGCTAACAGCTACGATAAAATGAGTAAAAACCAAATCAATACCAAAACAATAGAATATTCTTCGCTGAAAGACATCAATAAAGCGGCTCAATCCATTTTGGCTTTTGGCAAAAATACTCCTGTTTGGCTTTTCGAAGGACAAATGGGCGCTGGCAAAACTACTTTGATTAAAGCAATTTGTGAATGTATGTTAGTAAATAGCCATGTGCAAAGTCCAACATATTCTATCGTGAATGAATATGCTACCACAAGAGGAGAGAATATTTACCATTTTGATTTTTACAGAATCAAAAATGAAGAAGAGGCTATGGACATTGGTTTCGAGGATTATCTCTATTCTGGTGGTTTTTGTTTTATTGAATGGCCATCGAAAGTGGAAAACCTTTTACCTTCTAAACATCTGAAAGTAAATATCGAAGTAGATGAAAATGGTAAAAGAGTGATAAATTTGTCAAAAGTTTAGTGTTAGCATTGATGTTTGTCTTCAAACATTCAGCTTATCGTAATTGAAATTAAGCAATCAAAATGGCTCAACCCTCAGGATTTAAAGAAGTACTTGCTCAGTCAGGATTAATGACGCAAGAGGCATTAGTTTGGACAAAACAAAATGCCAAAAGCCTTTTCATAGGTCTTCCTCGTGAAGTATCGATGCAAGAGCATAGGATTTCGCTAACACCTGATGCCGTTGCTTTACTAATCAGAAATGGGCATAGAGTATTGATTGAAACAGGAGCTGGGAATGGTGCAAAATTTACAGATAATCAATATTCTGAAGCAGGAGCGCAAATAGTTTATTCAACCGAAGAGCTTTTCAAAGCAGATGTAATTGTAAAAATCCAACCGCTGACAGATGATGAAATTGAGTATTTACAACATGGCGCAACGGTAGTTTCTTCGCTAAATATGTCGAAACTGACGAAAGAGTATTTCGAAAAGTTGAATCGCAAGAAAATAACTGGCTTATGTTATGAATACATTGAAGATAATGCCGGAGGAATACCTATTATTCGTGCCATGTCCGAAATTGCAGGAAGTACAGTAATGCTTATTGCTGCCGAATGTTTAAGCAGTGCCAATAATGGAATGGGCGTAATTTTAGGTGGAATTACTGGAGTACCGCCCACTAAAGTAGTGATTCTAGGTGCAGGAACCGTTTCAGAATATGCAGCAAGAATCGCCATTGGTTTGGGAGCAGATTTGAAAGTATTTGATAAGGATATTTTTAAACTACAACGATTGAAGTATTCGGTTGGTCAAAATATTTATACATGTATCATCGATTCTAATGTGCTAACACAAGCCATTCGTGATGCTGATGTTGTAATTGGTGCCTTGCGTGCTGAAGATGGTTTCACTCCTTGTATCGTTACTGAAGAAATGGTTTCGATGATGAAGCCTGATTCGGTAATTATTGATGTTTGTATTGATAGAGGAGGCTGTTTTGAAACTTCAGAAATTACCACGCACGACCAGCCCATTTTTAGAAAATACGGCGTTATACATTATTGTGTGCCGAATATTCCTTCAAGAGTAGCACATACTGCAAGTCAGGCATTGAGTAACATTTTTACTTCTTTCTTATTGAAAACTGGTAAAACTGGTGGCATTGAAGAAGCAATTTTTGCCAACAAAGCATTTATGAAAGGAGTTTATTCTTTCAAAGGAAGCTTAACCAATGCCAACATCGCCAAGAAGTTTGGTTTGAATTATAAAGATTTAAGTTTGCTGTCTGCGGCAAGATTTTAAAATCAAGATGTAAGACACAAGTAGCAAGAGACAAGACAAGAGACACAAGATTTTAGAATCAAGATGAAAAATTCAAGAAGTGAGGCACATGACTGTATGAGTAGGTAGAGTAATAAAACAAGTTTTGCTTGAGGTTTGTACTTACACATAAATCTTATTCCTACTCTTGTATTACTCTTTTTATCTTATTTTTGTCTTGCCTTTTTATCTTGTTTCTTTTGTCTTGTCTCTTGCTACTTTTATCTAAATAAAAAAACAATGATTGAAGATTACACAGCCATATCCAATGCACCCAATTCTCCAGATTTGAATGGAAAATACTTGGGAGTTATTTCAGCGGATTTTGCATTAGTCGCAGAATTTTTGAAAGAAGCATCATACCAGATTAGAACGAGAGGATTCTCTAAATTTCCAATTTTTGCGGTTTCACAAAATCCAGTTCAAATCGGACAGAAGCTAATTGGTATTCATGAAATGAGTGGAAATACTTGGAATTATCACGCCTCATTTGCTGAAGAATTTGTTCAAAGAGAAATTATTGCAGAAGAAAATTTAGAGGTTTTTCAGTCAAGTTACAAAGACGCAGACGAATACTGCTGTCTTTTTGTACTAGATAGAGATTTTGCAAGTTTCATCTACATTCCATTTCCTGAGGATTGACGATGAAAAAAACTGATTGACGTAAACATGAAATATAAGAATATTTATAAAAAAAATAATTATATGTATATTATGTGAATATTAAATTACGTTTATTAACTTTACAAGCTCAACCACTAAGCTTATTTCTGAAGTCGGCTGGTTTAGTTTGTATAGAGAAATAAGCAAGTTTAATCATAAAAATATAATTATCATGTTAAACCCAATCTTAGGCATAGGCTCACGTATTCGTCATACGGATTATGGAGACGGTGTAGTTGTTAATGTAAAATCGAACGGCTACGTAATTACTTTTACTCAAACGGATTCAAAAGAAATTAAATTTGATTATCCACTAGAAATCATTGAAGAAGTAGAAAGAGATAACGACTTAGTTACTTATCTAATGTGGAATTAAAAATTCAATTGAAACCAGAAATATTTTAACTTTGTTGAATGCTGAGTGTAGTTTTAAACTAAACTCAGCATTTTTTTTGATATTGAATTAAGACAATCAGAATATGGTTTATTTCCCTTTCGATAAAACGAATCTTGTCAAAGAATCGATTTTTAAGCTTGCGAATTTCTCTACGGAAGAATGGGAATTTTATAAACAATTGCTTGAAGAAGTTTCGTTTCCTAAAAAAGCATTTTTGACCGTTCGTGGTGAGGTAGAAAAATATGCTTATTTCATCATTGAAGGTGCTGTTAAATACGAAGCATTTACGCAAGATGGTAAGGGGATTTGTGTTGATTTGGGCTTTAAAGGTAATTTTGTTAGCTCTTTTGCGTCTTGTTTATCTCAACAAGTTTCTCATATTTCAATTCAGGCAGTAACAGCGGTGAATGCTTTTCGGTTATATTACCCGAAAGTGTTGGAATTGATGGAAAAATCTAAAAATGCCGAACGTTTTCATCGATTGATTGCTGAACAATTGTACGTTCGTGAAAGCAAACGTACTTATTCGTTGATTTCCAAAAATGCAGAACAACGATATTTATATTTACTAGAAAACCAGCCAGATGCCTTGAGATTAATCCCCATCAAAGATTTGGCTTCTTATTTAGGCATTCATCCTGATAGTTTGAGTCGTATTCGAAATCATATCAAACTTTAAGATGTTTTTTACTTCTTGGATGAAAATCTACAATTGTTTGTTGTAAATACTCTCGGTCTAAATGAGTATAAATTTCGGTAGTTGTAATTGATTCATGTCCCAACATTTCCTGAACGGCACGCAAATCTGCTCCGCCTTCTATTAAATGTGTGGCAAATGAATGTCTAAAAGTATGCGGGCTCACATTTTTATGAATGCCAGCTTGTGCTACTAAGTCTTTGATAATCAGGAAAATCATTACTCTGGTAAGTTTGTTTCCTCTTCTGTTTAAAAAAACATAATTACCTGCTTCCTCTTTTATTACCTGATATTTTCGAATATTTTCTAAGTAAATTTCAAGATAATGAATGGCATCTCTACCAATTGGCACAAGCCTTACTTTATTTCCTTTTCCGATAATTCTGATAAAACCGATGTCTAAAAAACATTCGGTTAACTGCATCTCAACCAATTCAGAAACTCGTAAACCAGAACTGTAAAGTACTTCTAAAATAGCACGATTTCTTGCTCCTTCGGGCGTAGAAAGGTCAATGACAGATAATATTTTTTCTATTTCAGGAAAAGAAAGAGTAGGAGGTAATTTTCTGCCAATTTTTGGGGAAGCCATCAAATCCATTGGGTCTGTTTTGATGACATCTTCCAATAAAAGATATTTAAAAAAAGCTTTTAAACCTGATAAAATACGAGCCTGTGAAGTAGTTTCCAAGCCCAATTCGCCCATGTAAGTAAAGAAATTAAAAATATGCTTATCGTTGATGGTTTCAGGATTGATGTCGTTTTCGCCAGCAATTTCGAGGTATTGCCATAATTTATGAACATCACGAAGGTAAGCTTCTATCGAATTTTCAGAAAGAGAACGTTCTAAAGTAAGATAGCTTTTGAAATTTTTTAGATAGCTTTGCCATAGCATAGATATTATTGCTGGGGATTTATTGAAAATTTGAATTAAAACAGGAAACAATGATTTTAATTTCGCAGAATTAATTCAAAGATAGTCAAAAACCATTTGTGAAGCATTGCTTTACAGATTTGGAATAACCTTTCATTTAGAAAAACAATGTCAAAGAAAAAAATCATCATCATCAATGGTCCAAATTTGAATTTATTGGGCAAACGTGAACCAGAAATTTATGGTCACCAAACTTTCGAGCAATATTTTGAAGTATTAAAAGATAAGTATTCTGATAAAGTAGATTTAGTATATTTTCAGTCGAATCATGAAGGCTTTTTGATTGATAAAATTCATGAAATTGGTTTTTCTTACGACGGTATTGTATTAAATGCTGGTGCTTTTACCCATACTTCAATTGCATTGGCTGATGCCATTGCTGGCGTGAAAACACCTGTTGTTGAAGTACATATTTCAAATGTTCATAAGCGTGAAGAATTCCGTCATCATAGTTATATCAGTAAAAATTCTATCGGAATTATTATTGGATTTGGCTTGCGAGGCTACGATTTTGCGATTCAGACGTATTTATAGTCTTTTAGCTTTAAGAAATGAGTGAAATAATAGAAGTTTCGTTCATCGAAAAATACCAACTAATGATAACCTTTTATCCTGGCCCTTCAAAAGTATATCCGCAGGTTGCAAAATACATGCAAAATGCTTTTGAAGAAGGCATTTTGAGTATCAATCATCGGAGTGCAGAATGTATGGAAATCACGAAAAGTGCGATTCAACTTTTGCATGAAAAACTGAATATCCCCAAAGACTATTCTATTTACTTTGTTTCTTCGGCAACAGAGGCTTGGGAAATTATTGCTCAGTCGCTTACTTCTCAAAAAACAACACATTTTTATAATGGAGCTTTTGGTGAAAAATGGGCAGATTATAGTAGTAAAATTGTAAAGCAGACGGATAGAATTCCATTTTCATTAACAGAAAACCCATCCGTAAATTTAGCCTTGAACGCCGAAGTAGAAGTACTTTGCCTTACACAAAATGAAACTTCTAACGGTACGCAAATCAAAGATTTTAGTCCGTTCAGAAAAACTTTTTCAGAAAGTATTATTGCTATTGATGTTACTTCATCTTTGGGTGGAATTGAATTAGATTGGGAAAATGGAGATGTTTGGTTTGCTTCTGTTCAGAAGTGTTTGGGCTTGCCTGCAGGTATGGGCATCATGATTTGTTCGCCAAAAGCTTTGGCAAAAGCCGAACAAATTAATGATAGAAAATACTATAATAGCCTTTTGTTCATGCAAGAAAATTTTGCCAAATTTCAAACACACTATACCCCAAATGTATTAAGTATCTACTTGTTACAAAAAGTTTTAAGTGATATTTCTAATATTTCTGTGATTTCAGAAAAAATTAAAAGACAAGCGAAAGATTGGTATGATTTCTTTAATAGTTCTGATAAGTTTGGCTTAAATTGTTTAGTGCAAAATATTGAAATACAGTCAGATACTGTAATTGCTGTACAAGGTAGTGAACTACAAGTTAAAGCTATAAAAGAGCGAACTAAAATAGCAGGCATTACGTTGGGAAATGGCTACGGTACTTGGAAAAATACAACTTTTAGGATTGCTAATTTTCCAGCCATTGAACCGTTCGAAATAAGTAAACTCAAAGAAATTTTACAATCATAGCAATGGAATTAAATTTTAAAGAAATCATTTCGGTTTCACTCATTCTTTTTTCAGTCATTGATATTTTAGGCTCAATTCCTGTCATTATTGATATTCGAAGAAAAACAGGAGATATTCACGCTGAACAAGCAACGCTAGTTTCAGGTGGAATCATGATTGGTTTTTTATATGTCGGAAAATCAATTTTAAATCTTTTTGGGGTTGATATTAATTCTTTTGCCATTGCTGGGGCTTTAATCATCTTCTTGATTGGGCTAGAAATGACACTTGGCAGAAGTATTTTTAAATCAGAAGAATCAACAGGCGGAGCAAAAGCGGCTTCTATCGTACCATTGGCTTTTCCAGTAATTGCTGGTGCAGGAACGATGACTACGATTCTTTCCTTGAAATCTCAGTTTGATGAAATCAATATTCTGGTTGGAATTTTATTGAATTTAGTATTTATCTACACTGTTTTGAGAGCTTCGCAATGGATAGAAAACCGTTTGGGGCAAGTAGGAGCAAATGTTTTAAGAAAAGTTTTTGGAGTAATTTTATTAGCGATTTCTATTAAAATTATTAAATCAAGAATTGGATAATTGTTTTTAGCAAGAATTTAAAGAATTTATTGACATTGGCAAAGAAACCAAAATTTTATGTAGTCTGGAAAGGACGAAAAACAGGCGTTTTTGAAACTTGGGCAGAAGCTGAGGAACAAGTAAAAGGTTTTGAAACAGCTCAATATAAATCTTTTGAAAGCAGAAAAGAAGCTGACGATGCTTTCAAAGGCAACTATTGGCAGTCGGTTCAGAAAACACAAAACGGTGCTACTGGTAAATCAAGTAAATCTGCGGCTTTAGTTGGAAAACCTTTACAAGAAAGTATTTCTGTAGATGCGGCTTGCGCTGGAAATCCGGGGAAATTAGAATATCAAGGTGTTGAAACAAGTACTAAAAGAGTACTTTTTGCGATGGGACCATTTCCTGAAGGAACGGTGAATATTGGTGAGTTTTTGGCGATAGTGCACGGTTTAGCTTTTTTGCAGAAGCATAATTCTACCTTGCCAATTTATTCAGATTCAAAAACGGCAATTAGCTGGGTGAAAAATAAAGCTGTTAAAACGAAGCTTGAACGAAATACTAAAAATGAAGAACTTTTTCAGTTAGTAGATAGAGGAATTCTTTGGTTGCAGAATAATAAATATAGTAATAAAATCCTGAAATGGGAAACTGAATTTTGGGGCGAAAACCCTGCTGATTATGGTAGAAAGTAGGGTTGTTAATCCTAAGTTTTAATCTTCAACATTATTATTAGCGAGCGACTTAAGTCGCCCGCTAATAATAATGAGACATATTTAAGCCAAATCAGATGCACGATAAGCTTCAATTAACTTCATCTCACCTTCTTTACCACCGATAGAATTTCCATGTTCCATTCCTAAAATAAATTCACCTCTATTGGTCGCTTTTGCTTTTTCGTGAATGTGTTTGAATAAGAATTTATAATTTACTTCCCCCGTTGTTGGTTCTTTTCTACCCGGTTCATCGCCAATTTGAAAGTACGCAATTTCATCCCAAACCCAATCCATGTGTTGCGTCATACGCCCTTCGTTGCGTTGCATGTGCCACATATCGAATAATATTTTACATGACGGGCTATTCACTGCTTTACAAATCAAATAAGATTGGTCTGAATGGCGTAAAAACAAGTCAGCATTATCCGAAAGCGGTTCCATTACCATCACTAAGCCGTGGGGTTCAAAAATTTCAGCACCTCTTCTAAAAGCATCAATCACGTTAGCAGTTTGTACACCAATCGGAAGGTTTCTTTCGAAATAACCGGGTACAATCGTCATATATTTAGCATTACAACGTTTGGCTACTTCTACCGCTTTTTTACAAGTATTCACAAAAACATCTTTGAACTCTTGCTTGCCAGTTGCCAAAGAAGTTTTCCAGTTATCTCCACCATCAATTACAAAAACGCCCATAGACATATCCAATTTAGCCATCGTATCGCCTATTTTCTTTTGTAATTCAGGGCTTCTGCCCATCATGCCATTATCTTCTAAAGCACGAAAACCCATTTCGTGCATAAACTTCAATTGGTCGATTTCATCTTTTCCAGCAGAATTTTGGAACATGCCAAAATGTGGAGCATATTTTAATTTAAATACAGGTTGAGGAGTTGCTAAGTTTACTTTATCTGACGATTTTGCGAATGAAGGCAAAGTTGCCAAACCAGTACCAGCAATAATGTTTTTAGTGAAATCTCTTCTTTTCATAGTTTTGAGTAATATTTAGATTTTAAAGGTCGTTTCGTTTGACCACTCACAAATATAAAAGAAGCAAATGAAAAGTATGTGTGGCTTTGTAATACATCAAAATTTTAAAAATTCCACCAGACTTTTTGTGGATAAATACTATCTAAAACCACTGGCTCACCAATTACTGGAGTTGTTAGTTTGATGTTTGAATGTGCTAAACTTTTTGTTAAGCGATTGATTGGTTCGTTCCAAGCATGATACCCTAAAGCAAATTTTGCCCAATGCACAGGCATTAATACTTTGGTTTTTAGTTCTTCGGCTACTTTAGCGGTTTCTTCCGGCGATGTATGAATTAATGGCCAATCTTTTCCATATTGTCCATTCTCTAATAAAGCAATATCAAATGGTCCAAATTTTTCGCCAATGGTTTTAAAATGATAATCATAACCGGAATCTCCTCCGATAAAAATGTTGTAACCATCAATATTTAAAACAAAAGAAGACCAAAGTGTTTTTCCACGAGTAAAACCTCGTCCTGAAAAATGCCTTGCTGGCGTTGAAGTAATTGTGATATTATCGGCTACTTTCTGACTTTCCCACCAATCAAATTCAACAATATTTTCAGGTTTTACTCCCCAATGTTCAAGATGTGCGCCAACGCCTAGTGCTGTATAGAATTTCTTTACTTTTGGAATTAATTTACTGATAGTCACGTAATCAAGGTGGTCGTAATGGTCATGCGAAAGTACAAGCATATCGATATTCGGAAAATCTTCTACTTCATAAGCATCAGCACCTGTGAATGCTTTTCCAAAAAATGAAACAGGCGAAGCCGAACCGCTAAAAACGGGGTCAACCAAAATGCTTGTGTTTTTCGATTTAATCAAATAAGAAGAATGTCCAAACCAAACAATTGTTGGTTTTTCAGCTTGTAAATTTTTTAAATCTGTTTTAATAGAAGGAATGGCTTGTTCTGGTTCTACAGTTTTAGGTTTATTTAAAAAATCTTTAAACATTCCCCAATAAGACGCATCTTTGGGCATTACTTCTGTAAGAGAAAGGTTTTGAAAAGAACCGTCTTTATAATTGGGTGATTTTTCGATACGTTCTAAACGACTACCAGAAGGATCTTTCCCAAAAACATTTTGCTGCATAAAAATATAGATGCCAATAGCAATAAAGGCAACAAAAATAAGAACAGTTAGCATAATTTTGCGTAAGGATTTAATATTCAATTTCTTATGAATTAACTTAATTTAAACAATTAATCTGCTAACATTTATTCTTGTTGGTTTTGTTCATTTTGGTTAACATTCATCAGTCCAAACATCATGACCAATGCTGTTAATACAATTACTTGGATGATTAATGATTTATTCATGAGTGGAATATGCTGTTCAGGTTCAATGGCTAAAAAAAGTAAAATGGTTATCAATCCTCTTGGAGCCACAAAAAGTAAAGGTTTAAGTTGAAGTTTTGATAATTTCAATTGAATGGCTCGAATAAAATAAATCATTAACACAATGCCTACAGCCCAACTCAAAGTATCTGTATTTAAAATTTCACGAGATTCAATCAAATAACCAAATAACAAAAAAAATAAGGCTCGAATTAAAAAAGTAGCTTCAGCAACTAACTCATGAAATTTATTGACTTCAGTTTCTAGTTGTTCAGGTTTTAATCGCTGAATCCAAGAGAATTGCTTGAGCTTGTCGAGATTCCCCAAGAAAAGTCCTAAAAGTAAAATGAAAATTAAACTTGGTAAATGAAACACTTTTGCAATAGCGTAAATCAATATTACTAGTAAAATAATAGGCCCAAATTTGATAGAATGGTCTATTTTACTCAGTAAATAGGATAAAGTAGCTGTAGAAATAAATGAAACGATAATAATAACGAGTAATTCTAAGCCAAATTCAATAAAAGAATTAAAGCTAATAGAAGCATTTAAAGCCACAAAATTGAAAAAAAGTACTCCGATAATATCTGATAAACTACTTTCGTAAATAATGAATTCTTTGTCGTGTGCTTTCAAATTCTTCACACTTGGAATGGCAATTGCGCTACTCACAACACAAAGTGGAATAACATTTATGAGGTTATTTTTAAAAGTAGTATTCCCAAAATATTGGAATACCCCAGCTAAGAAAAATGCTAGAATTAATATTGGAAAAAAGCCTACTATAAATGATTTTTTGATGACTGGAATTTTTGATTTATCCAATTCTAATTCTAAAGCACCTTCTAATACAATTAATATTAAACCAATAGTGCCTAAAACAGGTAAGATTGGGCTAAGATTTGGCACTTGTACTTGTGCTAAAGTAGTAACTTGTTTTACTAACCACCCTAAAAGAAGTAATAATATTACCGAAGGAATTTTTGTTCGAGAAGACGTCAAGTCAAATGCGTAAGCAATTAATAATAGCGAACAGATGGCAATAATGATGGTTGTAGTCATATTCTGAATGATTAAAGTTTAATTTGCGTTATTTATTGGACTTCCGATTAAACTTGCTTTACTAAGATAATATTTTATGGGAAATATACACACGCCTTTAGTAGGGCAACAAGTAATTCTATTTGATGGCGTATGCAATTTTTGTAATGCTTCCATCAATTTTGTGATTGACCATGACCCTCAAAAGTATTTTAAATTTGCCTCTTTGCAATCAGATTTTGGATATGAAGTACTGAAAAAGTATGATAGAAATACTTCAGATTTTGATTCGGTTATTTTGTTGAAAAACAATCGTTTATACATTAAATCAGAAGCAGCTTTAGAAATTGCCAAAGATTTATCAGGTTTTTTGAAGTATTTATCGGTATTCAGTATTTTGCCTACTTTTATCCTTGATTTTTTTTATGATTTGATTGCTAAAAATCGTTATGAACTCTTCGGAAAATCGGAGGTTTGTAGAATGCCAAGTCCTGATTTAAAAGAAAGATTTCTATGAACGAATAGTAAATAGTTGATTTGAATAGTTAATTTTGCGGACTTTTAGAGTCATAGAAACGCTATACTCTTTTTACTTATTTTACTCACATTCATTTAATTATTCAAATGAAAGCATACGTTTTCCCGGGTCAAGGCTCTCAATTTAAGGGCATGGGTAAAGACCTTTATGATAATTCAGCATCAGCTAAGGCATTATTCGAGCAAGCAAACGAAATTTTAGGTTTTCGTATCACAGATATTATGTTTGAAGGAACAGATGAAGAACTCAAACAAACTAAAGTAACTCAACCAGCTATTTTCTTGCATTCTGTTATTTTAGCGAAAGAAACGGCTGATTTTAAACCAGAAATGGTTGCGGGACATTCATTAGGTGAATTCTCTGCTTTAGTTTCTGTTGGTGCTTTGAGTTTTGAAGATGGATTGAAATTAGTTTCTGCACGTGCTTTAGCCATGCAAAAAGCTTGTGAAAACAATCCTTCTACGATGGCAGCGGTTTTAAACCTGTCAGATGAAGTAATTGAAGAAATTTGCGCTTCTATTACAGATGAAGTAGTTGTAGCAGCGAACTATAATTGTCCGGGTCAAGTAGTGATTTCAGGTTCAAACGAAGGCGTGGCAAAAGCTGGCGAAAAATTGAAAGAAGCAGGAGCGAAGAGAGTATTATTATTACCAGTTGGCGGTGCTTTTCACTCACCATTGATGGAATCTGCTCGTGAAGAATTAGCAGCAGCCATCGAAGCTACTCATTTTGAACAACCAGCTTGTCCGATTTACCAAAATGTAAATGCACAGCCTTCAACAGATGTTGAAACGATTAAAGCAAATCTTATTTCACAATTGACAGGTGCTGTTCGTTGGACGCAATCTGTAAAAAATATGGTTGAAGACGGAGCAACTGTTTTTGTAGAATGTGGTCCGGGTAAAGTATTACAAGGTTTGGTAAAAAAGATTGCTCCAACGGTAGAAACAAGCGGAGTTTCATTATAAAAGAATATTTGCAGATAAATTTGAACCTTTTTTTGAAATGTTAATGAACAAATATTCAATTACTTAGGAAGTTGAATGAATGTAAATAATTAATTTTTGAAAAAAGAGCTTGACAAAACCAAATTATACTACTAATTTTGCACCACAATTCAATTGCGATTGACCGATGGTGTAATGGTAACACTACAGTTTTTGGTACTGTCATTCATGGTTCGAATCCATGTCGGTTAACAAAAGATTTCTTGAAACAATGTTTCGAGAAATCTTTTATTAACAAGTCAAAACACAAAAGAATTAAATTGACCGATGGTGTAATGGTAACACTACAGTTTTTGGTACTGTCATTCATGGTTCGAATCCATGTCGGTTAACAGAAGCCTTCAGACTTTACAGTTTGAAGGCTTTTATGTTAATATCGTTTTTTCTAAAATGAATTTTGCTTTTGAGCATATTGGGGTTAGAAAAAACATTAAGAAAAATAAAAAATTACCGTTAGATAAATTTATGTACAATTAAATAGATACAATTAGGGTTTATTTTAAGAAACAGGCATTTTTATATTAACTTTAGTTTTTGATAATTTAACTATCTCCTTTAAATTTTATTAAGCAATTGACACTAATCAAATCAATATCGGGCATCAGAGGAACTATAGGTGGAAAAGCGGGAGAAGCCTTAACACCTTTAGACGTTGTTAAATTTACAGCTGCTTTTGGCACTTGGTTAAAGCGAAAAAACCCCGAAACACTTAAAATTGTAGTGGGGCGTGATGCTCGTCTTTCAGGCGACATGGTTTCCAAGTTAGTAACAGGTACGCTACAAAGTTTAGGTTTAAGTGTAATTGATTTAGGACTTTCTACAACACCAACCGTTGAAATGGCTGTACCTGCTGAAAAAGCGGCAGGTGGAATTATTTTAACGGCAAGTCATAATCCTATTCAGTGGAACGCATTGAAGTTATTGAATGCTACAGGCGAATTTATTTCAGGAAATGATGGAGAAGAAATGCTTCAAATTGCTGAAAATGAGGATTTTGATTTTGTGGATGTCAAGAAATTGGGTACTTATGCCCAAGACAATACTTGGCTTCAAAAGCACATTGATTTGATTTTAGCTTTACCATTGGTTGATGTTGAAGCGATTAAAAATAAAGATTTTAAAGTAATCATTGATTCAGTAAACTCTTCTGGAGGAATAGCTGTACCGATGTTATTAGAAGCTCTTGGTGTTACACAAATTACAAAATTACATTGCGAACCAACAGGACATTTTGCTCATAATCCTGAGCCATTGCCTGAAAATTTAACAGATATAACCAACGCAATGGAAAAAGGTAAATTCGACTTAGGAATCGTTGTAGATCCTGATGTTGATAGACTTTGTTTCATGTGTGAAGATGGTTCACCATTTGGGGAAGAATATACTTTAGTGGCTGTTGCCGATTATATTTTACAAAACAAAAAAGGGAACTCTGTTTCAAATCTTTCTTCAACTCGTGCTTTGCGTGATGTTACTGAAAAAGCTGGAGGCAAATATTATGCTTCGGCAGTAGGTGAAGTAAATGTAGTAACTTTGATGAAATCTTCGAAAGCAGTAATTGGTGGCGAAGGAAACGGAGGAATTATTTATCCAGAATTACATTATGGTCGTGATGCTTTGGTTGGAATAGCTTTGTTTTTAACACATTTAGCAAAAGCAGGAAAACGAATTTCTGTACTCAGAAAAGGTTATCCAGAGTATTATATTTCTAAAAATAAGATTGAATTGACCCCCGAAATAGATGTTGATGGAGTATTAGAAGCGATTAAAAAGAAATATTCTAAGAATCCAATTAACGATATTGATGGAGTGAAAATAGAGTTTGATAAAGAATGGGTTCATCTCAGAAAATCAAATACAGAGCCAATTATTAGAATTTACTCAGAATCAGATTCTATTACAAAGGCAGATAATTTAGCAAAGAAATTGATAAGTGATATTAAAGAAGTAGTAGCTTCAAGATAAAACTTAAAAGAATAATTCCATGTTTTGAAAATGTCAGGCTTCGGTCTGACATTTTTAGTTTTTAAAAATACCCATTTGTTATAGAGAAGTGATAGACTTTTAAATTACTGTTTATCATTTAAACACTTCGTTAACCTCCAAGTTAATTCAATGAATAGAATTTATTTAGATAATGCAGCAACAACTCCGATGGATAGAGCTGTTATCGATGCAATGTTACCCATGATGGAATCCAGTTTTGGAAATCCATCATCAATCCATACTCATGGTCGTGAAGTGCGTAATACGATTGAACGTGCTAGAAAATCAATCGCTGGCTTATTAAATACTTCGCCCGCTGAAATTTTCTTTACTTCTGGTGGAACAGAAGCTGATAATACTGCCATCGTTCGCTCTATAGAAGACTTTGGTATTACTCATGCCATTACTTCTCGTTTAGAACACCATGCCGTATTGCATACTTTGGAATACATGGCTAAAAAAGGTAAAATCAAATTGAGTTATGTTGAACTAGACGATAAAGGTCACATTGATTTAACACATTTAGAAGTATTACTCCGTGATAATCCAAAAACATTGGTTTCGTTAATGCACGGAAATAACGAAATTGGTAATTTATTAGATTTGAATGTTGTCGGACAATTGTGTGAAGATTATGGTGCAATTTTTCATTCGGATACTGTGCAAACGATGGCACATTATCGTCATGATTTACAACAATTGAAAATTGATTTCTTAGTAGGTGCGGCACATAAATTTCATGGACCAAAAGGAATTGGTTTTTTGTATATCAATGCAAAAAGTAAAATCACGCCATTTATTCATGGTGGTTCACAAGAAAGAAATATGCGTGGCGGTACTGAAAATGTGTATGGAATCGTAGGTTTAGCTAAAGCATTAGAAATTGCCTATTCAGGAATGGACGAGCATAGAAAACACGTTGAAGCATTGAAAGCCAGAATGATTCATAGACTAAGTACTGAATTAGATGGCATCGAATTCAACGGAGATTCTGCTAATTTAGAAAGAAGTCTTTATACAGTTCTAAACGTAAGTTTTCCTCCTTCGGAAGAAGCAGATATGTTTTTGTTTAATTTAGACATCAATAAAATTTCAGCTTCGGGTGGAAGTGCTTGTACAAGTGGTTCAGATATTGGTTCACATGTGTTAACAGCCTTGAATGTTTCACCTGAAAGACCTTCCGTGAGATTTTCGTTCTCGAAATATAATACGGTAGAAGAGATTGATTATGTAGTGGACAAACTGGTAAGTATTCTGAAAGTAACAGCTTAGTAAGCAACATTATCTATTTAGAATTTAATACAAAAGGCTCAGAGATTCTCTGAGCCTTTTGTATATTTGTTTAATTGCCAATTGTAAAATGGCTTTCAGTCGTCAGCTTTCGGTCTTCAATTTTTAGCGATAGTTTTTGAGGTTTTACTTTTAGAAATAGGTTTTAAAGAATATTTAGTGGTTTCCTTCTTAATTTAAAGGGTGTATTTTATCTAGTTTAATAATATATAGCATTACCAATTCATCAATATTTTAATCCTTATTAATATTATAAACTTATGCAAACAACCGACGGCCGACAGCCGATAACTGAGAAGTATCAACCAACCTTAAAAAAAGTAATCAACACCACTCAATTATGGGCAATTGCAGTTGGACTTGTGATTTCGGGTGAATATTTTGGCTGGAATTATGGATGGGCTTCATCTGGAACAATTGGTTTTTTAATCGCTACTTTATTGGTAACGGTGATGTACGTTACTTTTATTTTTTCTTATACTGAACTCACTACTTCTATTCCTCATGCGGGTGGTGCTTTTGATTACGCTCATCGTGCTTTTGGAAGAGTAGGAGGTTTCATAGCTGGTTTTGCTACTTTGGTTGATTTTTTATTAGCACCACCAGCCATCGCTTATGCCTTGGGAAGCTATGTGAATTTTTTACATCCTGCTATTCCAGTTGTGCCAACGGCTATCGGGATGTATGTGATTTTTATCACGATTAATCTTTTTGGGATTAAAGAATCTGCCCGTTTTTCACTGTTTGTTACGATTTTGTCTGTCGTAGAACTGATAATTTTTATTGCGGTTATTTTTCCTTTTTACAAAACAGAAAATTTTCTGGCACATAATCCTCCGACGATTACTGCTAACAGTGTTTTTGCTGGAATACCTTTTGCTATATGGTTTTTTGTTGCGATTGAAGGCGTGGCAATGGTAGCAGAAGAAGTAAAAGAACCACGAACGACGATTCCAAAAGCTTATATTTCAAGTATTATTACTTTAGTGATTTTGGCTTTGGGTGTAATGATTTTGAGTGGAGGTGTTGGCGATTGGCGAACTTTAAGTAATATTGACTATCCTTTGCCTGAAACGCTTTCGATGGCTTTGGGGAAAAATAATAGTCTTTCAAAAATATTTGCTAGTTTAGGACTCTTTGGTTTGATTGCTTCGTTTCATTGTAACACCATTAGTTACTCTCGACAAATCTTTGCTTTAGCCCGTGCGAGTTATTTGCCTAAATTTTTATCAATTGTCAACAGAAAATATCATACGCCACATTGGGCTTTGATTGCGGGAGGATTTGTGGGAGCAATCGCTATTTTTACGGGAACAACTGATAAAATTATCATCATGTCGGGTTTGGGGGCTGTGGTAATGTATGCGATGAGTATGTTAAGTTTATTGGCTTTACGTAAAAAAGAACCAACACTCGACCGCCCATTTATTGCACCATTTTATCCATATTTTCCCTTGATTGCCCTTGTGTTGTCTGTCGTATGTATGTTCGCCATTATGTATTATAATCAGTGGTTAAGTGTATTGTTTTTTGGTAGTTTGGTAGTGTGTTTACTTGGATTCTTACTAAAATTTAGAGGGAGAGAAATCCCGAAAAATCATTAAAATAAAACGAATGAAACCTTTTGGTTAGCGTTCGTGAATGAATATTATGAAAAAAGCAGTTGTATTATTACATGGTTTTGGTGAAGATGCTACCATTTGGAGTGGTTATGTACCTTTTTTACAGAAGGATTTTTACATGATTGTTCCAGAATATGCACGACTGAGTAATTTGAAATCCATTGAAGATTATGCCGATTTTGTTGAAAAAGAAGTTACTTCAAAAGGATTTGAAAAATGTGTTATCATTGGGCATTCGATGGGTGGTTATATCGCTTTAGCTTTTGCTGAAAAATATCCAGAGAAAGTATTGGGCTTAGGACTTTTTCATTCAACTGCTTTTGCAGATTCGGATGAAAAAAAGGCCGCTAGAGATAAGAATGTAGAGTTTTTGAAAACGCATGGAGCTGAAGCTTTTATCAAAGTATCAACGCCTAATTTATATGCGGAAGCTTTTGCTAAAAAGTATCCTGAAATTATTCAAAAGCATATTGAAGCTTCTTCAACTTTGCCTGTCGAAGCATTGATTACAGGTATGGAAGCCATGCGTGACCGTCCAGACCGTAAGCATGTATTAAAATCTTTGCGTTGTCCAGTAATGTTTATTATCGGAGAAAAAGATAAAAGTGTAAATCCAGCAGATGCCAAAGCACAAATTATGATTCCTAAGTTTTTCTCTTCTTCAATTCTTGATGAAGTAGGACACATGGGAATGGTTGAAGAACCAGAAGATTGCTTGAAATTTGTAGGGAAGTTTTTGTTAAAATGTTAATTGTAGGAGATAATGCCTGAGAATAATACCATACTTTTTCAACAACTTTTTGCAGGAGAACAGTTGTATGTAATTCCTGAAAAAAAGGTGCTAAATGAAGAAGTATCCGTTGAAAAAAAACAGATTGTAGCACCGATTGCTGAACAAGTTGTAGCAACAATAAAGGTTGAGAAAGTACAAGAGCCTTTACATTTTGTGCCAAACCATAGAGTGGTTATTTTGGTGGATGATTGTAGCGATGCGGACCAAGCTTTATTGGGGAAAATCCTCACAGCCGTGAAATTAAATCTTAATCAAGTAGATTTAGCTCGCTTGGCTGATTTGAGCCAGATGAATGCTAGAACGGCTTTTTCTCAGAATCTAATCAGTCATTTTATCACTTTTGGGGTGGCTTTACAGAAAATAAAGCTTGAAATTCCACTCAATCCATATCAAACTAAAGAAATAAAAAACATTCGCTTTTTATTTTCAGATGCTTTGAGTGAATTGCAAAATGATGTAGAAAAGAAAAAAGCCCTTTGGAAGGCTTTGCAGGAAATGTTTTTGTAATAATAATTTACTTGATAGATTCAGTCAGAATCTACCAAGTAAATTAAATTTTATGCTTTTTGCTCTACTGTATTAGTAAGTGTTCCAATTCCTTCAATAGAAATATTCACGACGTCGCCGACAGCTAAAGTAAACTCATTTGGGGGTACAACGCCCGTTCCTGTCATTAAATACGCTCCGTGAGGGAAAGACATCTCTCTGAACAAGAATGAAATCAATTCATTATGCTTACGTTTCATGCGATTGATGGCAATACTTCCCTGAAATTGTGAAACATTATCTCTTAAAATCTCTAGCGAAATTAAAGTATCAGGACTGATTTCTCCATCCGTTACATACAAACATGGTCCAATCGCAGCAGCTTTGTCATAACTTTTTGCTTGAGGTAAATACAAAGGGTTTTCGCCTTCAATGTCTCTTGAACTCATATCGTTCCCTGCGGTATAACCTACAATTTTTCCACTTGAAGTAGCAAAAAGTGTCAATTCTGGTTCAGGAATATTCCAAGCTGAATCTTTACGAATACGGACAAAATCGTTTGTTCCTACACAACGACTTGCGGACGATTTAAAGAAAATCTCTGGGCGTTCTGCATCATATACACGAGCATAAAAATCGCCACCACCAGCATCTTTAGATTCTTCAATTCTAGCTTCACGGCTACGCATATAAGTTACGCCAGATGCCCAAATTTCTTGTTGACTGATTGGCGCAAGAATGTCATTTCCAGCCCATTCAATGGCTGTTAGTGTCGCAATTTCCTTGCTTACTTGTTCATATAAATCATCACGATTTACATAAATATCCCAATTGCTTTCAGCAGATAAATAAAATTTACCAGCCGATTCTACGATAATTCCTTGTTTAGTTTTGTATATTTTCATATTAAATGTTGTTTCTATTTTGAGTGCATAAAATCCTAAAAGCGGATAGAAATACTATTTTTACTGAATAAATTGCTTTAAATATGTTAAAATAAGTCAACTTTGTAGTGAAGAATCAAACCACCTGATTTGCTAAAAATGTCGATTTAAACTTTAGTGCATTATTGTAAGACAAATTAACAATGAAAAAAATGATTCAAGACAGACGAGACTTTTTAAAGAAAAGTACTTACTCTACCTTGTTGGGGTTAATTATTCCCAACGTTCCTTTTGCCCAAAAAACGCCTCAAATTTTAACGCCAGCTGAAGGTGTTTTGCCCGACTGGAAAAACAAAGAATTAATCATTCTTTCTGATAAACCTTGGAACGTAGAAACACCTCCACATTTATTAGACGACAAAGTAACGCCTGTGGAAAAAATGTTTATTCGTAATAACGGCTTGATTCCAGAAGGCAATATCGATATTAATACTTGGACTTTAACCATCGGTGGTGAATCTGTTAAAACGACAAAGACATACAAACTCAAAGAGTTAAAGGAGAAATTCAAACATTATACTTATCAACTTACTTTAGAATGTGGAGGAAATGGACGTTCGGGTTATTTTCCACAGACTTCTGGAAACCAATGGGAGCAAGGAGCAGTAAGTTGTGCAGAGTGGACGGGCGTTAGGCTCAAAGATATTTTGGCGGATGTCGGTTTGAAAGATGATGCCGTTTATATTGGCTATTACGGACAAGATATTCACTTGAGTAGAACACCAAATAAGTCGGTAATTTCAAGAGGAGTACCTATTAAAAAAGCCTTGGAAGACGAAACGCTCATCGCTTGGGCTGTGAATGGCAAAGATATTCCTTTGGAGCATGGTTTTCCTCTTCGTTTGGTGATTGGTGGTTGGCCTGCATCTGTTTCTGGAAAATGGTTAGATAAAATTGTAGTCAGAAACAAAGAGCATGATGGCGAAAAAATGAGTGGACATAGTTATAGAGTACCGATTCATCCAATTGAACCGGGAGAAAAATTAGCTGAAACACCCGAAAATTTCAAAATTATTGGAGCGATGCCAGTGAAATCTTTGATTACTTATCCTAAAACGGGAGCAGTAATTGATGCTGGAAAAACGCTTACATTGCGTGGACACGCTTGGGCAGGCGATTTAACAATCAATGAAGTATCGCTTTCGATTGATTATGGTGTTACTTGGAAGAAATGTAATTTGGAAGCTCCAAAAAATCGTTTGGCTTGGCAACATTGGTCTTTAGCCTTGGATTTTTCACAAAAAGGCTATTTTGAAGTATGGGTAAGAGCAACTGATAGTAAAGGAATTACGCAACCAATGGTTATCCCACAGTGGAATCCAGGCGGATATTTGAATAATGCTTGTCACAGAATTGCGGTGAAAGTCGTATAAACCAACAATGAGATGAAAGTTATCAACATATATTTATTTGTCGGAACGATATTGATTACTTTTTTTGCTTTCAAGCAAGCCAAGTATTCAACTCCGCAATCAGCACTCAAAACTCAAAACTCATATCTATCTGATTCGTTGACGATTGATTCAGAAACGGGATTAATCAACGATACCAATTTGATGATGATAAAGGCACAATGTACAGCATGCCATAATACACAGTTGATTCAGCAACATCGTTTTACTCGTGAAGGCTGGAAGGATAAAATCAGGTGGATGCAGAAAAACCATAAATTATGGGATTTAGGCCAATCTGAAAAAGTAGTATTAGACTATTTAGAAAAGTATTATTCACCTAAAATGGCTTCTCAAAAAATTCTAAACAGACGTGAATTATTGAAGACTATACAGTGGTATAAATTGGAGAATCCTTGATGTAAATTTCACCTCCTAAAATTTGACAATATTAAAAGTAAATTGTTTGTCAAATTTAGGAGGTGATAATAGAGAACCAAAATCTATAAGTCTTTATCCTAAAAGTCCAAAACTACAATCTATACCCTCTCAAAAACTCCTCAATTCCCATGCGCTTTTTGCCTTCTAATTGTAATTCTTCAATGGCTAAATAGCCATCTGAACATTTGAAGTATAAGTATTTTTTGCCATCACTTTTAAAAGCTTCTTCAAATTGAACGTTTTCATCTGTTATTTTAGCTGTACGATAGATTTTACAAACTTTTCCGTTTAAAGTAGTCCAAGCGGCAGGATATGGAGAAAGTCCACGGATGAAATCGTAAACTAATTTGTTAGATTTAGTCCAATTAATTTCACAAGTTTCTTTGAAAATCTTCGGAGCGTGTTTTATCTCATCAGATTCTACTTGTGGCTCTTGCGGATAATCGCCAGCTTCGATTGCTCTCACGGTTTTTAAAACCAATTTTGCACCAATGTGCATCAAACGAACATACACATCTCCCACATTGTCAGTTTCTGAAATTGGCTCATGTTCTTGAAAAATAATTGAGCCCGTATCTATTTCATGTTTTAAGAAAAAAGTAGTTACACCTGTTTCTTTTTCGCCATTGATAATTGCCCAGTTGATAGGAGCTGCACCACGGTATTGTGGCAAAAGTGAACCGTGTAGATTAAAAGTACCTAATCTTGGCATTGTCCAAACGGCTTCTGGAAGCATTCTGAAAGCAACAACAATTTGTAGGTCGGCTTCATAACTTTTTAGTTCTTCTAAGAATTCAGGATTCTTTAGTTTTTCTGGCTGTAAAATAGGAACCTGAGGCGCATTGGCTAAAACATACTCTTTTACTGCCGACATTCCAATCTTTAAACCACGACCAATCGGTTTATCTGGTGCAGTAATTACTGCTACAACATTACAGTTATTTTCTACTAAAATTCTTAAACTCTCAACGGCAAAGTCGGGAGTACCCATAAAGATTATTTTCATAAGATTAATATTTGTTTTATCAGCGTAAACACTAGATTGAGATGGCTGATTTTGGTTTTTCTAATTTTTTCTCAACAAAGAAAATGGATAAATTAAGATTTGTTGGTGCTTGTTGGTTAAATCTTCTAACTGCCAGTATCGTGAATTCAATATAAATTTTCTAAAAAAAACACAATTTGAAATTTCTCTTTGAATTCGAAATCTGTTTTACTATCTTTGCTAACTCAATTCAGTAAAATATGCAACGAAAGACTCAAACAAGCATCATTCATTAGCTTCGAAATTTCTGCAAAGGTCATAAAAAATCTTGTAGAACGGTCGAAAGCCGTTCTTTTTGTTTGTAAAGAGTTTGGGTAAATATTTTTAGAATAGGAATTTCACTTGCTGGCAGCGATGTCAGTAATTTTTTTTGTATCAACTCAAAGAAGTGCTGAATGTAAATTGTGGTAATATAATCTTATAGTAGTTTTGACTATGATTTTAAACAATTTGCTTCATCATTTTTGTAAAAAATAAAGACAATGGGAAAAGTACAGTATTATACTGCGGAGAAATTAGAGGAATTAAAAGCTGAATTGCAATATTTAAAATTGCAAGGACGTTCGGATATGGCAAAGCAAATTGCGGAGGCTCGTGATAAAGGAGATTTAAGTGAAAATGCTGAATACGATGCCGCAAAAGACGCACAAGGTTTATTGGAATTGAAGATTTCTAAAATGGAAGAAATCGTTGCCAATGCTCGTGTTTTGAACGAAATCAATATTGATACGTCTAAAGTTTCGATTTTATCAAAAGTAAAAATCAAAAATAAGAAAAATGGGATGGAAGTTGTTTATACCATCGTGTCGGAAGAAGAAGCAGATTTGAAAGCTGGTAAAATCTCTAACTCATCGCCATTTGGAAAAGGATTATTTGGAAAATCAGTTGGAGATATTGCTGAAATTCAAGCGCCTGCTGGTAAATTAGAATTTGAAATTCTTGAAATTACTCGTTAGAATTTAAACAAACTTTTGATTTTCTATTTTTCAAAAGCAGATTATTATACAAATCTTGAATTAGCCATCGTTGATTTAATCAATGATGGCTTTTTTTTGTAGTTTTATACATTAATGAAATTTCAAGTATTGATGATTTTAACTGTACTTGAACAAAAACGAAGAGATATTTCATGCAATTTCTATATCCATTTTTCCTTTGGGGACTTTTAGCCGCTGCGATTCCCTTGATTATTCACCTTTTTAATTTTAGAAGAACCAAAAAAGTATATTTTACCAATGTGGCTTTTCTGCGGGCTGTTAATACTACAACGTCTTCATTTCGTAGGCTAAAGCATTTATTGATTATGGCTGCAAGGATGGCTTTTATCATCGCTTTAGTACTTGCTTTTGCACAGCCATTTTTCCCATCTAAAACTGGAGTAGGCATAAAAGTAGGAGGAATAAGTAGTTTATACATTGATAATTCATTATCGATGCAAAACGAATTGGATAAAAAATCATATTTAGATAAAGCCATCAACAAAGTAGAAGAGCTCCTGCTTTCTTTCCCACAAGGTTCTCAATTACAATTGATTACCAATGATTTTTCAGCTGATGAACATGCTGTTGGGAATACTCAGCAAATCAAAGAGCGCACTACTTCTATCAAGTTTACGCATAGTCCACGTACTTTAGAACAAGTATTGAATCGCCAGAAAAATCTAGCATCTAAACATAATTCACAAGGTGGAAACCAATATATATGGTTTTCGGATTTTCAGAAATCTACCGTAGGGAATTTATCAAAACTTAGTTTAGATTCAACTGATAGGCTTTTTCTAGTGCCAGTTCAATCGAAAGCGATTCAAAATATTTTTGTAGATTCTGTTTGGTTGAATACACCTTTTGTGCGTGAAATGCAGGTGAATCAATTGTCTGTAAAATTATTTAACACTGGTGAAACGGCAGTTGAAAATTTGCCCGTAAAATTGCTGATTGATGGTGTTCAGGTTTCGTCAACGATTGCTACTATTCCTGCTAAATCTTCAACGGTGGGTATTTTCTCTTTTAATATTCAAGGAAAAGGCTTTAAAAAAGCAAACATTTCGTTTGATGATACACCCATTACTTTTGACAACGATTATTTTTTTGTGTTGAATGTAGCACCGAAAATTAAAGTGTTGCATTTGTCAGGACAAAATGCTGCTGGAAAATATTTACCTGCGGTTTTTGCTAACGATAGTGTTTTTACTTACAAGAATTATGTGGCTTCAAACGTTGATGTTGGACTTTTTAAAACAGTAGATTTTATTATTTTAGAAGGACTATCAATTATTGAAGGTTCGATGAAATTGGCTTTAGATGATTTTGTGAAATCTGGAGGAAGTTTGATGCTCATTCCGAATCAATCGCCCGATTTAAAAAGCTACAATGATTTCCTTAGTGCATTTAACATAAGAAATATTCAGGAAAAAAAATCAATTACTTCTGAAGTAACGCCACTGGCTGAACCTGTGAAATCTTCGTCATTTTTTGTAGATATTTTTGATAATTCTACACAAAAGGAAATGATACAAATGCCCAATCAAAATGCCCTAATTACTTGGCAAGCTGTGGGTGAAAAATTATTGAATTTCAGGAATAATCAACCTTTTTTAACAGTTTCAGAAGTGGCTGGTGGACGAGTATATTTGTTAGGCTCACCTTTGGATGTTCAATTTGGCGAATTTGCTAGAAATGCTCTGTTTGTACCCATCATGTATAAAATTGCGGCACAAAGCGTAGCGCAGGAGCAAACAGCTTTTTCTTTTGAATCAAATACAATTTCTGTTGTTTTGGATGAAGTAAAAACTGAAGTGAATGCCCGCCAACCAATTTTTACTTTAAGACGCAACAAAATGGAATTTATTCCCGTACAGCATTTAGTAGGAAATCTGTTAACGATTGAATTACCCAAAGCGAATCAATTAAATGAAAACCAATTGTTGGAATCGGGATATTATGAACTGATTTTAGATGGGAAAGTACAGAAAGTATTGGCATTTAATCATGACCATAAGGAATCTATGATGGATTTTTATAGTGTGTCTGAATTGAAAAATCTTTTGGGAGCTAAGAAAAATATTCAAGTTTTTGATAAAGTAGATGATGCTGATTTTGTAAGTACTTTTAAAGAACAGAATTTTGGGGTAGCACTTTGGAAATATTTTATCATTGCGGCTTTACTTTTCTTGGCTTTAGAAATTTTCATCATTAAAATGATGAAATAATCAGAAAGAATTATCAATGATGTGTAGCTTTTGAATTAACAAATGTTATTTTTGCTTTATATAAAATGGGTATTTTTTTTAATAATTATTGAAAATCAGCTTAAATGGGTTTATTTTTAGATAGATATAACAAATTTTCTGATTTTTAAAAAAATGGAATGATGATTGTGGATTGTTTTGTAGGAAATGATTTTTGAAAACGATGAAAAAAAAGTTATTCGTTCAGAATACAAAAAGATTAACATGATTATTGTTAGTTTTCCTACTTTCAAAAGTCCTAATTCTGTTTATCTAAAAGTCCTTAACTTTATAACATGAAGGTATTTTAAGAAAACAGCCTAAATTTTATTAAGTTTTTATAGTATATCATTAATCAAAACTAAGATTCGATAGCGAACTAACACATAAAAAATATGTTTACCAACGCCATAACTTTAATTGTTGACGATGAGCACCTCAATCGTTTTCTGATGCGAAAGTACTTACAGACTTATGAAATTCCATTTGCTGAAGCTACTGATGGTCAAGAAGCTGTTGAGTTTCTTAAAGAAACAACTCATGATAAAATTGTAGTCTTGCTGGATTTGAATATGCCTGTAATGGATGGCTATGAGTTTTTAGAGTATTTGGCTAATCATTACTTAGAATTTAAAGATAAAAAAATATTAGTAATCGTGGTTTCAGCGTCTGATTACACCATTTTTAGAAAGAACGCACCACATGCTGAGATTTTAAAATATCTTCCAAAACCGGTTGGAAAAGAAATACTCCATGAGGCGATTTTAGAGGCAAATGAATATTTTAAAGCTGTAGTTTGATTCCCTAAATCTTCCAAAAAATAAACAAATCCCTTCACGTAGCAATTGCGGAAGGGATTTTTCATTTTTAACCCTAGTGATTATTTAGAGATTAATATGTAAATTTAACTTTTAAAACATTATTTTGTATTAAATTGTGTTTTTCAAACACGTTCAATATCTTATAAAAGGTAAAGTATTGAATGAATGATACTTATCTATCTTTGGTTTGAATATAAATTATTAAAAAAAGGAGTATTAAAAGATATAAATGGAGATAATTTGCTTATTTTTAATAAGCAAATTTGAATTGTCGTTTCCATAAGAATTAATATTTCCTATATTAAGTAAAACCCTTGCCTGAGTTAAGAAAAGTATTAAATAATCTACTGATAAAACAATATAAAAATATGTCTAGGATAGTACTCATTGAAGATGATTTACTTCTTGCAGAAAATACCAGTTTAATACTAACTTTAAATGGCTATGAATGTTTTGTAGCAAATAGCACTAAAGATGGTATTTTATTGATAGAGGAAATTAAGCCAGACTTAGTTGTTTGTGATATAATGCTAGATTCTATGGACGGTTTTGATGTACTTAGGATTATCAGGCAGGAAAAAGGTTTTATCAATCTACCTTTTATTTTTCTTTCGGGTTTAGCCGATTTGACGGATAAGAGAAAAGGTATGAACTTAGGTGCTGACGATTTTTTAACAAAACCATATAGTTCTAAAGATTTAATTGAAACGATTCAAGCCAGAATAGAAATCAGTTCTGTTAAAAAAGTAAATGCCGAAATTGAAACTAGGAAAAATGCAATTGATGTTTTTTATCAAATCTCTACACATGAATATCTCACTCCTCTGAATGGTATTATCAATTTCGGAACGCTGCTCGAAGAAATGATTAGTCAAAATGATTTGACTGATGCTGGTAGTATCGTAAAAGCAATTCAGATTTCTGGACAAAGAATGCTACGGGTTACTCGTAAGTTATTGTGGCACAATCAATTAGTTAATGGGATAAATCCTTGGGGAAGTACGAGTAAATCTAAAATAAATGTTGTTGAGCTACAGAATAGTAGTTTTAGTTTTTTGAAAAACAGTACAACCAGCCAATTTGATTTCAATATTCAAGGTGATGCGTTTTACTTATTTGATTTCAATCGTGATTCGCTTGAACAAATGATTACCGAATTGTTACAAAATGTAATTCAATATTCAGATCCTAAATTTGAAATTACTTCAGATAATTACTTCGAAAATGAAATGGTAGTTCTGACGATTAAAAATCATTATAAAGGTACTTATACAATGAGTACCAGTATGATAAAACCATTTTATCAGGCGCATTATTCTAAAGATATGAATGGTTCTGGTTTGGGTTTGTATATTATAAAAGAGTGGGTTGAAAGACAAAAAGGAAGTTTAGAAGTAAATACTTATAACAATACTTTTGAAGTAGTTCTAAAAGTCCCTGCATCTTTGAGTTGAAATAATTTATGAATTATAAGGAAAGCTGATTGTAAAAGAACTTCCCTCTAATGGCTTACTGAAAAAACTCAAATTGCCACCTAGTTTTTGAGTAAATTCTTTGGTGATTGTTAGTCCAAGTCCCGTTCCCTCAATATTTAGTACATTGTTTGCTCTAAAAAACGTTTCAAATAAATGTTCTTGTTCTTCCAGAGGAATACCAATGCCATAATCTGTGACTTTAATACTGTAAAAATCACTATGATATTCAACACTTAATTCAGGGTCTTGAGCTTCAGGAGAATATTTGAAAGCATTATTGACTAAATTACTAACCACGTGGCTTAGTAACGAAGGGTCTGTCATGATTTCTCTGATTTTTTCAGGCAGTAATAGCTTTAACTTTCTTTTATCTTTTCTGTCAACATAATATTGTTCGTTGAGGTCGTGCAAGAATTTATGGAGATTAATCGGTTGAGGTTTTACAAATATTTTTCCATCAGCTGTTTTTTCAATCATCAAAATATCCTTCAACATAGCGTCTAGCCTGTTGGTTTGAAACAAAATTTTATTGATATAGTCTTTAATTTTGAGTTTCAATTCTTGATTGTCAATTTGTTTTGAGTAAAAATCTAGCAAATCTGAACTGGTTACAATAGCCGTAATTGGAGTTCTGAATTCATGCGAAGTCAACGAAATAAATCTTGATTTCAAATTGTTGATTTCTTTTTCCTTTGCTAATGAGATTTCTAGTTTCCTCAAATTTTTGCGGTCTTCTTCGGCAATTTTTCTTTCAGTAATATCCAGAGAAATACCATTGTAAATGATTTTATCCCCTTTAATAGTAGGACTCGCTAAGCCTTGAAACCACTTTCTTCGCCCATCTTTAGTTTCTACTTCACCTTCATAGTTCCAATCTTTTTTGTGCATAACTGCTTGATTGATAGATTCTAAAAAAGCATTTCTTTCTCTTTTGTTGATTTTGCCATTTTGCTGCCAATTTTTGTCATTTACCGGAAAACCAAAAGCATTTTTACCTTTATCACTAATGTAAGAGAAATATGAAGAACCGTCGGCTTCAACGCAAAATTGAAAAACAATTCCAGGAGAATTTTTAGCTAAATCGCTAAACATCATTTCACTTTGTTTTAGTTGTTCATTGGCCAATTTACGTTCAGTAATATCTGATAAAGCCATTATCAAACCATAATTCTGATTTTTTTTGTTCAGAATAGGATATAATCTTACAAAATACCAATTGGTAGTATTGTTGGGTTGAGGAAAAGAAATTTCATATTCTATCCTTTTGCCATTCAATACTTCTATCATCATTTTTTGCAAGATGGGTCTTCGTTCGGCAGGGAAATAATCTAAGATTGGCGTACCATTTGTGGGTACTTTATCAGCGTTAAAAAAGTTCTGATAAGAAATATCATTCGCAATTTTATTGAAGGATAATACTTCTAAACTTTTATTGATGAGAATATAACCAGTGTCGGTTGTTTCAAAAATAGCTTGAAGATTCGCTTCCGATTCCGAAAGTTTTTGTTCGGCTAATTTTTTTTCAGAAACATCGCTTAAAGATAAAGCAGCGCCAACAATAACATTATTCTTGAAAATAGGATTGGCATTTATTTCAAAATGGATGTCTGGTATATCAATTTTCTTATCAGGAACCAAAAAGTTTGTGACAAAGCTTTCGCCAAGGAAAACTCTATCATAAATTTCTTTCCAGAAACTCCTCATTAACTCAGGCATTTTTGGCTTAAACACCGAATCTCCTATCTGATATTTTTCATCAAGATAAGTAATTGAAGTTTGCAGAAAAGTATTATTGGCTGTCATTAGCCGATAATTTGTATCAATACTCCAAATTATATCATTTGTACTGTTAATAAGGGCTTCGTAGTTATTGGTTTTTATTTCTAAGGCTTTGGTGATATTGATGACATCAGTAACGTTTTCAACCAAGGATAAAATAGAAATTACCTTTCCATTTTCGTCCATCAAAATTGAATTATGCCAATTACAATAAATGGTTTCACCTGATTTTGTAATGTTTTTATTTTTAGAGGTTAATCTACTAACTGTTCCACTGAGCATCTGTTCGGCGTAAAGCTTCACACGGTCAAAATCACTTTCAGGAATCAAGTTGACTTCATAAAAAGATTTTTCTACAATCTCAGAGGCTTTCCAACCAAAAATTACTTCGGCTTGCCCCGACCAACTTTTTATGATTAAATCACTATCCCATTTTATCACCGCCAAAGGCGAATTGGTATAATGAAAGTTAAGCTCCTCATTCAGCGATTGTAATTGTTTTTCATATTTTTTTTGTTCGTTGATATTGGTTAAAGTAATTACTACTCCAACTATCTCATCGAATGCGTTTTTCGAGGGAATAAATAATACTTTATACCAATTTTGAACATTTGCGAAAGGAATAAGTAGTTCGGTACTTACTTCTTCGCCAAGCATTGCTTTGGCAAAATATGTTTCAGTAAGAGAATGTGTTGATGGATGCGAGTATGCAAAAATACTTTCTCCTTTATGATATGCTTTGTTGAGTAGCTTTCGAACTCTTTCTTGAAATACTTTATTCGCATCAATAATTCTCTTTTCTGTATCTAATAAAATAATAGAGTCTAAAGTATTATTGACATAAGTTGAAAGGATTTTTTCAGAATAAATTAAATCGGATTTTTTATTAAAAAGCGATTCTGCTTGTCGAGCGAGTATCTCTAAGCTTTTAATTTGTTGCTGATTTAAGGTTAAAATTGAGGTATGTAAAATACAAATAGAGCCCAAAATATAACCTTGTTGGTTTTTGATAGGAACACCCAGATAGAAACGAACATAAGGCGGACCAACTACGAATGGATTATTTTTAAAACGCTCATCTAGGGTAGTATCTTCAACGATTAGAAAAGATTCGTTTTGAATCATATATTCACAGAAAGAATCTTTTCTTGAGATTTCACATAAATCTGTTCCAATTTTAGATTTGAACCATTGTCTGGTTGAATCCATGAGGCTAATCATAGCTATAGAAGCACCGCTAATTTGAACAGCTAATGTAACAATGCCTTCAAAGTCTTGTTCGGCAGGAGTATCCAGTATATTCAATTCCTTCAAGGCCGCTAAACGAAGGATTTCATTTGAAGGATTTTGACTATATTCCATTGGTTATTCGTGGATATTTTATCATTTTGAATAGAATGATAGCATAGATTTTTAACCCTAAATAAATATACTATTATACTTCAGCTATTACGTTTTGAATAGCATTGACAAGGTCTTTCCCTCTTATGGGTTTGGTGAGGTACTCGTTAGCGCCACTTTTAATACCATTTTCATAATCGGCATTTTCGGCATGAGCAGAAAGTAAAATGAATGGAGTATTGACCAACTTAGCATCTGCCCGAACATTTTTTAGAAAAACTAGTCCGTTCATACGGGGCATTCGTATATCAGACACGATTACATCAATATCATGATGTTGAAGAATTTCCATTGCTTCAACGCCGTCTTCTGCTGGGATGACGGTGAAATCAAATAATTCTAAAATTTCAACGTAATTGTTCCTCAAAACAACGTCGTCTTCAACAAATAGTATTTTAGTTTTCATAGTGGAATTTATGCACAATAATTGTCTTTAAATACAGTAAGAATCATTTTTAGAAAAAGGTAATTTAATATACGATAATTTTGGTATTTATCAAAGAATCAGCCTGTAATTTCAATAAGGTAACTTTAATGTGAACGAACTCCCTTTGCCTTCTTTACTTTCAAAACTTATCTGTCCACCAAGTTTCTCTGTAAATTCTTTAGCAATGCTTAATCCTAAGCCTGTACCTTCTGTACTTACTACATTGTCTGCTCTAAAAAAAGTTTCAAACAAATGTTCTTGGTCTTTCATCGGAATCCCCAAACCATAATCTTTTACGACGATAGTAAAATGGTCTTCAAAGTAAAATAGTTGAATTTCTGGGCTTAGTTTGTTGCCTCTTGAGTACTTGAAGGCATTGCTAATGAGATTGTTTAGAATATGAACAAGGAGTGATTCGTCTGTGAAAACTTCTTTTTCATCTTCTGGTAAAACCAATTTTAACTGTCTATTATCACGAAGGTTGATATATAGTTCATTGGTGACTTTTTGTAAAAATGCTTTAATTGGCACAGCTTTAAGCTTCACAACTATTTTTCCTTCAGCAGTTTTTTCCAAAGTAAGTACATCTGCAACGATGCCTGTTAGCCTATCCACTTGCGAAGTAATATGGCTAATATGTTCTTGTATTTTGTTTTTTACTCGTTCATTTTCAATCTTTTTAGCGTATAAATCCAAAAGTTCGGCACTTCCTAAAATGCCCGCTAAGGGAGTTCTGAATTCATGAGAAGTCAAGGAAATGAATCTTGATTTAAGTAGGTTCAATTGTTTTTCCTTTGTCAATAATATTTCAAGTTGATGAAGATTTTTAGCATTTTCCTCAGCAATTTTTGCTTGATTGATGTCTTGGAAAATACCATAGACTCTTTTTGTTACACCTTCTTCTTGCTCAGCTTTTCCAATGACTTTTACCCAAATGTCCTCATTATTATTATTGACTACTTGTAACTCAACTTCGAATGGTGTTCCATCTTTTATACAATTATTGAGCGATTCTGTAATGAGATTTCTGCTATAGCCTTCTTTGTACAAGGATAAACCAATTGCTATACTTGGCTCAATATCAAGTGGAACTTGTACGATTTCCTTTATCATGTTTGACCAGTAAACATTATAGCTTGGAATATCTACCGACCAGCCACCAATACGAGCAACTCTGTTAGTTTCTTCAAGTAAATCTTTTGTTCTAGTGAGTTGAAATTCAGCTAGTTTAGTATCAGTAATATCCTGAAGAGTACCATAAACTCTTTTTCTATTTGAAATACTGAAATCTGCTTTACCGATTACTCGTACCCAAATTTCCCTGTTTTTAGCGGTAACCAATTGTGCTTCTATATCAAAAGGTACTCCATATTGGATACATTCAGTGAAAGCTTTTGTGAGTGTTTCTCTGCTTTGTCCTTCTTTATAATAATTTATCCCGTCATTTATGTCTATCGTAGGATATTTTTCATCTACTTCATAAATTTCTCTGGTAATCTTCGACCAATATGCTGTTTGGGCATCAATATCTGCTTCCCAACCACCAATTCTAGCCACTTGGGTTGTTTCTTGAAGGAAATCTTTTGTTCGTCTTAATTCTTGTTCTACATGTTTTCTGTCGGTAATGTCGCCCATGTAGCCATGCCAGATTACACTATCTTTCAAACGTTCAGGGGTAGAAATTGCTTTAAGCCACCTTTCTTTTTTCGAAGGTAAAGTAACTCTAAACTCTATATCTTTCAATGTTAATGATTTAGATGATTTGAATATGCTATTGATAACCATCTGATAATCATCAGGATGAATAAACTTGAGTAAGGCTTTAGTCTTTTCTTCTGAGCTAAGTAAATCCATTTCTGGAGTATTTACTAATTGACGTGACAGATATGAGAAAAAATAACGACCATCGTCTGTAAGCTGGAATTGGTACAGTATTCCAGGTACTTGTTTGGTTAAATGCTTTAACAATTTTGTAGATTTTTCTCGGGCAATCTCAGCTTTTTTTAGCTGATTAATATCTTGAAAAGTACCATACACTCTGGTACAGATGTCGTTAGTGAAGTCGGCTTTGATGATACTTCTAAGCCAAATTTCTTGTTGATTAGCTGTAATGATTTCTAGTTCTAAATCAGAAGAAATATTTTTTTGAATCGCTTTTTTGATAGCATTCTGAAACGTTTTTTTACTTTTTGGTTTTAAAAACTTTTGAATGTTTTCTATATTCGGAACAAATTCTAATGGTAAATCATAGATTTTTCTGCTTATATCCGACCAAAAGAAATGGTTAATTTCAGGGAAATATTCCCAACCACCCACATTCGAAACTTCACTGATTTCTTGTAATAATTCTTTGGCTTGTTTAAGTTCATGAAGCGAAGTCATCTTCGCTGTTATATCATTAATTACTAGAATTGTCTCCTTATTGATTGGATTAACACTTGAATTGATGTTTGTCCAATAAAAATCGCCTTCTTTCTTCTTGATTCTAATTTCAAGATTGGTAAATGGAATACCCGTAGCGATGGTTTTACGAATAGCTTCAACTGCCGTTTCGATGTCTTCGTCGTGAACAAAATCAATGTATGGCTTTCCAACAATTTCATCAAGTTCGTATAAGTACAATTCAGTAACATTGCCCGATACAAAAGTTACAATACCATGATAATCTACAGAGATGAGTAAATCGGTCATGTTTGAAACCAAAATGGATAAATCGTTTTCAGTTTTTACTTTTTCCGAAACATTATATCCCACACAAAGTATTTCAAAAGTACTTCCATTTTTATCTGGCAAGCCTGTAAATTCCCATTGATTTGTAACAATTTCCTCTTGTTTGTTTTTCTTTCTAAGAATTACTTTATAGGGTTTTAAAGGATTCATAAAACAATTTGCCACTGTTTCTTGACAAGCGACATGGTCTTCCTCAATAATCGACAATAAAGCGTTGGTTCCTAGAATTTCGTCTTCTGTAAAGCCAAAAATCTTATAAAAATAGTCGTTGATGTAGGTGTAATTTCCATAAATATTAGTTTTAATCACATATAAAAAATCGCTATTAATTGTTGATTCGCCGATACTTGTGTAAAACTTTTCAACGCTATTGGGTGTATTTTGAATGGCTTTAAGTAAAATATTTGCACCAAGTACTGTATCAAGCTTTTGTTCTGAATCATAGATTAACAGAATTGAACAATCCATACAAATCGTTGAGCCATCTTTATGAAAATAACGAACGGTAATACTTTTGTGGGAACTATTAGTTTGGCTTGTAGGAACAAGGAGTGTTAAATCTTTTTCTTGAAAAATATCTGACCAGTTTTTTTGTAAAATTTCAATTTCTTCAGAGGTATTATAGCCTAGCATGGATGCCAATTTTGGATTTATCCAGCAAGATGACGTACTCTTGGCGTCCCAAAACCAAAGACCATCAAGTGCAAATTGTTGTATAAAATCAAAAACGGAGGAATCTACTTGTATAACTTCGGTAAGTTTACTCCTTAGGTAATTTTCCATGTGTGTAAAATTCAGCGGACAATTCAATACTCATGGAGTAGGCTTACCATAAGTTAAAATTGCTTGTACCGAGTAGCTAATGTTTTTGGAATAAAATTTTTCTGAAAAAATATCAGATATATTAAAGCAATATACTTAAAATGAATGCGATATACAAAAGCTTAAATCATTTTAAAAGTGAATCTTTTTCTTAGTATTGTGATAATTGCCTTTGAAGGGGATAAAGTGTAGAAATTATTTTTTAAAAGACTAAAAAATAATAAAGCTAATTGAATTTTTCAAGGAGTAAAATTAGATAATTTGTATTACTCCTTGAAAATCAGGAAGAAACTAGGCTTTGCTAGTGCCTTTTACCAAAGCTTTCAGAACGTCATCATTGACGTTGCCAAATAATGAAATGCCAGCGGCACCATTTTTTAGCGCTAATTTTATACCTTGAACAATTTCGTCATTATTATCGAAATCGGGCAAGTACAAACCTGCATATAAAGGGAATTTTCCATGTAAAGCTTTTACGCCTTCTTCTACGGCATCGCCAATCCAACTTACGTCTTCTTTATAAAATTTATGGTAAATCATCGGGCAAATAGCCGATAAATTCCAATTTACCCAGTCTTGTCGTACAATTCTTTTGGCTACTTCTGGCGTTGGAAAAACGGCAGCTGTAATAGGCTTTTTGAAACTAGCAGCTGTTTGAGCCAGATGATTTACCAGACGAGTAACATTATCATATCTGAATTTTCGCCAAGATAAATTTTGGTCAGGATTTTCTAAGGTTCTAATGTCGATACCTTTCAATTCTTTGAATTTTGCCTGACAAACATCGCAATAACAAAAATCATATTCAGGTAATTCTTGATTTTGCTTGATGCCATATACTTGCCAAAGATTTACGGCTAAAATTACATCGCAGTAACGAACATAATCTAAGTGAATGCCATCTACATAAGGCTTACTTAACTCTGTTTTTACGGCTTTTTCTAAGTAATCACGTACTTCTGGACGAGAAGGACAAAGCCAACGGTAATAATTTACGTAAGGAGGATTTGTTGCACAAGATTCGCCTTTTCTGTTGATAGCGTACCATTCTGGATGCGCTTTTAAAAGACTTTCTTCGCCTCTGTTCAAAGTCCAAATCCAACGATGTGTAGTCAGTCCTTGTTTTTTAGCGATGGTAAAATGTTTTTCATCATCAGCTTCAAAGAAAATCCCAGTAATACCGTGTGCTTTATATTTTTTATAACGCTCGATTAAAACTGCTTCGGTTTCTTTGTGGTCGGGATTTATCCAAACCCAGTTTTTTAATTGAGTGTTATTTTGGACAGGAAGTAGAGGGCGTGCTTGGAGTAAATTACTACTTTGCCCTACCGCCATTACTCCTAAACCCATTTGTTTTAAAAAGCTACGTTTTTCCATTTCGGTTAACTGTTGTTGAAGTTTTTTACAATTATAAAGACTTGCTTTTGCTTATCTTGAGGAGGCTATCCTGATTGAGCGTAATTTTATTCAAGCCTTCTTTGTCAATAATACTGATGAAAAATGTTTGGCTCGTGGCTTCTAGCTCAATATTTTGAATAAGTTCTTTGTTTTGTTGGAGGTTCGTATCAAGTGCTAAAAGTGTCAAATCTTTAGCATAATGCTGATTTTGGGCAAAATAGGTTTTTTGTTTATGATAAATGTCCCAAGCAATTTGCTTTACTTTTTCAATGTTTGGCAAAGAGAAATTGAAATCTTCTGCGCCTACCTTTTTATCAGAGAATACCAAATAACCCCAATTTTCTGGCATGTGCATGTTGATTTTTCCTTGTGGCGACCAAACCCAATTGTATTCTGGTAAAAAACCTTCACCATTGGCATTTTTTTGACGGCTGTACTTTCCTGCTTTAACATCGTGATTCCATTCAACTCTTGAGAAATTCAAACGCCAATAAGATAAATCTTGTGGTTTTAAAACATCATTGTCTAAACTGATCGAAGTAAATGGAATAGCAATTTCCACCGTCCAACGCTTGTCAGTATCCGTAGCATTGTTTACCGTTCCTTCTACATTTACAGCCGTTTTTAGTTTTTTAATATCCCAGTTGATTAAGGCATTTCCACCATCTCTGTAAGGTTTCGGAAGGTATAAGTCAAAAGTATTGTTGATGGCGTTTACTTCTAATTCAAAATAATTGTAAGCGTCCCCGTCTGGGTCAATAAATATTTCAAAGTCGTTTTCAAGAAAAACAATCTGGTCTTTTTTGTTTTGATAAGCCCAAATATGTTTTTCTTCCAATTCGGCAGCGATGTACAAATATTTATCATCCCATAATATTTTGGCTTTTGTAGCTTGTAGTGGCTTAGGTTTTTTGTCGCCCTCAATGTCAATAAAAAGGCTTGTCCATTTTGCTTTTTTCCAAGAAGCCTCAGAAAGTTTTCCGTCAATTTTTAAAGGTTCAGCTGTTTTGAAGCAATGATATTGAAGAGGTTCGGAAATAATTTGGGAAAATGAAGTGCACAGTTTTAACCCAATTATTCCAGTAAGGAGTAATTTTTTCATGTGTATTAAATTTGGATAATGGTCGTCTTTTTTGCTAAAAACCCAATAAGTACGACAAAGCTTGTGATTAATTAGTTAAACAAAGTAAGGATTAATTACTTCTGATACTAATTATAAGGAAGAAAAAAGCCTTAAAATACTCAATGTATTTATAAAATAGGCAAAAATTACTGGGTATTAGTGTAATATATTTCCGATTTAAAATGAAAGTAAATAAGAGTTACCTCATCAGTGTTATACTTCCTTGTGTAGTGTAGCTTGTTCCATCGTTCAATTCTACTTCTACATTATACGCATAAATACCAACGTCGGCTGGTAAACCATTAAAAGTGCCGTCCCAACCATTGGATGCTACCGAAGGAGCAATGTTTTCTTTCCAGAAAATTACTTCGCCCCATCTATCAAAAACCTTCATGTTTTTAATTTGCTTTACACAGCCTGATGCGAAAGTATAAAAAGTATCATTTTTGCCATCATTATTGGGCGAAAAGGCATCTGGAATAAAAACCAAACCACAACTTCTTACAGAAATATTTGCCACTTTTACTTTCTCGCAAGCTTTTCCATCTAAACTACTGACATAAACAGAATACTGCCGACTTGATGATGGTTTAGCCCAAGTATCAGCACAATAACTACAGCTTAAATCTGTGGCAGGCAGCCATGAATAAAGATAATTTCCAGTATTTGTTACAATGGCTTTGAGTAAAACGCTATCACCAGTGACAATATTAAAATCCTGATTTTGTAATGAAACATCAAAATCAATTACTTTCAGATTGGTCGTAACAACGCTGTCGCATTGGTTTACGTTTTTAATGATTGTTGTGTACAAACCTGTACTATTATAAACTTCAGTGCCAACTTTAAAGGTAGTTCCAGCACAAATGGCAATGTCTTGACTTTTTGTGAGTAAAGGATTTACAGTAAGATTCAAGGTAATTGTACTATCGCAAATATCAGTTCTTTGTATATTTTCAATAAATGTTCCACTGGTTTGATACTCTCTAGTACCTAAAGTATATTTTTCCCCTTCACAAATCTTTGCATTAATGTTATTGTAGGCATGTTGATACTTGATGGTATAATCAAGTTTTAATTCACAAGAAGCATCTAAACTTGATTGGGGAAGTATTCTTACAGAATATTTATCGTCCAATTTAGCTAATACTTTGATGGAAGAAGTAGTTTCGCCGTTACTCCAAGTATATTTTTCAAAACCTTGAGGAGCACTCAATACCATATAACCATTTTCATCTGGACAAGCCGCTGTTGGTTTTACTTCAGATTTCAAACATTGTGCATCAAAATAGGCGTAGCCAAAATGTCTTCTTTCGGTACAGCCATGAGCTGTTACTTCAATATTGATTTTTTTACCAAGATAACTTAGTAGGTTAATTGACCCAATAGTCCAATTACGATATTCAATATTTCCACTGTTGTTATAGCTTTGAATACTAAAATTTGAAGCTGTTCCTGATCTTGATAATTGAATATTGAAATTGCTACAAGTCAATGGATTGCCATCTTCATCAGTAATTTGGATATTGAATCTAGGTTTTTGAGCGTCAGTGTGAGAATTATCATTTTGAAGGATAACCGCAAATTTATATTGAAATAAAGAATTATCTTGAGTAACTAAAAAAGAGGTTTTTAAACGATGATAATAACCTCCTGAATTTGCATCATCAGTATTTCCTAGTCGAATAGCAAAATTACTTCCGGGAGCAACCATCGGAATTTTTTCATTTGTTACTTTAGGGTCATTTCCGTTACCAATACTTGTTATTTGATAAATACCGCCAGGTTCTTCAGGACCATAGATGGTTGAAGTACCTCCATTACTTATTTTGCCAGTGGTCACAGTCCAACCACTTATACTTCCTAGTTCAAAACCAATATTTGTGCAGTCAGTTTGTGCAAAACTGCTGAAATTCAAAGACACGAAAAGGATACTAAACAATAAAAATTTCTGCATTTCAGTGGATTGGTGAAAATCTTTAATGAAAAAAATATTGCATAAATTTTCAGGAAATAGCAAGTAGTTATCGTTTAACAGATGACGAGATTCTTATGAGCGTAATTGGGGGAGTAGTTATTCTGTAAGACAGGGGATTAATGCAGAACGTTGCATCAAAGAAGCAGATTTACTTAGCAGGATAAAGATAAAAAATGTATTGCTTAGTTTTATTACTTGAACCTAATAATTAGCTTTAAAAATTACAAATTTTTCAGTTCGGTTTATGACATACTTTAATATTGACAGCAATAAGAAAAATACTTTTGATGCCATCGTGATTGGTTCAGGGATTAGCGGAGGTTGGGCAGCTAAAGAATTGACAGAGAAAGGGTTAAAAACGTTGGTGTTGGAACGAGGAAGAGACGTTAAACATATTAGTGATTATCCAACTGCGATGATGAATCCGTGGGAATTTGAACATCACGGGAAAATACCTTTGGCTCTTCATGATGAATATAAAATACCAAGTAGCCATTATATTTTTGGAGAAAGTACACTACATTTTTTAGTGAAAGATGCCGAACAAGAATATGTTCAGGATGCACCATTTACTTGGATGCGTGGATACCAAGTAGGAGGAAGGTCGCTACTTTGGGCAAGACAAACCCAACGTTGGAGCAACTTAGATTTTGAAGGACCAGCTCGTGACGGTTTTGCCGTAGATTGGCCAATTCGCTACGCTGATATTGCACCTTGGTATAGTTATGTTGAAAAATTTGCTGGAATTACTGGTAATAAAGATGGCTTGCCCGAATTACCAGATGGAGAATTTCTAGCTCCGCACGAAATGTCTTGTGTTGAGAAACATTTCAAGCAACAAGTATCAAAAAATTATGGAAAGGGGCGCCATGTAATTATTGGTCGAGCGGCGCATCTTACTGAAACAAAAGCGATTCACGACAAACAAGGAAGAACAAAATGTCAACATCGTACCATGTGCGAAAGAGGTTGTCCGCTCGGAGGATACTTTAGCAGTAATTCTTCCACAATTCCTTGGGCTGAAAAAACGGGAAATCTTACCTTACGTCCGCATTCAGTGGTGCATTCTATTATTTATGATGAACAAAAAAGTAAAGCGACTGGCGTAAGAGTAATTGATGCCATTAGTGGTGAAATGACGGAATTTTATGCAAAGATTATTTTCTTGAATGCTTCTGCTATTAATTCAAACCTGATTTTATTGAATTCTATGTCAAATCGTTTCCCCAATGGATTAGGAAATGATAATGGTTTACTGGGCAAATACATCGCTTTTCATACTTATCAAGGAAGAATTTCAGCAGAATTTGATGGTTTGCTAGATTCAACGACAGACGGAAGAAGACCGAATGCAAGCTATGTTCCAAGATTTAGAAATGTTTTTAAACAAGAAACAGATTTTTTAAGAGGTTATGCGGCGGGTTTTTCAGCTTCAAGAAATTCTGTTCAATCTTTTGATGAAATGGGCGAAAATCTGAAAAGTAAATTATTGAGTAACGAATTGGGATTATGGCAAGTTGGCTCACACATGATGGGCGAAACCATTCCAAAAGAAGAAAGTGCTGTTCAATTAGACAAAAATTTGAAAGATAAGTATGGTATTCCACAGTTAAGAATTTCAGTAAAATTTGATGAAAATGACCGCAAAATGATGAAAGATTTTCATGAACAATTTTCAGAAATGTACACCAAAGCAGGTTTTACCAATATTCAGTTGCATGAAACCCACCGAATGCCCGGTTCCGAAAATCATGAAATGGGAGGAGTAAGAATGGGAAAAGATCCGAAAACGTCTTTATTGAATAAATGGAATCAGCTCCATACTTGCAAAAATGTATTTGTGACCGATGGGGCTTGTATGACTTCCACAGCCACGCAAAATCCTTCGCTTACTTATATGGCACTCACTGCAAGGGCTGTTGATTATGCTGTAAAACAAATGAAGGCTTTTAAGCTGTGAGCTTTATAGCTTTGAGCTATAAGCGACGAGCTTTGATATTAGCTGTCAGCTTTGAGTATTCGTCCTTATTATTAACTTAAAACTTATCGCTCATGGCTCAATGCTCATAGCTCCAAAAAAATGACTCCAAACTCTCGTCGTACTTTTCTTAAAAATACTTTAGCTTTTGCCAGTTTGGCGATGCTTGAAACTTCTTTGGATTTCAAGAAAGTAAAACCTTTATTGTCATTTTCAACATTGGGTTGTCCGAATTGGTCGTTTGATACCATCCTGAAATATGCAGTGGAAAATGCTTATGATGGGATTGAAATCCGAGGAGTTCAGCGACAATTGGATTTAACAAAATGTCCAGAATTTTCTGCTTTAAATATTGCGACAACAAAAAAGAAGGTTGCTGATAACAAGCTAAAAATTGTGGATTTAGGTTCTTCCGCAGAATTACATCATGCCGATTTAAGTAAAAGAAAAGCACAATTAGATGAAGCCAAACGATTTATTGATTTAGCAGCTAAGCTAGATTGTCCTTTTGTCAGAGTATTTCCAAACGATTTACCTAAAGACCAAAAAGATGAAGAAACCTTAGATTTAATCATCAAAGGTTTACTAGAACTTGGTGATTATGCCAAAGGTTCATCAGTTTCAGTTTTGCTTGAATCTCATGGCAAAGTAATTCAAGCAGATACTTTGCTAAAAATCATGAAAGCCTCTGAACATCCAAATGTTGGTATGATTTGGGATATTTTTAACATGTGGTCGATTACGAAAGAAAGTCCAACTTTTGTCTATCAAAAGCTCCATCCATATATCCGTCATACACATATTAAAGATGCTAATTTGGTCAATGGAAAAGAAGAATATGTACTTTTAGGGAAAGGCGAAACGCCCATTGCGGAGGCAATAAAGGTTTTATTCAAAGGTGGTTACAAAGGTTATTACAGTTTTGAATGGGAAAAGCTTTGGCACCCTGAAATTCAAGAGCCAGAAATCGCTATTCCAGATTTTCCAATGTCCATTAAAAAGTACTTTTAATGATGTAGTTTAGGGTTTTCGATATGATATAATTTCAAGAAATGCTTTTTGTTAATTCTGTAAATAGAATGTTGTAAAGTATTGATGATATAACTGACTCCAATTAAACTAGCACTAATCACAACAATGGTAGAGTTTATCTTTACCGATGGCTTACCGATTTGGTTCAAGACATCGAATGAAAATAGAAAGACGCCTGCTCCACCCAAAGCACTCACACCTTTCATTCCTAGCACTTCCTTTTTTCCACCAGTATAAATCTTTTTTATATCCTTGAATTTTACTTCTTGAAGATCAAAAATAGAATGTTGGTTTTCGTAAGGGAAGTAAAAGAAGGAACTATCAGTCAATTCGATAATTTTCAATTGTTGTTTTTTCTTTGTCGAAAACGATTTGAAAGTAATATAACTACCTTCATGAAAATGTACATTTCTGGTTTTGCCAGTCATTTGTAAAGTGAGGCAGCGAAGCACCTGCTTTTTATCAGGAAGTTTTTGGGAGAAAAGATTAGCGATTTCAAAAAATGTGCAAAAAAGTAAAAGAAAATTTTTCATAGTTGTGAGCAATTAATGTTTTGTTTGAGAACGAGCGGCGAGATATTGTATTTTTGAAATGATAAATATTAAGATTTTTTAACATTTGTTCATGGAGAATGAAGTACTTAATGGAAAACTATAAAAACGATATTTCATTTGTATATTTGTATTGATGCTATTCTATTGGTTTTGTAGAAAAGTTTGACAAAATGATTAAGAGCCAAATATTATTCTGTAAAACTTAATAAAGCCAATTAAAATAATTATTTTTGGGTTCTTTTATCCAAAAAATCAGTGAAATAAGTTTTTAACAAGAAAAAATTAAACTATGTCAAGTTTATCTTCTCAAAAAGGTGTATTGCACGGAGATGCAGTGCAAGAGCTCTTCGAAATCGCTAAAAAGCACCAGTTTGCTTTACCAGCCGTAAACGTTACGGGAACAGATACAGTAAATGGCGTTTTAGAAGCAGCAAAAGCCGTAAATTCACCAGTAATTATTCAGTTCTCAAACGGAGGTGCTCAGTTTTACGCAGGTAAATCATTACCAAACGGAAAACAAGAAGCTTCAATTGCAGGTGCTATTTCAGGTGCTCACCACGTTCACCAATTAGCAGAAGTTTATGGTGTTCAAGTAATTTTACATACTGACCACTGTGCTAAGAAATTGTTACCTTGGTTAGACGGTTTGTTGGACGCTGGCGAGAAGTTTTATGCTTTACATGGTAAGCCATTGTTCTCTTCACACATGATTGACCTTTCTGAAGAACCAATCGAAGAAAACATTGAAATCTGTAAAACATATCTTGAGAGAATGGCTAAATTAGGCATGACTCTTGAAATTGAATTAGGTGTAACAGGTGGAGAAGAAGATGGTGTTGATAATTCAGACGTAGATTCTTCAAAATTATATACTCAGCCTTCTGAAGTAGCTTATGCTTATGAAGAATTGAGCAAAATTTCTCATCGTTTCACAATTGCTGCGGCTTTCGGAAACGTACACGGTGTTTATAAGCCAGGAAACGTGAAGTTATCTCCAGTAATTCTTCATAATTCTCAAGAATTTGTGAAAGAAAAATATGGTTTAACTGCTGAGAAACCAATCAACTTTGTATTCCACGGTGGTTCAGGTTCTTCTCGTGAAGAAATCCGTGAAGCACTTTCTTATGGAGCAATCAAAATGAACATTGATACAGATTTACAATGGGCATTCTGGGAAGGTATTTTAGGATACTACAAAGCGAAAGAAGGTTATTTACAAGGACAAATCGGTAATCCAGAAGGAGAAGATTCACCAAACAAGAAATATTACGATCCACGTGTTTGGTTACGTAAAGGTGAGGATACTTTTGTAAGCCGTTTAAAATTAGCTTTTGAAGATTTGAATGCAGCTAATGCAAATCAATACTTATAGTAGTTTATGAGTTTAGAGCTCAAGGTTTATGAGTTTAAAGTGTATGAGTTTATAGTTCAGTAATTACAGTATAATTTTTAATTAGTTCAAAGATTATGAATAAAGCTGTATAAGTTATTCTTTTGAATAGTTACACACTCAACTCATAAACCTTGTACTCATAAACTTTAAACTTAAAAAGAAGTCAGATTTCGTCACAATGAAATCTGACTTCTTTTTTTATGGATAATTTTTGAATCTCGTTATGGATATTTAGAAAAATATCCATAACTTTGCACCCCAATTAAAGAGCAATTATGTGACTGGGCAATCTGTATGAAGCAAGCAATTGTTTATCAGACCTTTAAAGTTACCGCTGGTTGTCTTTTGGATAAATTATTTAAGAATTTAACAGCAAAATAATCAAGAAATGAACGAGTTAATTAAATTCGTAGAAGCTGAAAATGCTGCACGCCGTGCAGAGTTGCCCGAGTTTTCAGCAGGTGATACCATCAATGTTTACATTAAAATCCGTGAAGGAGCTAAAGAACGTATTCAGGTATTCCAAGGAACTGTAATCCAACGTCGTAACAGCGGTGCTGGTGAAATGTTTACAGTACGTAAAATTTCAAACGGTATCGGTGTTGAGAAAATCTTCCCTTTATTATCACCAAACATCGAGAAAATCGAAGTATTGCGTAAAGGTAAAGTACGTCGTGCAAGATTATTCTATCTACGTGGAAAACAAGGTAGAGCTGCAAAAGTTAGAGAATTGGTTAAGAAAAAATAATCATACTGATTTTTCAATAACAAAAAAGGTCGTTCAATTGAACGACCTTTTTTGTTGCTATCTTGAGAAGCTTAGAAAAATATACCAAAGCTTACAACACCTTTCAAATAGCTATTTTTGATAATGGCAGAACTAAAGCTATTAGTATTACTCAAAACGTAAGGATTAAATGCTTGGGTTGTTTCTGCATATAATCCAGTAAAATCAACATAAAAATCGCTGGTACGAAACCCGAGCCCTGTTGAAAAAATTAGCGTTGAACGATTGATAGCATTTGAACCTTGATCAAAATTAAATGAATATGGACTTGGTTGGTAATTTACACCAGCTCTTAAACTTACCATGCTCATTACTCTATATTCAGCACCTACTTTTAAATTGAAAACATTTTTTAAATCTCTTCGTAATTTTTGAGTATAATAGTCCAAGTCGTCAGCTAAATATTGGTCATTGGTTGTGGTACTCATTTTAGTACTTGTATAAGCTAAATATTCAACATCTGCTGAAATAAAACCTTTTTTAGCAAAGAAAATGGCCATACCAATGTTCGCTTTTAAAGGAGTTCTTAATTGATAATTATCGCTAAATGGTGTTGTTGTCAGCAAAGGGACATTCGTTAAATAGCGTGAACCATCTTTTTCCAGAATTCCGTACCCTGAACTTTTCAAACGATTAATAATTCCAACCGTTTCATTATCAGTTCCATTTGGCAATACTACTCCTAAGCCTGTTTTTCCCGCATTAGCGCTATTTACATCTGCTTTTAAACTTGAACTTAAGGTTTCGTCAATATCATACCATGTAGGTGTTGTGATGGATGCTCCAAAACGAATTGTTTCATTGGGTTTGATGATTGCTCCGAAAGTTAAGTTAATTCCACTACCACTTGTCGAATAAAATTTTGATTGAGTAAGCCCGTTGAAAGCAGTATTGTTAACATACTGTTCGCTGTATTGTGAGCGAGTTTCATATCTAAAACTTGGAATACCTAATGAAAATCCAATATATGTTTTTTCGTTAGGCGTGCCACCATAAGCAATAGTCCATTGGCTTGAACGTCCTGTTGATTCAAATGAATATTTCTGATCTGAAACAAAAGACTGTTCTGTTGCATGAAAACTCTGTGGATTATTTTGGTCAGGACTAATTAAAAACGACCAATAGTACAGATTTCTCGTTAAATCAAAATTTGGTGTTTGTCCAACAGCATCAACAAAATCACCAACGCCTAAATTATAGTCACCAGCTTCTCTACTTACTTGTTGGGCAAAAGCATCGGCTATAGAGCTTGTATTATTTCTGTCACCAAACTTAATATTGTTGTAGAAAGTATTTTGACGAGAGTAGTTAATCGACCATGACCCTCTCCAACCTTCTTTGTACTGAGGCTGACTTCCACCAAACACAACACCAATATTAGCAATGTTGAAATTACTTTCACTCGCCTTTGTATTAGTACTGATATAATTAGAATTATTAGAAGTATTTTGAAAAGCAGGAGTGAAGTTAAATTCGGAACGAGTATAAAAGCCTAAACCTGCTGGGTTTCCTGAGGCTGAACCAATGTCTGCCCCTAATGCAGCATGGTTTCCACCTAATGCCTGAAAACGTGCCGAACCTGTAGGAGCGGTTTGTCCGAATAATTTTGCTAAAGCGTCGAAATTATTGTCTTGTGCATTTGCCGATAAAATTGTAAAAATCGAAAATGCAGAAATTAGACGAATAGGGATTTTCATATCTAATAAATTTTAAGATGTTATTGCTTTATTGGATAAACAATTTAATCGAGATTAAGTAAAGTAATTTGTAAGATAAATATAAGACAGTCATAATTACAAATGCCCTCATTTCTTTTGAAGAATCTTTTCAAGAAAACGTTAAAAAGCCCCACAAAGTACATCTCTGTGAGGCTTATTGTGAATCATAAAAACTGAAACGATTTATTAACGTGGACCACGAGACCCGCCAGAACTCGAACCGCCACTACTGCTACCACCGCTAGAACTACCGCCACTTGAAGAACCTCCCCATGATGATGAGCTTGTTGTTCTACTAGCATTATTCGACGAAGAGTTATTGTTCGACCAGTTCCAAGAGCTATTATTAGTACTACGGTTAGTAGAAGTATTGCTTCCAGACGAACTTGAAGAGTTGTAATTCGTAGCTCTTTGAGGGCGTGAATAATATCCATCGTTACTATTGCTAGAATAACTTGAATTTGTTCTTGCACCTCTTTGGCTTCCAGAAGCACCATTGTTGTTATTAAAGTTACCGTTGTAAGACGACTGAGAGTAAGACTCACGAGTACGTTTTACAGGAGCTGTATAGCCACCATTTGAATAACCACTATTGGCACCTGTAACTACTGAGCCATAACCGTAATTATTATAGACATAAGTATTTCCGTAACCTCTGCTACCATAATAATTATATCCCCAAGGGTCGTAATAACCACTGTAACCGAACGGACTATAAGCGAAAGAGTTATATCCCCAAGGACTATAGCCAAAGCCAGAATATAAACCATATCCCCAACGGCTACCACCCCATGCCCAAGAATCGTAAGCGTAAGGTGAATAGTATGGACTATAACCATAACCAAATGGACTCCAAGCACTATATCCGTATCCTAAACCAAATGTTATACCAGGGTTGTTATACCAATTATTCACACCATAGTTATTGTAATTGTTGTAATTACTATAAGGTGTTTGATTTTGGTAATAACTACGAGAATTCATCCAATTTTGAGAGTAATACTCATCAGTACTTTGGGTATTATTGTTACTGCCTCTATATTCAGGATTGCGATTTGCATATTCTTCTTCTGTTTCAGAATAATACAGGCTTTCTTTACTGAGTAATGAAGCAGGGCGAGCTTCACTAGCAGAAGCGTAGAGATCATCATAGACCCCTGAAGAAGACGATTTTGCGACTTGTTTTGAGGAGCTACATCCCCAAACAGCACTTATCAACACTAGGGCTGAAAAGAGTTTGATGGATTTTTGAATGTTCATGTCTTTATCGTTTAAGATTCTTGTTAATGATTTAGGTAGATGATTTTAGTACTAAATACTGGAAATCCAGACTAGAAACTAAAAACAAGAAACAATCAGCTTAATTTTTTGTGTCAAACTTACAACAAAAACTTATCTTTGCAACAAGTTAGCTACGTCATTAACAAAATTATTTCTTGGAAAGTTTCAATATAAAATATTGATAATGAGATTGTAATTGGCAAAATTAGCCATTTTATCCATGACAATTAATAAATTAATTACCCCTATTCAAGAACGTAAATAATGGCGAATAATTATTTATTTTTTCAATTACCAATTTATACGAAATGAGCAAAAGCCTACCAAAACGTAGCGAAAATTATTCTGAGTGGTATAACGAACTCGTGAAAAGGGCTGATTTAGCCGAAAACTCTGCTGTGCGTGGTTGCATGGTGATAAAACCTTATGGCTATTCAATCTGGGAAAAAATGCAACGTGCTTTAGACGATATGTTTAAAGAAACAGGACATACCAATGCCTACTTCCCTTTGTTTGTCCCAAAAAGCTTGTTTGAGGCAGAAGAGAAAAATGCTGAAGGCTTCGCCAAAGAATGTGCCGTTGTAACTCACTATCGTTTAAAAAACAATCCTGATAAGCCTGGGAAATTGATGGTTGACCCTGAAGCTAAACTTGAGGAAGAACTAATCGTTCGTCCTACTAGTGAAGCGATTATCTGGAGTACTTATAAAAACTGGATTCAGTCTTATCGTGATTTACCTTTATTAATTAACCAGTGGGCAAACGTTGTTCGTTGGGAAATGCGTACTCGTTTATTCCTTCGTACTGCTGAATTTCTTTGGCAAGAAGGTCACACAGCACATGCTACTCGTGAAGAAGCAATTGCAGAAACGGAACAAATGCTGCACGTCTATGCCACTTTTGCAGAAGAATTTATGGCAGTGCCAGTAATTCGTGGAAAGAAAACGGCTAATGAACGCTTTGCTGGTGCTGATGATACTTATTGTATCGAGGCAATGATGCAAGATGGTAAAGCATTACAAGCAGGAACTTCGCACTTTTTAGGGCAAAATTTTGCAAAAGCATTTGATGTGAAATTTGTGACTAAAGAAAACAAGCAAGATTATGTTTGGGGAACTTCATGGGGCGTTTCTACTCGTTTGATGGGTGCTTTAATTATGGCGCACTCAGATGATGAGGGTTTAGTACTTCCGCCAAAATTAGCACCAATTCAAGTAGTGATTGTGCCAATCTTTAAAGGAGAAGAGCAATTGAATTTAATTTCTGAAACGGTTCTTCCAATCGTAAAAGAGTTAAAGAAGAGAGGCATCTCTGTTAAATTTGATAATTCAGATAAACAGTCTCCCGGTTTTAAATTTGCTGAATATGAATTGAAAGGTGTGCCTGTAAGATTAGCCATCGGAGCAAGAGATTTAGCCAATGGTACCGTAGAAGTAGCTCGTAGAGATACAAAAGAGAAAAAAACTTATGCTATCAGCGACATCGTTGAAACTGTAAGTAGCCTTCTTGAAGATATTCAGACTAATATCTATCAAAGAGCTTTAAACTTTAGAACAGAGAATACACATCAAGTAGATACTTGGGACGAGTTTACTAAGATTTTGGAAGAGAATCCGGGATTTATTTCAGCACACTGGGATGGAACACCTGAAACTGAAGAGAAAATCAAAGAGCTAACGAAAGCCACTATTCGTTGCATTCCTTTAGATGTTGTGGAGGAAGAAGGTAAATGTATCTTGACAGGTAATCCTTCGTCTAAGAGAGTAATCTTTGCAAAATCATATTGAGATAACTTTCGCTTTAAAATAATTAGCCCTCAGTTTTCAAGAAAGCTGAGGGCTTTTTTCTTAGACGGATTGTTCTTGTCTTGTAGAATAAAATAACTTTAATGACTTATCTGATGTAGCGCTTGCTTAGATTTTAGGTGTTTTTTACGTTTCTCTTGGTTAATTGAAAGCCTTTGGTGTGAAATGGTTCTTAGCATTCCCACCTTTATTTTAACTTTCAACGCAATCGTTTCTGACTTGAAAGTGTTCTTCCCTCTCAAGAGTTCCTCAGTTATTTTAATCGCTAGGATTTCAACTGCTTCGATATCTAAAGTGGTTATAGTGCTTAACATCGACGTAAAAAATCTTTATATGATAAGATGTAACTTACAGATAATACTTTAAACAAGGGATAATCGAACTGTGTATGAGTTTGGGTATGTTAGTAATATAATTCTGAATTTTTGATTTTGCTTATTGTAATCGTTTAAACGACTATTGTAATTAACATTTGATAAATCTTGATATGCAAATATTGGAGGAAAGAGTGTCAAAATATCAACGACAGAAGTGTGTTTTAGTAGTATTTTAGAAAATAGAACCAATTTTCCGCTTTTTTGGAAGGGATTTGGAGCTTTTTTTTGAAAAAACGGAGAATATTGAAAATATGTTCAATATTTTTTTCTCTTTTTAAAAGAGTGGATAGAATTATAATGAGTGTTGAAAAAACTAAGTTATTGCTTTAATTCTTCTAAAAATTCGATAGGAGTCTTTCCCGTGTGTAATCTGAATACTCTATAAAAATTACTTTTTGTAGAAAAGCCAGCTTCATGATATAATTGATCAATGGTATATTTTTTTAAAATGCCATCTTTTAATAATTGAATGGCATAATTTATGCGCCACTCATTTTTATAGTCAGAAAATTTTTTTGAAAGATGATAATTGAAGTAATAGCTAAGATGGTGAATCGGAATATTTAAGGATTCTGAAAGTTCGATAATAGTAAAGTTGTCGCTCAGATACGGTTTGTCATGCAAAAAATAATTTTCAATAATCGAGTTTATCTCGGCTAGTTTTCCATCCTCTAATTTAAAATTTGGTTTATTATTTTTCTCCGCTTTTACTTCAGTCAGTTTCTCCTCAATAAAAAGTTCTTCTCCTTCATCCGAAATTCCATATAATACTCTCGGGAAAAAGAAAATAGAAATGTTTAGCATGAAATAAACAAAAATAGCATAATCCATTAAATCATTGAAAAACAAACCTATATTTTTTGAAAGACTAAAATGATTACTAAACAACACTGTAAGCGTGGTTAAAGTAATTGTTAGTAAAACACTGAGGATTGAAAAAACCCATAGCCATTGAATGGTAGATGTGAATATTATTTTTTGAAAAGAATGACTTTTTAAATGTTTGTAAAGTAGATATAATTGTGCGATACTTAATGTTATATTTAGGATAGGCCTAAGTACAAAATAAAATTTGAAGTTTAAAAAGTAAGTAGGCGTATAAATGAAAATGTTATTAACATCTTCTAAAATCAACTTTGCAATATGATGTTTTTGCTCACTTGATGAAAATAATTGTGGAATAATATCAATAAAACATAAGATACCGGGCAAAACAATAAGTAAATCCCATTTATTGAAGCGTATTTTTTTCAAAAGCATGAATTTTACATACCAATAAGCAAAGGGACGAGTAAGTAACGATATTGGTAAGATTATGCCATAGAAAAGTGAAATCAAAAATTCATTTTTATTTTTTAGAGTGCTAAGATAATACAAAGCAAAAATCCCCATCGTGAGAAAATGAAGGGATAAAAATATATTAGCTTTGTTTTTACTCTTTAAATATGGGAAGCTAAAAATAGCCACGATTATGCCTATAATATACACAATCCTGACAATTTCATTTTTTAAATATTCCATGAAATACATTTGCTGTTCTCTGATTCTATTTACTGCAATTGAGAGAAATCACATTAAACATATTGATATATTTTAATATTTACTAATAATATTTTAAGATTAGTAAATGCTTTTTTAGCAAAACAACACTTAAACTCTTCTATATGAAGTGTTTAGTACTGGTTCTGTAAGATTAATTTTAAGGCTTGATGAAGTGTGTGTTAGGAGTTAATCTCTTCTAAAAATTCAATCGGTGTTTTACCCGTATGTAGTCGGAATACTCTATAAAAATTACTTTTCGTAGAAAAGCCAGCTTCTTGATAAAGCTGTTCTATCGTGTATTTTTTTAAAATTCCTTCTTTTAATAGTTGGATGGCATAATTTACTCGCCATTCATTTTTATAATCTGAGAATTTTTTAGAAAGATAATAGTTAAAAAAGTAACTAAGGTGATGAATGGGAATATTTAACGATTCTGAGAGTTTATTAATACTGAAGCTATCATCCAAATAAGGTTTTTCTTGAACGAAATAATTTTGAATCATTACTTCTATTTCTGATAATCTTGCTTCTTCTATTTTGAATGAGGCTTTTACATAGTCATCCGATTTATTGTGAGCTACTATTATTTCAGGATAATTATTTAACCTTTCTTCTTCTGATTCATGATATAAACCATAAAGTATTTTGGGAAACAGAAATACAGAAATGTTTAAACACAAGAATAAGAAATTAGTCATATTCGCCAGTACTACAGCATTACCATAATCAATTTTAATAGAATGGTTTAAGCTGTTGATTGAAATAGACAGTAATGACAGAACCAAAGTAATCATTAAACCAATCAATGAAAAAGTCCATAACCAACGATAAGTAGTTGGAAAATTAACTTTATGATTAGGGTTATTTCTAAAATGTTTATAAAGCATAATCACTTCTGCAATAGAAACGCTTAGGCTGAAAAATGGTCTGAAATTAAAATGAAATTGAGGTGTACCGAAATAGGTTACTGGATATTTGAATATATTATTTTGGTCTGCAATAATTAACTGAGCAATTTTTAATTTATAATCAAAAGACGTAAGTAAATAAGGAGCAATATCAAAAATATATAATACCGAAGGTAATATAAGCAGGTAGTCCCAATCCTTGAATTCAATTTTTTTACTAATCATCGAACGCACATACCAGAATGAAAGAGGACGAAATAGATATACCAAAGGTGCTGTTGTGGCATAAAGCGCAGCAACAATATTAGGATTACCGTTATTGATTAAATTATAATGAAGTAATGCGTAAATAGCAGAAACTAGAAAATACGATGATAGAAATAGGTTGGATCTATTTTTACTTTTTAAATATGGAAAAGTAATCAGCGCAATGATAATACCAATTGCTGAAAGATTTTTACATATTTCATTTATAAAATAGTCGAGGTAATACATAAAAAAGGAAATAGATTGTCAGCCTAAGATGAACACATGTTAAATGTTCGTTTGTTATAATAGTAATACTTTAACTTTTAAAAGTTAAATGCTAAATTATCGTAATTGGTTCTATATAACAAGGAATACTTTTAATTTCAGCTTTCCTGTAATATTTATTGAGTATATACTACTAATTCTTACTATGTAAAAAAGATTTTTGTCTATTTTTTGACTTTACTTTGCATAGAACATCCTGTAATAATTGGCTAAATTGAACAATAAAATGATTTTTTGAACCCCTTGTGTCAAATTCACAGAAGATAAAAGTGTCTTTTTCGGCTTAGTATTTTAGAAACAAGCATGACGCTACAATTTTATTTATCTTTGAAGGCTTAAATCCTTAAAATAATTCAATAAAAATATATGAACATCAATTGTAGTGGTCAACTTGTTGATTTGTCTGTACCCAAAATCATGGGTATTCTAAATATTACTCCCGATTCATTTTATGCTAATAGTCGTTATGATGATTTGTCGAAAGTATTGATTCAAGTTGAAAAAATGCTTTCTGCAGGAGCTACTTTTTTAGATATTGGTGGACATTCGACCAGACCAGGCGCTAGACCAGTAGATGGAGATGAAGAATTATCAAGAGTAATTCCTGTGGTTGAAAGCATTTTAAAACGTTTTCCAGAAGCTTTAATTTCTATTGATACTTTTCGTTCGGAAGTGGCTTCAAGATGTGTAGAAGCTGGTGCAATTATGGTAAATGACGTTTCAGGGGGATTATTAGACGATAAAATGTTTGAAACTGTAGCCAGTTTAAATGTACCTTATGTATTGATGCACAGCAGAGGTACTCCTGAAACCATGCAACAAATGACGGATTATGATGATTTAGTCGTAGATGTTCTGGACGATTTACAACAAAAAGTGGCTCAATTACGCCAATTCGGTCAAAAAGATATTATTGTTGATTTAGGTTTTGGTTTTGCTAAAACAGCCGACCAAAATTATATTCTATTAAATCATTTAAGAGATTTTGAAGTAATGAATTGCCCTATGTTGGTTGGAGTATCCAGAAAATCAATGATTTGGAGAAAGCTTAACATTACAGCCAATGAAGCTCTTAATGCTACCACTGTTTTGAATACGATTGCTTTAATGAAAGGAGCCAACATTTTACGTGTTCATGATGTTGCGGAAGCGATTGAGGCTGTGAAATTGGTTGATTTTTTGACGGTAGGAGAGAAGTAGTATTTAGGTTGAACGAATAAGAATTATCCGTTCAACCTAAAAAATATTAAGCGGTTATCAACAATTGTGCTAATAAATAATCTGCAATTAAAACGGCAATACAACTATTTGTAACAGCAGCTGTACTTGCTTGACCAACTTCTAAAGCGCCACCACCTGTGAAATAACCTTTGAAAGCGGAAATAGACACAATCAAAAAGGCAAAAACCACAGATTTAATTAAAGCAAAAGGAACGTTGAAGGTATTAAATTCAAATTGAATACCTTGGATATATTCTTGCGGAGAAATTGCCCCTGTTAACCAACCAGCCAAATAACCGCCATAAATAGAAAGAAATGCGGCTAAAGTAACTAACATTGGGAAAACAATGATTGACGCAACAACTTTTGGAAGCACTAAATATGAAGTAGAATTAATTCCCATTACTTCTAGTGCATCAATTTGTTCGGTAATACGCATGGTTCCTAATTCACCAGCGATATTTGAACCTACTTTTCCCGCTAAAACAATTCCAGTAATGGTTGGTGCAAATTCAAGAATGGTTGAATCTCGAACGATTAAACTGATGATATAATGTGGAACAAATGGATTATCTAAATTGGCAGCAGTTTGTACACAAGTAACAGCACCCAAAAAGAATGAAACAATTGAAACAATTAATAATGAGCCAATCCCAATTTGTACGGCTTCATCAATGGTTAATCTTGTATATACTTTGAATTTTTCTCTGTTTGTGAAGAGTTTTCCTAAGAAAATAAAATATTTACCTATTATAGACATTCTTTGTTGAGGTTTTTCACGATTGAAATTACTTGGCTAAGAAAAATGTTTAAACCTTTTAACGATTAAATCATTTTTAAATTCAGACATAATAGACAAAGATAATGAACAAAACGATAGTAGTAACAGGTGGAACAAAAGGTATTGGCAGAGCCATCGTCAATAAGTTTGCTAAAGAAGGCTTTACAGTAATTACTTGTGCTAGAACCAACGACGAACAATTCCCTGAAAATGTGCTTTTTTTCAAAGCTGATTTATCTAAGAAAGCAGAAGTATTAGCTTTTGCTGATTTTGTAAAAGCTTCTGTTTCACAAGTGGATATATTGGTCAATAATACTGGTTTCTTTTTACCTGGACAAATTCATAATGAAGAAGAAGGTACTTTAGAAGCCATGATTGAAACCAATTTATACAGTGCTTATCATCTTACAAGGGCTTTAGTCAACGATATGATTGCTAGAAAATCGGGTTATATTTTCAATATTTGTTCAGTGGCAAGTATCGTTGCTTATACAAATGGTGGTTCGTATTGTATCTCTAAATTTGCGATGTTGGGAATGAGTAAAGTATTAAGAGAAGAATTGAAACCTCATGGTGTGCGTGTGACAAGTATCCTTCCGGGGGCAACTTTTACCAACTCTTGGGCTGGTGTTGAATTACCCACGGAAAGATTTATTGCTTCTGATGATATTGCAGAAGTAATCTGGACAGCCAATGCTTTACCAGCTACAACTGTTTTAGAAGAAATTGTAATGCGTCCGCAATTGGGAGATTTATAATTTATTTATGGTGCTGGAGTCATTTTTACCGTTGCATCAACATCTGAAATGCCTAATTGTGGAAAAGAAGCTTTGCTGTTGAAATCGAAATTTTTGTCAGTAAGTTGAACCACAGTTAGGCTTCCAGCACTTAGTCCCGCTACATTTACTCCTGTAATTTCAATCGTTGCTTCATTATTTGTGAATTTCCAAGTACCATTACTTGAAGTATTTCCATTGTTATCAATCGCAGTAACAACTCCATTTGTTTTAAAGCTTAATCTTACTTTCGATAAATCATAACCATTATTAGCTTGGTCTCTTGAATAAACAACAACCAATCCTCCAGATGCCGAAGCTGATTGCACTTGCCAAACTGTACTTGTAAGATTTTCTGTTTTAGTTTTGAGCGTAACAGTAACTTGGTCTTCTTTACAACTAAAGATTGAGAAAATAAGTAAGAATGATAATACCGTAAATTTTAAATGTGCCATTTGAAAATTGGTTTAATGAATAAGTTGATAACCTATTAACGTAGGTTTGTCTGAAAAGATTTTATTTTCAAAAAAACCTCTCAAATAAAAAAAGCACTCCCGAAGAAGTGCTTTTTTTATAATACTTTAATTTTGACTAGAAAAACTTAGCTCTGTTATCAACTACTTTCGCATTTTCTTTGATTGCTTCGTTGATATAGAATGATGTTCTTTGACCAGCCATCATTTTTGCTGTGTTTTTGTAAAGTGTTAAATCTGCAATAGCTGGTGCTGGAGTAGATTTAATGGTTTCCATGATGAAAACACCACCTTCACCTTTGAAAGGCTTTGAACGTTTTCCTACTTTCAAACCGAATGCTTTACCGATAGCTGTTGGGTCTGCACCTGCGCTAGTTAATACACCTTGTGCTAAAGTAATATCAGTTGCTGTTTCAACTAAAGCTCCTGCTCCGTATTTCTGAGCGATTTGCTCTAAAGTACCTGAAATACCTGCTAATTTTTTCTCAATTTGTTCTGCTTTCAAATCTCCTTTAACTCTTGCAGTTAATTCTTCTCTGAAATCATCTACTTTCACTTTGTCTTTATCTGTACTTCCAGTTACTAAAGCTACGATATATTGATTATCATTTTGGAAAACATCTGAAACCGAACCTACTTTAGTATCTTCGTTAAATGCCCAACGAACGATGTCACGTGCATTTTGTAAGTTATTGAAACTTGTTGCTCCTTCTGGAATTCTATCTCCACGAAGCATCAATAATGTTTTGTCTTTTTTCAAACTTGCTTCAAAAGCTTCTTTCGTAGTATTTTCTGCTGCAAAAGCATCTGCTTTACGCAATACTTCATCCATTGTAGATTGACTTGGAGCAATCGTGCGGTTAATAGCTGCTAATTTATAACGAGTGTTAGTTTTAGCTTCTGTTACTTTTACGATATGGAAACCAAAATCAGTTTCAACAATGCTTGGTAATAAACCTGTTCCAGAGAAAGCAAATACAGCGTTCTCGAATTGTTTAACCATTCCACCGTTGTTTTTGAAGTAACCTAAATCTCCACCTTGTTGAGCCGTTCCGTCAGTGCCAAATTGTTGAGCCATTGCTTCAAAGCTTGCTCCACCTTTGATTTGCGCTAAAATACCTTCTGCACGTTTACGAGCAGTTGCTTTTACTGAATCTGAAGCACCTTTTGGAGCATTGATTAAGATATGGCTAGCACGAACTGTGAATAAAGAATCTTTTTGAATACCACCGTATTTATAGATTGAGTAAGTCAAACCATTTTTGAATGGACCATAAATACCTCCTGGAGTCATGTTTCCTAATTGTCCTTTTACAGCTTCAGGAATTTCTGCTAAAGTTGAATAATAAGGAGTTTTAACATCCGAATTCATCATCGCAAATGCTGAATCATTTTTAGCAATCGCTAATTCTTTCGCCAAACGCTTTAAATCGTTGTAGAAAGATGCTGTATCTAATTTCGAAGGAATAACTGGGAATGTTACGTACTGAATAGAACGTGTAGTTTGTCCTTGAAATAAATCTTTGTGCGAAGCTAAGTAATCTTCCAACTGCGAATCTGTTACTTTAATCGTAGAGTCAGCTACAGAATAGAATGGTACGTATAAATAACGTGCATCTACTTTTGAAGTTTGCGCAACATAGTCTTTTTGAGCTTCAACATTTGTTGTATATGTTGACATCTTCAAAAGGTTTTCATACTTCGTTCTCAAACGGTCTTGGCTCAATGATTTCTCAAAATTAACCCAAGCTTGTTGTTGTGCAGCAGGAAGTGTTTTGAAGTTTTTCAAAAACTGAATTACATAATTCTTATCGAACTGTCCTGTTTGTGGATTTGTAAATTGCTGACGAACTGAAGGGTGAATATTTGTTCCTTGTACCATATCAACCAATTCAGCAGGAGATACTGTAAGTCCTAATGTTTCGTATTCTTTGCCATAAGCTAAATCCAAGATGTACTGATTCCAAACTTGGTCACGAATCATGGCTACTTCTTGTTCTCCTGGACCACGACCAGACTGTTGTGTGTATTGTTGAGTAATCTCGTCAACTTTCTTTTGAAAATCTTGGTATTTAATCGTTTCTCCTCCGATTTCACCCACTGCGTCTTTTGATCCGCCGAAGAAACTTGAACGACCTTGAAAAATGTCTCCTCCGATAAGAAAGAGAATTAAACTGATGGCGATTGCCGCCGCCGCAATCCCCGACTTTTCTCTGATTTTGGTAATTAATGCCATTTTTAAATATTAAGTTATTGATTTTTCGCTATCTATCAGCTCCAAAGCATCAAAGACAAGGTTTTTGATAAAGAAATTACAATGTGATACTAATCTTCTGATAGATTCTAGGGAACCCAAAAGAAACGCAAAATAATTACTTTATTGGCTAATATCAAAATGTGAATGATGTTGTACTTTGTGCAATTATGTTTAATCAGTTGAGTGTTAGCTAAATATTGAGCAAGCTTCTTGATGTTTTTTAATTCGAATTGATACTTTTTTGTGTTGTAAGTAATTGATTATCATTTGTTTTGTTGTTTGTAGTGCAATGGCTTCTAGCAAAGATTTGAGCTTCAATATTCCATTTTTGTTTATAATACTTTTAATAATTTTTGTTCAAATTTTGTTACTTATTTATTAACCTGTAGTCTATTGTTATAATATCTTCAAATTTTAACTTTGCTACCTATCCTTTATTTTTCATTTTTGCATGAAAAAAATTGATTACATATTACTCTCTAGGCATTTTCATGGAGAAACTAATGAGACTGAAAATCAACAGATTTTTAGTTGGAGAGATAGTAATTCCATCAATCGAAGGACTTATGAAAGGCTATTCAAACTTTGTTTAGAAGAAAGAAAAGTTGTTGTAAACCAAGATGATTTAGAGGAAATAGACTGCTGGGGTACAATTCTTTCTAAAATATTAGCTGAAAGCTAACGATACAGTAGCGAGTTTTCTTTTCTAAGTAGCTCTCTTTCTTTTATGAGTAGTGATATTTCTCTTCCAAGTAGCTCTATTTCTTTTTCGAGTAGTGATATTCTTTTTCTGAGTAGCTCTCTTTCTTTTCAAAGTAGCAATATTTCTTTTCCAAGTAGTGATATTTCCTTTCTGAGTAGCGATATTTCTTTTACAAGTAGTTCTCTTTCTTTTCTGAGTAGTAATATTTCTTTTTTAAGAGGGCTATAATCTTTTATGTCCTAATCACATTGAATGTTATCTTGCTCAATTGCTTATAGGCTGGACTAGTACTACCAAAGATGGATTTTACATATTTTTTTACAAGGAGGCTTCTAGCATGCAAGCCTGTTTCTGCTTCATACAAAATGCTATCTCTTTTCAGGCGAGCATTACTTAAAGCTACAAAGCTGGAGGAAACCTTTTCATTAGCTGTCATCTGATTGGTCAACAATTCCTGAATACTGTTCACTTGTAAGGCTATTTCATTGGGGGCATAACTTGGCTCGCTGGCAAGAATATTTAGCAAGGCACGGAGATGTTCTACTTGATTAGTATAGGAGAGTTGGATAGACGAAACATTTTTTTTCTTTGGGCTTAGCGCATCCTCTTCAACGCCTTTCTTTTTACCTTCACTCGCTTTTTTACCTTGTAATTTTCTGTTGAATCCTTTCACATCTTTCTTCGTTTCGGCAGGAGCATCGGAGTTTTCAAAAGCATTTACCAGTCTTGTAGCTAAGGTTTTGTTGTTTTTAAAGAGGTCGAGCCTTGTATTAATCGCAACATTATAAGCAGTATTATATTTAATGACGTCATCCAGCGCCTTTTCAGCTTGCGCAAGCGTTTCTTCTAAAGCAGGAATTTGAATTGTGGTTTTGCTAGGCTGATATTGGGTGCCAAAAGCTTTGCAAATATTGATGAGGTCTAAAAAATTATGGACATTAATAGCATGTCCCGTTTCGGTTGTAGTTGACATGGTCTTTTTGTTGTTTTAAAGGGAGATATTATTTTGAATAAGGTAGGGATAATAGGGATAAGCTGAGTTATGGTTATGAAAATTAAGATATTCCTCTTTGAACGAATTATTCAGCTAACAAGTAATCTTAAAAAACTTACCAACGCTTGAAGTTCAGGTATTTCCTGCTGAAAATCAAAAAGGTCTTCTGCTCGGTATTTCATCACGTTTTCCCACTTTGTATAATTGCTATTTCTATCAGCTTTGGTTAATGTGTCATATCTTAGATAATGATTAATCCACAATTTTACTAATTCTTTATCTCGTAATTTTTCATCATCATTCCTTAAACATTCTGGTAAATGAGCATCTATACAATCCGCAATTTCAGAAGGTAACTTTTTGATAGCTTTTAATATATCTTCAATTTCACCTTGTCCATTGAGATTAACAAAATGACAAGCGAAACGAATAGTTAATTCATTCTCTGTACTATTTTGGATAAATGTAATAGGAAGTAAGCTATTAACGTCTTCTATTTCAGCATTAACTTCATCTGGATATGCCTCTTTTAAAGCATTATTAATTAATGAAATTCTTTCTTCTTTAGTTCTGTCATCCATATCTCGAATGATTCCTACTTTATCATATTTTTCTTTGTTAAAATCATTTCTTAGTCCAACTAAAGCTCTAATTAAAGCGGTAGGTTTTTCTGTATTTCTTTCGTCTTGAACACTTTTCCATTCAATCAAAGGAGGCGTAATAGATACATTTATTTGCTCTGATAGATTAAAATAGCGTATAATTGCTTCGAATGTATGTTTGTCGTTATCGTCTTCGACTATAATTATTGTCTTAGTCATTTTACTCGCCTCTATATGAGTTGTTAGTGATAATCTCAGCATTTAAGGTATTCATATCCATTGGATTGATAATAATTTTATTAGAATTAACGGTCCTTCCCATTTCAAAATACATCGCTTTGCTTTCCAGTTCTGGACTACTTGCTACCTCATTAAAAGCACGTATCATTTCTGCACTGTGTGATGTTGCAAAAATTTGAATATCATTATCAACTATTTGAAAAAGTTTTTCCCAAAGATTTTTGTGTTTGGTGTAATGAATACCATTTTCAATTTCATCTATTAGGATAATACTATTTGAAGTATTTAAAATAACTAATATCAATTCAGTTATCTTACGAATTGCATCTCCAAACATTCCTAATGGAAATGATTGTTCATCATTTAAGATAAGCTTTATTACTGGTTCACCTCCAGGAGCATCTATCTCCGAACCAATTATCCTGTTATCTAATAGTGATAAAATATCATTGAGTTTACTTAATTTTTTTTGTTCTTTAGCTTTACTAAATAAGCTTGATAACTCGTTATCTGATAATCTGAAAGATGAATGTAAAAAAGGAGGCATTTCAAAATTGGGTGGTGTTTTCCCGATAGCACCTATATCACTATCTTCTTTATCTGGTAAGAGAAAATAATTGAAATCGTCCTTGAATAAACGACCTTTTACATTTAGAAGTAAAGTATTAGAAAATTTGCTTGAAATTAAATCAGAAATTCTTTCCTTCCCATTACCAATGGATGTTGATATACTTTCTAAAACAGATTCTATATCTCTTGTACAAGATAGTTCTAAGTTTCTGATATCACCATCTTGGAAAACCGATATAAATTCAATGACATGTTCTTTTTCTTGGTTATAAAAAAAGTAGTTCCAAACTTTATCAGTAGCTGTTTTAATCAATTTGTCATTTTCATTTCTAAATTGTCTTAATACAGATATTGATGCTGTGGATGGGAAAAATGAGAGCAGCAAAGCTTCGAGAAGAGCTGTTTTCCCTGAATTGTTTTGCCCTCCAATCAAGTTAATAGATTTAAATCCATTTACTTGAAGGGAGTTAAAACACCTGAATTTTTTTATTTGAATTGAACTAAGCATCATGTTTTTAGTAAAGATACTGATTCACAATTATCTATTGTGATATTAATTGAATACAAAATATATTTGTTTGTAATCCAAAATTAAATAAAAAAGGCTGAAACAAAACACCATTAAGTATTTTGTTTCAGCCTCTTATTTTTGAATAAAATAATGACTAAGCCGTTACTGAAATTACTTCTTCTAAAGCTTGTAAGAAAGTATCACATTCTTTTTGCGTAATAGCAAGGCTTGGTAACAAACGCAAAGTATGTTTACCCGCATAGCCACAGAAAATATGGTGTTCAAAAAGTAAAGAATCTTTGATTTTATCTACTGGTTGTTCAAACTCGATACCAATCATTAAGCCACGTCCACGTAATTCTTTGATGCCTTCTAATTTGCTCAATTTTTCAAATAAATATTCGCCCATTTTAGCAGCATTTTCTATCAAGACTTCTTCTTTCATTACATCCAATACTGCAACGGCAGCCGCACAAGCCAAGTGATTTCCACCGAAAGTTGTGCCTAACATACCATGTTTCGCTTTGAATTTTGGTGCAATAAATACGCCACCAATTGGGAAACCATTGCCCATTCCTTTAGCAGTGGTAATTAAATCTGGTTTAATGCCTGAGAATTGGTGAGAGAAGAATTTTCCAGAACGACCATATCCGCATTGTACAGAATCCAGAATCAAGATTGCACCCGTTTTGTCGCAAGCTTCACGAGCAGCTTTCAAGAATTCATCAGAAGCAACATTGATTCCACCTACGCCTTGAATACCTTCGATAATTACAGCACAAGTTTCTTCCGTTACGTTAGCTGTAAGTGTTTCAGCATCGTTGAATGGGAGGAAAGTAACGTGTTCATCGTAATTCACTGGCGCAACAATCGCTTTATTGTCAGTAACTGCCACAGCACCAGCCGTTCTTCCGTGGAATGCTTTAGAGAAAGCAATTACTTTTTTACGACCATTGAAGAAAGATGCTACTTTCAAAGCATTTTCGTTGGCTTCTGCTCCAGAATTACAAAGGAATAAATCGTATTCTTCGCAACCTGAAAGTTTTCCTAATTTCTCAGCTAATTCACTTTGAAGAGGGATATTGACAGAGTTTGAATAGAAGCCAATATTTTGTAATTGTTCAGTGAGTTTTTCTACATAATACGGATGCGAATGTCCGATAGAAATTACAGCATGACCACCATAAAGGTCAAGGTATTCAACACCATTTTTATCCCATAAATAGCTACCTTTAGCTTTTACAGGTGTGATGTCGTAAAGAGGATATACATTAAAAAGATTCATTGTTAGCGATAAGCTTCGAGCTGTCAGCTTTGAGCTGTCAGTAAAAGCTTTTTTATTGTTTAAAAATAAAATGTCTTATTATGCTAATACCTATTGCTCATTGCTTGAAGCTATTAGCTAAATTACTTTGCCCTATTTCTACCAAACTTATAGCCCAAAACACCATAAAATTCTCCGAACCAAATACTTTGTTGAGCATAATCACTGTCTCTACCTGTGGTATGAACGTGATTTAATCTAGTGAAACCACCTTTTAAATCTGTTTGTAGGAAAAACCTTCGTGAAAGGTCAAATCGTAAACCTGTTTTTAATGAAACACCATAACCTGCAAAATTGAAATGGTTGTTTCGTCCAATCGTAAACAAGTGAGAATCTGTTCTCGGAATAATTGTTCCTGCACCCACACCCACTAACCAATCAATGCCTTGAATATTATTTTTTGCTTTCCACAAACGGTCGTAACGGTCAAGTTCTAAATGCAAGTAATTGAAGCCGTCAGTATGTTCATAATGTAAAAAATCTTCTGGACGAATCAATTTAGGAGTACGATTAAAATCTCCCACATATTCAGGATTTACCGTAATTGCTGGGTCTGAAACCTGCGCTGAAATATGTCCTGATACTTCAAGTACTTGGTTATCATCCATCACATATTTCATGTGGTCAGAACCAATAGAAATACTCCAATGGTCACTAAAAAAGTATCCATAACGAATATTATATTGAGGGACCGATAATCTGGTAATGTCAAAATAAACGTCTGCACTAAATGGAATAGGTAAATCTTTTGCAGTAGCATTATGGAGTGTGAAATCGTAACCTTTACCTCTAAAAGTAATATCAGAATTTGCATATTCTGAACGATTATATCCCCAAAAGAAATAATATTCCCCTTTGCGACTGTATGGCTTTTTATTTAATGGTTTTACTTCTTGTGCAGTACTTGAAAAAGTAAATGAAATACTAATTAAAATAAAGGTTAGGATTTTATACATTGATTGATGAAGGATTATAAAAAATGGATGATGAAAAATCGGTAGTTTAGAAACCTACCGATTTTAAACCTAAACCAGTTTTTTCATCAAGACCAAACATCAAATTCATGTTTTGAACAGCTTGTCCTGAAGCTCCCTTCGTTAGGTTATCAATAATACTTGAAATCAATAAATTGCCATTGTGTACTTCTAATGAAATAAGGCATTTATTAGTGTTTACAACTTGTTTTACGTCAACAGGTTTATCGCTAACGTGCGTAAACGGATGTGTTTCGTAATATTTTTTATACAATTTTTTGGCATCTTCCAAAGTGCCATCAAAACTTGTATAGACATTCGCCATAATTCCACGAGTGAAATTTCCACGGTATGGAATGAAATTAAAGTTTTGGTCGAAACCGCTTTGTAAAGTATTCACCACCATACCAATTTCTTGTAAATGCTGATGTGTAAATGCTTTGTAAATAGAAATATTATTATTTCTCCAAGAGAAGTGACTGGTAGCAGAAAGACTTTGTCCCGCCCCAGTTGAACCCGTAACTGCCGAAATGTGAATATCGTCAGTTAAAATTCCAGCATCAGCCAAAGGCAATAATGCTAATTCAATAGAAGTAGCAAAACATCCCGGATTAGCAATGTGTTGAGCCGCTTTGATTTTCTCTCTTTGTAATTCCGCCAAACCATATACAAAACCTTCAGATTGGTCACGGTAGTCAGTACTTAAATCAACGATTTTAATACCTTTAAAAGAAGGATTTGCTTCCAAGAATTTCTTCGACTCACCATGTCCCGAACAAAGGAATGCAACATCAATATCTGTATGTAGGTCGTCTGAAAAGAGTAAATCAGTATCACCTAATAAATCAGTATGAGTACTATAAACAGGTTTGCCTGCTTGCGATTTTGAATTAACAAAAACAATTTCTACTGCTGGGTGATGTATCAGGATTCTCAATAATTCTCCTCCTGTATATCCCGCACCGCCTATTATGCCTACTTTTATCATATTATTTTTTATAGTAAGGAGTATTTTTGAAGTTTATCCATAAAATACTATCAATTACTTTTTCTGAGGAATTAAATATTCCTACTTCAGTATATAGAGGAAACTTTCCAATTACTTCTCCAGTATTTCCATCTGAAACCTTCATATTAGAAAATATAGTATTATCAACTTTATTTTTATTTCTGATTATAATGGCATTTGGTATTAGTGCCGCACCAATGATAGTCGCAACGGATAACATGTCACTACCAAGTTTTTCCTCATTGGTTAAAAATGCAATTAGTCTAACTTCAGACTCAATTATTCCGTCAACTTCCAATGCTTTGCAAATAAAATCAGCAGGTAAATCTTTTATATCTTGTAGTGTAATTTCATTTTCAGCTAAAAGACTATTTGTTTCATCAAATGATTGTATTTCAACTGCAACAAAATCTTTTTTTAATTTTAAATAGTCATTTAATTTCTTCTGTAGTAAAAAGCCATCCTCATATTCTTTATCCCTAACATCTCCAATTTTTAAGCCTTCGGGTAGGGTTCTATAGACATACAAAACCTTGACAGGTAAAATAGCAATTTTTTTATGTTGCTTAACTAATGAATCAAGATTAATTTCTTGAGAGAAACTAGTTCTAGTAATCATTAGCAGAAAAATAAAAAGAAGGTACTTAGGCTGATGGCTAGTCATAGGCTATTTCATTTTAGAGCTACTTCATTGGCAATTTGTGCTTCAATAAGATTAATTATCGAAGTGTAAATTTTAAATTTTTCATCTGCCGAGATGATAGTTAAATCTTCACGAACCTCAACTGCGATTAGCATTCTATCAAAAGGGTCTCTATGTTCTGGAAGCAGAGGAATGGTCTTATATTGAATTGAGTGATGTTGGTTCAAGTCAATTATTTTAATATCTTTTTTTCAATCGTTTTCTCAATGGTGAACTCCAAAGAGTCAGGAAGTATAAGTTTTCCAATTGAAATTCTGATACTCATTTCATAAAAACTAACAGCGCTAACAAAGATGTCATTTGTTTCGTCCTCAATCAGCTGTTTTGATTTGGTTTTAGAAGAAAACACTCTTTTAAAACCAAATCAAAGTATGAATGGCTTATAAACTCATGAACTTTAAACTCTTACAAACCCGCCTCAGTAACTTTTCTATGAATCATTGTTTGGTTAGAAACAATTTTAGAGAAACCTCTTACATCATCGCCCGTCCAAGTATTATTCATTTCGCCATAAGAACCAAAAATAGATGACATCAAATCAAATTTAGATTCAATACCTAATAATTGATAACGATATGGAGCTAAATGAATTTGTACTGTTCCAGAAACATTTGCCTGAGTATCAGCCAAGAAAGTCTCGAAATTACGCATTACAGGCTCTAAGAATTGTCCTTCGTGAAGCATCGTTCCGTAAGTTTCTCCTAAAGTTTGTTTCCAGTACAATTGTTGTTTCGTAAGCGTATGTTTTTCTAAAAGATGGTGAGCTTTGATGATTAACAAAGGAGCTGCTGCTTCAAAACCAACTCTACCTTTAATACCGATAATTGTATCACCCACATGAATATCACGACCTACGCCATAAGGAGCAGCGATGTCTGTCAATTTACGAATGGCTTGTACAGGGCTTAATGTTTCATCATTAATACCTACTAATTGTCCTTGTTCAAAATGTAATTTTACAGTTTCTTCACCTGTAGCAGTTACTTGTGTTGGCCAAGCAGATTCAGGTAAATAACCATAAGAAGTAAGCGTTTCTTTACCACCAACTGAAGTTCCCCACAATCCTTTGTTGATTGAATAAGCAGATTTTGTCCAGTCACGAACAACACCTTTTGCTTTTAAATAATCAATTTCAGCTTCACGAGATAATTTCATATCACGAATTGGCGTAATTACTTTACAATCAGGCACCATGATTTGGAAAACCACATCAAAACGAACTTGGTCGTTTCCTGCACCAGTACTTCCGTGGGCAATTGCCTTTGCACCAATTTTGTTGGCATATTCAGCCACAGCCGTCGCTTGGAAAACTCTTTCTGCTGATACTGAAAGTGGATAAGTATTGTTTTTTAATACGTTTCCATATACCATGTAGCGGATACAATCGTTATAATATTTTTCTACAACATCTAAAGTTACGTGACTTGCCACTCCGAGTCCATAAGCTTTTGTTTCAATGTCTTTTAGCTCCTCAGCACTAAATCCACCTGTATCAACAAGGGCAGAATGTACTTCATAACCACAATCGTCTGCTAAATATTTTACACAAAAAGAGGTATCAAGCCCTCCACTAAATGCTAGAATTACTTTTGGTTTACTCATTTTAATGATTAATTAATGATAGTAACTTAATTGTTAATTACCATCACAATTATATGGTTGTGTTTTAAACTTTATGTAAGGGTATCAAAGAATGATATTAATCTCTATTGGCAATCAACTTATTTGCTCTTCTTTCAGCCATTTTTAAAAACATTTTTTCTTTAATGTTTTTAAGGCGTTCTAATACTTTTACATCTTTCAAGAAATTCCATTTTTCATGAGTATCCTCTTGTGTGTGCTCAATATTAGCTTCGTCGCCTTCTTTTTCTCTTTCAGCTTTTTTACGTTCCCATTCTGGGTCAAAAATCATACCTGTGCATAAGCAGTGTTTACGGTCGGTACGTGTAAGTACATCGTAGTTCACGCAAGACTGACATCCTTTCCAGAAAGCATCGTTTACAGGTAATTCGCTAAAAGTAGTTGGTTCATAACCCAATTCAGAGTTAATTTTCATTACTGCCAACGACGTAGTAATACCAATGATTTTTGCATCAGGATAACGAGTTCTTGATAGCTCAAAAGCTCTGGCTTTTACGGCTTTGGCGATCCCGTATTTTCTCCACTCTGGCTTTACGATTAATCCAGAATTAGCTACAAATTTTCCGTGTTCCCAAGTTTCAACATAGCAAAAACCAATAAAATTGCCTTCTGAATCAGTAGCAATAATGGCTTTCCCTTCATTGATTTTATCACGAAGATATTCTGGAGAACGTTTTGCAATACCCGTACCACGAGCCTTTGCAGATTCTTCCATTTCATGGCAAATTGCTTCAGCAAGATGCAAGTGTTCAGTTGTAGCAACCTGAACTGTATAATTGTTGGTTAAAACCTCAGAAGCTGATAATTTTTCCACTTTAAGATTTAGCTTGGAAATTGTTTTTAGTTAGAAAAACAAGGTGATAATAAGCCCTGGCTCAAGAATTGAAAGCCTAAGAATTATCGAAAAAAACAAAAAAGATTGTTGAAAAGCTTTACCACATGGGTAAATATAAATATGTTAGGGCATCAGACCCTACGGAAGAACGTACGCCTAAAAATAGGCATAGGAGAATAAGAATATGATATGAATTTTACTTCGTAAACCATTTTTGGTTGATTAATTATCCGAGTTGAAAGTGAGTGAAAACGAATAATCGTGCAAAGTTTACCAAAACAAAATTTAAGATGCAATATATTTTTTCAATTTTATAAAAACTTAACAAAAAAAAACTAAAATATTGCCGTTTAAAGCTTTTTGAGAGGTTTTCTACGGATATTTTATTTGATGATATTTACTAGTATTTTATGTCAAGCTATGAGTGTAAATAATCAAACTGATTTGGATTTTTAAGTTTAATTAATTAAAATTGGTTATCAATTATGATATTTTAGATTAATTTCTCAAAGCAATATCATAAACTCAATTGTTGTATTTGTTTGAGTGCTTAATTACTCTTGTTTTTATTGGAATATTTTTCTGCAAAGAGTAATAGTTCAAAATCTTTAAATAGAAAAAATAAGGAAAATGACTATTTCCCCAAAAATAAATACCAGTAAACTAACAGCCGATGATTTGATTTATGGCTATATGAACGGAATTTTCCCGATGGCTGATACGGATGGTACTTTATATTGGTATTCGCCAGACCCTAGAGCAATCATTCCTATTGATACTTACAAACCACCAAAATCTTTAAAACCTGTATTGAATAAAAAGCAATTTGAAATTAGAATTAATACTGATTTTGAAGGTGTAATGCGTAATTGCGCTTTGCCTAGAAAAGGAGATGATGAAACTTGGATTTCTGAAGAAATCGTTGAAGCTTATTGTGATTTAAACAAAATGGGCTTGGCATATTCTGTTGAGACGTATATCGAAAACCGTTTAATTGGTGGTTTGTATGGTGTTTCGATTGGTGGTGCTTTCTTCGGAGAATCAATGTTTTATAAAGAACCCGACGGCTCTAAAATTGCTTTTCACTATTTGATGGAAATTCTGAAAAGCCAAGGATTTATGTTGTTGGATACTCAGTTTATCAACGATAATGTCAGACGTTTCGGCGCCATTGAAATTTCAAGAGCAGATTATGTGAAGTCATTGAAGAAAGCCTTGGAAATACGTTGTCATTTTGCCGAAGCTGATTTGAAACACTTATTTAAAGGCTAAACCTATAGATTAATTCGGTTACTCAATTGTTAAAGATTGAGAATGTTGTAATTTTGTCGCTGTATTACCTCAGTTTTGAAATTACTCATTTAGCAAAAGCGAGTTCGCTTACATTTAAAAATGTCCAAACCAATTATTGTCATTAAATTCGGAACGGCTTCAATTACGCATAAGTCTGGAGAATTGAACGAAGAAATTTTACAAGAAATCGCTCGCCAAGTTGCTGTTTTAAATAATGATTATCAGATTGTTATGGTTTCTTCTGGAGCCGTAGGAGCTGGCAAAAGTTTTATCAAAAATTATAAAGGTACCATTGCAGAACGCAAAGCTGCTGCTGCAATTGGCAATCCATTGTTGTTAGCAAAATACACTCAGTACTTCTCTAAATATGGTATTACCGTAGCACAAAGTTTGTGCGAAAGACATCACTTTGCCAATAGAAACCAATTTTTACAATTAAAGGAAACGTATCAGGAACTTTGGGATAATGGCATTATTCCTATTGCCAATGAAAACGACGTAGTAAGTAATTTAGAATTAAAGTTTTCAGACAATGACGAGTTGGCTACTTTAATTGCCACAGGTTTTGGGGCAGATACTTTATTGTTATGTACTTCTGTTGGCGGTTTATTGGATGCTGAGAAAAATATTATACCATTTGTTCCCAAAGTGGATGCTTCTGTTTTAGGGTTGGCAAATGATGATAAGTCGTCTTTAGGTTTAGGTGGAATGATTTCTAAACTTACTTATACTCGCTTGGCAACAAGAATGGGAACGAGAGTCGTTATTTTTGGCATGAAGCCTGAAGATGGCATGTTGAAAGCCATAGAAAATAAAAACGGAACAAGCTTTGCCGCTCAGAAAGTAGCTTTAAATGCTCGTCAAAAATGGTTAGCTTCTGGAAGTTTAATTGCTGGAAAAGTACAAGTAGATGCTGGTGCTGGTTTAGCGCTTGAAAATCGGAAAAGTCTTTTAGCAGTAGGCATCAAAAAAGTAATTGGTGTTTTTGAAAAAGCAGAAGTATTTGAAATTTTAGATGAAAAGAAAAACGTCATTGCGATTGCCCGTGCCAGAGAATCTTCTGAAGTAATTATTGCCAATCTAAAAACACAGAATTTTTTAGTTGCCAATGCCGATGACATTGTCGTGCTATAAATTCTTTAAAATATATTAACTCAAAAAGAAAGCCACCCCGAATATCGGAGTGGCTTTGCTATGAAACCTCTTTAAACTTCTCAATTAAGATTATATAAAATGCTCATCTGAGCTTTTTGTCGAATTGAATATTTTCAAGATGTAACTTGATACTTTTTGAAATTTTACTTTTTCTCTCTCCGTTAAGTAGTACAAAACGCACTTCTCTTTTACTTAATCAACAGAAAGCCTTTTCACAATGATATTTGTTGTACGTCAGTAGAAACTTCTCTTTGTTATTTCTTAAAATTATCTCCCTTTCTTGACAAAATTTTGATAATGAGACGAAAGGGTAAAAAAAAAAGACGAAAATCTTAATTGTTGGTTTTTACAACTAGATTTACTAATTCCTGCAATTTTTTTCTTAAAACCTTAAAATATTAAACCTTAGCTCTTTAGCTTTAAAAAGCACAGTTTTTAAACCATATTATTGTTTTTTTACAAAAAACATCTTCTAGTAATGCCCTTTTTTACAAAAAGACCTCTCTTTTTTTAAAAGTACTCTTCTGTTGAATCACTTTTGTGAAATTGTACTTTTTTGATTGATTTTTGTTTTGAACCTCTTTTTTTGCTAATCGTATTTTTTACTAAAATGTTGATTTTTGACTTTTTATGAGAGAAATCAGTCTTTGAAAAAAATAAGTATAAATACTTGTAAATGTTATACTAAATCGTAAAATTCAACCATTAATTAAGTAAAAACATATATATAAACAGCATAAATGCTTAAGAATATGATGGTAGAAGAGCAAATTCAACAGGTTACAGATAACCTATATATTACTAATAATGAAGTAGAAATCCTAGATTCTTTAGTTGATTCAAAAAACATGTTTTATGATTTTTCTAAGAATAAAGTCGTTTCGTTTATCAAAGAAATGGACTTCAACTTAATACTCTACAATTCAAGCGAACGTGACCGTGGCTTTACAATGTACGTTGTGAAAAACTTCTGTGAGCACGAAGAGGAGTTGGTATTATTACGTAATGTATTTAATAACATTATTGGGGCAGGAGTAAACCAATATATGATGAGAATCGCTAAGAGTAAAGTAGAAGATATTTTCTACATGGCTAATACTTTCAGAGCTTTGTTTAAAAAACCAAAGTCTGACGAAGATTACGATGTAATGCTTCCTTCTTTACCTTCGTCATTTACTTATTAGTTTAAGTTTAGTTTTAGGGGGACTGTTAATAAAAAAGCGATTGAGGGAATTCCTTCAATCGCTTTTTGTTTTTATGGACTTTACTTTTCTTCTATTTCATCTAAAATCCATAAAAGTTGATCTACATCTATGTTTCCATCAATTTGAATATCTGCCTGCTGATAAAATGGCAAACGATAAGCACAACGTTCTTGTAAATTTTTTAACAGTGCTTCTTCCGTAGTATTTCTATTAATTAATGGGCGATGATTGATATCAGATTTCTGAATTCTCTTTAATAAATCTTCTGGTTGAACGTTCAGAAAAATACTTGTGCCATTTGCTTTGATGTAGTCAATGTTATCAAAAAAGCAAGGAACGCCTCCGCCTGTTGCAATGACTAACTTCTGGTCAACAGGGATTTCTTTAAGTACTTTACTTTCTACTTGTCTGAAATAATCTTCGCCTTTATACTTAAATATTTCTTGGACGGTCATTAATTCTTGTTTTTCTATTAATTCGTCCATATCGATAAACTTATAATCAATGCGTTTAGCGAGATGCCTGCCCAAAGTACTTTTTCCTGACGAGGGCATTCCTATTAGAAAAATATTTTTCATGCTTGATTAGCCTTCTTTTACTTTAAAGATTCTAAAATTTCGTTTTTATCTGGCGTGCTGCTATGCGCCCATTTACCTTTTACAATGCCATTATCCAATAACCAAATACTTGGATTGGCTCTGGCAATAGTTTTTAATACTTTGGTATCTGAACTATAACTTGGAATCGCTAATTGATATTCATGTCTGAAATTATTGACTTCTTCTTCATTAGAAGCACTCAATAGCCATACTTTTACATCTGAACCTTCAAGGCTTTTTGCTAAAGTTCTGATTGCATCAAGATGGTCTGTATTCGCTTTTTTAATGACTGGAACGACAATCATTAGTTTTTTGCCTACAAAACTTTCTGCTTTATAATCTGTAGAATCACCCTCTTTCCAAATGTTGTAATCTGTAATTTTAGCCTTTGCTTCATCCTGATTCAAGGTCACCATTTCTTTAAAATGATAAGTTGTATCGGTTGGCATTTGGTCTAACTCCATTGTTTCGCCTCCTTTTTCATAAATATATTTGAATTGCAAAGGAGCAGAAGGTTTCATGTTTTTTGGAATATCTTGTCCAACTGCATAAGGAAGTCCATCGTAAGGAGGTAAATATTTTACTGCATATACACCCAAAGCAATTGAGAAAACTACTGAAGCTCCCACCAATGCACCTGTCTTTTTATCCGCAAATACTTTACGTTGTGCCAGAATAATTAAGATAAAGAACAACAGTACCATGTCTTTGATGAAAGACGTCCAAGGTTTTAACTTAATGGTTTCTCCAAAACATCCGCAATCAGTTACTTTGTTGTAGTAAGCCGAATAAAATGTTAGGAAACCAAAGAAAATCACTGTGGCAAGTAAAATCCATGAAGCCGTTTTGAGCTTATATTGCACCAACAAACATACACCAAGTACTAATTCTAAAGCACAAAGGAAGATAGAAATCAATAAAGCATAAGGAATCCAAAATTCCCAGAAGCCTGCCATAAATGGGAAATCTGTGGCAAATACATCGAAGTATTCTTCTAATTTAATTTGTGTTCCAACGGGGTCATTTAACTTGATGAGTCCCGAAAAGATAAATATAATGCCGACAAACAGTCTAGAGAAATGTGCAATTAACTTCATGGATATAGTTGTGATTGAGTGAATGGTGAATTAGTGATTGATAAACTAAATTACCCCAATGCTGAAAGCTGATGGCTCAAAGCTGACAGCTCTTGTTATGCTCCGAACTTCAAATGAATCATACAGAATATCGCATAATTCATCATATCTTGATAATTTGCCTCTACGCCTTCCGAAACCAACGTAACACCTTGATTATCTTCGATTTGTTTAGTTCTAAATATTTTCATCAAGATTAAATCCGTCATCGAACTTACTCGCATATCTCGCCAAGCTTCGCCATAATCATGATTTTTATCTTTTTGTAAAGCCAAAGTTTTCTCTACTTGTGTATCATATAAATCACTAATTTCTGCTTCTGTAAATTCCATTTTGGTAGAAGCTCCTAATTCCTTTTGAATCAAAGCAATGATACAGTAATTGATAATTCCGATGAATTCACCTTCTATTCCATCTTCAATTTTCTGTGTTCCTTTTTCTTGAATAGAACGTATTCTTTGTGCTTTGATAAATATTTGGTCAGTTAAACTTGGTAAACGTAAAATACGCCAAGATGTACCGTAATCTTTATTTTTCTTTTGAAATAAGGCTTTGCAAATCGCAATAATCTCTCTGTATTGAGTTTCAGTTTGAGTCATTGTATGGTTTAAATTTATGCTAATCTTACAAAATTATTGCTTTTCGATGGGAAATGGTATTATTATAAAAATAATCCCACAAAGTTATGCTCAACTTTGCGGGATTATTTCGAAGTCTGTACCTCTTTACGCTAATACATAAGTACTTAGTGCTTTATACACATCATTTATATTTTCACCTTTTCTGAAATCTCTTTGGATAGGTTCTGGTGCGCCTTTTATCCAAATCAATATCTCGGCATCAAGGTCTAATAAACTCGCACTACGTTTGGTAAAATAGTTAATCGAATGATATGGAATGGTCATAAAGTCGATTTTTGAGCCAGTCAACCCTTGTTTATCCACCAAAATCAAACGTTTGTTCGTAAACACAAACATATCTCTGATAAGCTTGAAGGATTTTACAATTACTTCTCCTTCTATTAAAATCGGTTCAAATTCATGTGCAATTTTATCAGCCGATACCTCTGATGAATTACCCATTATAGCATTTAAAATTCCCATGTTTAGGTTTATTTATTGGTTTAACATAAATCACACTCTAATTTAACGAAGATTGAACAGTAAATTGACATTTTATCCTGTAAAATATCTGAACGACAATCGGCTTACTAACGCTTATTCCCCATGATTTATGATTGACGGAAGGATAAATCTTAAAGCCTAAGCTTCAAACCTCAAAGCCATACGAATATATCTAAAAGCCACAGTAATAAATCTAAATGCCCAAACTTTAAATCTAAAAGCCATAATAATATACCTAAAAGACCAAGCTATAAATCCTAAAGCCATAATAAAATATCTAAAAGCCTAAGCTCTAAATCCCAATGCCATAATAATATATCTAAATGCCCAAGCCATAAATCTTAAATCCCTAATTATATATCTAAATGCCTAAGCCATAAATCTCAATGACAGATGAATAAATCTAATATCACTAGCTAATATTGACTAAGATGTAGGGAATAATTTTATTGCTGTACTCAGTATTGCCCTAGATGTCCCTTCTTTTGAAAGAGATGCCCTTAATTAATCCGTATTCGTAGCTCTTCACACCAAAGATGACCTTGATATAGGCTTTTACGTCCAAAGCAATATCTAATAAGCCCGTTTTATCATGATATAACAAGGTATTTTTTGTCGAGCGACTGCCCTCGTATGCTACATGGGTGTTCATTACAGCCAAGTTGCAAGCTTTTAATTGATTGATGTAGTCCTTCAAAGTAGGAATCTGTAAAGGGATTTCATTGGGATTGTACTCAGGATGAGCTGCAAGAAGACGTACCAGTGCATCTAAATGTTCAACCAAGTAATTATAACTCTGTTGCGAAGTCGAGATAGTTACGATAGGCTCTTCAGGCGTTTCTTTCTTCATTCTTTTAAGCGTAGATAAAGCCTTTTTTCCTTGAATTTTACGATTGATAGCTTTCGCCCTTGTAACAGTTAGGTCATCCACACCCGATATTTTAAAAGCATTCACCAATTTAGTCGATAATGACTTTAAAGGAGCAAAAGCCTCTTGTCGTTGACTAATAGCATGATTTTGAGCCACCACTTTAAGCGAATGTTCAGCCATCGCAGCCTTCGTTTTAGCCAGTAAAGCCTGTAAATTAGCAATTTTCAAATCCTCACGAGAAGGATTATAACGCTCTTCAAAATTAATACAATAAGAAATAAGGATTTCGAAATTAGCAAGGTTCTTAGCTTGCCCTAATTCTGAGGTAGTAGACATGACTGTAGAGGATTTTGGTTGGTTTAGTGTTTGTGGTAGAATGTGCCAAAAGATGATTTAAAAATAGTGAATTATTGAATAACAAAATACTGGCTATGGTATATTTTTATCAATTTATCGCCTTCTATTTTGGATATAGTCTTGCCATTTATTTACTTTTTTGTAGGGATTAATCATTTCTTATATAAGCATATTTAGGGCTTTGCATTTACTTCAAACTATCAAACTCAATAAACTGATATTCTGGCGAAGATTCTAATAATTGTCTTAAAACTGCAGCATGACCATTCCCAAAGATTACTAATATTCTATCTTTACTACTTTCAGTTATTTCTTGCAGTTTTCTGAAAATTCGTAAGTTTCTATTATACCACCAGATAGATAAAATATCGGCACCTCTTTGATTATCTAATTTAAAATCTCCTACCAAATATGCACCATATCCTAATTTATGAGATTTGCTGGTATTGATATTTTTAATGTATTTCAATAGGTTGGTAGTTGCAGGTAGTTTTTCTTGATAATCAAACCATTTCATATACATGGCATTGAACTTGTCGTCATTTTGGAAATCAAAATCCTTGAATAACTTTTGAAAATATACGGAATCTAATTTTACTAAATCTTCATCAAAAGAATCAGCATCAATACCATAGATAGTATCCATTTTCATTTCATTAGCTACTCTCAACGCTATTTGGTAGCGTTCGTCTCTTTCATTTCTTGAATTTCCTGCTTTATATTTTCTGAGTTTTTCTGTAGCGTTCCATTTTGGTGTGGCTTCAATAGCAATTTTTGTAGGTTTGAATTGTTTAATATAATTTACCAATTCTGTAACTTCAGATTTTTTTGGCTCTTTTAATACATCAATTTTATCGGTATCATTTACTTTATTGATGTCTAAATTGGGATAATCAAAGTGAAAAGTACCGACCACTAAAACTTGTGCTTTTTCTTTAGGAAAAAATGAAGAAGGTTGTTTGATTTCGTTTTTTTGTCCGAATAGACTAAATGTATTGATTATTAATACAATTGTGGTGATTATATTTAAGGGCTTCATTAGAGATAACTTGTTTTAAGTTTTTGGGTTTAGATGCTTATTAAATATTAAGAAAGCTTCTTTACAAAATGATGGCTACTAATATGAAAGCCTTTATTGAGGTATAAACGATGTGCTGTATGGCGGGTTGGTCCAGAATCTAGGGTGACACAATCGTAGTTGTTGGCTTTGGCTAAATCTATTACGTAGTCTAACAAAGCTGTTCCATAGCCTTCACCTCTTACTTTGTCAGAAGTCGTAAGGTCGTCGATATAAATTTGTTTGCCATTATAAAGCATTTGCAAATACCTGAAACCAATGGCAGATACTACTTCATCGTCTTTTTCGATATAAGCTAATTGATAACCCTCACCGAACATTTGGAGTACTGTTTCTACAAATACTTCTTCCGTCAGATGTGGACGAAGTAAACTAATTACATACCAACATTTGCGAACCTCTGCTTCAGTGTGGGCTATCTTTATGGTCATATTTATTGAGTGAATTAGGGAGTTGTGAGTTAGTGAATTGTGAATGAGTGATTTAGTGAATCGTGAGTTTTGAAATCAATTCATTATCAAATAAATTCCTATTAGGAGGTGAATTAATTCACCTCCTAATAGGAAACTCCATTTTCAAATCTTCAAATTAAAAAGCTATTCCTCCTGAAAATCCTCAGAAATCAATTTGCGTAATTGTTGATGTGGACGAAGGTTTGGACGTTTAGAGAATATCGCTTTGTCGCCACCAGCCGAAGAAGCTTTTGCTTTACTTGCCAGCGTAGCCGTGTCGAAATAATTATCTCTTACAAACTGATTTACTTCATCAGTATTAATCACGTCTCTCACCATCGAACCTTTACCGAAACCATCATTATAAGCACCAATTCTTGAGTCTGTTTCAGCCAAACGAGTTTCACGTTCAATTTCTTTGATTTCCTCCAAAAGATTTTTCTTCTGAATTTCTAAAGATTCAAAGCTTGGTAATAATTGTAAGTCGTTTTCGAAGATATTCTTTTGAACAATTTGCTCTGCCAAATCTTTTTCTACTTCTTGTAATTGTGTCACCAATTGTAATTTTTCTTTCTTTAAACGTTTCAAACGTGGGTCAATCTGCAACCATTTCGACCAATAACATTGTAAAACAGGAAAGGCAATTCCCAAACAAATAGCACCAGCCAAAGCAAACAAAATACCCGACAACACAAACGATGTTAATGCCCAAGGGCTATTCACCAATTTTTCATTCAATTGGTCGAAAGTCTTTAATTTTTCATCAATTTGTCGAGTAACATTTGCGGGTAGGGGAGCCGTCGGGTTCAACGGGTCGAAGCTTTGGTTTTGTAATTGTTTGATAGATTTGTTTACGCTCTCTTTCATTTTATCAGTCTTGTAGGCTTCGTATCTAAACCAACCTAAAATAAAGAGCGTTGCTACTGCAAAAACTACCGTAATACTTTTAAACCAAACATATACTTTCTTAGAATGTTGCGAATTGTCATCGTTATAAGGCGATTCAATCAAACGTTCATAAGCAGGTTTTAATAAAATAGAAAGCATTGCTAAACCAACTGCAAAAGACCAAGCCTCAAAATTATTACGAATGTTAAGGGCATAAGCAACGATTTCGTGCGAGATAATTAAATCGCCCGCTACAAAAGATACTCCAGCCAAGAAGTAAATAATCCCTGCAAACAAAGAGTATTTATGAGCAACAGCTTTTCTTTTTTCGTGTAAAGTATTAGCTGCTTCTTGATTCTCGTTTAATTGATTTTCAAGACGGTCTCTGTTTTTACCTGCTAAATTTACATTCAAAATTCTTGCTTGTAGTGCATCAAAAGCTTCTTTAGAGCGAGCTTTAATATGTTCGATTACTTTTTCTAAATCACTTAGTTCTTGCTTTTTCTCGTTCAGTTGACGAGAAAGCCATTCGAAATTTACCTGAGAAGAAAGATAACCTTCATAAGTATTTCTATCCACCGATTCCAAACCACCATGATAACCATGTTGAAAATCGTAATTTTCGGTATGAGTAGCAGGAGTATTTGCTAACATACGATTATTGTTGTGTTCAGTATTTTCCATGTTATTCTTCTTCTCCTAAAATTGTTTTCACTTGGTTGTTATTCAATTTATTTCGATAGTTCTGCGCCAAATGATATTCACTTTCAAATACTTTAATCAGCATATCTCTTTGGGCTTTTAGCTTTAGATTGATAGTACTTAATTTGGTGAGTTCTGGTAAAATATCTTGCTTTTTCTGGCGATACTTTTCGATTTCAGCTTTATGTTTTTCAATGTCAGCTTCCCATTCTGCTACTTTCTTGATTTTGTCTTTATACAATTGGTTTCGCTTTTGGAAAATGCTAAAATCATCCTTGAAAATCGTAAGATTTCCTAAGAATAATTTCCCTGAAAACATAAACAAAAAGAAGATAAAAGCGAATAAAGCCCAAGCTTGAAGAGGAGGTTTTGAAGCGTAGATTTGTGCAAAAACAAAGAATGAAGCAGCCAAAGGCATACCTACTTCTTCTAATAATCTTTTCCAAGTACTTTCTTTGCTTTCGTCGTGCAAGAAAGAAATTCTACCAAAAAGGTTGAACATCCCAGCTAAAAACACACCGAGGGCAATAAAAGTACTTTCTTGAAATTGTCCTTGTAAAGATTCTCGGATAAGATAATAATTGCCAACCGCAATGCCAGTGGCAAGCGTTAAGCCGACAACGGTTCTTAATAAATGATGTTGCTCTGTGAATTCTTGGTTTTTAAGTGCTTGAATTTGCTGTTCAATTTCTTTTACCAAGCTTTCTTTTTCGTTAATCCAATAGTTTAGCTCACCAATTTCTTCTTGGTGTTGAGCAATCACTTTATCGGTTTCGGCAGTTTGTTGCGAGAAGTAATGACGAATGATGGAAACCTTTTCTTCTGGATTAGAACCCGAAAGCCCGAAAATAACGCCTTCGTCTCGAAGAATATCTTCGTTGATTAGCCAATCGGGTTGGTCATTGATAGGATGTGAAAACGTTGGTGCAGGTTGAGTAACTGTCACCAACGTTTCGTTTGAGGATACCTCTTCTGCGATTGGTATCGCTATATTTGTATTTTCAATGGTAGGATTGTTGCCACGAAAAACATATTTCAACTTGTCGAAAAAAGACATAAGGTCGTGAATAAATAGTTTCAAGAAAGACCGAATTTGGTAAAAAAAACTTTATCCGACAAAGAAATTATGAGGAATGGCAGATTTAGGAGGATTATACTTCCTGCAAAATCCCTAAAATGGTAAATAAGATACCAATGAAGGCAGCAAGTCCACCGACTGTTCCTAACCCAACAATGGCTAAGATGATACCAATTCCTAAAAGTATTACCCCAAGTTTCAAGAAAGAATTCCAACTATGAAAATCAACAGGTTGTGCTGATTTTTTCATTTTCTTTTCTAATTTTTTGATGATTAGTTTCTCCACAAAATTAGCTTTGTGCGTGCTGGTTACTGTTTTGTTCTCGCTTTTCTGAGCAATAACTTTCTCTAAAAGAGCATTGATTTTTTCTTTTTTTACTTCATTGATAGCTTCTTGATTCGCTTCATCAATTTGTATTACTTCAGCTGTAGAAGCATACATGGCTGGGCTTTGCTTTTTTGGAGCCGCTTCAATCATTGAAGTATTGCTTTGATTCTCAATTTTAGCAATTTCAATAGTAGCTTTTTCTGCTTGATTTTGAGAAATTACAGCCTTCTGTGAAGTACAAGAAACAGCTACAAATACAGCAAAGATGCTGGCAAAAGTTAGTCTAATTGTTTGCATAATACTAGGTTTTTTTTGTTTAGAAACGCTGGAAGAATAAATTAATTGCAAAAGAAAAAGCCCAAATCATCATTTTGGGCTTTTTCTGGGTGTTTTATATAGTACTTAAGCTGCTTTTTTCATTTGATGAAAAACGGTTCGTTCAAATTTTTGACGAGCATACTCAAGTGAAATTTTAAATTCTTTGATTTCTGTTTGTGAAGGAAGTTCAAACATGGCATCTGTAATGATTGATTCACAGATAGAACGCAAACCTCTTGCTCCGAGTTTATATTCCATTGCTTGGCTAACGATGTACTCTAATGCTGGCTTTTCAAATTCTAAATCAATACCTTCCATTTTGAATAATTTATGGTATTGTTTAGTAATAGCATTTTTAGGTTCTGTTAAAATCGAAAGTAATGTTTCGTGGTCGAGTGGATCTAAGTAAGTAACTACTGGCAAACGACCTAATAATTCAGGAATTAAACCAAATGATTTCAAATCTTGAGAAGTAACAAATTTCATTACATTCTCATCTTCAAACATATCCAAGAAAGTATCGTCTGAACTAAAACCAATTGGACGAGTATTTAAGCGTTTTGAAATATGACGCTTGATACCATCGAAAGCACCACCACAAATAAAGAGAATATTTTCGGTATTTACCGCAATCATTTTTTGGTCTGGGTGTTTTCTGCCACCTTGAGGAGGACAATTTACCACCGCACCTTCTAATAATTTCAATAAAGCTTGCTGAACGCCTTCGCCCGAAACATCACGAGTAATAGATGGATTATCAGATTTACGAGCGATTTTATCAATTTCATCAATAAATACAATGCCCATTTCTGCTTTTTCTACATCATAATCAGCCGCTTGGAGTAAACGGGTTAAGATACTTTCTACATCTTCACCCACATAACCTGCTTCGGTAATTACGGTAGCATCGGCAATGCAAAAAGGTACTTCTAACATTCTAGCAATGGTTTTTGCCATGTATGTTTTTCCAGTTCCAGTTTCACCAACCATGATGATATTTGATTTTTCAATCTGGATATCGTCTTGTATTGTTTTGGTATCATGTTGCATCAAACGTTTGTAATGATTGTAAACTGCAACACAAAGATGTTTTTTCGCTTCAAACTGACCAATTACGTATTGATCAATATACTTTTTCATTTCAATGGGTTTCACCAAATTGAATTTTGGTGCTGGTGCTTTGCTATTTTTATTTTTTCTGTTTTTTTCAGGATTCAATTCTTGTTGAACTACTTGGTAAGCTTGCGTTACACATTCGTTACACACGTGTCCATCCATACCTTCCATTAATAAAGGTACTTCATTTTGTTTTCGTCCACAAAGGACGCAATGGGCTTGCTGTTGTCTCATATCTTTACACACAAAATTGTGCCTTCATTATTTCCGTGGTAAAATTACTGATTTAAAAACAAAAAATGCTTACTACTTCTGTGGAAGTAATAAGCATTTTTTGAGTTACGCTGATTTAATTTTACTTCTAGCAGCAAGATTTTATACTCTTGTCAATACTTCGTCGATTAAACCGTATTCTTTTGCTTCTTCTGCACGCATCCAGTAGTCACGATCTGAATCTTTTTCGATTTCTTCAAATGATTTTCCAGAGTGATGAGCCAAGATTTCATATAATTCTTTACGAATTTTCACGATTTCACGAGCAGTGATTTCAATATCACGAGATTGTCCTTGCGCTCCACCTGAAGGTTGGTGAATCATAATACGTGCATGTGGCAATGCAGAACGTTTACCTGCTGTACCACCAGCCAATAATACTGCACCCATTGAAGCCGCCAACGAAGTACAAATCGTAGAAACGTCTGGACGGATATAGTGCATTGTATCATAGATACCTAAACCTGCATATACAGAACCACCCGGAGAGTTGATGTACATCATGATGTCTTTCTTTGCATCCGTAGATTCCATAAACAACATCTGAGCAACAATGATATTCGCCATATAATCATCCACAGGAACACCCATGAAGATAATTCTATCCATGATTAAGCGTGAAAAAACATCAATCTGTGCAAAACGCATTGGGCGTTCTTCAATGATGTACTGAGTCATATCTTCAATGAATGGACGACTAGTACCTCCGATATTATTTGCCTGATTCATGTACTGGTCAACTGCCAAACCGTTCAAACCTCTGTGGTGTACGGCGTATTTTCTGAATTCTTCTGAACTTAATTCTTTTGGAAACATAACGGTATTTTATAAAATTGAAAATATGTCGGTTGGTAAATTAAATCAAATAAACCATTTTAGCAATTCTGTAAGCTGGAATTTACTTGAATGCTTTCTTAATAACTTTCAAAAACCTCAAATAGTTCTAGCTACAAATTTGAAACTTATCAGATTATTTTTGGTGTTATTCAAAAAATCTTCGACAGCAAAGATGCAAAAACTATGAAATAATTCTTGTCAGTTTTACAGAGAATTTATCAGAAAAAATGATAATTATGAAAATTGGAGAAAAAATACGACAAGCCCGTCTGCTAAAAGGATACTCTCAGGAGAACATGGCAGAGCTTTTACAAATCTCAACAACCGCTTTTGGCGATATTGAAAGAAGTAAAACAGAATTGACTATCAACAGAGCTCAGAAAATAGCCAATTTGTTGGATATTAATGTGTTGGAGCTTTTTGGTGAAGAAGTAATTACTCCGAAAATAATACCCAATGCAGAAAATGAAACAGAGCAGTTAAAGCTTGAAATAGAAAAACTCAAGAAAGAATCTGACTACTGGCGAAGTAAGTTTGAAGAACGTGTTTTGGTTGAAGCTTACAGACTAATTCAAAGCCAACAACAACGAGAGAAGATAGGATTTTAGGAGTTGTGAGTGATGAGTTGTGAGTATGGAGTTTTTAAGATGTTATAAAAAACAAAAAATCCCGCAGAGGTTGACCTTACGGGATTTTTTGTTGAATTGAGGTGACTACTCATCACTCACAATTCTCAACTCATCATTCACTAAGCTCCAACTACTTGTTTGAACTCATCTACTGTGATGTTTTTGCTTTCAGTTTTTACTTTAGAAACAATTACATCAGAAACTTTTGCTGCATATACTTCATTGAACATTTTCATGAAGTTATCTTGCTTATTTTTATCAGTTAAATAACCGTTAGCGATACGCTCAATCATTTCGTCCATGCTGTTATCAGCAGGTGCATACATTCCGAATTGACCACGAATCATTTCTTTCGTTCTTTCAAGAACTTCTGGATATTCAACTTTGATTTCGTTTTGAGTAGCTACTTCGTTTTTGATTAAGTTCAAACGAATGTCTTTCTTAACGTTTTCAAAATCGGCATCAATTTGCTCTGGGGTGAATTTTCCTTCGTTTACTTGGATTAACCATTTACGTAAGAATTCTTCTGGCAATTCGATAGAAACGTTTTCTAATAAAGCTTTCTCAGCATCGATTCTCAACAAATATTCAGCTTCACGTTTGTAGTTTGATTTGATGATTTCTAAAATCTCGCTGCGGAATTCTTCTTCAGAACTTACTTTACCTTCACCTAAAACTTTATCAAAAAATGCTTGATTCAATTCAGCAGGAGCGTTACGAGTAATATCTTCAATCGTGAAAGTTACTTCACCAGTTAAACCAGTTTTGTTACCTGTAGCCAATTCAATTGATTTTTCATCAACGAAAGTTGCTTGAAGGTCAAATGTTAAAGTAGTACCAATGGTAGCTCCGATAAAAGTAGTTTTAGCTTCATCTTTAATTGCTTTGAAAGGAATCGCAGATTTTTCAGTCCATTCTCCTTGAGCAAAAACACCAAAAAGCATATCACCATCTTCAACTGAATCTGGGTGAATTTGCTCTCCAGAATTTTGTTTCAAATTCTCGATAGTTTCTTCTACTTCTTTTTCAGTTGCTTCGATTTCATAAGTACTGATTGTAGGAATTTTCTCGAAATCAACAGTGAATTCTCCAGCTAAACCTAAATCATAAGAAAAGCTAAATTCAGTTTGAGTATCCCAATCAATTGGATTTTCAAATTCATTCAATGGCATTGGATCACCAACAAGGCTTAAGCTATTTTCTTTGATATAGTTAGGAACAGCTTTACCTAAAACAGAATTGATTTCGTCGATTAAAATAGATTTACCAAACATTTTTTGTACCATTTGCATAGGTACCATTCCTGGACGGAATCCTTTGATGTTGGCACGCTTACGGTAGTCTTTAAGGTTTTTATCGACTTGTGGCTTATAATCAGCCTCAGAAATAGATACGACCAAACGGGCGTTAACTGGGGTACTTTTTTCGAGAGAAATGTTCATCTTTATGAATTCGGATTTTGGAATGCGGATTTCGGATTTTAATGTTAATAAATTTCAGTTTGTCTGATTTTCGTAAATCCGCATTCCGAAATCAACAATCAGAAATCAAAAAAGCCCTCAAAACCGTATCGGTTGAGAGGGCTTTGAATGAGTACGGGCGGAGGGACTCGAACCCCCATGCCTCACGGCGCCAGATCCTAAGTCTGGTATGTCTACCAATTCCACCACGCCCGCTTGCGTTTTGGAGGTGCAAAATTAGGAAGCCGATTTTTTATTTGCAAACTTTTCTGGAGAAATATTAGAAAAAAACTGAAATATTTTTCTGAATAAAAAATGAGAGAAATTAATCGGTTGATTATTAGTGATTTAATGGAATCGCTACTGTGAAATTATGTTTAAATTATTTTCAGGATAATTCTTACAATAATTAATGTGATACTTTAATCGTGGATAAGGACATAAGTTTAACTCATTCTTAATTTCGATGGTAAGAACAATGATAGACATTTTAATCTGTCTTTTTGATGTTTCTTTTCATCTTCAATTGCAATATCATTTGTTTGTCCTTAAATTTAACCCTCAAGCTTCTAATGAAACTATTAAGACCTTTGAACAGGTTTTAATAGTAGCAATAGCAAACCAAAACGTACTCAATTATAAAAATCATGCAACAAAAAGATAAATCTTTGCCTCCATTTATCAAATCATGGAAACAACTCTACTGGATAGTTGTCGGTAATTTGGTGCTGATGATTATCCTATTTTATCTCTTTAGCGAATACTTCAACTAAGTAGAAATTGTGGGCTTAATTTGCCGTTTTAGATAGAATGGAATTGTTCTGTAATATAAGGCGATTCTCAAATCCTCTTTCAAACTGCTTACATTTAAAATTTAACATGGGAAATATTGATTGGCTAGTACTGATTTTAACCTTAGGAACGATTGTTGGTTTTGGACTCTGGAAAGGTCGATTTCAAGAAAAAAATATTGAAGAATATTTATTAGCTAGTCGCCAAATGCCTTGGTATCACGTTACGCTTTCGGTGATGGCAACACAAGCAAGTGCCATTACATTTTTATCTGCACCCGGACAAGCCTATATCGACGGAATGCGTTTTGTACAATTTTACTTCGGCTTACCCTTGGCGATGATTGTACTTTCCATCACTTTTATTCCCATTTTCAAAAAATTAAAAGTTTTTACAGCTTATGAATTTCTGGAAGGACGTTTCGACCTAAAAACCAGAGTAATGGCTTCTTTTCTTTTCTTGATTCCACGAGCTTTATCAACAGGCGTAACGATTGCGGCCCCTTCCATTATTCTTTCAACCATTTTGGGATGGAATTTGTATTGGACCAACATCGCCACAGGAATCGTTGTGACGATTTACTGTATGTACGGCGGTTCAAAAACGATTTCTTATACCCAAATGCAACAAATGTTGGTGGTGATGATTGGAATGTTTTTGGCTGGTTATATGGTCATTCACTTATTACCGACAGAAATGGGTTTTGTAGATACGTTGAAAGTAGCGGGCAAAATGGACAAACTTAATGCTATTGATTGGCGTTTCGATTTGAACAATCGTTATAATGTTTGGTCGGGTTTGATTGGTGGTTTTTTATTGCAATTATCATACTTCGGCACAGACCAATCGCAAGTAAGTCGTTATTTATCAGGCGAATCGGTTGGCGAAAGCCGTTTAGGTTTATTGATGAATGGCATTTTTAAAATTCCGATGCAATTCTTGATTTTACTCGTGGGGTCTTTGGTTTTTGTGTTTTATCAATTCCATGAAGCACCGCTATTTTTCAACAAAACTGAATTAGGAAAAGTAGAGCAAACGACAGCATATAAGGCTTTAGTCAAGAGAAACTCTGAGGTTTTTATCGAAAAGAAAAAAGCAGTCGAAGAGCTTTATGCCGTGATGAAAACGGATGAAAATACAAGTACTTTAAAGACAAAAGCCTTGAATGCCCAAAAGCTTGAAGCCTTGAAGTCAAAAGCATTAGCAGCCGATAAAAAAGCAAATGAATTAAGAAGTGAAGTAAAAGATTTGATGCTGAAAACAAATCCAGATGCCAATACTAACGATACGAATTATATTTTCCTGTCCTTCGTAACCAAGTACTTGCCACAAGGCATGGTCGGCTTGTTGATTGCCGTAATATTATTGGCTTCGATGGGAGCGATGGCTTCGGCATTCAGTTCGCTTACTTCATGTACCATTGTGGATATTTACCAAAGAATGATTCATAAAGAAGATACTGAAAAACACTATGTAAACGCATCAAAATTAGTGACTTTGGGCTGGGGAATTGTTTGTATTATCGTGGCACAATTCACAGCAAACATTGGTAGTTTGATTGAAGCTGTAAATATTTTAGGTTCATGGTTCTATGGAACTATTTTAGGCGTATTTTTAGTGGCTTTTTACTTTAAATCTATTAAGGGCGACGCTGTTTTCTGGGCGGCTTTGTTGGCAGAAGTATTTGTGATTTACGCTTGGTGGATCGATTTAACGGCTTTTCTTTGGCTAAATGTAATTGGTTGTGTGTTGGTGATTGTGTTTGCTTGGGTGATGAGTTTATTTAGTAAAGCAGTTGTGAATGAATGATTATAAAATTTCAGAGATTTTTCAATAGCGGGCGATTTTAATCGCCCGTAGCCTATATAAAATAAATGACGTTTTTGTAAATTAAAGGATTGTTGTCATTGTTTTAATTCACAACTTATCACTCACAATTCTTAACTAATCTATCAAACCATGAAAAAAATATTACTCTTACTGGTACTCGCTACCAGTCTTTTTACTTCCTGCAAAACTTCTCAAAATACTTCTCAGCAATCTTCTGAGAATGTTGTTAATATTACTTTTTTACATTTGAATGATGTCTATGAAATTTCACCTTTGGAAAGTGGAAAAGTAGGCGGCATGGCTCGTGTGGCTACGGTCAGAAAGGAATTATTGCAAGAAAACCAGAATACTATTACACTTCTTTCAGGTGATTTTCTGAATCCTTCTTTGATTGCTACATTCAAATATGAAGGCAAAAGTATCAAAGGTCGCCAAATGGTGGAGGCGATGAATGTTGTGGGTTTTGATTGGGTTGGTTTGGGCAATCACGAATTTGACATTGACGAAGCTGATTTACAAAGAAGAATCGACGAATCTAAATTCCAGTGGTTAGCAAGTAATGCTTTGCAAAACAACAAAGGAACGCTTTCGCCTTTTGCCAAAAATGTCGATGGAAAAAGGATTCCATTTCCTAAAACTGTCATTCTTACTTTTAAAAATACAGTAGGTAAAGAAGTGAAAATGGGAATGTTTTCGGTGGTTGTACCTTCTAACCAAAAGGATTTTGTGCATTATAATGATTTCTTTGAAGTGTCAAAACAGGCTTATGAAGTATTGAAACCTCAGTGCGATTTTGTAGTTGCCATTACGCATCTCAACAAAGTAGATGATGAAAAATTGGCGAAATTGTTGCCAGAAGTGAAGTTGCTGATGGGCGGACACGACCACGACAATATGCTCTTCAAAGAAGGAAATGTGGTGATTGCAAAAGCCGATGCAAATGCCAAAACTGCTTATATTCACCGTTTGGCTTTTGATTCAAAAACGAAAGCACTTACGATAAAGAGTGAATTGCGTGCCATCAACGAGCAAATTAAAGACGATGCCGAAGTAGCCGTAGTGGTGAAAAAATGGGAAAATATTCTGGACGAAGCCATGATAAAAGCAGGCTTGAATAAAAATGATGTGGTGACTACGGTAAAAACGCCTTTGGATGGAAGAGAAAGTACGATGCGAAATAGCCATACAAACTTGGGTGATTTAATCGCAAAAGCGATGACTGCTGCCGCTACAAAACCCGTAGATTGCTCGATTTTCAACAGTGGTTCTGTGAGAATTGATGACCAATTAGTAGGTGCAATTACGCAATTGGATATTATGCGTGTCTTGCCTTTTGGTGGTAAAATTGTGGAAGTGAAACTACAAGGAAGCTTACTGGCTAAAATTTTAGCAACAGGTTTACAAAACAAAGGCAATGGCGGTTATTTGCAATGGGATAAAATCAGTCAGGATGCAGGAACTAAACAATGGTTGATTGATGGCAAAGCTTTGGACGTAAACAAAGAGTATGAAGTAATTATGCCGAAGTTTTTGATAGAAGGAAAAGAAACCAATTTTGGTTATTTGACGGCTCAAAACCCTGAAGTTAAAAACATCATTGAGCCAGACGATAAAGACACAAACGACATTCGCAACGATATTAGAAAAGTATTGATTGCCTACTTGAAAAAGTAATACGGCTTTCCAAGCCATGAGTTTATTCTTCTTTTGTAAACTTAAATGATAAAATAATCCAAACGGAAATCAATAAAACTAGTGGGATATAAATTTTTCCAATAGCTCGACCTTCTATTCTTAAAGACCATAATAAACTATTTGTAATAAAATTAAGTATCAAAACAAAGATAAAGACAATTTTAACAGAAGGTTTCAACCTTTGAAATATAGAGAAGACAATGATTATTCTAATCAAGTATAGCGTAATAAAAAATGTAAAAGATATGGTTGTGTGAAATTCGTCATCTCTTACATCTTTAATTTGATTCCAATTGATTGACTTTAAAATATCCAACTCTGTAAAATCTCCTATGGGTGTGTAAAATAGTAAATAAAATGAAAAACAAAAGGTGATGATACCTATCATCTTGTAAAAGAGATACTTTGACATAGTGTTGAGGTTTTACTCTCACAATTTATTAATGTTGAGTGAAAAACCAAAATCTATCATGTGAAACAAATTATATGATTTAATTACATTGAAACACTTTTATAAATCTTTGATTTTAATCTTTTCTCACTTTTTACGACTTGGAAAGTCGTGCTACTGAGATAGCTTTTCCTATCTCGGAGAGAGGTTGTCGATACTTTGAGTATATCTGACGAGTCTTTTTTGCGGTATTTTGCGTGAAAAAGATAGGTTCGACATACTTAAAGTATCTCGAACCTATCTTTTTGATACATTTTGGATTTAAAAACCGAAGAAAGCCGTAATAACTAATTGCTATTTGATTTTTTTCATGGAAAGCCTTCTTCCTGAAATCAGACATCCGAAAGCCTAAATCCAAAACTACATCGCTTTTTTCTTCTTTGAAGTTACTGGAGCTGCTACTGGTAATTTTGCTCTGTAGTCTGCAATGCCTTTTTCGATGGCATCTTTCATAAAATTAAACGAGCCAGAAGTATCTGTACTTCCCAAAGCCAAAGCTTTTTGTGCTAATGGAAAAGCCTCTGCATAATTACTTGTCTTCGCTAAAATTTGTGCTTTTACCCAAAGGTTACGGAAAGTTTCTCCGCCTGAAATAGATGAATTCACTGCACTCAAGGCTTGGTTTAATTTTCCTTTTCCTAAAAAGAACTCAGCCGCTACACGCATCGTATTTGAATTATCAGCAATCGCTTTATTGATAGCACTTTCAGTCATTTTTGAAGTTTCGATAGCGATAGGAGCGATTGCTTTTTTATCTGCCCAATAGATATTCAAATTGGCTGTACTATCGGTAACATCACTAAAATCAATCGTGAAAGATTCTGTTTTAGCATTTGAAACCGCTTTTACCGAAGTACGCAAAGCATCTTTTTCTGGTGAATAAGTTTGTTCTGTCGCTGTAATGTCTTTGTTTAAAATCAAAGTCCAGTCACCTTTTGTTGGAATTGAGAAAACAGAATATGTTCCTGCCGCTACTTTTTGTCCGCCTAAACTAATTTCATTTGATAAAGTAATTTGTGTAGCAGCATTTGCGCCTGTACGCCAAACTTTATCGAAGGCTACTACGCCTCCAAAAATTTCACGACCTTTTATACTTGGGCGAGAATACTTGATGCTGATGTCGGTTGTGCCTACTGTTTGTGCAACTGATGCTGCTGGGCTTGGTTGTGGTAAACGAACTTGTGCTGTAGCTGAAAGCGAAAGTGCAAGGCAGATGCCTAAAAATAATTTTTTCATTGCTGAATGTTTAAAATATTGTGAATTGAGATTTTGACATAAAAGTAACGAAGTAAAAATCCTTGTATTTAATTTTTCGCTCAATGGCTTTTTTTAAAAGATATTTTTAGACCTTTGAACTCAGAAACATCACCATAATCAATCAAGACTATGCACAGAAATCGATTACTTCAATTGCTAGAAAACTATCAGCCGTTTAATGTAACAGAATCTAAATTTCATGAAGAAATTATCTCTTTCGTAAAGGCAAACCCTTCTTGTTTTGAGCGTTCTTTATTGATAGGACATGTTACGGGTTCGGCTTGGATATTGGATAAGTCTCGTCAACACACTTTATTGACACACCATAAAAAGTTGAATCAATGGTTTCAGACGGGAGGACATTGCGATGGCGACCCAGATGTTTTAAATGTTGCCTTGAAAGAAGCAGAGGAGGAAACAGGCTTGAAAAATATTAAAGTATTAAGTCCAGATATTTTTGATATAGATATTCATTTGATTCCTGAACGAAAAGGAATTCCAGTGCATTTACACTTCGACGTTAGGTTTTTGTTGGAAGCAGATATGAACGAAGAATTGACAGTTTCTTCAGAATCTACGGATTTAAAATGGATTCTACTTTCGGAAGTAGCAGAGCTAAACGATAGTGATTCTATTATGAGAATGGTGGAGAAAAGCGTTTTTTGATTTAGGATATGGGATTTTGGATTTCGGTCGTCGGCTATCAGTCATCTGATTTGGGATTTCAGATTTGAGCTATAGGATATTGAACATTGGCTATCCAAATTTAAAAATATCCGAAATCCGAAAGCTGACATCCGAAATCCAAAAGCTATTCCTCCACCACATCAATCCTAAAAAACACTGGAATCGCAGGGCGTTCGTTGTATTCTTTGCCTGCTTGAATGGCATCAACAACTTCCATGCCTTCAATTACTTCTCCAAAAACAACATAAAGTCCATTTAGTTGGCGAGCTTCAGCTTCGTTCGTAATGACATAAAATTCTGTTGGTGAAGAAGCTCTATCTGGATTGCCTTCATCATAACGAGCCATTGCAACAGCACCACGTTTATGCGTAAACTCTGGACGATACTCTGGAGGTACTAAAAAATCTAATTGATCCATATATTCGCCTCCGCCTTGTATGCCCATACGGTAAATATTACGATAAAACATTCTACTTACATAATAACCCGCTTTTACATTTCGGATAAAATTAGCACGATGTAAAGGTGTTTCAGTATGAAGCTTGATAACAAAATCTCCGCCAACGGTATGTACTTTTACTTTCGTCTCAGGGTTTTCTTTACCGTATTGTGTCAAAAACGTCTTTGGGTCTTGGTCAAATAAACGCAAGTCCTTTTTACATGAAATGAATGAAATACAAAAAAAGAAGAAGATGATACGTTTCATCGTTTTATAGCTGTTATCAGTTTAACCGTTATTTGTGTAATTCTCCACTGAAAATTATTGCTCAATTGCACAAAGTATAAAAGTTCATAAGTTAAAAAAGAACGAAAGCTGAATTCTGATGACCTAAAGCCATAATACAAAGCCTTAGTTAGCACGATAATACATCGTCGAGCAGTTTTCTTTGGTTAAAATACTATTGGCTTGTTGGCTAATGTCATCAACTGTTACGGCTTGAATCTTACTTGATTCTAAATTAGCATATTCAACATCGCCAGCGTTGGCGGCAAAAGCTAAATTCATCGCACGGTTTAACAATTCTACTTCCGAAAATACTAAAGTAGATTCCGCCTGATTTTTTACTTTCGTTAATTCTTCTTCTGCAACAGGATTTTTCAAGAAATCATTTAATACTTCTTGTATCGCTGCATCGCCTTCTTCAATACTGATTCCTTTGTTGAGATTTCCTTGAACAATCATCAAACCGGGGTCTAGCGAAGAAGTAACATAAGCATTGATTGAATTAAAAATTGGTTGTTCTTTTACTAATTTCTCGTACAATCTTGAAGACTTACTTCTTCCCAAAATATCACTTGCTAAATCTACCGCATTATAACCAATGTCATGTCGTCCTTGAGTATGATATACTTTATAGAGTGCATCCAAAGGCACTTTAGCTTCTACTTCTAAAAATCTTGCCGCTGTTTGAATTGGTTCTTTGGGTAAATTTCTAGGACTAAGTTTACCTGCTGGAATAGGTTCAAACCATTTCTTGGCTAATTGTTTTACTTCTTCCACACTGATTGGTCCAGCTACTACTAATATTGCATTGTTTGGAAGATAATGTTTATAGAAAAAGCTACGGACATCATCCATTACTGCATGCTCGATATGTGCAATTTCTTTCCCAATTGTCGCCCATTTATAAGGATGAACTTGGTAGGCAAGCGGACGAAGTTTCAACCAAACATCGCCATAAGGTTGATTTAAATATCTTTGCTTGAACTCTTCAATCACAACTTTTTGTTGTACGTCCAAAACCTTTTGGTCGAATGATAAAGACAACATTCTATCTGATTCTAACCAAAATGCAGTTTCAATATTCACTGCTGGAAGCGTAATATAGTAGTTTGTAATGTCTGGAGAAGTAAAAGCATTGTTTTCGCCACCTACTTTTTGCAGTGGAGTATCGTAAGAAGGAATGTTTTTTGAACCGCCAAACATCAGATGTTCAAACAAATGCGCAAAACCAGTTTTGTGTTCTTCTTCATCACGAGAGCCAACATTGTATATAATATTGACGGCAGCAATAGGGGTGGAATAATCTTGGTGAACATAGACTTTAAGTCCGTTGTCAAGTATAAAATAATCGTATGAAATCATGTATTAATGTTAGCTAACAAATAACAGTCTATATTAACGAAAAATTAAAAAATATCACGACAAAAGTAAGTGTTTAGGACTTGCAAAGCGTGAGAAATCCTTAAAATTCAGTTCGCTTTATTTATTTAAACTTCCAATATGAAAAAAATAATTGTTTTAATAGCACTTACATTGGGCTTTTTTCTTCAAAGTAATGCCCAAATATTAAATGATGCCAACACCCGCCAATTAATTTCTCAAGGTTTGGATAAAATGTATTCGTATGATTTTAAAGAATCGGCAGAGATTTTTAGTAAAATAAAAGTTAGGCATCCACAACATCCTGTGTTTTATACTTTGATGGCTATCCAAACGGAATTACAATATTTTCCGTTGAAAGATTTCCCTAGTCAGCAAAAAACATACTTGGCTTATCTCAATCAAAGTAGAGCTTTGGCGGAAGCTATGTTAGATAAAAACGAAGAAGACATCGAAGCCAATTTCTTTGAACTAGCAACTTTAGGATACTTAGCCGCTTATGATGCCGATAACCAAGAATTCATGAAAGCCGTTGGTGTTGCCAAAAAAGCCTATTCACATTTAAAGAAAGGCTTAGAGCTAACGGAAAAACAACCTGAGTTTTTGTATTCGTCGGGTATTTATAATTATTATAGAATTGAATATCCAGAAACGCATCCAGTAATCAAATCAGTGATTTGGATGTTTGCCGATGGCAACAAAAAACTAGGTTTACAGCAATTAGATTTAGCAACTAGAAAAACCATTTTTGTAAAAACAGAAGCGTCTTTTTATGCAGGCTATGTCTATATGAAATATGAAGCAAATCCTGCAAAAGCATTACAATACAATACTTTATTGACAGAAAAATATCCTGATAATTTACTTTTTCAAATGCAAAGAATGGATTTCTTAACTGCCTTAGCGAAATATGATGATGCTGATGAAATTGCGAATAAAATTTTAAAGCAAAAAGGAGTGATGTTTCAGTGTGCGGGGACAATTTTTAAAGGTTTGATTGCCGAGAAAGATAAAAAGGATGATAAACTAGCGGAAGCATACTTATTAAAAGGAGTAAAAATGCCTTTCGACGAACGCTTCACCAAAGATTATCACGGATTAGCTTATATGGCTTTGGCACGCATCGCAAAACGTGCGGGACAACACAGTAAAATGAAAGAATACGCTAAAAAAGCATCCAAATTAGCTGAATACAAGGCAACGATTGCAGAAGCAAAAGCGATTTTGGATTGATTTTTTTTAGGACTTGAAGACTAAAAGACACTAGATGAAAGACACAAGACTTTTGATTTATTTTCCAAACAAAAACGGTAACCGCAAGGGTTACCGCTACCAATAACTTTTTGAATTTTTTATTTCAAAAATCTTGTCTCTTGTGTCTTTTAGTCTTATGTCTTCAAGTCCTAAAGTCTCAAAACCTAACGCATCTCCTGCAAAAGTTTATTAGCAAAGATAAATTCATTCAATTCTGGCACAGTAGAAGTACGAATGTTCTTACTTGTTCCCTCCCAAAGCTTTTCGCCTTTGTAGAGAAACATAATTTTCTCACCAATACCAATAACCGAGTTCATATCATGGGTAATCACGATAGTCGTAATATTAAACTCATCCGTAATTTCCTTAATCAAATCATCAATTTTAACAGAAGTCAAAGGATCTAGCCCAGAGTTAGGTTCATCACAGAATAAGTATTTCGGATTCATCACAATTGCTCTTGCAATACCCACTCTTTTTTTCATCCCTCCCGAAACCTCCGAAGGCATCCTTGCACCAGCATTTTCTAACTCCACACGTTTCAAACAAAACTGAGCTCTATCAATTTTTTCCTCCTCAGTCATGTCAGTAAGCATATCTAGCGGAAACTTTACATTATCTAATACCGTCTTAGAGTCAAATAATGCACCGCCTTGGAACAAAACACCCATCTCACGACGAATCGTTTTTCTTACTTCCTCATCAGAATTATGAAAATCTCGTCCATCATACAAAATTTGTCCATGTTCAGGCTTAATAATGCCAATCATACATTTTAGTAGCACACTTTTGCCTGTTCCACTTCCTCCAATGATTAATGAAGTATCCCCAGGTTTAAACTCACCACTGATTCCCAGTAAAATATCTCGTCCATTGAAGGACTTTTTAATGTCTTTTATCTCAATCATAGATTCAAATCTTTCCCGAATTTACAAAATTCATTGCTATACACTATATATTTTCCATATCTCTTCAATAAATCTCTGCCCAAGGAGATGAACAACACTTTATAAAGTAAAATTCCCCTCTAATATCATACCAACACCACCCAAAGAGAATCAATCAAAGATTACAAAGCACAAAGAGCATCCTGCAAAGCCCGCAAATGAAGAAGCAATAGCGGGAAATATTTTTGTGAAGCCCGCTAATAATGGAGCAAAGGCGGGAAATAACTTTGTGAAGCCCGCTAATGATGAAGCAAAGGCGGGAAATAACTTTGCGAAGCCCGCTAATGATGGAGCAAAGGCGGGAAATAACTTTGTGAAGCCCGCTAATGATTGAGCAAAGGCGGGAAGTAACTCTGTGAAGCCCGCTAATGAAGAAGCAATAGCGGGAAATAACTTTGTGAAGCCCGCTAATGATGGAGCAAAGGCGGGAAATAACTTTGTGAAGCCCGCTAATGATGAAGCAAAGGCGGGAAATAACTTTGCGAAGCCCGCTAATGATGGAGCAAGAGTAGGAAGTAACTCTGTTAAGCCCGCTAATGATAAAGCAAGAGTGGGAGATAACTTTGTGAAGCCTGCTAATAATGAAGCAAAGGCGGGAAGTAACTTTGTGAAGCCCGCTAATGAAGAAGCAAAGGCGGGAAATAACTTTGTGAAGTCCGCTAATGATGGAGCAGAGGCGGGAAATAACTTTGTGAAGCACACTAATGATGAAGCAAATGTGGGAAATAACTTTGTGAAGCCCGCTAATAATTTTGTAAGTATGGGAAGTAATCTTGTAAAGCCCACAAATATTTTTGAAAGTATGGGAAATAATTTTGTGAAGCACTCAAATAATGTTGAAAGTGAGGGAATGAATCTTGTAAAGCACTCAAATTAAGCTCGAAAAGCATCAATGGCTATTGTAACTTTATCATAAGATAAAAATTAAGATACCGTTTAATAAGTTTTTGAAAATGAATTGATTGATGATTTGGGGAATGTATAGGAAAATGGTAGTTTGTGGAGGGATTTGGATAGGAGGTGCCTTGGCAAATAATAATACTATTTAATGATAGAAAATTACGACAAAGCTTGAGCACATTTACAAGCTATTTACAGTTATTTTAAGAACCATACAATGCGAAAGGATATTCAGAAAGAACACTACTATTTTGAACAAAGAAATTCGGACAAAATTTACGTGAGTAAAACTTTCCCTTTTTTTTATTTCAATTTTGGAAACGAAAAAAGATATGTAAAGAAAGTTTTTGAAAAGGAAAATATTTCTGAATTTTTTGAAGTAAAAGGAGAAATCCTATTAAGGGACTTGATGGTTGGAAAATATCAAGTTAGTGCTACTGTTTACACCAAAGACGGCAATAGCCTAATGGAATTTATTTTACAGAGGTTTACCAAAGATGAAAATAACAAATTAAGACCTATAAAAGATACCAGTTTTTCATTTACACAAGACGAATTCACTGATTTACTTAAATTTTTAAGTGACTTAAAGTTTTTAGACTTCTCAAATAAAGATAGATTTGTTGTTGATGGTAATTCTATACCAAATAATAGAATTTTATTGAACTTAACCAAACCTGACCCGAATAAAGTTTTTGTTGATAAGAATCTTGGAGACCTAGTAACGAAGCTTACTGCTTTAAAAGAGAATGAAAGAGAGCAATTACTTAAGACATTAAAGAACGGAGTGTTTTCCAAATCTGACCTTGACATATTAACAGGGAGAAGAGATGGACTTGAAGAATTTAAGCTTAAATTAAATAACTCTTCCCAGATTGATGAACCCGAATGGCAATCATTCTTCAAAAATAACTCTTGGATATTTGGTTATGGACTAGATTATAAATTTTTAAATATTTTACAGAAAGAGGCTTCTGTTTCAAGTGTTGATTTAGATGGTAAAAACGAAGTTAAAGCTGACTTCTTGTTAGCGGATAATAATTTTACAGTGATAGTTGAATTAAAACGTCCTGACACTCCACTTTTTGAAAAAGACAAGAATCGTTCAGAATCTTGGAAGCTTTCAAGAGACTTGACCTATGCAATTTCCCAAATTCTTTCTCAAAAAGCTGAGTGGGAATTTCATTCTCAAAATAAGAATTTTGATGAATTGGGAAATGCTATTATTCAAACAACAATTGACCCAAAAACGATTTTGATTATAGGTGATACAAAACAATTTAAAGGAAATACAAAGACAGACTTGATAAAAAGGAAGACTTTTGAACTTTATCGAAGAAATTCAAGGAATATAGAAATTATTACTTACGATGAATTGCTTGATCGAGCAAAGTTCATTGTAAATGATAACAATGATGAAGAAAATTACAGTTCAAAAGATGATGAAGAGTTACCATTTTGAACTTTGCCCTCAAGTTAAAGTGTAAAGCAAAGCCAGTAATATTTGTATTTTATACTAAATTATGAATTTCCTGAGTAATTAATTGATTATCAAAACCCTAGATTAAACAATTCAAATTTATGATTAATATACAATACAGTAATAAAGGAACGCCTTATGTAATGGCATCTGAATTATATAATATATTGGGAATTGAGATGCCATTGGGAGAGTGGTTCCCAAGCATTCTTGAATATGGATTTGTGGAAAATGAAGAATATAGTTTACTGAAAATAGAAATTACGTTACCTAATGGAATTCCTACTTTTCAAGATGATTGGGCTGTAAGGTTGGACATGGCAAAACATATAGCTATGATTCAAAAAACAGAGACAGGAAAGCAAATAAGACAATATCTGATAGACCTTGACAAACAAATTACTAACGGAGCATATTTGAGTCATGTTCAAATGTCTGCATTGTTCGATTTATGTGAAATACTTGGTTATTTTACGGTTCAAGAAACGGCAGAACAACAACATTTTAATTATTTTATTCAAGAAAACGATAAAAAGAATTGGTGGAAGTATAGAGCCGATGTACTTGGTTTCTCTAAAGAAGATTTGGAAATAGTTCTTACAGAATTAGGAAAGAAATATAAAAATCAGAGACAAGCATTATATCACTATGATAGATATGAATTAATTAAGGTAGCAGTAGTTGACTTACTAATGGCTATGGGAAGAACAAAGGAATATGCCACTAATGTTTCAAAATTTGCTAAAGGCATAGCTGAAAGAGTTAAGCCTTCAATTTATGATGATAGTAAAATGTCAATAGACTTTAAAAGTAACAAGCAAAAAGAAATAATTAATAATTTAAAGACTGGTAAAAGTGGTTTATTACAAAGTTTTTAAGGCTTCTGCCGCTACTCGTGTCTAACGAGCAACAAGCGAGAGACTCAACTTTAGCAAATAGTTAAATACATCAATCAGGAATACAAAAAAATGACGGAAGAAATAAAAAAAGAACTTTTAAGGCTTGGGGTTTTGCTTCTACCAATAGTGATTGGGAAGTAAATTAGAAAGTTTTGTTGACATTGAGGATTGGGTTGATAGATTAACATCAAGAATTGTCTTGAAATTTGATGAAGATACCGAACAACTAAATGATTTTATTATTGACTATTTGTTGATGATTTGAATAGCTTTTACAAATTTTGTAAGCTCTCTAAATCCCGAAGGGATGTCAGGATTATAGCAATGATTGAAATGTTGTTTACAGAACCCTGAAAGGGTGACACATTTGATGTGAATAAAGGTTATAAAGACCTATTGTATCACCCCTTCGGGGTTTTAATCTTTTACAATTTCCTTGGCTATAATCCTAACATCCCTTCGGGATTGACTTTATTAGATTCCTCGTTAGTTCAAGTGTTAAGCAAATCACTTGGATTTAGATAAAATAAAATTCTTTTGAAACTGAATTTTAAAAAGTCGGAGATGCCTAATTCAAGCCATAGGCTTGAGCTAGAAGGGATTACTTAAAATACACTAAAAAAAACTTTATAACTATGTCCTGCAACAGAAATTTACGCTACTTTTTAAGCCTATTTATGATAATTAGTCAAGTAGCAAAAGCACAAGAACATTTAGAGCCTGTAAATGGCTATTTAACTTCTTATAATTTTCAAAACGAGTCTTATTCTCTGAAACGAGTACATTTATTGGATGGATATGATGATCATCCTTTAGCAAGGGTATTTGTTTTAGCTTCATTTTCCCCAGAAAAAGTAATAAGTGTTGATAAGGTAAAAGATACTTACGTGATTTCGTCAAGAACCTTTACTAGACAATTAGAAACTATTAAGCAAAACAAAAATGCTAAAGTAGAAAGAATTGAATCTAAAAAAGAGATTGATAAGAAGTTAGCGATACTTTTAGGAGAAATCTTCTTTAGAGTAATCAACGAGACTAAATATCCTAAAGTCGAATATCGAATAATAAATGGCGAGGAAGCAATGCTTGTAGGAAGACATGGTTTTGATGGAGAAACATATATTTTTTCAACTTTCCAAAATGGGTTTGGAACAAGGGCAGGACAAATTTGGTCGCCAGATAGTGGTACAGCTATGGCTGAACTTGTAGCTTTCTCAGTAGAGATGGAACAGGTAGCAACAGGAGCAAAAAGCGAATCAGAGCTTCTTAAAATAGCAGAAAAGTATTATTCAAAAGTGAAAAAGTAAAGCTTTGCCGTTGCTCGTCTCGCACGAGCAACAAGCTAGAATTTATTAAATACACGGCTTGGAAAGCCGTGCTACTATTTTATTTCTTTTACTTCACTCAGTACCGAAACACCATTTTCATTAAATGCTTCGATAGCACAGAAATATTTTTGTCCAACCGTCAAAGCTCTTAATTCTAAACTATTAGGAGCATCAGACCAAACCTGATACGTTTGGTATAATTTATCTGGAGCAATTCCCCACAAAATATTATAGCCAATATCATTAGAAGATTTATCCCAAGTAATATCCGCATTGCGAGTATCCGCTTGACGTTTTACACTTAATTGCTTCGGCGTTTGTGGAGCTTTGCCCGTTCCATTTCCAAAAATACGAATATCACTTACTGCCAAATTTGGCATTGGTACATGAATGTTTTCGTACTTGATATAGCGAGCTTTTACTGCTTGAGGCAATTCTACATAAGCATTGGGACGGTCACGTTTGGGTTCATGGGTATTATCATAAATCAATTGCCAATTTTTATTATCATTTGAAGCATAAAATTTGAATTGAGCATAAACACGTTCTTCGTTACTATCAAAAATATCAGATTTATAATCGGTAAAATTTACTTGTAAAGCTTTTACTTCTTGTACACTTTGTAAATCAACCGTGAGCCATTCGCCTGCTTTGTTGGTATTGGCAACCCAGAAAGAACGAGGGTTTTCATCGGTGACTTTATTTGCCACTAAAGTATCTCGTACAGAGGAAGCCATGCAAGGTTTTTTATAAGAAAGTAACATCCAACCTGTAAATAATTCGTCTTTCTGTGTCCATTTTTTAGTAGGCAAGAAATGTGGAAAATCCCCAAAACGAGTATTGGCGAACATCTGATTGTCGGTATCAAAGCCCGTCGGGAACATCGCTACTCTTCTTTCAAAATTCCAGTTGACGGCAATCCACGGCGTACCAGTATTCCAATAATTCCCATAATTATCTTGGAAAGTATTGCCATGACCAGCCCCCGTCAGGAATCCACCCGGTTTATAAGAAATCGGATTATAAGGAGCATAAGTAAATGGACCAAGGGGATTATCGCCAATATAAGTACCGTTGGCATAAACATTATATTCTGTACCCGGAGCGCCATATTGTAGGAAATACTTGCCATTATGTTTGGTCATCCAAGCACCTTCGGTAAAAGGTTTGATAGTATCTCGGTGGTCACGACCGAAACGTTCCCAACCATGATTTTTAGGGTCGAGGTAAATTAAACCTTTGTAAGTAGAAGCATAAGTAAGGTTTCGTTTTTTATCTAATTCCGCTCCAAAAATGGGATACACATTAGATGAACCCCAATACATATACCATTTATCTAATTCTTCATCATAAAACAAAGCAGGATCCCAAGGACCAATGTACTGAGGCAAACGAGGCAACCAACGGTTATAGAATTGTAATTTACCTTTTTCGGGTTCGGTGCTGAATAAAATCGGACGTTGTTCAAAAGTAGATTGAAACAAGTACAAAGTATCTCGAACCGACAGAGCCGCTGGGGCACACATATCTTCCATCGGCCACATACTTGGCTTGATATAATCCCAATTAATCAAATCCTTTGAATGCCAATAACCACCAGAAATAGTGACAAAAAGGTAATATTCATTTTTGTGATTGATAATGACAGGATCTGCACCCGAACGGTAGGAAATCTTTTCATTCAACTGCTCAAAATTGTAACGATAACCAATATCGACGGGATTGCAATATGTTTTTTGATTAGGATTTTGGGCAAGAATTGAAAAGTAAAACGTACAAGAAACCAGTATAAGTAAAATCTTTTTCATATATGTTTTTGATTGAATTTGGATAGAAGTTAAAGAAGAGTAAGAATGAATTTATCCTTATTTGTTCTGTGTGATTTTATCTGTAAAAGAAAAGGTGAACTACCATTTAGTAATTCACCTTTCTATTAAATCTCCTCTAAAAACTCTTCGATACAAACATACACATAGCTTAAATCTTCTTCGCTGATGCAGTAAGGCGTTAGTAAGTAAATTACATTTCCAAGCGGTCGCATCAAAATTCCCTTTTCCAGAAAGAAATTGTAGGCAATGTCTCGCATATTGCTAAAGTATGAAGTGCCTTCTGATACTTTAATTTCAATCGCCAAAATCGTTCCTTTTAAACGGATGTCTGCTATTTTATGCTGTAATGATATAGCTATTTTCTGACTAAAACTGCTGTGCAAAGTGTTGATTTGTTGGATTTTTGCTTGCGTTTCATTGCTCAATAACAAATCTAAACTTGCCAAACCAGCAGTACAAGCCAATGGGTTGGCAGTAAATGAATGACTATGAAAAAGCGTTTTTCGTCTATCATCCGAAAGAAAGGCGTCATAAATCGCTTGCGTACAGGAAGTAACGCCCAAAGCCATTGCGCCACCCGTTAATCCTTTTGAAAGACAAAAAATATCTGGTTTTACCGTCAAGTAATCGGTCGCAAACATTTTTCCTGTACGATAAAAGCCTGTCATGATTTCGTCAGCAATGGTCAAGATTCCATTTTCTTTCGCTATCGTTAATAATTTTTCCAGAATTTCAGGTTCGTACATTACCATTCCACCCGCACCTTGAATCAAAGGTTCAAAGATAAAAGCAGCAATTTCATCCGCCTGAGTCATCAGTGATTTCATGGCTTCCAACACTTCTGTTTCTTGACCTTTCAATGGAATTGGTAAGTAAATTACTTCAAAAAGGAAAGGGTCGAAAGGAGCAGTAAAAGCACTTTTTGCCCCCACTGCCATCGTTCCGAAAGTATCGCCATGATAACCATTTTCAAGGGCAATGATTTTGGTTTTCTTAGTAATTCCTTGATTATGGAAATACTGAAAAGCCATTTTCATCGCTACTTCCACCGAAGTAGAACCATTATCAGAATAAAAAATTCTTTGTTGATTATTTGGTAAAAGTTCTAACAATCGTTCAGCTAAACGTACCGCAGGTTCATGCGTAAATCCTGCAAAAATTACTTGCTCTAATTTCAGAAATTGTTCGGCTACTTTTTGGGCAATGTAGGGATGAGAATGTCCATGTAAATTCACCCACCAAGAAGCAATAGCATCAATGTACTTTTTACCATTTTCATCAAAAAGATAAACGCCTTCGCCACGCACAATCGGAATAGAAAAAGGAGCAGTTTGATGCTGGGTAAAAGGATGCCAAAGTACTTTAGCATCTCGCTCACTCAAATTACTGATAACGGGATTTTGTATGTTTTCAACTGGATATTCCAGATGTTCATCAATGACAAAGTGTTTTTCTGAAGTGTTCTGCATATTTTTTTACGGTTTCTTGAGCAATGTTTGATTCTTGAGCTACTTTTCCTAGCAATTTTACTTGCGTGTAATTCAAGATATATTCCTCAGAAGATGGATTACTTTCACCATTAAAAATAATTCCTTTGATGTCGATATTGTTACTTTTTAGTATTGCTATTGAAAGCAAAGTATGATTGATGCTTCCTAAATAATTTTTTGAAACTAAAATAACTGGAAGTGCTAATTGCTTAATCAAATCAAGATTGGTTGATTTTTCATTTAAAGGAACCATCAAACCGCCTGCTAATTCTACAATTAAGTTGTTGTTTGTAACTGGTAATTCAAATTTAGATAATTCAATTTCAACGCCATCTATCGCCGCCGCTGCGTGTGGAGAAAGGGGTTCGTTTAAACGATATGCTTCTGGATGAAAAGCCGTTTTTGAATTAGTAATTAAATGTTGGACTGTATTGGTATCGGTGAAATCTAAAGCACCAGATTGAATGGGTTTCCAATAATCGGCTTCGAGACTTTCGGTTAAAATACTTGAAATAAAAGTTTTGCCGATTTCGGTTCCGATTCCTGCTATGATATATTGTTGTTTCATGAAATAAATACTTCAATTTATAATTTGTTCAATACTTCGAAAATCTGTAAAATTTCTGCTTCTGTATTAAAATCATGCAGACAGATTCTTAAACGTTCTTTGCCTTTTGGCACAGTTGGCGAAACGATTGGACGAATGTCCAAGCCTTTTGCTTGTAAAGTCCTCGCCACGGCTCTACAGTTTTCGTTTCCAGGAATAAGAATACATTGAATAGCAGAAGTACTTTCGATTAAATCAATCGCTGGATTTAAGCTTGCTTGTTTTTGAAAGAATTGAATTAGATGATGTAAATTTTGATTAGAAAAACTACTGGATTGCATCAAATCGTAAGCGCATTTTACACTGATATGACTATGAATTGGTGCGGCAGTGGTATAAATAAAAGCCCTAGCAAAATTGATGAGATAATCTCTCAAAGAATTACTTCCTAAAATAATTGCTCCGTGACAGCCCAAGGCTTTGCCAAAAGTAATTACTCTGGCAAAAACTTTATCTTCCAAATTCAATTCATTGACTAAGCCTTCGCCATGTTTCCCGAAAACCCCTGTAGCATGTGCTTCATCGACAATCAAATTGGCACTAAATTGAGAGCAAAGGTTACAGATTTCTACAAGAGGAGCGAGGTCGCCATCCATCGAATAAACCGATTCAATGGCTACAAATACTTGAATGCTTTTTAAAGAAGGATTACTTGATTTATCTTCTTCAATTTTCGTCAACTTTTTAGCTAAATCTTCAACATCATTATGTTTGAATTTATAACGAGTGGCGTAGCTCAATCTTGCGCCGTCAATCATGCTGGCGTGAATCAGCTCGTCGGTAATCAATACATCATTTTTTTGTGGAATCGACGAGAGTAAGCCAACATTAGCATCATAACCTGAATTGAAAATTAATCCTGCTGCTGCTTTGTGGAAATGGGCAATTTGATTTTCTAAATTTTCAACAAATGCAGTATTTCCCGCCAATAACCTTGAACCAGTAGCACCAGTTGGAAAATTTCCATCCATCGTTTGTTGATGAATGGCAGTTTTGAGTTTTTCAGATTGGGCAAAACCCAGATAATCATTCGAACAAAAATCAATTAAATTTTCTGTAGTACGAAGTGAGCGAAAAAGAGATTGGGCTTTTCTTTCTTCAAGAATGCTTTCAATACGTGTTGCTAAAGTATTCACTAAGCGATTTGTTTGTTTCTGCAAAGATAGTTACAAAAGCTTTAAGCCTTCATTCTTTTGAGGTTTGATATAATTTTGAAATTTTTTTAAGAATTTTTAAGAAAACACTTGACATCATACCACTTTTTTATCTAACTTCGCAGTTAATAGGTGTAGAACTATTTACTAAGATTGCCCAGATGGTTTCCGTCTGGGCAACTTTTTTGTCTAAGGTTTCGAAAAAATAAAGTATAACCACAAAAAAAGCCATGATAATTGAATTTATCATGGCTTTTTGATTTTTTTACTTGTTTAAGTATTGAAGTAAATCAAGTCAAACTTTCAAGTATTTTAAACGTTTTGAAATTTTTTAAGAAAAAATCTTAAAATTAATTCTTCGCACCTTGCACCGCTCCAGCTTTTTGTTGTTGCTGCATTGGGTTTGGCTGTGGCTGACGTTGTGCCTTGAATACTTGGAAACGACTTGGTTGTTCTGGCTCTCTTGGGAAAATATTATCTTCCGTTTCGATGTCAGCAATTTCCAAGAATGGGTCTAATGTCCATTTCGCAACTTTTTTATCGGTAGGAATTACTTTCTTAATTTCCTTGTCGTTCAAACGCCAGATTTCAGCAGGGTATCTGAATACTTCTTCAGTTCCATCTTCATAATTTGCTTTTACGATTACTGGCATTGGCAAACCTCCTTTGTTTTTAACATTCAATACATAGAAGTTTTTGTTTGAATTCACCAATTTCTTTTCATCATCTGAAAGCGATGCCATTGTTTGTTCAAATTTCTTTTTGTCAGCTTCAGAAGTAGCATAACGGTCGTAAGAATTATAGAAATCTCTCATGTCAGGGTTTTCTTCAACCACCGTTTTAGGAATATCCGTTTTGTTACGAATGTTACTCATTGTTTGGCGTTTTGCTTCTGCATCTTTTTTCGCAGCTTCATTTTTAGCCAAAGGGTCAACGTTATCAATGCCAAACCATTCTACTGTTTCAAGCGTTTGGTTTACTGGTTCAACACCGTAGAACCAACCTTTCCAGAACCAATCTAAGTCAACGCCAGAAGCATCTTCCATGGTACGGAAGAAATCCGCAGGATATGGTTGTTTGAATGCCCAACGACGAGCGTACTCTTTGAAAGCGTGGTCAAATAATTCACGACCCATTACGGTTTCACGCAAAATATTCAAAGCAGTTGCTGGTTTTGCATAAGCATTTGGTCCAAAAGACATGATATTTTCTGAATTTGTCATGATAGGTACTTGTTGCGTTGGGTCAGTTTTCATGTAAGGAACAATGTACTGAGCTTCGCCACGACGAGAAGGGAAATTTCTGTCCCATTCTTGTTCTGCTAAATATTGACAGAAAGTATTCAAACCTTCGTCCATCCAAGACCATTGACGTTCGTCGGAGTTGATAATCATCGGGAAGAAGTTATGACCCACTTCGTGAATAATTACGCCAATCATACCAGCTTTTACTTGTTCAGAATAAGTACCATCAGCTTCTGGGCGACCACCATTGAATGAAATCATTGGATACTCCATACCGCCACCCGAAGTAGAATGACAAGAATAAGCCACTGGATAAGGATATGCTACGGTATGTTTTGAATACGAACGAAGCGTATGCGCCACTACCATCGTAGAGTATTGTCCCCAAAGTGGATTTCCTTCTTTTGGATATAAAGACATCGCCCATACTTTCTTGCCTTCAACATCTACTTGCATGGCATCCCAAATAAATTTACGAGAACTTGCAAAAGCAAAGTCACGAACGTTATCCGCTTTGAAAATCCAAGTTTTCTTGCCTGTTGGTTTACCTTTTTCAGCCTTTTCTGCTTCTTCTTGAGAAACAATTAACACTGGACGAGTAGCAGTTTTTGCTTTTTCCAAACGTTTTAATTGTTCAGCAGAAAGTACTTGTGATGGGTTTTGTAATTCACCTGAAGCACCTACTACGTGGTCATTTGGTACTGTTAAAGCCACTTTATAGTTTCCGAAAGTAAGGGTAAATTCACCTTGACCTAAAAACTGTTTGTGTTGCCAGCCGTAAACGTCGTTGTAAACCGCCATGCGTGGAAACCAGTGAGCAATAAAGTAATTTACATTACCATCTTTAGAAAAGAACTCATAACCCGAACGACCGTAATATTCAGTAATTAAATAATTCCAGTCGATTGAGAATGAAACCGAAGCACCTGATTTTAAAGGAGCTGGTAAATCAATTCTCATCATGGTATGGTTAATTGTATGCTTCAAAGGATTTCCTTTCGCATCTTTCACCGATAAAATATTGTAACCGTACTGTTTGGTATCAGTTAAATCTTTGAATTGCTGAAAAGACGCTTGACCTGAAATGCCGCCAGTTTTAGAAGTAGCACCAATAGCATCTTTCTGAAATAAATTCTGGTCTAATTGTAACCATAAATAAGGCAATTCATCAGGCGATTGGTTGAAATAAGTAATGGTTTCAGTACCTGTAATTTTGCGTTCAACATCATCCAATTCTGCTTTGATGTCATAATCAGCACGCTGTTGCCAATATTCTTTTCCAGGGCTACCCGAAGCAGTACGATAAGTGTTTGGAGTCGGCAAAATTGTTTCTAACTGTTCAAAACGTTTGTTGCCATTGTAAGGATTGGTGGTGGGTGCTTGCTGAGCTATTGCTATTTGTGAACAAGTAGCAACCAACAAACCAGTAATGAGCTTTAAGCTACCTCTCATGTTGATTTTTAGATTGAAGTGAATAGATTTACTGTACGAATTTAATTAAATTTAATGAAACAAATCTCTTTGACGTTAAGTTATCAATCAAAATTAGCTTCAATCACTTTAAAAATTTTGTTTATGGCACACGCAAATGCAGCATTAATCAATGCTCTTCGTAGAACAGCTGAGAAGTTGGCGAAGGGTGCAGCTTATCAGTGGGGACACATGGGCAGTTGTAATTGTGGTAATTTAGCACAAGAGCTTACACAATTGACTAAAGCCGAAATTCATCAGTTTGCTATGCAAGGACGTGGCGACTGGCGTGAACAAGTGGAAGAGTTTTGCCCGACAAGTGGTTTGCCTATGGATTTACTCATCGCTGATTTATTGAATTATGGTTTAACTACGACGGATTTACAAAACTTGGAGCGTCTCTCTGATAAAAAAGTTTTAGCTAGAATTCCTGTTGAAAAGCGTTATGAATTACACCACAACGTTCGCAATGATGTTGTTCTTTATATGAACGAATGGGCTAGATTGCTAGAAGATGAGCTATTGCCACATGTAAAAATAGATTTATCTTTTATGAATAAAGAATCTAAGGAGGTTTTGCTCAATCAAGAAGAAACATTTCAATTAGCTTAATATCAAATTTACAAACATAATAGCTCGGTGAATGCCGAGCTATTATTGTTATAAGTATGTTCAGAAGTTAAATTATAAATCTTTTGCACGATTAGGATAATCGGTAATTAAACCGTCAACTCCAGTCGCTTTTATTTTTTTCATGTCTTCTAAAGTGTTGACCGTCCATGGCACCACTTTTATATTTTTATCATGGCAAAATTGTACTTGTTCTTTGGTGAGTGTTTTGTAATATGGACTGTAAAAGTTGGGTAAAAAGCCTAATTCTTCAAAAGCTTTTTCTGGATTTGTCTTTTCATCTAAGGCAGAAAGGGCAATGTTTTTATATCGATTACTTTCAATTTGTTTGTGCCAGAATTTTAACACATTAAAATCAAAACTTTGTAAAATGACGCTGTTGGCGGGTAAGTATTTAATGATTTCTCGATAAACCAAATCAGAAAACTCTTCAACCGTTTCAGGTTGAGAAATTCCATACTCTTTTTCTTCTGATTTTATTTCGATATTATATTGAACGGCTTTCAAGCCTTTTTCTTTGATATAAGCTTCGCAGGCTTTAATCGTTTCCGATAATAAAGGTTTGTGCGTTGCTACTTTTTCTTGTTCAGGAAATAAGACATTCCCACGTTTTCCAGTATCAAATTGCTTGATTTGGCGGTAAGTCATTTGATACAAATTCAAGCTTGTTTCTTCTGCTTTTGTTACTTCCGTACCGTTGGGTTTGGTAGCGTACAAAGCATTCATATAAGGTTCGTGCGAAACCACCACCTTTTTATCTTTAGAAATACAAACGTCCATTTCTAAAGTAGTAACACCCAAATCCAAAGCTTTTTTGAAAGCTGGAATGGTATTTTCGGGCATTAAACCTCTTGCACCACGATGTCCTTCAAGGTCGAAATCTTGAGCAAACATTTGTGTGTAAGCAAGTACACAACATATCATTAAAGCGTATTTTTTCATCAGTCGTTAAAGGATAAATTATTGATGTTTTAAGAAAACAAAAGTAATTTACTTTAAATCTTGATTATTCAAATGCAAGTTATGATTGTATTAAAACACAATCGAAGAAATTAGTTACGAGCAAAGGAATGATATTTAATCGTTACTCTATAGCCTTTTTTGTCGGGCAATACTTCCGATTTGTCTAAAACAACTTGATGATTGCCTGCATCAATAAAATTGGCTGCTCTTTCTATTGCTTTGATTAAATCGTAAGAAGTGAAAAGTTTAGTTTTAGTTTTCATGACCTTGGAATCTTTTCTTTTGCAAGAAGTTTATGGATTGATTAAAATAATTACTGTTAAAATCTTTTATTATTCTACGAAATCTAAATATCCCTTCAATTCCTTTTCGCTAAGATTTCTTCTGAAAACTTGTCAAATAAACATTTTACGATTAAAAAAAGTATTCGTTTTGAATATTTGACTAAATTTTATATTTTTACAAAACATATTCGTTTTGATTTGATGAATAAATTTACTCAAAATGAAAATTAAAAACCAAATTTATGGATACTTTTTTTAGTCAAAATCTACAATTTTTACGCAAAAGCCTTGAAGGTAAGGTTTCACAGGAGAAAATGGCTGATGAATTAATGATTAAAAAGTCAACTTTGGGTTCTTATGAAAGCGGAAGAGCTGAACCTCGCTACACCGATTTAGTTAAATTGTCGGAATATTTTAATGTAAGTACTGATGAACTACTAAAGACAGACCTTTCAGTAAAAAGACCTGAACCCAAACAAGAAGAACGCCTAAGAATTTTAACTACTACGGTTAGCGTTGATAATGAAGACAATATAGAATATGTGCCTATCAAAGCCGTGGCTGGTTATGTAAATGGTTATGGCGATTTGGAGTACATCAGTAATTTGCCAGTTTTTAATGTGCCTTTTTTAGCGAAAGATAAAAAGTATAGAGTTTTTCCGATTCAAGGAGATTCTATGTTGCCTTTAAGAGAAGGTTCGTTGGTTTTTGCAGAATATGTAGAAAATTGGAAAGCCGTGAAAGATGGAACGGTTTGCGTGGTAGTTACTAGAAGTGAAGGAATTGTCCTTAAAAAAGTATTTAATTATTTAGCTGAGATGAATGTATTGGTGCTGAAATCAACCAATGAACATTATGCACCTTATCCAGTTTTAGGAGATGATATTCAAGAACTCTGGAAATTTGTTGGATATTATTCTTCAAAATATCCTTTATAAAATAAATAAAAGAGCGATTAATCTAAGCAGACTTCAAGGAGTCTGCTTTTTTTTATTAAAAAAACACTTAGTCAGTGAACTTATCTTTCGATTGAAATGTATTTACATTAAATGTATATACATTAATATTTAAAAATGAAAAATATTATGAACCTAATTGAGACTTTAAACTGGCGTTATGCTACTAAAAGAATGACTGGCGAAGTTGTTCCACAAGATAAAATCAACAATATCCTAGAAGCCATTCGTTTGTCGGCTTCATCATTAGGATTACAACCTTTCAGTGTGATAGTGATTGATAATCCAGCATTGAAAAGTAAAATTCAACCAGTAGCTTACAATCAACCTCAGATTGTAGAATCTTCACATTTATTGATTTTTGCGGCTTGGGAAAATGTTACCCAAGAAAAAATTGATGCTTATTTGAATCAAATTGCGGAAGAAAGAGGAGTGAGTCTTGAATCTTTAGCAGGTTTTAGAGGAAGCCTTGAAGGTTTATTAAAACGTAGCCAAGAAGATAATTATAACTGGGCGGCTCGTCAGGCTTATATTGCCTTAGGAACTGGTTTGATTGCCGCAGCAAACGAAGGTGTTGATGCTACACCGATGGAAGGTTTCAATCCAGCGGGAGTAGATGAATTATTAGGCTTAAAAGAAAAGGGCTTGAGAAGTGTTTCTTTCCTAACATTGGGCTACCGTGATGCTGAAAAAGACCATTTGGCATCAGCGAAGAAAGTAAGAAGAAGTGCCGAAGACTTTTATATTAATTTATAATTTTGTTGAAATCGCATTGTCCTTGATTGCTCAAAGACAATGCGATTTTTAATTATTCTGCTACCTTTAACGTAATACTTTTGTTGGTGCTTTCAACATAATCAAACTTGCTATCACTGGTAGTTTTTACTTTTTCTCCATTCACTAAGAATTGCTGAAATTTCCCTTTCGGTAGAGCAATCACAATTTTCCAATCAGTATTTTTCTGTTCGATTTTTAAGCTTAAAGATTTTCCTGACTTTTCGTAATGAATAGAAATTTCATTATCGCCAACGCTGACTTTTTCTAAACTTGCTTTATCCCAAGTACTGGGCATTTGCGGTTGAATGATAATGGTTTTTTCTGCCGCATTGGGTTGAATTCCAAAGAATTGCTGTACAATGGGTACACCATAACTGTATAAATTCCAAGCCTGAGCTACCATGCCATAATCTGGCGATACTTCATAAATAGAACCGGGCAAAGCAAAACTGAAAGATTTTGTCATACGATTTAAATAGCCCAAAGCTGCATCTGGGCGACCATAATTATTTTCTGAAATCGCCAAAACTCCAGTCGGCAAGGTCATTACTGCACCTGTATAAGTAAAGATTTTACGGTTAAGCGAAGTGGGCATTTCGTCTTTCCCAGCAGTTTCATCACGGTCGATTCCTGTCACAAAAACACCGAACGGACTTACGAATTTACTGGCTGTATTCAAGACGGTAATCGCTTTGTCGGCATCTGCAATACCCATTTCCATAGGCGTATTCACCACCCAATTATGATGCAAAACAAAGCCTTGTGAAGTTCCCGCAGGTAAGGCTTCAATTTTATTTTTGGTTGCCTTCAATTCTTCTACTGCCCAAGGTTTCTTTAAAGTATCGGCTCTGATGATGGCATCGTCCACCAAATGTAGGGCTTGTTCTTTTGTTCCGATAAAGTCGGCAAAGGAATTGGCATCCGCCACCCAAAAATCTTTATTAATTTTCTGACGAATCAACAAGGCTTTTTCTGCGTAGTCTTTCGCCAAAGTATTTTCGCCCATTACTTTTGCCATTTCAGCGGCATCGGCAAAAGCTTTTTGAGAATAAACTGCCACGTCAATCATTTCTGAATTCATGCCATGAATTTCCATCATTCCAAAACCGTCAGGAAATAAATTTCCATTCGCATCATTTTGGGTCATCAACCAATTCAAACCTTTTTTTATCGTTTGGAAGTATTTGGCTAAAAATTCTTTTTCGCCTGTCCATTGATATACTTTATAAATCAGCGAAGCAAATTGTGGCGTTTCATTGACGTTCCCATCATTAAAAATGGCTCCATTGGTCGAAACCTCATGCAGAATTTTTCCATTTCCACTGGTTTTTGTAGAAAGCCGATGAATCAAATCTATCGAACTATACACAATGTCTTTTCTACCTGTGGCGATTAAACCTTGCAAAGCGTACTCGCTATCCACACCAAACCACCACGGATAATCGGGCAAACCTGCCGAAATTCCACGACCAATTTCGGGTACATCACGAATTAACCAATCGGTATCGTACTTCACCCAACGAAAAGCCTGTTCAAGTTTTTTATCGGGAATCGTCAGACGAGTTTTTTGTTCAATACTTTCATAACGTGTCTGTTTTTCTGCCAATAATTTACTGGCATTGGCTTGCACAAAACGATAAGTATCTTTCATTTTTTGAGATGATTGATACGAACCTGCAATCGTGATAGGTAATGTTTTGGAACTGTTTGCGGGAATGGTAAAAGTAAATTTTAATGCTGCTCGACAGCCTTTTCCTTGTGGAGTATAATCGCAATTAGCTTTTTCGTTTGAATTTACTTTTTCAGCATTCGTTCCTCCAAACATTACAAACCAATCGTTAAGGGCATCTTTAGCGACCCAAGTTTTGGTACTTTCGTCCCAAGTGGCTTCGTCTTTTCCATCAATCATGTTGGTTCTTTCTCCTAACCAAGTCGGACGTAAATCTGTGTAGCCTTCAAAAGTAAAAGTGAAAGTTTTACTGATTGCTTCGGTATTATGAAAAGTATATTCAATAACGGCAGCTTCTTGTCCGTCTGGCACGAACTGGAAACGTTCGACCGACAAACCTTTCATTGGTGATTGATAAGTAAGTTTGTTCGCAAAAGGGAAATTCACAAACTCATCGGCTTGCGACAAACAAACAGATTGTCCATTCTCGGAAATTGTACCAGTAAAACCATCCATTAATTTTATCGGATGATTCCAAATGCCGCCCATTTCGCCCGTAACGTGCCAACCTAAATCTGGAAATTGTCCGTTTTGATGTCCAATAACATAAAGTCTGCCACCCGCCGTCACGTAAGGAGAATTCAAATACTCTTTTCTTCCTTTGATACTTTCAACGTTTGAAAGAGATTTTTCTAAACTTAGATTGGAAACAGTTTTTTGAGTACAGTCGCTCAAAAAAATTCCTAAAAAGGCATAACCAAGCGTCTGCAATGGTTTTTTGAAAGATTTCATAGATTGTTTTTTATAAAAATGGATTTTAAAAACTATTATTTAGCCTTGAATGACAGATAATTCAGGGTATTTTTTAGTGTAAATAATAGAAAATTTGTGGACAAAATAAGGGAAAAAATACATGGAAAATACCATCACTTATAATGATTCATTTTAAAATGGTATTATTGTGTTCAACAAAACCTTTGTCCAATCAAAAAACTAAAATATCAAATGAAAAAAACATTGTTTCTTGTACTACTCTTGGCGAGTTTTTCAGGCAAATCTCAAAAAAGTACTTTGAATATTATTCCTCAACCCGTTGAAATAGAGCAATTTGCTGGTTTGTTTACGCTCAATAAAGCTACAATTATTTCTTACAATAAAGCAGAAGGACGTTCAGTCGCTGAAATGTTGATACAAAAAATCAGTACTCCAACGGGGTTTTCTTTAAAAGTACAAGAAGGAAAAAATGGAGCAATTCAATTAAATATCAATGATGTTCCTAACGAAAAAATTGGAAAAGAAGGTTATACTTTTGAATCGAATACAAAAGGGGTTGTGATTTCTGCGAATACTTCGGCGGGTTTATTTTATGGAATTCAAACATTGGTTCAACTTTTACCAAAAGAAATTGAAGGCAAAGAATTGGCTAAAACGACTTGGACGATTCCTTCGGTGAAAGTAACGGATTATCCAAGATTCGCTTGGCGTGGCGTAATGTTTGATGTGAGTCGTAATTTCTTTTCAAAAGAAGACGTTAAAAAGTACATCGACCAATTGGCTCGCATGAAATTCAATACTTTTCACTGGCATTTAACAGATGATGAAGGTTGGAGAATAGAAATCAAATCTTTACCCAAGTTGACTAAAGTTGGTGCTTATAGAGTAGCACGTTCAGGACATTTCGGCGACCGTGCCATTCCGAAAGAAGGTGAAGTAGCCACCGAAGGCGGTTTTTATACGCATGAAGATATTAAAGAAGTAGTACGTTATGCCCAAGAACGTAATGTGACGATAGTTCCAGAAATTGATGTGCCAGGACATAGCATGGCGGCGATTGCGGCTTATCCAGAGTTGAGTTGTAATAAAAATCCAAAAACTTTTGTAAATCCTGGGGCTTCGATTGCTGATTGGTATGGCAACGGTACTTTCAAGGTTTTGTATGAAAACACTTTGAATCCTTCAGATGAAAAAGTATATGAATTTTTGGATAAAGTATTTACAGAAGTAGCCGAACTTTTCCCTAACAAATATATTCACGTGGGCGGCGATGAATGTTACAAAGGTTTTTGGGCAGCAGATGAAGGTTGCCAAGCTTTGATGAAGAAACTAAATATTCGCCACGTCGAGGATTTGCAAGGTTACTTTATGAATCGTTTAGAGAAAATCTTGAAAACAAAAGGTAAAAAGTTGTTAGGTTGGGATGAAATTCTGGAAGGTGGAATTTCTCCAGAAGCGACTATAATGAGTTGGAGAGGCATAAAAGGCGGTATTGAAGCCGCAAAACTAGGTCATGACGTTGTGATGACGCCAACAACTTTTGCCTATTTAGATTATAACCAAGGAGAAAATACCATCGACCCGCCAATTTATGCTGGTTTAAGAGTAAGTAAAAGTTATAGTTTTGAACCAGTACCAGATGGAGTTGATGCAAAGTACATTTTAGGTGGACAAGGGAATTTATGGACGGAACAAATCCCTAATTTACGTTATGCAGAATATATGACTTATCCAAGAGCTTGGGCTTTAGCAGATGTTTATTGGTCGCCCAAAGTATCCAAAAATTGGGAAAACTTCTCAAAACGGATGGAAGCACATTTTGATAGAGCAGAGCTTGCCCAAGTAAATTACTCTCGTGCAGTGTATGATGCAATTGTAAAAACGACTTTGAAGAACAATAAATTGAGCTTGGAATTAGGTTCAGAACTATCAGATTTGGATATTTATTTCACCATCGACGATACGATGCCAGATAGCTTTTCACCAAAATATAGCAAAACTGTTGAGCTTCCAGAAGGTCCTATTACTTTAAGAGTAATTACTTATCGTAAAGGCAAACCAATTGGCCATTTAATTACTTTGAAAAGAGCAGAATTAGAAAAAAGAGCTACTAAGTAATAATTTTTTCATTTTTTTTTAAGGTTAAAATTAAATTAATGTTTCATTAGTCAAGAATGGTTATTTTTCCAAAAAAATAACATAACTTGAATAATGGAACATTATTTTTTGCAGAATAGTGGTATTTTATTCGTTTGTACAAATTATACCTTATTTTAAACAGCGTAACACCGATGATGTCAAGTGAAAAAAAAGATTTGTTTCTTAGTCGATGATTATCGGCTTTAGGATAAAATGGCATATTTTTTTTCAAGCCCAGTATTTTTAGCCCGATTATTGTGATAGGTGTTATAATACTGATTTTTACTCGCAGAGAATGTCTTTTGAAATGATTCAAGAACATTCTTATCGCAGAAAAGAAAAGTTTGACTAACTACTTAAGAATTTAAAATATGATGTTATCAAGGGCTTTCATATCAATGTTTTTTATCTTACTGTTTGGGCTAAGTATCTCTGCGCAAACATATAAATCTCCGCATTTTAAAAGACTTTCTAATACTGAAGGGCTTTCGCAGAGCCATGTAAGAGCTATTATGAAAGATAGTAAAGGTTTTATGTGGTTTGCTACTGGAGAAGGACTCAATAAATTTGATGCTTATAATTTTACGATTTACAAACATTCTGCCGATAACAACAAAACAATAAGCGACAACCTTATATATGATGTATTGGAAGATGCTGATAAAAACATTTGGGTAGCTACGGGTATTGGTTTAGATAAATTTGACCGTGAAAAAGAAATTTTTACGCATTCAATTAAAATTGATAAAAGATTAATTGTTAGAGATATTTTTCAAGATAGTAAAAAGAGATTGTGGCTAGGTACAAATTTTGGGCTTATACTTTTTAATGTGACTACTGGAAAGTACATCACTTTCAAACACGAAGACAATAATCAAAATAGCTTGAGTAATGATTTTATCTTTAATATCTGTGAAGATAAAAACCATGAAATTTGGATTGCCACGCAAGATGGATTGAATAGGTTTAATCCTGAAACAAAGCGTTTTACAAGATATTTTAATGACCCTAAAAACTCTAAAAGTGTTCCTTCAAGTTTTATAAAAGCCGTTTATAATGATTTTGAAAATAATATTTGGGTTGGTACTGTAGGCGGTGGTATTGCTAAATTTGATGCAACAAATAATACATTTACTTCTTACAAGCACAACCCGAAGAATCCTAACAGTTTAGCGTTGGATGATATTTTGTCTTTCATGGAAGATGAAGAAAAAAATCTTTGGATAGGTACTGAAAACGGAGGAATTAGTGTTTATGACAGAAAAAAGAATACATTTACAACCATCGAAAATGATGCTAATGATAATACAAGCCTCAGCAATAATTCTGTTTATAGTTTATACCGAGACAATATTGGCAATATTTGGATAGGAACATACTCTGGAGGAGTTAACTACTTGCCAAAATCAGGAAGCAAATTTCCTCTCTTCAAGCATACAATAGGGCAGAATAGTTTGAATAATAATATTGTTTTGGCTTTAGAGAAAGACTATGAAGGCAACGTTTGGATTGGCACAGATGGTGGTGGGCTTAATAAATTCAATCCAAGAACAAAACAATTTACTGCCTTTAAACATCAGAATAATAATTCAAATTCACCAAGCACAGATTATATAATTACAGTATTAGAAGTAGAAAAAAATCTACTTGCGTTGGGCTATCACAGAGGTGGTGTTGACTTATTTAATACCAAAACGGGTGTGTTTACTCATCATGTTCCTGTCGATGACGACCCAAATACTTTGTCATCAAAAAGTGTAAATATCATTATTAAAGATAAAAAAGGGAATCTGTGGATTGGTACTTGGCGTGGAGGATTAAATTATTTTGATAGACAAACCAAAAAGTTTACTCGTTATATTAACAATCCTAAAGATAATTCAACGCTTTGTGATAATGTGGTTAGTACACTTTGGGAAGACCCACAAGGCAATATTTGGATTGGTACGGATAATGGTTTAGATAAATTTGACATCCAGACAAAACAATTTATTCATTATAAACACAACCCTAGGCAACCAAATAGTTTGTGTAATAATTTAGTGAATGAGATAACCGAATTTGAGAATGGAAAATTATGGATTGGTACAGGAAGTGGATTAAATATTTTTGACCCTCATACAAATACCTTTACAAAAATTTCAGAGAAAGATGGTCTTCCGAATGATGCCATTAATGGAATTTTGAAAGACAATGATGGTTTTTTCTGGATTAGTACAAACAAAGGAATTTCGAGATTTAATTTCCAAAATAAGACTTTTAAAAATTATGATATTTCAGATGGTTTACAAGGAAATGAATTTAAAACGCATTCATATTTAAAAACTTCTGATGGTAAAATTTACTTTGGTGGCCCAAATGGTTTTAATGTTTTTGACCCTCGAAAAGTAATTGATAATCCATTTGTTCCGCCGATTTACATTACTAATTTCTATATTTTTAATAAAGCTGTAGAAATTGGGAATAAATCTCCGCTTTCGGTACATATCAACGAAACGAAAACGATTGTTCTTGATATGAAACAATCAGTATTTTCATTTGAATTTGCAGCCTTAAATTATACTTTATCAGAAAAAAACCAATATGCCTACAAATTAGACGGATTTGATAAAGACTGGAGCTATATTGGCAATAAACGTGGAGCAACCTATACCAATTTAGATCCAGGTAATTATGTTTTCAGAGTAAAAGCATCTAATAATGATGGGCTTTGGAATGAAGACGGAATCGCTATCAATTTAATAATCACGCCACCTTTTTGGATGACACTCTGGTTCAGGTTTTTAGCTGTTTTACTTGTTGTTGGTGGTGCATTTGCCTTTTATCGTTATAGAATCGGTTTAATAAATGTTAAGAAAGTACAGCTTGAAAAAGAAGTAAAATTAAGAACAGCTCAATTGATGCAGTCAACTGCAGATGAAAGAAAAGCTAGAAAAGAAGCTGAACAAGCCAATAAAGCAAAAAGTATTTTCTTGGCAACCATGAGCCACGAAATTCGTACTCCTTTGAATGGAATTATTGGAGTAGCATCATTATTGGAAGAAACCCAACTTGATGAAGAACAACGTAATTATTCAAAAACAATTCATGCCTGTGGTGACGATTTATTGACGGTTATTAACGATATTCTTGACTTTTCTAAAATTGAATCAGGCAAAATGGAGTTGGAAGCTAAGGATTTTAACTTGAGAGTATGTATTGAAGAAATTTTAGACGTATTTGCTGTAAAAGCAGCTTCTTTAAAATTAGATTTGTTGTGTCAGATTGAAGCTGATGTTCCTGCTCAAGTAGTTGGTGATAGTTTAAGATTAAGACAAGTATTGTTGAATTTAGTAGGCAATGCCATTAAATTTACTGAAAAAGGAGAAATTTTCATCAGAGTATTCATGGTGAAAAATGAAGTGGGTAGTCCATTACAAATTGGTTTTCAGGTAATTGATACTGGTATTGGTATTCCAGCTGATAAACTTGACCGATTGTTTAAAGCTTTCTCGCAAGTGGATTCATCAACTACTCGCCGATATGGTGGTACTGGATTGGGTTTAGTTATTAGCGAAAAACTTGTTAATTTAATGGGAGGAGAACTAAGTGTGGAAAGCGAGTTTGGGCAGGGTACTACTTTTACCTTCTCGATGCAAGTAGCAAGAAGTTCAGCTCCAGAAATTGTAAATCCTATTTTGCCAAAAGCTGAATTTTTACAAACGAAAAAAGTACTTGTTGTTGATGATAATTCAACTAATAGAAGTATTTTGAAAGCGCAATTAGAACAATGGAAAATGATTCCGTTGATTGCTTCGTCTGGACAAGAAGCATTAGAGATTCTAGCTAACGAGAAAGAATTAAGTATGGTTATTACTGATATGCAAATGCCTGAAATGGATGGTATTCAACTAGCTTTGAGAATTAAATCTATTCAGCAGAAACTGCCAATTATGTTGCTGAGTTCTATTGCAGATGATCAACATAAAGGGTATCCAGATTTATTTTGTTCAGTTCTAACTAAGCCTGTTAAGCAACATATTTTGTATAAAAATGTACTTACAAGTTTAATGATAAATGAAGATAAAGCTTTGACAGATAAAACAAATATCCCGCCTGTCGTTCAAAAATTAGCGAATGATTTTGCAGAACGATTCCCCGTATCTATTTTGGTAGCAGAGGATAATCCGATGAACCAAAAATTTACGCTAAAAGTACTGAGCAAATTGGGTTATGAAGCCGATTTAGCAGAAAACGGACTTGTGGCATTAGAAGCATTCAATAAAAAACATTATGATATTGTTTTGATGGATTTGCAAATGCCTGTAATGGACGGTTTGGAAGCTTCAACGAAAATTAGACAAAATACTGAAATCAAGCAACCAATTATCGTAGCAATGACTGCCAATATGATGAACGATTGTCAGGAAGAATGTGATGAAGCTGGTATGGATGATTACTTAGGAAAGCCATTCCAACTAGAAGCTTTTGTGAAATTATTAGAGAAATGGGCTGGGAAAATTAAAGAGAATAATACGCAAGAAGTATAAAAAGGCACAAAAAATAAGCGCTATTTTATGAATGAATCATAGAATAGCGCTTTTGGTTTTTACTATTTTTTGAAAACTAAAAGTGGTAATTTCCCTTCTTGCACAAAATGCTTGGTAACACTATCATTGAAAAATTTGTCTAATAAAGATTTTTCATGAGTTGCTAAAACAATTACATCAGGCTGATGATTTTTGATGTAAGTTTCTAAGCCTTCTATAATTTCAGCACGATTGATACACTTTACAGCTAAATCTGCTTTTTCAAATTTATCTTCCAATAAACTTGTCATTTCTTGAATAGCGTGGCCAATATTGGGTTCAAAATAATCATGTACGTGTATTACTTTACATTTTATTCCTAGTGGTTTGGTGATGGCTAAAAGCTTTTCAATCGCTGCTACTTCGTCACCTTGAAAATCGGCAGCGTATAATAAATTTTGTGGATAATTTATCGGCGAGCCTGCTGGTACAACCCACACTGGGCAATTAGCTTTTTTCATTACTTCTTGCGTATGAGTACCCAGCCAACGTTCAAAAATATTGCTTGCGCCTTGGGTTCCCATCACAATCAAATCAGCCTTAATCTGATTGGCAATACTTACAATTTTATCTGTAGCCAATCCATACTCAACTCTCTGTGTGACTCTTTCTGAAGCTAAACCTGTTTTTTCAATAAAATGTACTGTAAAATGCTGAAGATTTTGTTCAGCCTCTTTTCTGTTTCTAACGATAAAATCTTCAATTTCAGACGGTAGTTGATATTCAGAAATGGTAGGAATGCTATATACATTTAATAAAACTATTTTTGCATTAAATAACCTTGCCAACATTCCTGCATATTGTGCAGCATGTTTTGCATTATCACTAAAATCAGTAGGGAAAAGGATCGTTTTCATAAAATTGAAATTTAAATTATGTCCGAAAGTTCCTTGATTTATGACTAGAAAATTATGACTGTACTCTCAATAAAAAATGATATTAATCAGCTATCCTTTTTATTCAAAAACCGTATTACTTTCTTCTAATTGATTACAGATGCTCATCATAAAATACCTTCTGATATCGGTGTGTTCATAAATCAAGGCATCTATCAATGATTTTTCGAAAATAAGAAAAATAGAATGCTCTAAAACTTTTACGGTATAAGGATGGTCTTTCTCTAAAAGCATTTCTTCTAAACCTAAAAAGTACTTTTTGTTTTTCAAGACGACTGTTTTCTGTAAACCATCTTTTAATTCTACACTACCATCTTTAATGTAAAAAACGTAATCGGGATGTTGCCCTTTTCGGTATAGATAATCACCTTGTTTAAAACTCAGTTGAATACCGCTAGACAATATGACTTTTTCTGCTTCGTTCATGTTGATTTTTATTAATCTGGCGACAAGTTAGTGCTTTGCCTACTCCACTGAAATGATTTTTATCAATAGAAGTACTGATAAAATAAGTCGGCTTAAACTAACAAAAATGGTGAGACTTATTTAATGCAAGGCTTTTAAGGCTAATCGTATAAGCTACTTATTTGCAATAATTTGTCGGCTCGAAGGATGGTGATTTCACTACCACGAGTACTTACAATGCCTTCTTCTTTGAATTCAGAAAGAAAGCGGATGACGGTCTCTTTGGCTGTACCAACGATAGAGGATAGGTCTTCTCTGGAAATTGAAATGGAAAAATGTTCTGATTTTTTGTCGTCGTAAGTGCTTTTTAATAGCAGTAAAGCTTCTGCCAAACGTTCTCGTACAGGCTTCATTGCTAAGTGCACCAATTTATCTTGCGTATCGCCCAATACTTTGGCAAGCATTCGCATCAAGTCGCTGGCTACTTTTACATTGCTATCAATGAGGTGATTAAATTCTGAAGCTGAAATAAAACAAGCTTCGGTATCATCCAAAGCAATTGCCGACGCACTATATTTTGAATTTTCAATCAAAGAACGATAGCCCAAAGTATCACCTTTTTTTACTAATCTAATTACTTGTTCCTTTCCGTCTGAACCCAAACGGCTTACTTTTACTTTGCCATTGAATACGCAAAAAAGCCCTAAAGGGCGGTTTCCTTCATGAAAAATCACTTGTCCTTTTTTATAGACATTAAAACACTTGCTATCGTTTAAATGATTTAATTCATCAGAAGAACAATTTTTAAAGAGAGACGAATTCTTGAATTCGCATGTATTACAACTTGGATTCATCATTTTTTCGGGATTAATATCCCCGAAATTGCGTCTTAATCCATCCTTTGTAAATGACTTTTATCAGTTTTAACAATTGCTTTACTCATACTTTGGTTAATCGCTAAAGCAGAACTTTGATGAATCAAAACAATAAATTGAGCTTTTGATATTGAGCATCAGTCTTTTCGCTCAGAAAATAAACGCCATTTTCATGATTGCTACTACTACTGCGCAACTTTGTTTTCATTGCGGAAACGAATGCCCCGACGACCATATTCATATTGAAGAAAAATATTTTTGTTGTGATGGATGCAAAACTGTTTATGAAATTCTAGACCAAAATAATCTTTGTAATTATTACCAAATCGAAGAGAAATCTGGCAATACGCCACAGCTTTCACGTTTTGAGTTTTTAGATAATCCAGAAATTGCTAAAACACTTTTAGATTTTCAGAACGAAAGTATCTCGAAAGTCACTTTCTATATTCCAACTATTCATTGTAGTTCTTGTTTGTATTTGCTCGAAAACTTGTATCGTTTACATGAAGGAATTGAACGTTCGCAAGTAGATTTTTTGAAGAAACAAGTAGCCGTTACTTTCAGACATAATATTGCCGATAAAGGCATTACTTTTAGGCAACTAGCGGAATTATTAAGTGCCGTTGGCTATGAACCTTTGATGTCGTTAAACGATGTTGTGAAAGAAAAAAAGCAACCCAATGACAGAAAATTATTGACTCAATTGGGTTTAGCAGGTTTTTGTGCTGGCAATATCATGCTTTTCAGTTTTCCAGAATACTTGGGTTTGCAAGACGATACTTATAAATTACTCTTTGGCTATTTGAATATTGTATTGGCGACGCCCGTAGTATTTTATTCAGCATCAGGATACTTTGAATCTGTTTATAAAAGTCTAAGAAAAGGAATAGTGAATATCGATTTTCCGATTCTGTTAAGTATTCTTGTGGCATTTTTCAGAGGAATTTATGAGGTAATTTTTAATCATGGTGCGGGTTATTTCGATTCAGTGACTGGACTGATTTTCTTTTTATTAATCGGGAAATGGTTTCAGCAAAAAACGTATCATTTTCTTTCTTTTGAACGGGATTATAAATCATATTTTCCTTTAGCCGTTACTCGATTAGTTTTGGGCGAACATGAATCTGTTTCGGTAAGTGCTTTGAAAAAAGGCGATAAAATTCTGATTAGAAACGGAGAATTGATTCCTGCGGATTCACTTTTATACAAAGGAGAAGCCAATATTGACTATAGTTTTGTGACTGGCGAAGCCGCTTTGGAAAGAAAACAATTAGGCGATTTTCTGTTTGCTGGCGGGCGACAAGTTGGTGCAAGCATTGAAATGGAAGTATTAAAAGATGTTTCACAAAGTTATTTAACACAACTTTGGAACAACGATACTTTTCAGAAAGAGCAGGAGAGTAGGATTAAATCGTTCTCTAATTTAGTTGGCAAGTACTTTACTTTTGGCGTGTTGACTTTAGCATTTTCAGTGGCTATTTATTGGTATTTTACTGATGTCAGCAAAATGTTAAATGCTTTTTCGGCGATTTTGATTATTGCTTGTCCTTGTACTTTATCATTGAGTTATCCATTTGCTTTAGGAAATGGCTTGAGAATACTTGGCAAACAACATTTCTATTTAAAGAATGGTGATGTGATTGAAACAATGGCAAATTGCGATACCATTGTTTTTGATAAAACAGGAACAATTACAACATCAGAAGGAGCGAAGCCACAGTTTCAAGGAAAACGCCCGCTTTCGGTTTTTGAGGAAATGTTAGTCGTTTCGTTGGCACACAATTCTTCACATCCGATTTCTCAGACAATCAAAGAAATTTCAGGAAAAAAGCACTTTTTAGCCATAGAAGATTTTTATGAAACAACTGGAAAAGGCATTGAAGGAAAATATCATGGACATTTTGTGAAACTAGGCTCAAGTACTTTTGTGAATCCTTCATTGAAAGCTGAATCTAAATCCTTTTCAGCTTCAGTCGCCCATTTATCAATTGATGATGAGTATTTAGGCTATTTTACTTTGCCAAATCACTACCGAAAAGAGATAGAAAGTACGATTAAAAATCTGGGTAAAAATTATGATACTTACTTACTTTCGGGCGATAACCAAAGTGAAAGAGCGCATCTTGAAAGTTGGTTTAAAAACAAAGAATATTTGCATTTTGACTGTACACCACAAGAAAAGTTAGCATTTATTAAAAAGCTTCAAGCGGAAGGCAAGAAAGTAATCATGATTGGCGATGGTTTGAACGATGCTGGTGCTTTAAAGCAAGCAGAAATTGGCATTGCCGTTACTGATGACACTTTGAATTTTACGCCGATGAGCGATGGAATTATTGCAGCAGAACATTTAAAAGAACTTCCTGCATATTTAAAATACAGTAAATTTGCTTTAAAACTGATTCGTTTTAGTTATGTATTTTCGTTGATGTACAATTGTATAGGTTTAACTTTCGCAGTACAAGGAACACTTTCACCAATTGTTGCCGCAATTTTAATGCCTGTAAATTCAATTACTTTAGTTGGAATTGCATCCATCGGAATGGTTGTAAAAGGTAATAAAATGTTTAAAAATAGGGAGTAGATTTTAAATGAAAATTCATAAAAAAGCGCTGTTAAGTAAAACCTAACAGCGCTTTTTTATGGAGTTGTATTCTTACAATGCTAAAGCAGTTCTTTGAATAAAGGCTGTTAAATCAGCACCAGTAAGCATATTTTGTGATAATAATGCTAAATCGTAAACTTGCTTCGCTAATTTTTTCTGCTCTTCAGCATCAGTAGTTTGAAGAATTTTAGCTACCGAAGCATGGTTTGCATTCACCGAAACGATATAATTGTTTGGCATCGCACCGAACATTCCCATTCCGCCACCGCCAGCACGAGACATATCGCTCATTCTACGCATGAATTCGTTTTGAGTAATCACAGCAGGCAATTCATCAACTGGCATTGCTTCCAAAGCAACTACTTTCGTGGTGTCGTTGATTACTTCTTCAAAAACCTTTTTCACTGTTTCTTTTTCGGTTTCAGAAAGCACCACATCAACAGAAACGCCTTTATCAATCAATTTTTCGATGGTATCAGCATCCACTCGCTTCAAGCTAGTTTTTACCAATTTGGTTTCTAACTGATTGATAAAGTGACTATCTAACACTGAATCTAATTTCAATACATCATATCCACGTTTTTTAGCAGATTGGATAAAAGTATCTTGTGCATTTACATCGCTAGTGTACAAGTAAATTACATCGTCATTTTTATCTTTCTGATTTTCTTGTGCAAATTCAGCGTATTCGTTCAAGGTAAAATGCTTGCCATCAACGTTTTGAACTAAGCAGTAATCTTTGGCACGGTCATAGAATTTTTCATCAGAAATCATTCCGTATTTTACGAAAAGACCGATATTATCAAATTTCTGTTCAAAACCAGCACGGTCAGCTTTGAATAATTCTGCTAATTTATCCGCTACTTTTTTAGTGATGTAAGAATTGATTTTCTTCACATTACTATCCGCTTGCAAGAAACTACGAGACACGTTCAAAGGAATATCTGGCGAGTCAATTACACCGTGTAACAACATCAAGAATTCAGGAACAACGTCTTTTACTTCGTCGGTAATAAATACTTGGCGACTGTATAATTGAATTTTTTCACGTTGTAACTGTAATTCATTTTTCACTTTAGGGAAGTACAAAATACCCGTTAAGTTGAAAGGATAATCAACATTCAAATGAATCCAGAACAAAGGTTTTTCCGAGAATGGATAAAGCTCTTCGTAGAATTTAAGGTAATCTTCGTCTGTTAATTCAGAAGGAGATTTCGCCCAGATTGGCGTTGGATTGTTGATGATTTTTTCTTGAAATTCAATCTCGATTGGTAAGAATTTACAGTACTTATCAAGAATTTGTTTCAATTTGAATTCTTCTAAGAATTCTAAAGAATCTTCAGCAACGTGTAAAATAATATCTGTACCACGAGCATCACGAGTAGCCTCAGAAATTTCAAATTCTGTTGAGCCATCGCAAGTCCATTTTACAGCTTCTGAACCTTCTTGATATGATTTTGAAACAATATCAACTCTTTCAGCGACCATAAAGGCAGAGTAAAAACCTAAACCGAAGTGTCCGATAATAGCTTTTTCATCACCTTTGTCTTTGTATTTTTCTACGAATTCGGTAGCACCCGAAAAAGCGATTTGATTAATGTATTTTTTGATTTCTTCGGCAGTCATTCCCAAACCGGCATCTGAAATAGTGATAGTTTTTGCTTCTTTATCGAAAGAAACCGTCACTTTCAATGCCCCTAACTCACCTGAATACTCACCAATTGAAGCTAATCTTTTAATTTTCTGCGAAGCATCAACGGCATTTGACACTAATTCACGAAGGAAAATTTCGTGGTCTGAATAAAGGAATTTTTTAATAATCGGGAAAATGTTCTCGGTATGAATCGAGATATTACCTTTTTCTTGCATAGTCATTTTGTCATTTTTTAGCTTAAAACATTTCAAACTTTTATGGAAGCTAGATTTACAAATACAGTTCCAAGATGAGTAGAAATGTCAAATTGGCAGAAGAAGGGCTTAATGAAGTGGTTTTGCTAGCAATTCCTTGCATATTTCAGCATATTGAGTACTTGAAAAAGGGTAAAATAAATATTTTTCCAATATTCTATAAACGCTTTTTTGCTACGTTAAAGTTTATTTTTCTTCAAAATAGGTATAAATACGTATTTTAATTCTCGTAGAAAGTAACCATCTTTGTAAAACAATCCTATGTACACTAACATACTCAATTAACCTCATGACTATCGCTAGTTATGGGGTTTTTTGTTTTAGGAGTATTTAGCTTGTGGGCAACAAAAAACGCCATAAATTCTTTTTATGGCGTTTCCAATTCACTTAAACTCTACATCTATGAAAAAAACCTCTCATATTCTTCCTAAAGCTCGCTCAGTTATCAGAGCGAGGTCGTTAATTTTCTTGCAACGTCCTAATTCATTATCGGCCAGTTGTATCTGATACGTATTTTCAACAGTCACAACCATTTCTAAAAACTCCATTTGATTGAGCCTTAAATCTTCGTGAATTCTAGTATAAGGTTTCACATGCTGTGGTTTTACATAGAATGTTTTTGTTAAAAAAAACTGGATTGTTTCCAAGACCGATGTGTTCATAAAATATGATTTTTATGGGTTGAGCTTTCTATTGCAAGAATTAATTTTACTAACTGAATTGAACAGTCAGTAATCTTTTTTGATTGAAATTGTCACAAATTTTCAAGAAACAGTTGGAGTAAACACTCCAACCGTTTATATAAAACCAAATTTGTGTTGCTATTTTTATATCTTTTTTCTTCCGAATTGATACGACAAACCTAAAGCGATATTGGCATTTCCATTCGAGCCTTCTCTTTGAAATGGCATCTGATAATTAGCTTCTATTGTTCCGATAAGTCGTTTGGCTAATACATAGTTCAAGCCAGTTTTGACTAAACCAAAACCTTCAGCATGTCTTCTTTCGTTCAGGTTATCATAATCAAATCTTCTTCCTGAATAGCGAAAATCATTTCTTCCCAATCCGTTTCCTCCAATTCCGACGCCAAGCCCAACGTAAGGTTGTAAACGTTTACTCTTAAATGGCATCCAATTCAAACCTAATGAAGCCTGAGCATCTGGGAACTCATCGTTTCTACTTCTATTATTTTGCAATTGCCCAACAACTGAAAAACGATTAGAAATACCATACTCAACTCGCAAACCCAACATTCCTCCATTTGAATTTCTACCTCCGTCAAATGAAATCATACTTCCACCAATTATTCCAAGTCTTAAAAAAGCAGGCTTGAATAAATTAAATGGTTTTTTGGTAGAATCGCTTGTTGTTTTTTTCACGACAACCGTTCCAAAAACTGGTTCACTTTGATTGGCATTTTGTGCATTTACTTTGAAAGCTAAGCTAAAAACACACATTAGAATTACTACTTTAAGCTGATTGTTTTTCATTTTTTGTACTATAAACAATAGTGGTTAGATATTTTTTGGACAAAAATTTACCATCAGGTTTTTTCGGAAAACCTGAAATCAAATAAGGATTATATTTAAAAATTAACGTTTACTTCAATTCCCGAATTGATAAAAAAGCCCAAGCCTAGCACCTAAAGTAGCTGGAGCATCTAATGGATTTGGGTTTTTTAAAGCTTGAGTCTGATAATACATTTCGGCACTTGCTAGTAAATGTTTTGAAAATTGATATGTCGCCCCAACATTTCCCCCTAACAAATTAGCAATTGCAGCTTGTTTGTTAGAGGTACTTTGGTTATTTGTTGGGTCTTCATAATAGTAATTGATATTATATTGATTAGGTATTTGCACACTCCAGTTTACTCCAAAATATGGTTTGAAGTTTTGATTAAATAATAAATTATAACGCAAGCCCAAGCTAACTTGATAAGCGCAGAACTCAGGTACATCTACTTTTTTTAAAGGTTTTTTCCCGCCTCCTGGATTTATCATGCCTCCAGAACCACCATCAAAAGGACCAAAACCTTCTTCTTTATGATTTTCAAAGAAAAGATTTGTTTTTTGAGCGTCAATTACGATGCCCCAACGCTCTAAACCTTTACTGTTGTGGTAGCCCAATACAGTTCTAAAACCAAGTTGTGAACCACCGCCACGTTCTAAAAAATCACCAAAAGGTACTTGAACACCAGCCAAAGCCCCAATTGAAACAGATTTTGGTATCAACGAAAAATGATTTTCTGTAATAAATGAATCTTCTTCAATTTCCACTGATTTAAAAGATTCAATCATATTTTTTTTATCAAGGGATGGAGTATATAAAATTGGACTTTTGAAATTCAATTTATTGAGTCCCATATACTTTTCTCTTTCAATTAAAGATTGTTCTCCAGTAGTTTTATTATCATATTTTTCGAAGTAAGCGTTGTTTTGGTTATTGGTAAAGTTTTCAGTGGAATTGGGTGTTTGTACTATTGTTTTGGTGACGAATACTTTTTGATAAATGGTATCGTACACCACTGTTTTTTGAAAAACGGTATCAGGTTTGCTTGAATATTTAGCATGAACTTCTACCAAACGGTTCTCTAATGCTGCTAGTTTTTGCTGAGTCTGATTTAAATAATGGTACAATACCGCAGAAACGCCAAACATAATAGTTGCTATTGAGGGGATAGCCCACATTAATCTGGTTATTTTCCGCTTTAAATCTCGTCTTTCCAAACGCCCTTCCATTTCCCGCCAGTCACTTCCCGCAAAATTTGGGAGCTGCGAACCAAACAGTCGGTCAAAATCTTGTTCATCCATGATTTCAGTGCTTTATTAACTAAAAATGAGTATCTTTTTTTATCGTAAATGGCTAGTAATTAATGTTTTGAAGTGTTAATCACCATCGCTATTTAAAAGATAATCGTTGAGGTTATTTAAAAATTATTAGTTAAAATCAATTCTTGTAATTTTTTTCGGGCTTTATGAAGGTTAGAAAGTGAAGTGCCAATTGAAATATTCAACATTTCAGCAATTTCTTTATGTTCATAACCTTCTATAACGTGTAGATTGAAAACAGTTCTGTAAGCAGGTGGTAATTGCTGAATGAGGATAGCAATTTCTTCAACCGAAAACTTTCCAAACAAATCCATTTCCATTCCCATTTCCGATGCTTCCACTAATTCAGCAGTAGGAATTTCTTGATGTGATTTCCGAAGGTGATTAATACAAGTATTCACTAAAATCCTTTTGAACCAGTTGACAAAGGGATAATCAGGCTTGTATTGATCTATATTACTAAACACTTTCATGAAACCATCATTTAATAATTCTCTCGATGTATCAATATCTGCCACATAACGTACACAAACCGACAAACCATATCTATAAAAGCTTTCATAGAGCTCACGCTGTGCGTTACGGTCATTCTTTCGGCACTGTTTTAATGTATGTAGTAGTTGTTCTGTCCTCATCTGTATCAGAATACACCGATTGTTTTCTTCGTATTGCTTCTATCTGAAAAATATTTTTATTTTTTTCTTCATCGTTCGCTATAAAAGGAAAAAGCCTTTAATACTTTCTGAAAATACTTGAAATTTTATGGAAATAAAAACGACGATTTGCTTCCAGTTTTGCTTTTGTGAAACGCCCTTATTCTTATTTGTTGAAAAAATATTCAACGAATTGATAAATGCCCATTTATGGATTTAAAGTCGATATTTTGAGTGTTAAAAATAGTTTATACTTTTTCGTTCTTTGGCACAATTTTGGATGCTTTTTGCATGTGAATCAACCATTTGACGATAAAAATAGCTCCAAAATCTCTGGAAATATATTTTGTTATCGTTCAAGGTGCTGAATTTCAGCACTTTAATTGTTTTGTATTTAATGTGTAATTTTTAATAACTCAAATAGCTCTTTTAGTGATTTTTATCAGAAAACTAAAAATTGAAGCGAGTTTAAATATATTTTAATCAATTTGATTAGACACTCAATTGTTCATCTAACACATTCAGAGGAGTATTTCAGGATATAAAAATGGACAATCTACTAACTGTACGGATAATGAATCAATTTTTTTACCAAAGCAACTCGATTGATAAAAGCAAAAAACTAATGAAAACAACACTGTTGAATTGGTTTAGTGACTGCTCGTTTGAAGTAGTTGCCAAAAATCGTGCACCAAAAATAGCTGCTAATTTTTTAGCGTCATTTTGGGCTGTGTTATCATTATTTAGCAATACTAAGACACAAAACCGTTATGCAATGGTTGTTTGTCGTGCTTTTGTTGGAGTAATGTTTCTGACACTGATTTCATCATTCAAAACTGTTGCTGCCTTGCCAGATTTGTCGGTAAGTACAAGCGTCAGCAATCAAAGCCCAGCAGTTGGTACAGACATTACTTATACCGTAAAAATTACCAATATCAATCCTGATAAAGCCACAGGAGTAGAATTAACCGATGTCTTGCCTCAAGGTGTTACGTTCAAATCATTGAATGTAAATGGTGTTGGTTCTGCTACAACTAGTACAACATCTGGCATTACGAGTGTAATTTGGAACGTTGGCGAAGTAGCTGGAAGTACAGCAGAACTAACGATGACCATCGTTGCTACTGTTACACAAAGAGGCTTTTGGTATAATACTGCAGAAATTACGAAAGAGACAGAACAAGATACAGATTCTACACCAAATAATCATTTGATTTTAGAAGATGACCAAGATGCTACTTGTTTTTCAATTGAAGAGTATTTTTATAATGGAGATGAATATACAACGAGTTTACCAACAGGTTTCACAAATATCGTTTGGACTAAAAAAGTAGGAGTTTCAGGTACTCCAACAGTTGTTACCAGTACTACTTCTGGTGTTACGCTTTTACCAGATGGAAACATCAGAATAACAGCAATCACTGATTATACAGAATTTGCTTTTACAGCCAATAACGGACGTTGCCCAGTAAATGGATGTTGTGCAATTAAATTTATACCGGGTGCATTTGGTTCGATTGGAAGTGTTGTTTGGAGTGATGTTGATGGCAATGGAATTAGAAATACAGGTGAAGCTGGTTTAAATGGTATTACGGTTGAATTGTATGATGCTACTGATAATACGCTTTTAGCAACGGATGTTACTGCTGACGGTGGAAGATACTTATTCAGTGATTTAATGTCTGGTTCTTACAAAATTAAATTTATTTTACCATCTGGAAGAACATTTGTAACACCTAATGCTCCTGGAAGTAATGTTAATAATGACTCTGATGCAGGAACAGGTGGTTTTACAAACAATATTGCAATTGATGTAACGAAACCTTCTGGTGATGTTGGTAGAGATAATCTAACAATTGGTGCTGGTTTGGTTTCAGATTGTATTATTGGAACTGGAGCTTTAACCGCAACCAATACAAGTTTGTGTTTGCCAGCGGCAGGTGGAACGGTTGTTCTTACTGCAACAACGGGTGTATCGCCAACAGTACCTACTAATTATTCTGTAAGTTATATTTTAACAAAAGGGACTACTAATACAATCCAACAAATTAGCAGCACACCTTCATTTACAGTTGGGCTTCCTGATGATTATAAAATATTTACTTTAGTATATGATGCCAATTCAGCTAATAGCAATTTCTTGAATTTATCATCTGTCATTTTTGGGGTTACTAAAGCAAGTGATTTAGTAACGACCATTAATACAAGTGGAAAATGTGCGCAATTAGATGCTGTAGGTGTAGGATTTACTGTAAAAACTACTTTGGCCGCTCCATTTATATTAGGAACAACAGTGTGTGCAGGCGGAACAGTAACGATAGGAACTCCAGGTGTTACAAATCCAATTTTCCAATGGTTTACTTCAGCTACTGCTACCACTCCATTTGCTACTACTTCTTCAATCACAGTATCTCCAACACAAACGACTACTTATTTTTTAAGTATTGTTAGTACAACAGGTAGTGCTTGTCCAAGTGAAAAAGCATCTGTTGAAATAGCAGTTACTCCGAAACCTACAACGCCATCAGTAATTGCAAGTATTGCTAATAATTGTGCCATTAATGCTAGTACAGTGAATTTAGCTGATGCCATTACAAGTACTGTTTCGGCAGGTGGAACTTTTGAATGGCATACTGCTAATTCAACTTCTTCGGCAGTTATTTCAAATCCTACTGCTATTGGTGCAGGAACTTATTTCCTTTTCGAAAAATCAAGCAATGGTTGTTACAGCGATGGCGCAATGGTTGTTGTAAATATTAATTCTTGTCAATGTACTAATCCTCCAGTAGTTAGTTTAACAGCACTTTTACCAATTTGTGGAGGTGTTGCAAGTCCTGTACAATTAAATGCTATTTTGAGTGGTGGTGCAACAAGTGGCGTATGGACGACAGATGGAACGGGAACTTTTGATAATGCCAATAGCTTAACAGCAAAATATACGCCATCTGTAGCTGATATGACAGACGGTTCAATTGTTTTAACATTTACATCGAATGACCCAGACGGAGCAGTTTCAGTTTGTAATGCAGCTGTTGCTAATACGATATTAACGATTAAAGCAAAACCAGTAGCACCTTTAAACTTGAAAAGTGACACGCTTATTTGCTTAGGAAGTTCAACTAAATTATTTGCGGTGAGTGCAGGTAATACTATTAAATGGTACACCTCTGCCACAAGTATAACGGCGATTGGTATTGGCTCTGACTTAGGTTTTGCTGTAAGCCCAACTAGCGAAGGTACTTTTACATATTTTGCTGAAGCGACAAGTCCAGAAGGTTGTGTGAGTGACCGTACTTCAATTTCATTCAAAGTAAAAAAATGTTTTACTGATTTAGCTGTTGTAAAAACGGTTATTACTTCTCCAGATGCTTCAACTTCGCCTTCTTATTTATTAGGTCAGGAAATTGCCTATACAATTGATGCTAGAAATATTGGTACGTTAAATTCTAACAATGTAACAGTTACAGATTTATTACCACAAGGAGCCACTTTTGTAAGTGCTATTCCTACAGGTCAATATAATAGTACAACGGGTGTTTGGAATGTTGGCAGCTTATCGGAAGGTTCAAATAAAATACTTTTAATTAATGTAAGATTAACCAGAACAGGTTCAATTGCCAATACTGCAACAATTACTGGTACTGAAGATGATCCCAATTCATTAGCTAACAATACTTCAACAGCAACCGTAACGGTTACTCAACGTGCAGATTTAAGTTTGGTAAAAACGGTTTCCAACCTTACTCCAAATGTAGGAGATACGCTTACTTATACTTTAACGGTAAGCAATGCTGGGCCAAACGTTGCGACCAATGTTGAAATCAAAGACATTATTCCTGCAGGTTTAACATTTATCTCAAGTACAAACACAACGCATACCTCTGGCGTTATCACTGGAACGATTGCTAGTATTCCTGTTGGTTCTTCACAAGTATTTACTTACCGAGCAAAAGTTGTTTCTGCAGGAACAATTACAAGTGCAGCCGAAGTAACAAAATCAGATCAGCCAGATCCAGACTCAACTCCTGCGAATGGTACGAATAATACAGAAGATGATAGAAGTTCAGTAACAATTGTAGCGACTGAATTATGTAATCTTGTTGCGCCAGTAATTACTGCAACAAATAGTACAATTTGTTTGAATGGACAAACTACTTTAACGGCAACGGGTTGTACAGGTTCTACGATAGTATGGAGTTCTGGTCAGACAAATGTGGCATCAATTACAGTGAGTCCAACAAGTACAAGAACTTATACAGCGTCTTGTCAAAGAAATGCTTGTCAAAGTCCAGTTTCAAATGTTATCAGTATTACAGTTACAAATATTGCTTCGCCAAGTTTAGCTTCATCACAGGGTTCAATTTGTGTAGGCGAATCTTCAGTATTGACAGCAACAGGTTGTAGCGGAGTCGTTGAATGGCAAGTAGCAGGTTTACCAACAGGAAATACTTTAACAGTAACACCTTCTACTTCGCAAACATTTACAGCAAAATGTAAAGCTTCTGGTTGCGAAAGTGCTTTGGCTTCAATCAGTATCATTGTTACTCAGAAACCAAATGCTCCAGAAATTTTAGCAGAGAAAACGGAAATTTGTCCTTCTGAATCTGTAACCTTAACAGCTTTAAATTGTAATGGTTCAGTAAGATGGAATACTGGTCAAACAACAACTTCTATCTTAGTAACTCCATTAGTAGAAACAAGTTATACCGCTACTTGTACAGTAAATGGTTGTATCAGTAATGCTTCAACTGCTAAGGTTATTAAAGTAGTACCGATTCCAGCACCAACGATTAATACAACTGGTTTAACGATTTGTCCAGGTGCTTCTACTACTTTATCGGCAAGTGGTTGTACAGGTATTGTAACTTGGTATTTTGATGATAAAACGGCTACTGGAGCAAACCTTACGGTTACACCAACTCGTTCAACTTCTTATGCAGTGACTTGTAGTACAGCTTTTTGTACTTCTGTAAAATCACAACAAGTAGTGGTTGCCGTTGAAAATCCTGCTATTCCAGTAATTACTTCTGCTACTTCAAGTATTTGTTTGGGAAGTGCTGTACAACTTACAGCTACTGGTTGTGCGGGTACAGTTAACTGGTCGGATGGTCAAAGAGGTACAATTGTATCAGTAGCACCAACAACTACAACATCTTATACTGCAACTTGTAGTATCGGACAATGTACAAGTGCGGCATCATTGAGCAGAACGATTACTGTTACAAGAACTACAGCACCAGTTATTACTTCAGACAAAACAACTATTTGTTTAGGACAAAGCATTACTTTAACAGCTACAGGTTGTAGCGGAACAGTAAGATGGTCGGATGGTACAACAGGAAATCCTAAAACTATTTTGCCAAGTGCTAATGTTAGATTTACTGCTACTTGTGAAAGTTCAGCGTGTATTTCTCCAAATTCAAATGAATTATCATTGGTAGTGAATACTACTTCAACAATTAGTTCGCCAGTTAGCATTAATACAATTATTGCCGCAGGTGCAAGAGCTAACTTGACTCAACTGGTTACAAGTAGCACACCAGCAGGTACTAATTTAGTATTTAGAACTACGAATTCTCCATTATCGACTGCTGTTTTAACCCCAACTACTGTTGGTGCTGGTACTTATTTCGCCTTTTATCAATCAGCTGAAGGTTGTTACTCAGCAGGTGTAAGAATCATTGTTTATGATGGAAGCAACGCACAGAATGCTGATGTTGCGCTTCAAATTTCAGCAGATAGAACGACAGCTAAATTGGACGAGAATATCAATTTCTTGATTTCTGTGACTAACAATGGACCAGATGTTGCGAGAAATATAATGATTACCAATCCGCTTCCAGCTGGTTTAACATTTGTTTCTAGTTCAAGTGGATTAACTGTTTCAGGTGGACAAATCCTAATTAATCTTGATTCGCTTGAAAGAGGACAAGTAAGAACATTCGCTTATGTTGCTAAAATGAACGTAAGAACAAGCGTTGTGAATCCAGCTTCGGTTACTTCATTTAAAGATAGTAACCTAACAAACAATAATGGCTCAGTAACAATTATTGGAGAAAATGCAGATTTAAGTTTGGTAAAAACGGTTTCGAAGCTTACACCAACTGTAGGAGATACGCTTACTTATACTTTAACGGTAAGCAATGCTGGACCAAATGTTGCAACCAATGTTGAAATTAAAGATATTATTCCAACAGGTTTAATATTTATCTCAAGTACAAACACAACGCATACTTCTGGAGTTATCACTGGAACGATTGCTAGTATTCCTGTTGGTTCTTCACAAGTATTTACTTATCGGGCAAGAGTTGTTTCAGCAGGAACAATTACAAGTGCAGCCGAAGTGACTAAATCAGATCAGCCAGATCCAGATTCAACTCCTGCGAATGGTACGAGTAATAATGAAGACGATAGAAGTTCAGTAACAATTGTAGCGACAGAATTGTGTAATCTTGTTGCGCCAGTGATTACTTCTGATAAAACAACGGTGTGTTTAGGACAAGCCATTACTTTAACAGCAACAGGTTGTGTTGGAACAATAAGATGGTCTGATGGTTCAACTGGAAGCCCTAAAACTATTTTGCCAAGTGCTAATGTGACATTTACGGCTACTTGTGAGAGTGGAGTATGTATTTCTCCAACTTCAAATGGATTATCATTTGTGGTGAATACTACTTCAACAATTGCTGCGCCAGTGGCTATTAATACAAGTATTGCGACTGGAACTACTGCCGACTTAACCAGACTGGTTACAAGTAGCACACCATCAGGTACAATTTTAGTATTTAGAACTACAAATTCACCAATATCAAATGTAGTATTAACACCAACTGCGGTGAGTGTAGGTACTTATTTCGCTTTCTATCAATCGGTTGATGGTTGTTATTCTGCTGGAACAAGAATTATTGTTGATAATGGAAATACTAGCATTGAAGCAGATGTTGCAATTAAAATTGAAGCGGATAGAACTAGCGCAAAATTGGATGAGAATATTAATTTCTTGATTTCTGTTACTAACAATGGACCGAACACAGCAAGAAATTTAGTGATTACCAATCCACTTCCAGCTGGTTTAACCTTTGTTTCTAGCTCAACAGGATTGACAATTTCAGGTGGACAAATCTTAATTAATCTTGATTCACTTGAAAGAGGACAAGTAAAAACATTTGCTTATGTAGCCAAAATGAAAGTAAACACTACAGTTGTAAACCCAGCTTCGGTTATTTCATTTAGAGATAGTAATCTTACGAATAATAACTCTTCAGTTACAATTAATGGAGAAAACACTGGTGTAGATTGTAAAATTGGATTAGCGATGTCAGTAGCTGATACTTCAATTGTAAGACCTGGAGTTTACAATGTTAGATATCGTTTAATTGCCAAAAACTTCTGTAGCGATACGCTTAAAAATATCAGCTTAACCAGTAGCTTGGCAAGTACTTTCAAAAGCCCAGTTACGGTGACAGTAATTCAAAATCCAACTTTAGGAAGAGGTTCTAGATTAGTTGTAAATAATGGTTTTAGTTTGCTAGATTCTAATTTAGTTAATAAGGCTACCAGTTTAATGTTACCAAATGCTGTTGATACAATTACTTATGTTGTTCAAGTGGTAACTGGCGGCAATACTGGCCCTTACAACAGCCAAGCTTTAATTACTGGAACTCGACCAAATGCTGAAGTACTTACAGCAAAATCTAGTGATGGAACAAATGTAAACGCCACTCCAAGTATTACGAAAGTACCATTAGGTCCACCAAATACAATAATTGGTTTAGCGAAAGAACTTGTAGCAACTGGACTAAAACGTGATTCTGCCAATGTTTGGACGGTTCCTTACCGAATCAGAGTCGTAAATATGGGCGCTTTTGATATTAAAAAGCTGAGTGTAAAAGATAGTTTGGATGGCGTATTTACTTTTAAAGGTGCAGTATCGTTAGGAAAACCAGTAGTAACAAGTACGAAAGCTGGCATTACAATTAATCCAAATTATACGGGTAAAGGCACTAATACCAATTTATTAGTTGATTCATTGAGTACATTGCTTAGAGGAGATTCAGCCATTATTAATTTAACAGTAAGGGTGAATGTTGCTGCTGCTACAGATTCTGTTTTCAATAACGTTGCAGTAGGAATAGGACTTGGTGTAGATAATAAATCTTATACCGACGTATCAACGAATGGAGTAAGTCCTGATGTAAACAAAGATGCTAATCCAAATAATGATAATGTTGCCACACCAGTAATACTTAAAAAAGAAAATGGTTTGAATTCTCAGGCTTCGATAGGTCTTGCTTTAGCAGCTGTAACAGATACTGTTGCTCAGTCAGATGGTTCATACAATGTTACTTTAACGCTAGTTGCTAAAAACTACGGACCAGTATTGTTGAATAAAGTTGCTTTGAGCAATGATTTAGAAACGACGATTGGTAAGCAAGTTGGTTCATGGACTATTTTAGGAAGACCAACAATGGTGAAAGGAGTGAATGCTGTTTTGAATACAACTTTCAATGGAAGAAGAGACACAGTCCTTACAGTGGCAGAAAATACGGCTTTGGCAGTAGGAGACAGCATTGTGATAACTTATGTGGTAAATGTTACCAAACCTTTGATTGATACATTATTCACTTTCGCTCATGCAAAAGCTGTGAGTGTAGAAAGTACTCCAGTTGATGTAACAGATTCATCAGTAAATGGTGCTAATCCTGATCCAAATAAAGATGGTAAACCTTTGGAATCGTCGCCAACACCAATGGTATTCCCTAAGAAGATTACAGTAATATCAATTCCTCATGGATTCTCGCCAAATGGTGATGGGGTGAACGATACATTTGTAATTGATGGAGTAAATGCTGATGAAAGAGCCAATCTAGAAGTATATAACCGTTGGGGAAGTTTGGTGTATGCTTCTACTGATTATAAAAATGACTGGAACGGAATGCCAAATACTGGTCTAAGAATAATAGAAGTTGGAGATGGCTTACCTTCTGGTACTTATTTCTACGTGGTAACGGTTTACAAACGAGTATCAGGTGATAAAGTAGCATTACCTGTAAATGTTGAGCCAGTACGTTACATGACAATTTCTCGATAGAACATCATTTGTTACCATTTCAAATACGGAATGGCAACAAATGAAATCCAATTAATCTTAGAACAGAATTGAAAATTCTGTTAAAACATAAAAAATTTAAATTTGAATCACATGAAGTTCAAAGGTTTGCTTTCAGGAATTAAATATGTGACAGCCCCATTGTTGTTAATCATCGCTGTACATTCGGTTCGGGCCCAGCAAGAGGTTCAATATTCTCAGTATATGTTCAATATGCTACCCTTGAACCCTGCTTACGCTGGTAGTCGTGATGTACTGAGTGCCACTGTTGTACACAGACAGCAATGGGTAAACATTACTGGTGCACCTACAACGCAATCTTTTTCAATAGATAGCCCAATCAATGGAGAAAAAGTAGGTGTTGGTTTCCAAGCGTATAATGATAGAATCGGGGATTATAGAAATGTAGGAATGTATGGTTCTTATGCCTACAGAGTAAAAGTTACGCAAAGAGCTACTTTAGCAATGGGGATTCAGGCTGGTGCAACTAGTATTTCTGGAAATTTAACACAAACCTTAGTTACTCAAACAGGTGATCAAGCCTTTACTTATTCATTTAATAAATGGTTGCCGAATTTTGGAGCTGGCGTATTTTTGAGTGACGACCGTGGTTATATCGGTTTTTCATGTCCTAGTTTGATGAGAAATAAGCTGACAAGTACGCAGACTGGTACCGCTACCGATTCAGCATCTCGTCAGGAACGTCATTATTTTATCATGTTGGGTTATGTATTTCCATTAGGAAGCTCGTTTACTTTAAAGCCGTCTTTTTTATCAAAAGTTACTCGTGATGCAGCTTCTTTTGATTTGAATATGAACCTTTGGTATAACGATAGAATTGCTTTAGGGTGCTCTTGGAGAACCAATAACTTGAAATTCTCTTCACCATTTACCAACCAAAATGGCGATGCAGTTATTGGAATGTTGGAAGTACAAGCTACCGATCAAATCCGTTTTGGCTATGCTTATGATTATGCAATTAATGGTTTAAAAAGTTTACAAAAAGGTTCGCATGAATTTATGCTTCGTTATGAATTTGGTTATCGTAAAACGAAAATTCTTACACCACGTTATTTTTAAAAAATCAATACTGAAAGAGTTAAATACTCAAAACCAAAGAGAAACCTTCTAGTAAAAACCATAGCTAGTAAAACATTTAAAACGATGATTAATTTGAATAAAATTATACTCACTTTCTGTATGGTGTTGCTTGCAACAGCTTGTACGATTGCTCAGACATTAAAAGATGCGGAGTATCATTTCAAGCAGATGAGTTACCTAAATGCTTCTGAATTGTTTGAACAGGTGCTAAAAGGTAAACTATCAGATGCAGACCGACAGGCTGCGATGATAAAATTAGCTTATTCATACAGACAAATGCGTGATTCACAAAACGCAGAAAGAGTTTATCATGAACTGGTATCAAAAGGAGTAACATTTTCTGGTGCTGATACAAAGGTATATTTATACTATGCCCAAGCATTGGCTTCTAATGGAAAATATAAGGAAGCACAAGATGTTTATGAACAATATTCAAAAGTAGAAATTGCAGATAAAAGAAGCGGAGGTTTCCAGAAATTATATAAAAACGTTGATGTTTTAAACAGAAATGCTACTTGTTATAAAGTAGATTACTTGTCAATCAATACCGACCATGCCGATTTTAGCCCAATGTATTACAAAAATGGTTTGGTTTTTAATTCAAGTAGAGTTAATGAAATTGGTTTGAAAAGAATGTTTTCTTGGGATAATTCACATTTCCTAGATATGTATTATTTAAGTGATATTAACCAATTAACGGCGACAACGCCTGCTGGTTTGGGAAGTTCAGCAGATGATAAATTGAAGATTGGGAAAAAAGGAAAAGCTGTCGGTGAAGATGTATATACTCCTCCAACTGCCAATGATACTCGAACAATCGGAACATTCAGTGGGTCGAATATCTATCGAAATTTCGTAGAAACACCAGGTGTAAAAACGGAAAGTTTTAGCAAAAGCTTAAATACTAAATATCATGAAGGACCAATGACTTTTACCAGTGATGGAAAGAGAGTAATTTTTACTAGAAATAATTACAATAACGGTAAATACAAAACTTCTGCTGATAAGGTTAATAAACTGAAAATCTATACTGCTGAAGAAAAGGGTGGAGAATGGGTAAATATCAAAGAAATTCCATTTGATAATAACGATTATTCAACGGGACACCCCTCGCTTACGAAAGACAATAAACTGATGTATTTTGTTTCGGATATGCCAGGAGGTTATGGTGGAACTGATATTTATGTTTGTGAATACAACGATGGAAAATTTGGTAAACCTATTAATATGGGACCAACCATTAATACTTTAGGGAATGAAATGTTCCCATTTGTAGATGAAAGAGGTAATTTATATTTTTCATCAGATGGTCATCCCGGATTAGGCGATTTAGATATTTTTTATGTGAAACTTTCAGGTACAAAAGTATTGAGTAATGTCTCAAATATGGGAATGCCAATCAATTCAAGTAAAGATGATTTTGGATTGATTACTGATGGAGAACGTAAATCAGGCTATTTTTCTTCGAACCGAAAACGTGGAGGAACTGATGATGATATTTACCGTTTTACTCGTGAGTGTGATGAAAAACCAGAATGTCAAGAACTGCAAGTAATTGTATATGATGCAGATTCAAAAATGCCTTTAGATAATACTGATGTTGCCGTAGTTGAAAATGGCAAAACAGTGATGAAAAAGACAGATTCAAATGGTTCGTTCAGAATTTGTATTGATTTGAACAAGCAATTTGGTTTCAATGCAAGTAGAGATAGTTATTTGCCTAATAGTGTTTCGTTTACAAGTACTGAAAGTAATATGCTGAGAGCGCTTGAGATTCCTTTGATGCGAGTACTCATGAGTGACAGTACCGATGTTGCGGTTTCTAAAAATACCTCTCCTTGCCCTGCAACTAAAATTGTAAAAGGAAGAGTAACAGTGAATAAAGATAAATCGTCGTTAGGTGGTGTAAAAGTTACACTTACCAATGAATGTGATGGCACAATACAAACTGTTGTGACTGGTCCAAACGGGCGTTATCAGTTTGAAATTTGTGAAGGATGTGAATATACGATAGATGCTTCTAAAGATAATTTTGCTTCAAAAGGAAACAAAATAGATAAATTAGGAAAAGACGGCCCACAAGAAATCAATGCTAATTTAAGTATGTTTGAAGAAGGCGATGTCATTGCTATCGACAATATTTACTATAATTATACCAAGTACAATATTCGTCCTGATGCAGCTAAAGAATTGAATAAATTGTTGTTATTGATGCGCCGTTATCCGAATATGAGAATTGAAGTTCGTTCTCATACTGATAGTAGAGCAACAACAGAATTCAATCAAACGCTTTCTGAAAATCGTTCAGCTTCGGTAGTTCAATATTTGGTAAAAAGAGGGATTGCCGCTAACAGATTTGAGACTTCTGGCTATGGCGAAACACAATTATTAAACGAATGTGCCGACGGAATAGAATGTACAGAAGAGCAACATCAAACCAACAGACGTTCGGAGTTTAAGATTATTCAGTTAAAATAAGTGGATTAATAATCAAAAACATGAGTCATCCCGAATTTTAAAATCATAAAAAAGCGGTCGAAAAGCTAATTTAGACCGCTTTTTTATGATTGATGGGTAACGAATTCCTACTGTTTGAGCGGAGCGAGTTTAGGAATTCTTGATTTTTTTGTTACTTTTTGCATCAAGGCAAAAAGTAAGGACGAGAATAAATCTCAAAAACATTGAAATCTTTTAAAACTTGCTTTTTCAAGAGAAAATTCGGGATGACTCATGTTTTTGATATAAGCTTCTGAATACTATTTCAGTACTCTTGGCAATGTAATATTTACTTCAAAAATACTATTTGTACAGGTTACTTCTAATTGCCCACCAATACTTTTCACCCATTCATTTACGATGTATAAACCTAAACCTGTACCATTCTTATCTTTGGTAACATGTGCTTGGTAAAAAGGTTTTATCGCCTGAGTATCCATTTCATAAATACCCAGAAAGTGATTTTTTAAATTTAGTATCAGTTCTGAATCGGTAGTAAGTATTTCAGAATAAATTCTATAATCTATATTCGCAAATTGAATGATATTTTGATACAGTTCTGAAAGTATGTTCTCAAGAAAAATGCCGTCGTAGCCTTCAAGAGGCAAGGCTTTATGATTTGCAATTAAATGGAAATCAGTGGATTTGCTTTTCTTGAGTTGATTGAATAACTTATTTTCAAGCTTTACAATATCTACTTGTTCTTTGGCTGCATGTTTCCAAGGATTTATGCCATTGATTAGCTGATTGTACCAAAGTAATTTTCTTGTAATTCTGAGCATCCTATTGCCCGAAAGCCTAATGCCATCAATCAGTACTTGAAGCTCGTTGATGTCTAATAAATCAGAATTGTCAATATGTTCTGACATCAAATCAGTAAAATTGACAATGCCATTTAGTGGAGTAAGGTATTCATGATTCGAGATACTCAGAAAAATATCGGTAGCATTTTTTCTGATTTCGACATCAGCAGAGGCTTTTTTAAGAGAGCTAATTTCTAACCTAGAATTAATCGTCTCTACTAAATCTTTGGTGGTAAATGGTTTCGTCAGGAAATCATCCGCACCCAAATTCATTCCTTTTCTTTTGTCAGATAAATCGGCTCTTGCTGAAAGAAAAATAAATGGAAGATTGACCAAACCTTTTTCATAACGGATAATTCTGAGAATCTCATAGCCATCCATTTCACCAAGCATAATATCACAAATTACGATGTCGGGTTGAATTTCCTCAATTAATTGAATCCCGATTTCTCCTTCTTCTGCAACAAAGCAACTAAATCCGCTTATTTCTAAAATTGTTTTTGTATTATCTGCAAGCAAAAAATCATCCTCTATCAATACGATTTTAGTCATAATTGTTTTTGTAAAATATTGTTAATCATAAATCAAAAATCACACTTTTTTGCTAAAAAGCTTTTTTGATGTAGAAGAACATCTATATTGATTAGAGAACCGAGTTGAAGTTGTTAGTAGCAAGAAGGAGGGCTTCTTGTAACCTGTTTTTACTTACAGGTTTTTCGAGATACGCTGCAGTTTTTAACGTAATTCCAGCTAGATTACACAACTCATCGAAACTATTTTGGCTGGCTGCTGATACGATGATGATTTCAATATGTTTGTCAGAAAATTCTTCTGGATTGCTTTCTAAGTAAAATAGAAATTCGTAACCATCCATTACTGGCATATTCAAGTCTAATAAAACAATGAGTTCTTTTTCAGTAGATTGTTTTATCCATGCTATAGCCTCTTGACCATCGGTGGTTTCGCTGTAAGATATATTAAATGATTGTAGTGAACGAGAAAGTAAAATTCTGTTGAGATGTTCGTCATCTACAATTAAAGTCTGGGGAATATTATTCATTTCGTTTCAAAATTTTATTAATAGAGATCAAATTCTCTTTTAATAATTTTAAAGAGACTGAGTTATTAATATCGTACCGAGTACCTAAGTTTATAAAACTCAATAACTCAATTTGTTTTATTGACCGATTGAAATTGTATTATACAATCGGTAGATTTAAAATAAGTTTAATAATGGAGTACTTTCAATTGCTGTAAATACTCTTCAGGCAATTGAAGTAATATTTATAGTTTATTAAGTAATTTATAAATTTATACTAAGGCAAATTTTACTTATTTTTTGATAATTATCAAGAAATACGCTTTTGGCTAAATTACTTATTTATTCATTAATAACAAAAATTATAAATGCTCTTTTTTGATTGTTCGTCTCTTTTTTACTCCGACAATTATTATATTTATTTTTATTATAAATAACTGAAATGAAGGATGAATGTTGAACCTTTGCTTTCTTCGCTCTCAAAATTGAGCTTACCTCCATTTAGCCTAACAAGATTCTTCGCAATGACTAAACCTAAACCCGTTCCTTCAATTCTCCCAACATTGCTGGCTCTGTAAAATGAATTAAAGATTTTATTTTTTACTTCTGCTGGAATACCAATGCCGAAATCTTGAATAATAATTTCAAAGGAATTTTCATAAAATGACAAACTCAGTATTGGATTTGGTCGATTTCTGGAATATTTAAAGGCATTTGAAATCAGATTATCAAGTATGAGATTGAGATGGAGTGGGTCTATTTCTGCAATAGCTGGTATGCCTGTTACTTTAAATTCAATTGTACGACCATCTTTTTGCAAGGCATTTTGTCCTTCAAAGCAAGATTTTACTAGTTCGATAACATTTACACGTTCTTTGTTGCAACTCAAATTGTTAGATTCAATTTTGCCAACAATCAATATTTCGTTCATCAAACTCGTGATTCTATCAATTTGACTACCAATAATATTAACATGCTTTTTGATATGCGGATTTTGGTCTTTGTCTATCAACTGAATAATCTCAGTACTTGAACGAATTGTAGAAAGTGGCGTTCTGAATTCATGCGATGCTACATTGACAAAAAGCGTTTTTAAATCATTCAATTCTTTTTCTTTTTGTAAAGAAGTCATTAAAATTTCTTCAGTACGTTTTCTATCGTTGATTTCCCTTGAAGAAGTAATGATGCGATGTGTGAGGTCGTAATCGTCAAAAAATACTTTAGAGTTTGTTTCTAGCCAAACATATTCGCCATCGGCATTTCTGAAACGATAACTAATATAGGATGAAGTAGTTCCTGCAAAAGGTAGTTGTTCTTTATCAACCAGTTTTAAATCGTCGGGATGATAATAATCCGAGAGTTTCTTCCCAAGTAAATCTTGTGGTTCATAGCCTGTAATTTGCTTAATTGAGGGCGAAATGTACAACAATGTGCCTTCTAAATCGTGAATACAGACTAAATCCTTAACATTGTTGGAGAGTAATTCGTAGATATGAGCATTTTCCTTTTGTCGGGTAATGTCTCTGAGTGTACCGGTAGCGCCAATTACAAATCCTTTTGCGTCTGAAATAAAAGTTACAGAAGCTTTAATCCATTTTATTTCACCTGTTTGGGTGATAAACCTAGCGAGATGTTTACTGGTAGTTTTTTTTTCTCGAATGAGGGCATCAAAAAGCTGCTCTTTTTTGTCAGCATCTTCAGGGTGCATGAAATCGTAGAAAGGTTTTCCTAATGATTCCTCATTGCTATAACCAAGAATTTTAGTCCATGAATCATTCAGGAAAGTCCAACGCCAATGTTCATCTGTTTTAAATATAATATCACTTATGAGGTTGATTACTTCATGATATTGACTTTCAGAATAAAGACTGTTTTCAGTGATGAAAGGTTTCGCATCATCTGGTAAGTAAAATTGAACTAAAATCATCGAAATTTCGCCATTTTCGTCATTAATTGGCGTAAACTTATGGTTTAGTTTTTGAGGTTCAATACTTATTTCACGTCCTTCAAATGCGTTTTGATAACTTTGGGCTAAAGAAATAAAAAACTGTTTTTGAGATGTTATTACTTTGCTTACTTTATTGATTTGTGGTCTTTCATTAAAACTATAAACATAATTTCTAATATAAGTTTCATTAAAATACATGAAACGGTATTCTTTATCTAAAATGTAAACATTGCCTTCTAATGAATTCAATATTACTTCTGATAGATAATTAATTGAGGAAGATTTCATCTGGTAAATGGCGGTTTTAATTTTTCAAAATGATGATAACTCACTACTCAATCGGACGGCTATTTATATAAGAGATAAAACAAAAAAGTATTCATTTTTAGCGAAAACAAATACGCAAGGTTTCATCAAACACCTGATTAGCAATATCATTTGCTAATTGTATAATTTAATTTTTGGCAGTTTTAATCTATATTTTGAAAAGGCTAATTTAATGTTGTGCGGTATCAAAATAGCTTTTCGTTACTCATGATAAAATTCCGAAACCCAAAAGATTTCGTGTTTAAAAAATGTAGATATAGTTAATTTGATAAAAGGAAATTAATTAATCGTAGAGACTTTGCATGAAGGATTGCGAATTCAAAATTACAAATTGAGCTTAATTTACCCAATTGTTATTTACTAATTAAATAATGGATTTTTCCTGATAAATACATCCTGCTCGAAAGATACTCTATATTCAGATAAAAAGTGAGTACTTTTTAGATAATAATCTGTAGAAATGATTTGAGCACCCGAAATTTTAGCGGCTTCAAATTGAGAATAATCATTTTGGCGAGCTTGAACGGTTTCTGCATCAGCACGAGTTCTGACGATGTAACCCTTTGATACATATTCTTTGATTAATGTTTGATTCTTTTTGGGGTCATTTAAAATTAATATAGCTGCTTCAGGAGTATTAGGAATGGCATTAGCAAACATTATTCTGCCTTTTAGAGATGGATGCCCTTGGATAAACATTTCTCTTTTTTCATCTTGTTCATCTAAGATAAAAACAAATTTTCCACGTGCATCTTTTAGTTTTGGCCAATTAAACTTTTGCACGGCATTTTCTAATGTTGAGTAATGTCCTTGAATATCAGAAGGTTTGATGATTTTTGATGTGCCCAAATACTTTTTTAGTATTTCTTCAAGGGCATCAAATGTTTTTGCGGTGAACTTTTCTGGTACTACAAAACCTGCTTTTTTAATTTCATCATCTTTGGCATTGATGGTGATATAAATTGGTTCGTGATTTGGGTTTTTATCAGACCAGTTTTTTAGTTCAATTAAATAATCTTTGAAAAGTGGATGATGACTTCTGAAATCTATATCTTGTACATGAAAAACTTTGAAACCCGGCAGTAACATTTGTTTTTCGGTATCGAAAGGAGCTTGGTTTTTTACCAATTTTAAACCCAGTGGATTGGCATATTTTCCACCGAGGGAATCTGAATAAACATCAAGTTCTAAATTTCTTAAACCTAAGTCGAGTTGAGTAGAAATAGGAGGGTGGCTATACTCCAAACCAGATAAATCGGATTGGTCTTTACTCTTGATAAGTTGAAGTAGTGAAGCGTCTATCGCTACTTTATAACTATTATGCGAACCAATTACTTGAATTTTATTAATGGTAAGTTGGTCTAAATTTTTAGTCGGAACTGAAAAACAAAATATGATAAAAAACGTACTAAGTATAAGTTTCATGAGGGCTGATTAATTAAAAATTGACGTAATGCTTGTGTGTTGAGATACATGATCTTTAGCGATTCTTTAAAATTAGCTAATTAAACTACATTCTTTATAAGGTCTTGTCTTAATTAATCCAATGATATTTATTTTGTAATATTTTGATAATTATGACTTATTCAACTTTGATTGATAGCATGAAAAAACTAATTACTTTGCTGATTTTTATTGCGATTAATTTTGGTGCAATAGCTCAGCATATTCAGGTTGAAAATACAGCTTATCAGCTTTTATTAAAAACCTTACTTTCACACAGCGTTCCTGAAATGTCTGTAAATGAATTGACTAAGAAAAACAATACTGTACTTTTATTAGATGCTCGTGAACCTAAGGAATATCAAATCAGCCATTTGAAAGATGCAAAACTAGTAGGCTATGAAAAGCTAGATTTGTCGTCCTTAAAAAACACTCCTAAAAATCAGCCAATTGTAGTATATTGTTCTGTAGGTTATAGAAGTGAAAAAGTAGCCGAAAAGCTTTTACAACAAGGTTTTATCAATGTCCATAATTTGTATGGAGGAATTTTTGAATGGAAAAATCAAAACCAAGCACTTGTTAATGAAAAGGGAATCACAGATGAAGTACATGCTTACGATAAAACTTGGGGAATCTGGTTGAAAAAAGGGAAGAAAGTATATAAATAACTACAATCTGAAACATTAATTACACATATTTTGTATTTAAAGACAAGTAAATATTTTATTCATTAAATTATTATTCACAATGACTTCATTAGAAACTGTAAAACAATACTACGCTTGTTTTAACAACAAAGATTGGGCTGGAATGTTAGCACTTTTACATCCAGAAGTACGCCACGAGCCAAACCAAGGCGAACCTAGAATTGGCATTAAATTATTCACGGAATTCCTACAACACATGGATGAATCTTATGAAGAAACGCTGACCGAAATGGTATTTTTTGATGAACCAACAGGCGAACGTGTAGCTGTGGAGTTTGTTGTAAACGGAATTTATAAAAAAGGAGAAGAAGGCTTGCCAGAAGCCCATAACCAAACTTATATTTTACCAGCAGCAGCTTTTTTAGGTTTGAAAGATGGTAAAATCAGCAGAGTAACTACTTATTATAATCTCCCTTTGTGGATTCAATTGGTTTCTGAATAAGGCTAAATTTTATGCAAACACTTTCATTTATTCAAAAAAAAGGGGCAGAAATTACAACTGTTTTTGAAGATTTAGCCAATTTAAGAATCACCGTTTTTCGTGATTTCCCCTACCTTTATGAAGGTTCGGTAGATTATGAAATGGAGTATTTGAAAATATATTCCCAAGCAGAAAAAGCATTGCTTTTTGCAGTTTACGATGGTTCAAAAATGGTTGGAGCTACTACTTGTATTCCATTGGCAGACGAAGCTCCAGAAGTACGTTTGCCTTTTGAAAAAGCAGGTTTAACAATAGATTCAATCTTTTATTTTGGCGAAAGTATTCTGTTGAAAGAGTACAGAGGTTTAGGTTTGGGTCATCGTTTTTTTGATGAACGTGAAGCCCATGCTCGAAGCTTTGGTAATTTTAAAACTACTTGTTTTTGTGCGGTTGACCGTGGCGAAAATCATCCTTTACAACCAGAAAATTATCGACCAAATGATGCTTTTTGGTTGAAAAGAGGTTACCAAAAAGAACTTTCTTTGCAAAGTACTTTTGAATGGCCAGATATTAATGAAAGTGTATCAACACCCAAAACGATGATTTATTGGAAACGAGCTTTATAAAACAAACCTATGACAGTTACTTTTGCCTCAGCACAATATCCAATCAGTGAACATGCCGATGTAGAAAGTTGGCGAAAACATACCGAAAATTGGGTTTTGAATGCTGTTCAACAAAAAGCACAATTATTACTTTTCCCAGAATATGGTTCTATGGAATTGGTAAGTGTTTTTTCCAAAGCAATTCAAGTAAATATTCATCAACAAGTACAAGAACTACAAAGTTTGAAAGATGAATTCTGTGTTTTTTTTGCAAGCTTAGCCATTAAGTATCAAGTAATAATTGTAGCACCAAGTTTTCCTGTGCTTGAAAATACTAAGATTTTTAATCGTGCTTTTGTGTTTTCGCCAAAAGGTTTGGTGGGTTTTCAAGATAAATTTTTCATGACTCGTTTTGAAAATGAAGAATGGGGAATTGATGCCGCCGAACCAAAACAATTAACACTTTTCGAAGCTGATTGGGGTTCATTTGGCATTCAAATTTGCTATGATGTTGAATTTGCTTTGGGTTCACAATTACTTGCTCAGGCAGGTGCTTCTTTAATTTTAGCGCCAAGTTGTACCGAAACCATTCGTGGCGCTACTCGTGTGCATGTTGGAGCGAGAGCAAGGGCTTTGGAAAATCAGGCTTTTACCATTGTTTCTCAAACAGTTGGTAATGCAGTATGGTCGCCAGCGGTGGATATTAATTATGGTTTTGCTGGATTTTATACCACGCCCGACAAAGAAATGCCCGAAGAAGGAATTATTTCAACCAAACAGCCACAGGAAATTGGTTGGTTGATTGAAACCTTAGATTTTTCAGTAATTGAAAAAGTAAGAAACGACGGACAAGTATTTAATTATAAAGATCATCGGCGTTTAAGCGTTGGTTTTATTGATGATGAGATTGGGGTGATAAAGAAAAGAGTGTAAAGTTTATATTTAAAACTAGACGATGTACAACAAGCCATTTTTTTGTGTAATCTTTTTTTTGTTTTTCTACTTGAAAAATGTGCAAAAAAACTTTGCTCAAATTAAGGTCAATGAGCTTGAAACCATCTCAACGAAGGATGGTTTACCAACCAACGAAGTATATCATTTGGCGAAAGACAAAAAAGGTTTTTTGTGGCTGGCTACCAGAAAAGGATTATTTCGGTATGATGGTTATGAGTTTTTGAGTATTGGTCCAAAAGCTTTTGCCGAAAAAATCAGCTTACTTGATAATCAGCATTTGATTGTCTCGCTTTCATCAACTGGTATTTTCAACATTAATACTGAAACGTTTACTGCTACCGAAATTGCTTCTCCCAAATGGTCGGATGATAATCCTGATAATGACCATTTCAATAATGTTTTTGTAGATGCTAAAAAGAGAATTTGGTGTGGTGATTTTCATCACGCCAAATTTTATGACGAAAAAAACAAACGTTGGCATTTATTCAGACTTTTCACCAATACTGCTGAAGATGTTACTTCTATTCGTTTTTTTCAAGATAGCCAACAAAAAGTATGGATTTTGGCATTGAATAAGCTTTATTTTTTTGATGAAAAACGTAGAAAACCTGTACTTTTTAAAACCTTTTCTAAGTCAATTACTTTAAGGACAATCGCTGAATATGGGAATTCTTTTTACTTAGGTACTTTGCAAAAAAAGCTTATTGCTTTGAATATCAACACGAAAAGTATTCAGGAGTATCATGAAGGATTAAACGATACCGAAATCAATGATGTGCTTTTTTATAAAGATTTAGGTTTACAAAAGTGTTTGGTGGCTACTTCTGGTGGTTTATATACTTTTGATATTTTTAGCCAAAAATTTTCGCATATCGACCAATTTAATCAGATAAAACCACGATTTACTGCTCTTTATTTAGACAATCAATTACAAAAAATCTGGATTGCTAGCGACGCTGGCTTACTGAAATATCAGAATGGGAAAAAAAGTTGCGAAACAATTTTTATTCCTCCTTCAGTAACACAGTTGCCAGTAACGATTAATGCTTTTTTGAAACCAAATTCCAATGAAATCTACTTAGGTTTGTCGCATTCGGGGATTTTGAAGTATCATCAACAAAATGGTAGGTTCACGAAATTTGATTTACCTTCAGATATTTCCGTCAATAAAATGGCAATAACGCATGAAGGTGATTTATTGATTGCCACCACAAAAGGCGTATATCAATTGCCTAAAAATGAGAAAGTATTGAAACGAATTTTCCCTTCGATTTCTTCCAACATTAAAGTTATTTGTAACGATAGTAAAAATCAGGTTTGGCTGAGTGCTGAATATCAGCCTATCCAAGTATTTTCTTATCCAAAACAACAAACGTTGAAGTTATGGAGCGATAAAGTGAAGAATGAGTTTTGGACAAAAAGTCTTGTCAATGATATGTTGCTATCCGATGATGGAAAAGTCTGGTTAGCTTCTTGGTATTCTCCTGGTTTTGGAATCTGTTATTTTGATGAAAAGAAACAAGAATTTATACAAGTAGCTGATTTAAAGCAGAATATAAAAAGGCATAATCAGTTTATTGGAGATTACTTTTTGGCATTGGCTAATCGGAATCATCAAATATTTGCTTCAGGCTACGGAGGTTTTAATGTGCTGGATAAAGAAGGAAAAATTTTGTCGGAATTAGAGGTCAATAAAGCAAAAGATAATTTTCCTGATGATTATTTTGCCAAAATAGATGTTGACCGACAAGGAAGTATTTGGGTCGGCACTTTTGATGGTTTACTTCGTTTTAGTCCAGATTTCAAACAATATGCAAAATTTATCGAAGAAGATGGTTTAATTAGTAATAATACCAGCAACGGTTTTTTGTTAGATGATGAAAGTAAATTATGGATAGGGCAGAAGAACGGCATGAATATTTTAAAAATTAATGAACTTGCCAATAGCGAAGAGCCAGCCGTATTCCTGAGTACATTTGAAACACTTGATGGCACAAAGATTTCAAATCAATCAGCTTTAGTAAAATTGTTGCGTTACCAAAACAATTTAAGCCTGAGTTTTTCACCATTAAATTTTGCGCCAGCAGCAAAAAATCAATTTCGTTATCGCTTGCTTGGTATTAATCAAAATTGGGTGAACAATGGCACGAATAATCGACTCATTTTTGTTGATTTACAACCTAACACTTATCAATTAGAAGTTTCAATTGGAACAAATCATGGCGTTTGGAGTAAAAAACCGTATCTGATTACCTTTACCATTGAGCCTAGTTTTATAGAAACAATTTGGTTCAAGTTGTTGATTTTAGTGTGTTTATCGTTGATTGCTTATGTTTTTTATCGTTACAGAATTAATCAAATCTTGAAAATTGAACAACTAAGAACTGAAATTTCAGCAGACTTGCATGATGATGTTGGCGCAACATTGAGCAGTATTTCTATTCTTTCTACGCTGGTTCAACATCAAGTAAAAGACTCGCCAACAGCCCAAAAATACTTGAATACGATTTTGGAAGATACTTCTTCGTTACAAAATAAATTAGAAGAAATTGTTTGGAGTTTGCGTTCCGACCGTGATACCGTCGGGCAATTAACGGCAAGAATCCGAAGAATTGGCGCTGAAATTTTTGAAGCCAAAGGAATTAATTATGAATTTGAAGTAGATGATTCAATCGGCCATTTAAAACTTTCGATGGATTTCAGGAGAAATCTTTTACTGATTGCTAAAGAAGCTGTGAATAATTTAGTCAAGTATTCGGAATGTAAACAAGTGAAAATCTCGATTCTGAAAGTAAAAGGTAACTTGGAATTAATTGTTAAAGATGATGGGAAAGGATTCGAAAATACCAACATTGAAGGCAACGGATTACGAAATATGAGAGCCAGAGCCAGTAAAATGAAAGGGAAACTTACCGTTTACTCAAAAATAGGTGTTGGTACGGAGGTTAAATTAGTGGTTTCTCTCACACAAATAGGGGATTGACTTTGGCGATACTGATGGCGTAATTTGTTTTTATTTTAAACCACAAAATTGATTTACTTTGAGCGAAAAATTATCATCACTCAAAACACATCAACAATCCTGACTCCTAATTTTAAACAATCTGCCAAGAAAGATGCATCAAATCCTGATTTATGAAGACAACGAAAGACTGAGAAATTCCCTAGAATTACTCCTGAAAGGAATGCCCAATATGAACGTTGTAGGTGGTTTTGGAAATTGTGATAAAGTAATAGAACAAGTAAAAAACTTAATGCCAACCGTCATTTTAATGGATATTGATATGCCGGGCGAAGGCGGAATTATTGGCGTAGAAAAAGTAAAAAGGCATTTTCCAGAAGTATTTGTGTTGATGTTTACTGTTTTTGACGACGATGAACGGCTCATGGCTTGTTTGCGTTCGGGAGCAAATGGCTATTTATTAAAGAAAACCTCTCCCCTACAAATCATTGATGCCATTGAAAATGTAGCTTCAGGCGGTGCACCCATGACCCCAGAAATTGCCCGAAGAGTATTAGAAACCTTCAAAGTAGAACGTAAAATTCCTAGCGATTTAGGGCTTACTCCTCGTGAAATGCAAGTGCTAGAATTGTTAATAAAAGGGCATACTTATAAAATGATTGCTCATGATTTTTCTATTTCTGTTGAAACCGTTCGTTCACACTTAAAAAATATTTATGAAAAAATGCACGTAAATAATGGTAACGAAGCCGTTGCCAAGGCTTTACGAATGCGACTTTTTGAATAAATTCGAGTCAATTTTCTCTTTTTCATTCTCCGTCATCCCCCAAAAGTGCTATTGATAGCTTCCTGCTAATTTTTCAATTTTGATGTGTATTGCAGTTGTAAAAACAACGCTTAAACATCAATGGTGATGAAAAAAATATACCTCTTTATTTTTCTGTGTTTCATGCAAAAAGGTTTTTCACAAGACCTTAATAACTTGAAAAATCAAAAACCGATTTCGGTTTCAGGAGGAATTAATGTTAATATTGGTACTTACAATAGTTTATCAGGCGGAAAAACCCGCCTTGATCCTTTCTCTTGGACACTCAGTGCTTCGCCAACGCTCAATCTTTATGGCGTTCAATTACCTTTTTTCTTTTTACTGAACAAACAATCTCGCTCGCTTGCTGGTCCATTTCAACAATTTGGCGTAAGTCCAAGCTACAAATGGGCAAAGCTTCATTTGGGTTATCGAAACCTGATGTTTTCGCCTTATACTTTAGGCGGAAGGCTTTTTAATGGAGCTGGTTTGGAATTGAATCCTGGTAAACTTCGCTTTGCTGTGATTTATGGACAATTCCAGAAAGCAGAAATGGGCTATTTAGATACAAATAATCCAACGAATCCGAATTTACCAAACGGATTATCGCCTGCGTACCAACGCAATGGTTTTGCTGCAAAATTGGGTTTTGGTACTACACAAAACCATTTTGATATTACTTTCTTGAAAATTAAAGACGACCAAAAATCTATTACTTTTCCTGCTGATTTTGGCAAAGTAACACCAGATGAAAATACGGTAGTTGGTATTTCTCAGCAATTTCTTTTCTTCAAACATTTATTCTGGAAAAGTGACATTGGCGTGAGTTTATATACTCGTGATGTGCGTCGAGAAATGGTTGATCAGCAAGATTTAGAAAAGTATTCCTTCATTACTAAAATTGTGGACATCCGAAAAGGTACTTCACTTGGCTGGGCTGGCGAAACTACGGTTGGTTTACAATTCAATACTTTTAGTATTCAAGGACAATACAAATTGATTTCTGCTGATTATCAGTCGATGGGAGCGTATTTTTTCAATACAGATATGGAAGAATATTCGGGGGCAGCTTCTATTTCGGCTTTACAAGGAAAAGTACAATTATCAGGTACTTATGGTATTCAGAAAGATAATGTCAGTAAACTCAAAGAATATACCACCACACGCAATATTGGTTCAGCTAACTTGAATATTCAGTTTTCTAGAACGCTCGGCTTATCTGTGAATTATTCAAATTATGGTACTTCACAAAACATTCCCAATCAGATTATTGATACCGTAAAAATTTCGCAATTGAACCAAAGTTTGATGATTGCTCCACGTTGGTTTAAAACTTCTGGAACAGTTTCTCATGCCGTAAACGGAGTACTTTCATATCAAAATGCCAACGATTTAAACACCATTTCAAAAGTACGCACAGACTTCAATAACCTATTCGGTTCGCTTACTTACAGTTACGGAATACCTACTCGAAAAATGACTTTTACGCCCGGTTTATTATTCATTCGCAACCTTTTGCCGATTTATAATACTTCGTCGATGGGGCTTTCATTTTCTGCACAAAGAGGAAGTAAAAAGAATAATTTCAATACTTCGCTTTCGCTGAATTATACCCAAAATGCACAAGAACAAGTAAATACAGGAAGTACTTTCAACGCCCGTTTGAATACTACTTATCGCCTGACCAAAAAGCAGCAATTCAATGTAAGTCTTTCAACGATTGTTAATTCCGACAATAAAAACGAACGCAGAAATTTTTCAGAATTATACATGAATGCTGGCTATGGTATTTCATTTTAAAATAATAAACAACGGTAAGATGAAACGAATACTTTTTTACTTATTGCTCTTGCTTGTAGGCTTTCAAAAGGTGCAAGCACAACAATTAAAAGTAACAGTTCAACTGATACTTTCACCTCCTTTTAGTCCGAGAGTGATTGACTTTGTGGATAATCCTAACAAACAAGCAGCGATTGTATTAATCACAAATAATGGTGAACCTGTGAATACGCCCATCAAAATTGTTGGGCAAATCACCAATCGTTCTACTGGAGGACGGATTTTTACGTCCGCCAATTATAAACCTAATGTTCCTCTTTTATTAAATCCAGTTGGGCAACCTTTACAAGTAAATTTTGGACAAGAAAATAGTGGTTTTATTGATGCAAACAATACGCAAGTAGTAGGTTTTGATAAAGCTACAAAAGACCAAATTGTACTTTCGGGGATTTTCCCACAAGGATATTATGATTTTTGTGTGTATGCAGTGCCTTATGATGCCAACGTAGAAAGTTTTCAAAATCTTTCGGGACAATGCCAAAGTATTCCTTTGACTTTTGTAGAACCACCACGTCTTACTTTGCCTTCTTGTGGCTACAAAATGATAAAACGTGAGAACGTTCCGCAACAACAAGTATTTACTTGGTCGCCACCAGTAGGGAATATTTCTGGCGCTCAAATTCGATATGATTTTTATTTGCTGAAAGTACCCGAAGGACAAAACCCGAACGATGCGATGGATAATGCCATTAAATTTAATGTCGGAAATCCCTTCACCGAAAAAGATATTGTAAGTACTTCACTCAATTACACACAAGCCGAACCAGAATTGACGGTTGGTAAATACGTGTGGCGAGTAGTATCAAAAGACCAAAGTGGCGAGGCTGTTTTTCAAAATGATGGGCAAAGTCAAATCTGTACTTTTGATGTAGAAGTACCACCAGCAATTCTTGCACCACCACCGCCGCCACGCCAAGCACAAGTAGCTTTGGTAGGAGCAAGTTCTTGTAAAGACACCCAATTGCCTGCCGATAAAACTGCCATTTATCCACAAGAAGAATTGGTAGGCAAAACGTTGAAACTGGGCAAATTTGAATTAAAAGTAGATGAAATCAGCAAAAAAGGTGATGGCTATGATGGCAACGGACGAGTATTTTGGAATTCAGTTCCGATAAAAGTCGTATTCACGAAAATCAATTTTAATGCTGCTTACGAGATTTTCAGTGGCGATGCTCAAGCCGATAATACCAAATATAATTTCCCCGACCCCAAAGAAATTACCAAGATGAGTACTTGGAAACAATTGGCAAAAGGCGGACAAGGCTTTGATATTGGTAGTTATGTTGATGCAATTGAAGAAAATTCTCTCCAGAAAGTAAATGCTTTATTGGCGGTAAAGTTGCCTGTTGGCGTGCCAACAAAGGCAGGTTTTATCGGCATAAATTATATGCGTTTTAGTCCACATGGGGCAGATATGGGTGCATTGTTCAACCTAAAAATGCCCGAAGCGAACCAATTTCTTTCAATGGCGGCGGTGGACGTTTGTATGGTTCCCAACAAAGCTTTTGCAGGTGAAGCCAATTTGATTTTGGTTGATGATTTAAAAATTCCAGCATTACCTTTCAATTTTATTCAAGGAAAATATCCAAATCCTGATGATTCGGGTACTTATGCACGCATTGCAGGCGATAGTTTACAGCACGTTCATGCCGTGATGGATTTGAATTTTGGAGATTCATTCTTAAAACTCGATGACGGCACAGGCAAAGTAATTGCTGGCGACGTAAAGGCAAGAATGGTAACAGATTTCTTGACTTGGAACGATTGGGTGGCAACGGTAAAAATGCCAACATTTACGGTAGATGGACTAAAAGATTTTACCATTAATGGCGTAAATGCTTTTTATGACCATTCAGATAAAAGAAATCCTGTTGATTTTCATGTGCCAGACGAGTTCAAAGGCGACCGGGGAATGACTTTCCGTGGGCTTTACATGAAAAAAACAGAAGTAAAATTACCTACCAAACTCAAAGGCACGAACGAACAACGTTTGGGTTTTATCACGAGCGATTTTATCATTGACGATAGCAACGAAATCACGGCAGTGATTGAACCAACCAATAAGCCTGTGGTGGATTATTCAACGGGAAAGATTGGCGATTGGGGTTTTTCAATTGATGATTTTAAAATCAAAATTGTTCAAAATCGCTTTGAGTTGGGCATGATGAAAGGCAAACTTCAATTCCCGATTAGTAACGATTACTTGTCGTATTCCTGCAACCTCCGCAGTAATTTAGATACGATGCAGTTTGTGATTGATGCCAAAGAAAACTACGATGTACCGATCATGTTGGCAAAAATGAAATTGGATAAAAACTCTAATTTCCTGCTGGAATTCAACGGAGACAATAAAAAAATTGATTTAGATTTAAGCGGTTCTGCCAGTATTGGTTTATCACAAAAAAGCCCAATCGCTATTCCTTTAGTGAAATTTGAACATTTTAGAGTATCAAATACCAAAATAAAACCTACCATGCAGGGCGAAAAAGAACTGTATTTGGACGAAGGACAATGGACACTTTTGGGCGGTTTGTGGGATAATAAAAAAGACGAAAAAGATAAAGGCAAACAAAGCGGCGGGCCGTCTGTCAATGATGAATTGCTATCAACTTACACGCCTGTCGAAGATGAAAACAAAGCCAATTTAGTAGGCTTTCCGATAGAATTAACGCCACCAAAATTTGTTTACCGTGGGCTCGATGCCATCGGCTTTGGCTTTGGAGTAAAAGTAAACGTCGGCGGAGATGATAATACCATCGTCGGTGCAGAAACCAAAGTAGAAATTTTGGGAAAACTGAGCTACGTAAATGGAAAAATGTCGCCCGCTTTTTCTAAAGTCAATCTCGAAAAAATCATGATAAAAGGGGCTGTTGGCCCCGCAACCGTTGAAGGAGAACTTCGCCTTTTTGATGAAGATGCCCTTTATGGAACAGGTTTTATCGGTTCAGCCAAAGTAAAAATCCCGAAAGTAGCTACTGTTAAAGCGACTCTACAATTTGGCAATAAAGGTTTTTATTATGGATACGTCGATGCCAGCGTATTGCTCACGCCAAGTATTGCGGTTGTACCGCCTTTAATGTGTTCGGGTTTTGGCGGTGGCATTTATTTCAATATGAAAATGTATACGCCTTTATCGCAAACGATTAAAGATGTTGCTCCCAACACGCAAACGACTCGTGCAGGCACAAATAACACAGGCATCAATTATACGCCGATGCTTGGAAGTTATGGCATTAAAGCCAATGTGTATATGAGTTTGGCGGATAAAAAAATGATACTTGCCAATTTGGGCATTGAGGCAAGTATTGCCAATGGTGCTTTCAGTAATTTCACGGCTTCGGGCAAAGCAAAAGTATTGAGTTTAGACGAAGACCCTACTCGCAACGGACAATGTTTGTTGATGGCACAAACTTCTGTAACAATCACGCCAAGTAGTTTTGATATGAATGCCGATGTGGAAGTAGAACCAATTCCCGGTTTTCCTAAAGTTATTGTTCCGTTCAGAATGCACTTTGCTGATACTTGGCACGTAAAAATTGGCGACCCAGCCGAAGGCAAACAAAAAGTAGAGTTTAAATTATTACAATTGGGTAGTGAAGATGATGCCCTTTACGCCTACTTGGCGGCAAAAGCTTACTTCGCTTTTGGAAATGATATTGGAGGTATTCCAAATTTACCTTCGGAAGTACAAACTTTTTTATTAGCTAAAGAAAATGTAAATGATACCCGAAACGACGTAGTGGATGCCGCCAAAACCAAAGGCGAAATGCAATTTAATGAAGATGGCGAACTCATCGGAAATCCGCTAACATTCAGATTACTGGCAGGAGCAAGAGTTGACGGTCGTTTGAAAGTAGCTGTTGGCCCATTATCCGCCGATGCTACTTTGATTGCTGGTTTTGATGCGGCTTTATCTAAGGGTTTAAAATGTAATGGACAAGAAATTGTCGGGCTTTATGGCTGGTATGCCAATGCTCAAATTTATGCCTACGCCAACGGAAAAGTATCAGTAGCAGGCAAAGTTTTCGGCAAACGTTTCAATGTAAAATTGATGGATTTAACGGCAGGAGCTTTGCTTTGGGGTGGTTTACCAGAGCCAACTTGGGGCGAAGGCAGACTCAGAGTAAAAGGTGAAGTACTGGCTGGCTTGGTAAAAGTTGATACTGACTTTGATTTTGATTTCGGACAAAAATGTAAACCAGTTTTCAATGGCGACCCTTTGGCGGATATTAAAGTAATTTCAGAATTGAGTCCGAAAAAAGGAGAAAAAGAGGTGGATACCAACGGAGATTTACAGGCTGTTTTCAATATGAGTATGGATACGGATTATAGCATTGCTTTACCTGACGGTCAGCCGAGAACTTATTATTTTACCGTTCAAGAATATTCATTGACGAATCAGAAAACGCATGAAAAATTTGCGGCAATTGGTGCGAAGCAATGGGTGAATAATAACGAACAATTGATTTTGCCTTTGAACGGACACTTGAAATCTGAAACTAATTATGCTTTCAAAGTACAAGTACGCCTTTGGGAACGTGTAAATGGCGGACTTGAAAATCCTTATATCGACGAAACAGGTGTGCGTGAACAACGTTTTGAAGAAGCTGAAAATATTTTTACTTCTGGCAAACAACCCGATTTTGTTCGTTGGGAAGATGTGGCTTATACTTGGCCAATGGATGGACAAAATTACTTCTTGAAAAACCAAACGACCAAAGCTGTTATTTCTGGAGATATTCCTGATGAATTATTAGAAGGCATCAATGCCAATAACTTTCTTCTAAGAGATTACGATTTCAAAGCTTATTTCATTGCCGAAAATGGCAGCGATACTTTGAAAACCTCTATGCAATACCAAGCTCCATACGCAGGTGGACAAGGTAAAATTTTAGCGGATATTCCAGCGGGTTTACAAAATTCAAAAGTCTATCGTTTGGAATTGCATAAAATTAAAATCAAGAAATACGAGGTCGCCAATTTCACCAATACTATTCAAAGAACCTATCAAAATGCAGGTAATGGCAACAATGCAGCCGCTTATCAGATTAGATTCAATGCCCTAAAACCGCTTGATAAAAAAGCGGCACAAAACGATAAAGTAATGTTTTCGCTGGCTTTCAAAACCAGTCAATACAATACTTTTCAGGAGAAAATGGCAGCAACAACTTTCCAGAACTCTAAGTACGAAGACGAAATTACGCCACAATCAAATGCTTATTTGTTCATCAAAGCTGTGCCAACGGATGGTACTGAAAATTTTGAAGATGAGGAAATGAAAGAACATAAATTCTCAAGTCGAGGAGCTTTACAACCAGCTTTATTAACGGTAAATACGCCAGCGTTCAGTCAAGGTACTTCCGAATTTGACCGCTTTGCGAACAGTAATATTTACAGTATTCTTACAGAAGTTCAATATGGTTATGTCGGACAAGTAAGTCCAAATTATAATGATTTACGAAATATCGCTTATCAACCCAGCAAAAGCGTTGTAATGGGAAGAGCCTTACCCCTTTTAAGAAATATTGGCGTTCGTGACCCTTATAATGGAAATATTTCAGACATCCTCAACGGTAATAATACGCTCACAAAAGATGAAAATGGTTTGGGTGCTTCCATCGGAAGTGCCAGTAGCAAAATGATTTCGATGGATGCTTCTATCAGTAAAACGGTGGCTTCACAAATGGTATTTTTATCAGGAATTTATGGTTTTGCCATCAATGACGCTCCAACAAAACCGTATCAGTTTACCATAAAAAGTGATTTTGTTGCCTACAATGACTTTATGGCGGTACGAAGTTTTGGCGAAAAAGTACAAAGAGTAAGAAATACTTATCAGCAATATTTTGGGAATAACTGGAGAACTCAAATGGCAAAAACGGGAAATACAGAAATTTCATTCGCCAGTAAAACCCTTGGGATTACAGCTTCTTACGCTGGACTGCTGAATAATCCAGCCACATTCGACCGCTTTGGCGATTATACTTCAGTAGATTATTATATTTTTAAAAAGCGTAAAAATGGTTCGACTGTAAAAGTAAACTTAACTTATCAGCCATATCTCGGAGCAAATCAAGTAACGGTGACGAAAGATATTCAGTTGGGAGCTTCGCCAATTTCATTAGCACCTGTGTATAATCAAGCAATCCCAGCCAATATTCCAAATGCAAGAGTAGCTGGCTATTTTTCAAATCCTGCTTGTTTTAATTGTGATAGATAAGCGGTATGCGGTAGGCAATAGGCTGTATGCTTTCCATTATCGAGCGAATTTTTTCGCTCGATAATAGAAATTTGAAAATCAAAAATCATTAAACTCATCGCTCAAGGCTGATAACTAAAAGCTAAAATACACATGAAAAAAATATTATTATTCCTCCTGTTTTTCAGCTTTATATCTGTGGAAAATGCTTTCTCTCAAAAAGTAAATCCTACAAAAAAAGATACTTTAAGCAAGATTAAAAAGCCAAAAATTATGCTTTTGGCTCGTAATTATCGTGATTCTGTGGTTTTGCGTTGGTCGCCAAATATGCCTGCTTACTGGTTGGCTGGCACTGTGCGTGGCTATATCATCGAGCGTACTGAGTATAGCAAAGAAAATCAACAAGGTACTCGACAAATTTTAACGCCAAAACCTTTAAAACCGTGGACTTTAGAGCAAATGAAAAGTCGTTTGGCAGAAGATGAAAAAGGAATAAGTGTAGTCGGGGAAATGTTGTACGGGTATCCAAACGATAAAAATTTTAAGCCTGATTTTTTCAATATCAAAAAAATCAGTCAAGAACAAAATGTTCGATTTGCCACAACTTTGACGGCTGCGGAATTTTCAAAAAAAGCCGCCGAAGCCGCAGGTTTGCGTTTTGTGGATAAAAACATCAAGAAAAAAGATGCACTTTATACTTATAAAATCTATTTGGCAGAAAGTGAAATGCCAACAAAAACTAAAATTGTACTTGATACAGCACAAGTGGTTGTAGAGGCTGGACAAAGTTTTTTGACTTTCGCACCCTTTGTCGATAAACCCGAAAATGGCGATAGAAAAACCACTTTAATTTGGGACAGATTAGGGCCAGAAGGTGATTTTTCGGCTTTTTACATTGAAAAAAGTGAAGACGGCAAAAACTTCAAAAAAGTAAATCAAACACCTTTTGTGATGGGAAAACCCGACCCACAAGAATTAGCAAAAGATACTTTATTGAAAGCACAATTTGCCAAATGGGAAAACAAAGCTTTTTACATCGACAGTCTCGCTAAAAATTACCAAAAATATTACTACCGCATTCGTGGCATTGATAGTTTCGGCGAAGAAAGTAAGCCTTCTGAAACCATTATCGCAATGGGTAAAGATTTAACGCCACCAAAATCTCCTGATGATTTCAGAGCGAAAAATATCAATAATACTGCGATTATGCTTACTTGGAAAAAACCTGTAAAAGAAGCAGATTTCAAAGGTTATGTGATTGGACGTGGGCCAACAGTAAATGGCCCTTTTCAGCCGATTACTCAAAATATCATTCCGCCTAATTCTTTAAGTTTTACAGATACTGAACCACAAGCCTATATTGGGGATTATTACATCATCGCTTCGGTTGATACTGCTGGCAATTTAGCTTATACTTTGCCGATTGCTGGCGGTATTGAAGACCGTTTGCCACCTTCGTTTCCGACAGATTTAGTCGGGAAGGCAGATTCTTCAGGAAGAGTAAAACTTAGTTGGAAAAGTCCGAAAAATCCTGATGTTGCACTTTTTAAAGTGTATCGCTCGTACACTGCTGAAAACAAGTATTATACCCAAATAACGCCTGTTGGTATTTCAAGTAATACTTTTACGGATACTTTAGCCAATAAAATGCTCAACGAAAATGTGTATTATAAAGTAGTCGCCATTGATTTAAGTAACAATCATTCTGCTTTTTCAGAATATTTAAACGTAAAATTACCCGATAAAAATCCACCAACTACGCCAGTGATTAAAGACGTGTTGGTGACAGAAAAAGGCGTGAGTTTATCCATTGTAGGCAGCGAAAGTGAAGATGTAGTTGCCCATATTATTTACCGAAAAGAAGGAAATAATGACTGGATGACTATTAAAGAAATTGCTAAAAACCTGCTTTCAAGTGCATTACTTTATGAAGATGAATCCGTCGTTTCTAATAAGTCTTATCAATACGCCGTAGTTGCCAAAGATGATGACGGTTTACTTTCACCAAAATCTTTCCCGATTCCAGTGAAGTATTTTAGAAAAACAGATTATGCTACGGTTTCAAAAATCAATGCAAAAATTGATTTGCAGAAAAAACAAGTAAATCTATCTTGGTCGCCAATTGTTAGTCAAACAATAAGCCATTATTTAATTTACAGAGCCGTCGATGGAGAAGGTTTAGCAATGATTGGTTCAAGTAAAGAAAGTAATTATACCGACAAAGATTTTAAAGCTAATACTTCTTATCAGTATGCTATAAAAGTGGCTTATCATGATGGAAAATTTTCAGGAATAGGAGAAATCAACCAAGCAGCGAAATAGTTTTTTGGCCTATTATTTAACTTTTCTTTTACAGAATTTGATTTAACCAATAATTTTAATCAATTGATTAAAATTATTGGTTAAAGATTTGTTTTTAGTTTTTTGTTCTATACCTTTGTCTCATTAATCAATTGAATTTATGAAGTGCCTAACAAAATCAGCAGAAGATAGAATCAAGGAAGCTGCCATAAAAGTTTTTTTAGAGAAAGGCTTTGATGGCACTACCACTCGTGATATTGCCAAAGAAGCTGGTTTGAATAGCGCTTTGATGAATTATTATTTTAGAAGTAAGGAAAAGCTATTTTCAAGTGTTTTTGAAGAAATGCTTCAATTGTTTTTCAAAGGTCTTCTTGAAGTTTTAAATAGACCAATATCGTTAAAACAAAAAATTTCGGCTGTTATCGATCATGATTTTGAAATGTTCAAAACAAATCCTGATTTGGCTAATTTTATTATTAACGAGCTACACCGAAATCCAGACCGTTTCTTTAGTGTAATTTCCTTTGATAAAGTATTAGTTCATTCTGTATTTGCTCAACAGTTGAAAGTTGCAGTTGACAATGAAGAGATTAGGGAAATTAAAATTGAACATGTTCTACTTTTAATCAAATCGAATATCCAATTTATATTTCAAGGTAAAGTAATGACCTGTAAGATTTGGAATATGAATGATAAACAATTTGATGAGTTTGCTGAAAATCATAAGATAATTATTACAGATATGATTACTCAGTACTTATTCAGCTCTGAAAAATAGAGCATTTTTTTTGCTCAAATTTTAATCAAACGATTAAAGCAAAATGTTAAATCAAAAAGATAAACTAAACGATTAAATCATGATACATGCAAAATGGTCTTTCATTTTTGTAATGATGTTGTTGGCATCAGGAACGAAAGCTCAAGATCTTACTCTCGACCAATTAGTTGACCAGTCATTAAAAAATAACCAACAAGTTCAGTTGTCAAGACTGAATGAAAAACAAACAGATGCTCAAATCAGTGAAGTAAAAGCAAGAGCCAGACCACAAGTGAATTTAACTGGAGACTACAAGCGTTATTTGAAAATTCCGGGTCAAGTAGTTCCAGCTTCAACTTTTGGTGGTGCCGAAGGAAGTTACCAAGTATTGGCTTTGGGTTTGCCTTATAATTTATCTACTTCGGTTCAGGTTTCGCAAGCACTTTATAGCCCGTCAATCAACATCGGTTTAAAAGCTGCCAAACTAAGTGTTGATTTAGCAAGCTTACAAACCTTGAAAACTCAGGAAGAAGTAGCTTACAGCGTTTCTAATACTTATTATAATTTACAGACTGTTGCCCAACAAATGGCATTTCTGAAAAGTAACATTGCTTCGTTGGATAGACTGATTCAAGTAACAGATTTATTGTACAAGAATAAATTATCACAAGGAATTGATGTTGACCGTTTGAGAATCAGTCGTACACAATCGCAAACACAATTAGAATCACTTCAAGGTTCGTATCAAGAATTAATCAATGCCTTGAAATTTCTTACTGGAACGCCACAAACAGAACCTTTGAGTGTAAAAATCGACATCGACCAAAGTGCTTCTGTACCTGCTTTGATTGCTAATGATGCTGTGAACAGAACAGATATTTTGATTTTGGAACGTCAGAAAGCTTTAAACGAACAAAGTACACTCAATACCAAAGCAAGTTTTTTACCAACGCTTTCGGCTTATGGTGTGGCTAATTCTACTTTTTTTGGAAAAGATGGAGAAAACAGCGTACTGAAAAATGTTCCGGGTTATTGGCTTGGTTTGCAGTTAAACTGGAATATTTATGATGGTTCTGCTAGAAAATCAAAATTGGTTCAGCAAAAAATTGAAAGTCAGAAATTGTCGATTCAATCAGACCAAACCAAAGAAAATATTTCGATGGATATTGCCAATGCTCGAACCAAATTTTACGTAGAACAAAGAAATATCTTAGCCAGTCGTGACCAAGTAGCTTTGGCAGAAAAAGTTTATACTCAAACACAATTACAATTCAAAGAAGGCACAACTGCTTTAACAGAAGTAATTCAAGCTGAAAATGCTGTAAGAGAAGCTCAGAATAACTATCTGAATACTTTAATAAACCTCCGTTCGGCTGATTTGAATTGGAAAAAAGCCTCTGGAACAATTATTCCTAAACAATAAATTTCATTTATAAAAAATCAACATATCAAACAATGAAACGTCTTACTATCATATTCGCCATTCTTGCCACACTTGGTTTGACGGCATGGAAATTATCTACTAATAAAGAAAAAGTTGAAAAGAAAGTTTATCAACCAGATGTAAATCTAAAAGTTGGTGTAACTACTTCGGAGGCAGCATTGAGAAATCTATCTCAAGAAAATGAATTTTTAGGTTCATTTACGCCAAATCGTGAAATTGAAATTAAACCTTTAGCGGGCGGAGAAGTAATTCAATTGCCAATCAATGAAGGACAAGGTATTAGAGCTGGACAATTGATTGCCAAATTAGATGACGAACAAATTCGTCTTCAGATTGAAGCACTTCAAGTGACTTTAGAAGGTTACCAAAACGATTTAAAACGTTATGAAGTATTAGTAAAAGGCGATGCCGTGCCAGCAGTGAACTTAGAAAGAACGCAACTGAGTATCAGAGGAACGCAAGCACAAATCAAACAATTGAAGAAACAATTAGAGAATACAACGGTTACTGCTCCTTTTGCTGGTATTGTTACTTCAAAATTGATTGAAAAAGGTTCAGTAGTTTCTGTAGGTGCGCCGATTGCTACCATTACTGATATTTCTGCTTTGAAATTGGTGGTTAATATTCCTGAAAAATCTATCAATCAATTTAAAGTTGGACAAACTATTCCGATTGAAACACAAGTATATCCTAACGTATATTTCAACGGTAAGGTAAATATGGTTGGTGTATCAGGCGATGCAGCGCATAATTATCCAGTTGAAATTCTTGTTCAAAACAGAAGTACAAATCCACTTAAAGCAGGAATGTACGGCTCGATTGTGAATGACAATCAGTTGAAAGCACAGTCATTATCAGTACCTCGCCAAGCAATTGTAGGTTCTACCAAAAAAGCACAAGTATATGTTGTTGAAAATGGGAAAGCTATTTTGAAAGATGTAACAATTGGTGTGGCAAATAATGAATATTATGAAATTACTCAAGGCATTAAAGCAGGCGACCAAGTAGTTGTAAGTGGACAAATCAACTTACAAAATGGTACAGCAGTAGTGGCTCAATAAATCTAAAATAAGATTATGAAATTTGTAGAAACCATCATAAAACGCCCTTCTGTTATCATTGTGCTATTTGCCGTGTTAGTATTAGGAGGGATTGTATCGTATAATAAGTTGAGTTATGTGTTATTACCTGAGTTTTCAGTAGGAACACTTACCATTACAACGATTTATCCGGGAGCCGCACCCACAGAAGTGGAGTCGGAAGTAAGTAAAAAGATTGAAGATGCTATTTCTGGGCTTGATAATATTGATATCGTTACTTCAAAATCTTTAGAAAGTGCCTCAATCGTGATTGTTCAGTTTAAAGCTGGAACAGATATGGATAAGGCTTTGGAAGATGCACAAAGGGATGTCAATAATGTAATTAGTGATTTACCAGACGATGCTAAAACACCATCGCTTTCAAAAATTTCACCAAGCGACCAGCCAATTATGCAATTATTGGCAACTTCAAGTTTGCCGAATTCAGTTTTTTATCAACAAGTAGAAGACAAGTATTTGCCTGTTCTTCAGCAGATTGAAGGTGTTGCAGAAATCACGATGGTAGGAGGGGAGAAACGTGAGATTCGTGTGAATGTGGACGATGATAAATTGAATTATTATGGTTTATCACTACTTCAAGTAACGCAAGCAATTGGTCAAGCGAACTTAGATTTCCCGACAGGAAAAGTAAAAAGTAAAGCTGAAAACATGACTTTACGTTTGGCGGGTAAATTTACTTCTTTAGAAGAAATTCGCAATTTGGTCATTAGTACTCCACCAAATGGAAGTCCGATTCGTGTAGGCGATGTGGCTAATATTTCAGATGGTTTGGGCGAAATTGAAAGCGTAAGCCGATACAATGGTACAGATGGAATTGGTTTGTTTATCAAAAAACAATCGGATGCTAATGCGGTAGAAATTAGTAGATTAGTACAAGAAAAATTAGCCGTTATCGAAAAAGCAAATGCAAAAGATAAGGTAAAATTCGCCATTGCTTTCGACAGCAGTATTTTTACTTTAGCTTCTGTAGAGGCCGTAACGCACGATTTATTTTTAGCCATTATATTGGTTGGTGTAGTAATGCTTTTGTTTTTACATAGTCTTAGAAATGCCTTTATTGTAATGGTTTCGGTGCCAGCATCTTTGATTTCAGCATTTTTGTTCATGTTTGTAATGGGCTATTCGCTTAACCTGATGACCTTATTGGCACTTTCATTAGTAATCGGGATTTTGGTGGATGACTCAATCGTGGTCTTGGAAAATATTCAAAGACACTTAGAAATGGGCAAAAATCGTTGGGAAGCTACTTTAGATGGTATGAGTGAAATTGGTTTTGCTGCTGTTGCTATTACGCTTGTAATTGTGGTGGTTTTCGTGCCAATTACTTTCGTAAATTCAGTGATTGCAGATTTACTTCGTCAGTTTTCATTAACCGTTGCTTTTGCAACAATGGTTAGTTTATTGGTAAGTTTTACGCTTACGCCTTGGATGACCTCTCGTTTGGCAAGACTGGAACATTTAGATGCTAAAAATCCTTTCCAAGCATTTTTACTTTGGTTTGAAGGCGGCTTAACAGCATTGATAAAATGGTATCATGGAAGTTTAGAATGGGTAATATCACACAAGATTGCCTTTACTGCAATTTTAGTTTCACTTTTTGTTGCAACTGGTTGGGTAATGTCACTTGGAATTATCGGACAAGAATTTGTGGCGCAAGGTGATCAAGGTAAGTTTTTGTTGACAATGAAGTTAGATAAAAGCGCTTCGCTACAACAAAACAACTTGAAAGTAAGAGAAGTAGAGAATTTTTTACGCAAGAATCCGGCCGTAAAAACAATTTTCTCGAATGTCGGTGGTGCAAGTACTGGCTTAAATAGTACTGGTCAAGGTGAAACAAATAGAAGTGAGTTGACAGTAGAATTATTACCTGTTGAAGAAAGAGAAAATCATTTGGCAACAGAGAATTTCATGATTGATTTACGTAAAGTATTAGGTCAGAAATTTGCGGGAGTAGAATTTAATTCGTCTATCATAGGGATGGTAAATTCAGGAACTGCACCGATTGAAATATTTCTTGGAGGAGAGAATTTACAACAATTATTAGTTTCTGCGAAAGATTTAAGTAATCGTTTAAGAATTACTCCGGGCGCAAACGATGTAAATGTTTCTGTAGATGATGGAAATCCAGAAGTACAAGTAAACGTAAATCGTGAAAAAATGGCTAAATTAGGTCTTGATATTCAGACAGTTGGAGCTACTTTGCAAAATGCCTTTGCTGGTAACGACGACTCTCAGTTCAAGGATGGTTCAGAAGATTATGATATTAGAGTAATGTTAGATGCTTTTGATCGTAAAAATCCTGAAGACGTAAAGAATATCAATTTTTATAGTCCACAAGCAAAACGTCCAGTGCGTTTAGCTGAATTTGCGAATGTATCTTTAAGTACAGGGCCATCAGTTTTAGAAAGAAAAAACAGACGCTCGTCTGTTACAGTAACCGCAAATACTTTAGGAATTGGTTCAGGAACATTAATTGCAACCATTAAAGCTGATTTAATCAAAAATCCACTTCCAGAAGGAGTAACCGTAACTTGGGGTGGTGATGCAAAAAATCAGGATGAAGGTTTTGGTTCGTTAGGTTTAGCCATGTTAGCCGCTTTGATTTTGGTATATTTCATCATGGTATTGTTGTACGATAGCTTCATTTATCCATTGGTTGTATTACTTTCTATTCCAGTTGCCATTATCGGAGCCTTACTTGCTTTGGCACTTTCAAGTTCGAATATTGGGATATTTGCTATGCTAGGAATGTTGATGTTGATGGGTTTAGTTGTGAAAAATGCAATTCTTATCGTTGACTTTGCTAACCAGCAAAAAGCAGAAGGTGTACCTTACAGAAAAGCTATTTTACATGCAGGGGAAGAACGTCTTAGACCTATCTTAATGACGACCATTGCCATGGTAATTGGTATGATTCCTATTGCTACTGCAACGGGTGCTGGAGCAGAATGGAAGAACTCTTTAGCATGGGTATTGATAGGTGGTTTAACCAGTTCAATGCTTCTGACAGTCTATCTTGTACCAATGGTATATTATTTAGTAGATAGGACAAAAGAGAGTTGGACAAAGTTTAGAATGAAGTCTTCAAAAGAAGTACCCGCTGTACAATTTGTAGAATAATTTATTTTTTAATTAAACCTTATTATTATTTAGTTGTCTAAGTCAGTTGGCATAGTTTTTTAATATTAAAATAAATTAGTGTGCTTTACATGAATGAGTTATAATAAGGTTTAATTAGTTTTTTTACTGATGTTCTGCTGTGATATTTATTTGAAAGTAAAATCATATAAATTTATTTTTACTTAAATATTAACTTTAGTTATATTTTTTCGGATATGTGTTTAATAAATTTGCATGTTCAGAATTGAAATTTAGGTAATCTAAAAATTTTGTATTATTCCATTTTTTAGTAGTTGAATTTTTAGGTCAAAAAAATCTTAATTCAAAGTTTAAAAACTTTGAACCTTTTGAAAGTTTCCATAGTTTATTCCAAATAGAGTAATAATTTATCTAAATACTTTTTTTTAATAATATATAGTTAATGTTATAATTCGAAGAGTTAGGATTATGCCAGTATGCTTTTTTAAAATTTCTTCGTAGCATTTTAAATTTTCAATCTTATGAAAGACATTATTGTACAACCAGCCACAGGCAAACTAGGAATTTTAATGCCAGGGATGGGAGCTGTTGCGACTACCTTTGTTGCAGGAGTTCTTGCGAGTCGCAAGGGGATAGCTCAGCCAACAGGTTCGCTTACACAAACAGCTAACATCCGTTTAGGAAAACGCACAGAAAATAGAAATCCCAAAATTAAAGATTTTGTGCCTTTAGCTAATTTAGATGATTTAGTATTTGGAGGATGGGATGTTTATGCCGACAGTATGTACGATGCTGCTGTAAATGCAGGAGTATTGGAAAGAGGTTTAATCGAACAAGTGAAAGATGAACTTGAATTGATTAGACCAATGAAAGCTGTTTTTGATAAGCGTTATGTGAAAAACCTTGACGGTACTAACGTAAAAACTGGCGCTACCAAACAAGATTTAGTCGATGCTTTGATTGAAGATATTGATAATTTCAAAATTGCGAATGACTGCGAACGCCTTGTAATGGTTTGGTGTGGTTCAACTGAAATTTATCATGAAGCTAAAGAAGTACACGCATCTTTAGAAAACTTCGAAGCTGGTCTTTTAAACAACGACCCAGATATTGCTCCTTCAATGATGTATGCTTATGCAGCGTTGAAATCAAATGTTCCTTTCGCAATGGGTGCTCCTAACTTATGTTTGGATATTCCTGCTTTAGAAGAATTAGCAAAAATTACTGAAACGCCAATTGCTGGTAAAGACTTTAAAACTGGACAAACTTTGATGAAAACCATCGTTGCGCCAGGTCTAAGAGCTCGTGCTTTAGGTGTTAGAGGTTGGTTCTCTACAAACATCTTAGGTAACAGAGATGGTTTAGTATTGGATGCTCCTGAAAACTTCAAAACGAAAGAAGTATCAAAAGGAAACGTATTAGACGGAATTTTAGATGCTAGAATCAATCCTGAACTTTATGGCGATATTCATCACAAAGTAAGAATTGAATATTATCCACCACTTGGTGATAACAAAGAAGGTTGGGATAATATCGACATCTTTGGATGGTTGGGTTACCAAATGCAAATCAAAATCAACTTCTTATGTCGTGACTCTATCTTAGCAGCTCCGATTGTACTTGATTTAGCTTTGTTTATGGACCTTGCTAAAAGATCTCAATTCTCAGGTATTCAAGAATGGTTATCATTCTACTGGAAAGCTCCACAAACACTACCAGAATTAGAACCAATCCACGATATTTTCAAGCAATTGGAAAAATTAGAAAACACCCTTCGTTATATCATGGGCGAAGAGTTAATCACTAATCTTGGTATGGATTACTACGAAGATGTTGATGCAGAAGTAGAACTCTAATTTCAGACTCAATAAAAGATGGCTCTTGCTTTTAAAATCTCAAGAGCCATTTTTCTATCATGTTGAATTTTCATAAAATCTTTGCTTCCGCTCTCGGTTTAGGATTTATCCCAAAAGGTTCGGGAACTTTTGGAGCATTGTTGGCTTGTGCTTTGATTGCAGGCATTTTTGGATTGGTGAACGATGTCTTTTATTACCATTCAATCTTAATCCTGTTAACAATCGTATTTACTTTGGTTGGAAGGTGGTCGTCTGCTGTGATGGAAAGCCATTGGGGCGAAGACTCCTCTAAAATAGTAATCGACGAAGTAGCTGGAATGTGTTTAAGTATTTGCTTTATTCCATTTTCATGGCAAAATCTACTATTAGCATTTATCTTATTCAGATTCTTTGATATTTATAAACCATTCAATATTCGAAGTTTTGAAAAATATGAGAATGGATGGGGCGTAATGTTAGACGATGTAATGGCAGGAATTTGGGCAAATGGATGTTTGCAGCTCATCATCTTTTTCCTTTAAACCATGTCAGACTTCTTTAAACCTTTTTTCCGCTTTGTTCCAGTTTCAGGGCTGGCAACTTTTGTAGATTTTGGTGCATCTTATTTAGTGTTCAACTATTTAAGTTTTTCAAATGTTTGGGCTACAGTATTTGGCAATTTTTTAGGTGGAATCGTAGGTTTTATTTTGTCGAGATTTTGGGTTTTTCAAGATTCAAAAACGGAGAAAAGTCGTTGGCAATTAATAAAATATATACTTGTTTCAGCCGGGAATTCATTGATGAATACTCTCGGTGTTTTAGGCCTTAGTAAAGTTATAACAGCAGATTATCTAATCATAAGAGCATTGGTAGGAACGTTCGTATTCGTAGTATATAGTTATGGATTGAACAGATGGTTCGTGTTTAATGCAAGAAATCATGAAAAAATATCTATTTAATAAAATAACAAATCAGAACATTAGTAATACTTTACGAATGGTATGTTATTTATTCATTAGCGTCGTTGCGATGACGCCCGTTTTTGGACAACAAACGAAAGTAAAGGGTAAAATCATTGACAGCAAAACCAATGAAGCCATTCCCTTTGTAAATATTATTGTATTGGGTACAAAGCAAGGAATCCAAACGGATATTAATGGTAACTATACCATGGATATTCAAGATGGACAAGCTACTAAAATCCAATATTCTTCTATCGGCTATAAAACAGAAGTAAAAACTTTCAAAAGAGATATTAGCCAAACTATCTCTATCAAACTTATTCCTCAATCTCAAAACTTATCTGAAGTAACGGTAAAAGCCAAAAAAGATAAGTATCGTAATAAAGACAATCCTGCGGTGGTTTTAATTAGAAAGGTAATTGCCCATCGTGATGAAAACCGCAAAGAAGGAATGGCTTTTTATCAATACGAGAAATACGAGAAGATTCAATTAAACCTAAATAACATTGATGAAGATTATAAGAAGAAGAAAGCCTTCAAAAACTTTCAATTTATCTTCGATAATCTTGATACTTCAAAAACAACAGGAAATGTTTCTTTACCACTTTATTTAAAAGAAACCGTTGCCGATGTGTATTTCAGAAAAAATCCACAAGAAGAGAAAGTATATATTAAAGGAGAAAAGAAAATTGGTTTAGACCAATACATTGATAACAACGGTATTGCCTCATACATCAACCGTTTGTACGAAGATATCAATATTTATGATAGCAATATCAGTTTATTGACCAACCAGTTTATTAGCCCAATTTCTAATTTATCACCTACTTTTTATCGTTTTGTAATTTTGGATACACTTCAATTCCAAAACATGAAATGTGTGAATTTAGGTTTTTCACCAAGAAATCCTACCGACTTTGCTTTTGTTGGAAATATGTATATTTCTTTGGATTCTAATTTTTCGGTTAGAAAAGTAAAATTAGGCGTGCCAAGAAGTATCAACCTGAACTTCGTGAACGAGCTTTTGGTGGAACAAGAATTTGCTCCAGTAGAAGACAATAAATTGATGCTCACTAAAGATGAGATTTCAATAGATTTTGGATTTAGCAAAAAAGAAAACAAAAGAGGGATTCTAGGAAAACGGTCGGTTTCGTATCAAAACTATGTTTTAAACAAACCGATTGAAAACAGTATTTTCAAGCCAATTCAAAAGAATATCTTGATGGATATGGCTTTAGACCAAGGCGATGATTTCTGGGCAAATGCAAGGCATCAAGGCCTGAACAATGTTGAACAAGGCATTTATAAAATGGCAGATAGTATTCAGCAAGTACCTGCTTTTAAAAGATTGATGACTGTGGCAGGTTTAGTGCTGTTTGGTTATAAAGATTTTGGTGATTTTGAAATTGGTCCAGCTAACGCATTTTATAGTTTCAACCCCGTTGAAGGCTTCCGTTTGCGTTTCGGTGGTAGAACGATGGCAAAATTGAATCCAAAATTATACTTGGAAACTTATGCCGCTTATGGTTTTAAAGACGAACGTTGGAAGGGTTATATAGGAGCAACCTATAATTTAGGAAAGAATTCTATTTATGAATTTCCAAACCATTATATAAGAGCGTCATATCAAGAAGAAGTAAGAATTCCAGGTCAGGAATTACAGTTTATTCAGGAAGATAACGTGTTACTTTCTTTCAAAAGAGGTGTAAACGATAAAATGACTTATAATAAGATTTTCCGTTTAGATTATCGTCATGAATCAAGAAATGGTATCAGTTATGAATTAGGCTATAAAAACTTAACGCAAGAAGCCGCAGGTTCTTTGAAATTTGAAAGATACAATACTTCGAATACTTCGCCAGATACGCAATTGTATAACGAGAAAGATTTAACAAGTTCTGAAGTATCGGTCAATTTAAAGTTTGCTCCGAACGAGCAATTCTATCAAGGTAAAAACTATAGAATTCCGATTATCAACAAGTATCCGATTTTCCAATTACGCTATAGTTTAGGCATTGCTAATTTCTTGAAAGGCGATTATAATTATCATAATGTTACTTTCAGAGCCAACAAACGTTTCTTTGTTTCGCCCATTGGTTATACAGATATTACGGCAGAAGGAGGAAAGATTTTTGGAACAGTACCTTATCCATTATTGATGATTCACCGTGCTAACCAATCGTATTCTTATCAGTTAGAATCTTATAACTTGATGAATTTCTTGGAATTTGCTTCTGATAAATATGCAGCGATTTTTGTAGATCATTACTTCAATGGTTTTATTTTCAATAAATTACCTTTAATCAAAAAACTAAAGCTTAGAGAAGTAATTACTTTCAAAGGGCTTTGGGGTGGAATAAGTGCCAATAATTTACCAGAGAATAATTTAAGTTTGTATCGTTTTCCACAAGCGGCAGATGGTACTATCTTAACGAATTCATTGGCGAATGGGCCTTATATGGAAGCTAGTGTTGGCGTATCTAATATATTCAAAATCTTTAGAATAGACTTAGTGAAACGTCTTTCATATTTAGATAATCCTAATGTATCTGAATATGGTATTCGTGGTAGATTTAAGTTTGATTTTTAATGCTAACAAAAATAATCTCATAAAGCTATGTACACATTAAAATCTGCGGGACAACAAGTAATTTATCAAATTATTAATCCCTTTATAAAACTATTAATTGCGTTAAAAGTAACTCCCAATATTGTTACAACAGTTGGTTTAGTATTGAATATTGCAGCGGCGGGTATTTTTGTATATGCTGCTGAAGCATCTTTCAGAGGCGACTTTAGTTATATCGGTTGGGGCGGAGCGATGATTTTATTCGCAGGAGTATTTGATATGATTGATGGAAGGCTGGCTCGTGTGGGTAATATGTCGAGTAAATTTGGGGCTTTCTATGATTCAGTATTAGATAGATACAGCGAAATGTTTATGTTTCTTGGAATCTGTTATTACCTGATTTCTCATCATTACTTATTCAGTTCGTTTTTCGCATTTTTGGCTTTGATTGGTTCTTCAATGGTAAGTTATACACGTTCAAGAGCCGAAGGTTTAGGTGTGAAATGTGATATAGGTTGGATGCAACGTCCTGAAAGAATTGTCATCATTGGTGGCTCTGCATTACTATGTGGCATTTTAGCACCAATCATTGGAAATGACTTTAGAATAGAAGGTTTTTCACCACGTATTCCTTGGTTTGAAACCATTTCAATCTTTACAATTCCATTAACCTTGGTAGCAATTTTATCAAATTATACTGCTTTACAAAGAATAGAACATACCAAAAAGGCTTTGGAGGAAAATGGAAAATAGACGATTGCTATATTATTTTATACTTGGCTTAATATTCACTTTATCAACAAGCTTTTCTCCAAGTAATTATCCAAAAGTTCCTGATTCGCCTGTAAGGTTATTTTATATCCAAAGAAGTGCTAATACAAATACCATTGTGTATGATGCGAATTTATTGCCTAATGGAGATTTTGACAAAGAAAATCCTGTGAGCGTATATTGGTTGCGTTATCAAGAACAAGGACAAAAAAAAGAACTTACTTGGATTCAGAATTTCCTTGCCTACGGTATCAGTGCTAGAGAAACTAATAAAGAAAATGACTTTGAAGCTTGGATAGTTTCTTATAAAAAAAAGAAATTGAAAATTGGTTTTGACAAACACAAAAAGCCTTTTGCACAATTAGAAATAAACAATAAACAAGCAAAACTGAGCCATGTTTTTGTAAAAACTGAAGGAAGTAACCTTCGTCCTAAAGTACTTTATGTAGAAGTATTTGGCAAAGACTTGAGTACTGGAGATGATATTTATGAAAAAATTAAGCCTTAATCGTTTTTGGGCAATAGAAGAGAATCACAATTTTTTAAGGTTTACCAAGCAAAATATTGTCCTAGCTTTATCCATTTCGGTTATATACTTTATTTGGTTTAGTCAGGTAGTGCCGTATCGCCCTGAACATTCAACACTTTACTTTTTAATCCTTACTTTATTTTATGTAAATGGGGTAACTCGTAGCTTTTTGAAAGCGATGTTACCTTTTATTATCTTCTGGATACTGTATGATTCTCTGAGAATTATTCCCAATTATGTTGTTAATCCTGTGCATATTAGGCAACCTTATGAGATAGAGAAGTATTTATTCGGAGTAAATGACAATGGTGTAAGACTTACGCTGAATGAGTATTTTACAAAACATCATACGCCCTTTTTAGATTTACTTTCGGGTCTATTTTATATCAATTGGGTACCAGTACCTTTTTTATTTGGCATTTATGCTTTTTGGAAAGACAAAGCCCTTATTTATAGTTTCACTTACTGTTTCCTTTTTGTCAATCTAATCGGATTCGTGGTTTATTATACTTATCCTGCCGCTCCGCCTTGGTATGTTGCCGAATATGGTTTTATAGAGCATTTTAACATCATGGGAAATGTAGGAAATCTAAAACATTTTGATGCGCTCGTGGGCGCACCAATCTTCAAAGGAATTTATGAGAAGAATGCCAATGTTTTTGCCGCCATGCCTTCATTGCATTCTGCTTATCCTTTGATTGTTTTATACTTTGCAGCCAAAAAAAGAGTAGGATATTTTATCGTTTTCTTCGTTATTTTTTGTGTAGGCATTTGGTGTTCGGCAGTATATTCCAATCATCATTATGTAATTGATGTATTAGCGGGTATGACTTGCGCTGTTCTTGGAATAGTGTTATTTAACCTTTTTGTTAGAAAACCCATGATTAAGTATATACTACCTTTGTAGTTTTATATAAGGTAGAAGTAAGAAGAATAACCTCATCCCCCAACCCCTTCTCCTGTAGAGAAGGGGAGCCGTTGGAGAGAATTTATCATTAATAATCAGATACTTATAAACTTGTGTATAACTTGTGGCTCCTTCTTTAGAGAAGGAGCTTTTTTTGCGCCAAAAACTCCCCTCTCAACAGGAGAGGGGCAGGGGGCGAGGTTTCAAAACAAAGAAAATCCACTTCCACCTTCCAACAATAAGGCTAACAAACAATAAATTGCTAAATTTTAAAAGTGAATAATTGTATTATTCTAATAAAATGAGCCAGTTATGAATAAAATATATAATAATTCCGTTATGTTTGTGTTGTAGAACTAAAATTAAATTCATTACAAACATGGAAACTTTAGGTTATTTCGCTGGTATATTAACTACCATCGCCTTTGTGCCACAAGTAATACAGATTTATAAAACTAAATCTGCAAAAGACATCTCTTTAGCAATGTTTCTTTTGTTTACTGTGGGCGTTACTTTTTGGTTAGTATATGGAATTAGTACAAATGCTGTTCCAGTAATTGCTGCCAATGCTATTACCTTAATGCTATCTTTATTAATTCTGTTTTTTAAATACAAATACAGAAAAGCAATGTAAAAAACCTTTAAACGACCTTCTAAGAAAGGTTTTTAAAGGTTTTTTTTGATTATCCTTTCTCTGCAATAGACGCTGCGATTGTCTCAATAAATCTTTGTCCTAATGCTTTCACATCGGATAAAGTATCTTTATCAATTATCTCTCCTTCTTGACTAACCTTTGTTCTGATAAATTGTATCAACAAATGCAATTGTTCAATATTTTTTGCCTCAATTACCCTCAATACTTCTAAAAGTGCCTGATGCCCAATTGTTCCATCAGTTGATGCAGTGATTAAAGCCGTAGGTTTTCCTGAAAATTCGCCTGAACCCACCGTCCAATCAATAGCATTTTTTAAACTGCCCGGAATTCCATGTGCGTATTCTGGTGTACAAATAATAACGCCATCTGCTTTGCTAATTTGACTTCTAAAATCAGTAACAATACTAGCAATATTTTCTGTTTTAGTATCTGGATTAAAATGAGGAAGCTTATCAATACCATCAAATGTGTTAACAATCAGCGAATCAGAGAATAAACTTGCGAAAGCGTTGATAAGACGATGATTAGAGGAATTACTTCGGGTACTACCAGAAATGGCTAAAATGTTTTGTTTAATTTTCATCAGATTAAATGCTTTTTAGACACTGTAAATATTGTTAATAAGCTGTCGTTATAGCCTGATAACAAATTTTAAAGCAATTAATCTCTGAATTTCAATCCTTTTAATACTTTATTGACGGTCTCTGCCATACGTTCAATCTTTGTCTCTTCTTTTTTAGCACCTAATATCCAATCAATATAGGCTTTTTGTTCACTTTCTGTATATGTCAAAAAGTTTTTTAAAGCTTGAGGTTCATCTTCCAAACAAAGCATTAATTCTTTAGGAATTTCTAGTGCATCATTGTCGGCAAAGAGTTTTACATGTACCCAATCGCCGTCTTTTTTACCTATCTTTTTACGAATTTCAGCCCTAACAGGCAAGAAAAGCATCCCATTGCCCATAGGCATTAAGCGATAATTTTTCAATTCGAAATCATCAATAAAGCCTTTAACCTTTACCCAACCAAAATGTGCATGTTTATCCTGTAAAATCTCAGGAATAACTGCATAAGTCCATCCACCTTTTCCGGGGAACTTCTCAAGTAAATATTTTTTATCAATTAAAGGCTTTTCCAAGATGCTTGATGTTTAATAAAATTGAACAACTAAAGCTATTAATGAATGTAGCAAAAAACAAATTCAGCAAGGTGAAATAATTTATAGAGAAAAGAACAAAACAAAGCCTATTAATGATAAAGCAAGAGCGGGAAATAATCTTGCAAAGCCCGCTAATGATAAAGCAAGGGTGAGAAATAATCTTGTGAAGCCCGCTAATGATGAAGCAAGGGCGGGAAATAATCTTGTGAAGCCCGCTAATGATGAAGCAAGGGCGGGAAATAATCTTGTGAAGCCCGCTAATGATGAAGCAAGAGCGGGAAGTAATTTTGTGAAGCCCGCTAATGATGAAGCAAGAGCGGGAAATAATATTGTGAAGCCCACTAATGATGAAGCAAAGGCAAGAGAGAATTCTGTGAAGCTCACTAATGATGAAGCAAAGGCAAAAGAGAATCTTGTGAAGCTTGCTAATGATAAAGCAAGAGTGGGAAATAACCTTGTGAAGCTTGCTAATGATGGAGCAAAGGCAAAAGAGAATCATGTGAGGCTTGCTAATGATGAAGCAAAGACGGGAAAATATTTTGTAAAGCACTCAAATATTTTTGAAATCATGGGAAAATATTTTGTGAAGTACGCTAATGATAGAGCAAAGACAGGAAAGAGTTTTGTAAAGCACTCAAATATTTTTGTAAAAAGCTCAGGTACTTATAAAATAGTACCTAAAGGAATTGAAAAAATAGCTAATAAAAATTGATTTAGCTATAGGTTGATTGGCGTTAAAGTAATGGGAAAAAAGATGATAAGATTAATATATAGTAAAATGTCTCAATTAAGCCAGTAAACTAAAGTAATGTAACAAGAAAATAAACCATATCAGTTCAAGTTTTAAACACGTTGTAAGCTTAACTTAAATAGAATAATTTCTTTTGAAGCTGGAATTAGAAAAGAATAAATTATGAATTTGAATCAGTAAAATGACTTGATATTTATATCAACGAATACTAAAGTTTTAACTTTTCTAAAATCAAAATTGCTAATTGGTGTGATATACGGGTTTTGCCATTTTCAATTCTTGACAATTTATAAGATGAAATCCCGACTATGTATGCGAGATAAGCTTGTTTCCATCCTTTTTTTATTCTTAGTTCTTTGATAAGAGTTCCGTTTAGAGCTGGAAATGTTGTTAGTGTGTCATTTTCTACACTGAGGTTGTACATTTTAATATTCATAGGTAACATAGATAGACTTTGCAAACAGTTTTTATGCAAGTATATTTCATAGAAGAAAATACCATAGAGTTAAATAAGTTGAGCGTTAAATTAGTAGTATTTACGTAGAAAAAAAAGCTTTTTATTATAAATCACTTGCACTTTTTGCAAGTGATTTATAAGAGTATTTCCGTAAAATATATAATTATATTGTGTAGTTTCGACACGTAAATTTAATACGTCTAAACAGAAATCATTTAAATATGGAAAAAACTACATTTACTAATCAATTTTTTTTTAAGCCTTGTTCTGAAATATTTACACCATTAGTAAAGAGAATTATATTGTTTTCTCTTTGTTGGATTGGAAGTATATGTCTGACCTTTTCACAAGCAAATAACTCAGTTAAACTACTGACAAAACAAAAAGTTATTTTAGATACTTTTTCTATAGCTACCAATAAACCATTATCTAGTTTAAGAACACAGGTTTATATTGACTATCAGAAACCTAACTCAAAGAAGTTCTGGAAAAACCTTGCTCTTTTTTCAGGAACGCTAGTATTACAATCACAATTGAATAAAACGAACCTATACAAAGAGCCAACAGTTCCTTTACTTACACAAAATAATCAGAACGTACTTCTACCAAGTATTTCGTTGGGGCTATTACCTAGTCTATGGAAAAATAGACCAAGAAAAATACCAAAACTAAATCTTAAAGTTGTCCATAAAAGCAGTGATGGCAATATCCTTAATGTTTGGGAAAAACCATTAACAAGTAAAGCAAAAGAAGGTGCTGAACTACTGGATTTAAGTATTGATTATTCCATTCGTTTAGGTAAAATTGAAATAAGTTTAGAAAATTATTCCGATAGAAAAGTTTATTTTTGGGGCAATGCAACTAATATTATTACTAAATCTGTAATAGAAGAAACTCCAATAGAGGAAATTGCACCTTACAAACTAAAAAGAGTTAGTCGATATCCTGGCAAATTAATTGAAAGTGTTGTTGATGAGAAAATTGTAGTACTACAGAAGACTAATAAAGAAGTAAAGGGTTCAAGTAGTTTTTTAGATTTTACAAGCACTTTATCTCCACAAACATTTGATGTAACAAATGTAAAGCCAAAGCAAAAACCTGTTTACAGTAGTGCTACTACTACTGCTAAAGAATCGGATTGTAAAGCATTAGAGGGGCAAGTATGGGATGGTACAAAATGTGTTTTTAATCCTGACGTTTTTTGTAAAGCGAATTTTGGAGATGATTTTTCATATAATTCATCAACTGGAGCCTGTGATTTTAACGACCCTTATGCTAATGAATCATGTCCAAGTGGAGAAACCTATCAAGCTGGGGTAGGAGATGGGTGTCCTATTTCCGAGTGTGAAGATAGTGGCGGAGAATGGGAAAATAATGCTTGTAACAATCCTTCTTTGGACTGTGTAAATGGAGGAGGTTCTTGGCAAGAACCAAATTGTCTATGCTCTTCTGGACTAATTTGGGATGATGATGTAAAAGAATGTATTATTGATGTCGAAGTAGGTGTAAATCAATGCCCTTCTGGACTAATTTGGGATGATTTAATGAATATATGTGTTATTGATGAAGATATAGTAGTAGGTGGACAAAATTGTTTAATTCAAGGGAAAGTGTGGGATGAAGCTACACAAAGTTGTATTACACCTTCAACTGGATGCCCTTATGGTTATTATGATGATGGTTGGGGTAGTTGTATTTTTGATTATGAGCCAATACCACCAACTGGTACACTTCCTCCGGTAACGCCGCCTTCCTTACCACCTGTACAGTATGGGACAAGGACGTATTATAATCCTGAAACACGTGCAAATTATTATTCATCAGAAAAAAAGTGTGAAGGTATTCAAGATATTTGGAACAACGCAGTTTCAAATAATAAAGAAGTTTTGGCATTTTTACTCTCCGATGGTACTTTGGTAACTTTGCCATATAATACAAGTACAAACATATCAGCTGTTGTACCACCAGCTTCTTATAATGGTGAAACTGCAGGGACTTATTTCAATGGGGTAGATAGTTTTGTGCAAATTGTAGCAACTATTCATACTCATAATGAATGCATAAATGACCATTCAGATGGTGTATCTGGGCTATCTAATGATGATGTTAGTGTTTTTCAGACTTTTTTACAATTTAGTCCTCCGATCAAGCATTATGTAATGGGATGTGGTGTAGTTGGAGAAACAGATATTAATGGAAGCATCAGTAATAAACAATGGGGTACTCCTTCTCAAACTTGCTGGAATATTAAATAAACATAATTTATGAAAAAATACCTTATTATATTCTTACTACTCGTGTTTTGTATTACGAAAAGCAAAGCACAAACAGATTCATTGCCAGATTTACCCCAGTTGGTTGTAAAAGATACTACTATGATTGCCTTCATCAAAAGCTCAATCAAGTATTTCAAAAAAGAGGATAAGTATTGGAAAGAGTATTATTATATAGAGATTGATTTAAGCCCTTGGGAGTTTCATCCTAAAAATAGTTTAATCACATTGGCTTATGCAACTTATGGAATAGCACCTTCGGGTGCATATCATTCTCAATCTTTTGAGAGAGACAAAGCTGATGTTATTGGCTATACATTTATTGATGATATACCTGTTTTATTTAAAAGAAAAACTGCAAGAATCGCAGGCTTTAGAGGAGACTTGTTCCAATTCTCCTCTAAAAGCTTAAAGCAATTATCCGATATTTTAAAAAGAAAAGATACAAGAGACTCCAATAAGAAAGGAGATATGATTGAGGGTGTATATACCATAGGTAATTTTTTATACTTAACTGAAGATAGAAAAATAAAATACGAACATTGATGTCGTGTTAAGTAGAATTTATGGGAAGTTTCTGCCGTTGTTCGTGTCTAACGAACAACTAATAGAAACACAAATCGTAGAATTGTTTGTGAAGACACAAACAATGGCAATATGATGGGAATTAAAAAAGTTCTAATTCTAATTTTACTAACTACATATACTGTATTTGGGCAGAATACTCAGCTAGATACCCTCAGACAATTTCAAGGACATTGGGTTTTTAAGATGGCAATTAATCCAGATTTTACAGAAGAGGAGTTAGCAAAAACTTATCCTGAAAAAGGACATAAAATTCATATACAAGGAACTAGAGTTTATGGAAACTTTATGGGAATGTATGAAAACCTTAACCTCAACCTAGCTACATTGGAAAGTAATGGCGATAAATGCTTTGTGTGTAATTTGGATAAAAAAGATTCTATTGCTTTGCAAAAATCAGGAGTGTATCCTCAGCCTTGGATGGGGATTTATCAATTTCGTTCACCAAGACTACCCTTGCCTTACCTTTCTCTTCAGCTTTTGTTAACACAAAAATATTTGAAGGTTGGAATTGACCAAACAATTTTTTTATTGGAACGAGATAAAGCAGAGTATCTTTTTTGTAAAGAGGATAATGTCAATTTGAGTATTACACCTAATGTGCCTTCATTTAATTCGATAAAAAAGAATGAGGAGTTAGAGGTGTTATTTCGATGGAAAGAGTGGGTGAAAGTTCGCTATTGGGGAAAAGCATTATTAGAAGGTTGGGTTAAAGCTGAACAGCTTACAAAATAAAAGTGCTGAACCAACTTTTTGGAACATCTTTCAAAAAAACATTATTCTCTGCCATTGTTCGTGTCTCACGAACAACTCAAAGGAATGCCGTCAAATTGTTTGTGAAGACACAAACAATGGCAAGAGGAATTCAACTGTTTATTTTTGTGCTACAATTTTTATATGATATTCAATGGAGTCTGACATCGTTTGATTGGCTAAATTATCATAGAATTTTGCTGATTTGTATCGGACATCCCATTTTGTTCTATCAATAACCAGCTTGGCATTTGCTTTGACAATCCCGTCCTTAACCTCTATTTGAGCTGGAAAAGTAACAGAATGTGTGATACCTTTAATCGTTAGGTTCCCTGTAATATTTTTATTCTCATCATTTATTGATGCAACTTTGGTTATTGCAATTGTAGAAAAGGGAAATTTTATAACTTCAAAAAAATCAGGGTCTTTTAAGTGATTAACAAGGTTATTATCAGTCCCATGATTTTTATCTTCAATAGTATTCATGTCAACTTCAATTATACCACCCATAAGTTGACCGTTTTCAATCATCAATTCTCCTTTTGATATATAGATGTACCCTGTTTGAGTGTTTAAACCATTTAGAGAAGAACCTTTCCATGTAACAACACTTTCCTTTGTATCTATCATAAAATATTTTTCATTTCCAACATGTAAGGATAAGGAACTCGCCGAGGCATTATTTTTATTTCCATCTTTTTCATTTCCACAACCGATGAATAAAGGAGCAATAATTAAAATTAAGTAAGTGATTGATAGCTTGTTGTTCATAAACAGGAATAATATTGATTAATAATAAGAAGAAAAAACTTATAAGGGTTTTCTGCCATTGTTCGTGTTTCACTAATAAAAAAGTGATAATGAATTAATGAAAATATATCAGAGAAACGCAAGTCGTCGAATTGTTTGTGGAGACACAAACAATGGCAAGACAACAGGAACAATGACAAGAGAGGTTTATACAAAAAAACTTACTTTTTAAAAACCATGTCTAATTTAATTGGTATTTCATCAGCGATTAGATGGTCTTTCGCACTTGAAAAAATATTAGAGGCAAACAGACTTGGGGCTTTATAGGTGATTCCAAAGCTAGAACGTAAGAAAAATAAACTTGCTTTAGCTGTAATGCTCTCTTTATTGTTATCAATAAAAGCTGTGAAAGCAATTTGATTAGTAATTCCCCTTATATTCAAATTACCTTGCACTGCATATTTATTAGGTTCAGCCGTTTTATTGATTTTGGTAATGATAAAAGTAGCCTGAGGGTGTTTTTGAACAGCAAAGAAATCATCTCCTTTTAAATGCGATTCTAAATTGTTGTCTCCTTTCTCCTTTGGATTTCGCTCACGCTCATTACTTTTAATTGTTTTCATATCTATCACAAAGCTACCTCCTTGTATTTTACCATCTTTCCCCATTGTGATGTTGCCCGAAGCAAATTTTAAAGTACCTTCATGTCCACCGTATTCAAATGCAGGTGTTCCTTTCCAAAAAACCTGACTTTCGGAAACTGATAAATCAAATTTCTGTTGCGTAAATCCAGATAAATAACTCAATAGTAATGATAATGTAATAAGCTTTTTCATGATAAATAAGGTTTAGAGAAGGAATTGTTTGGTTATTGTATATTCAGCAGATTTTCATTTTGAGGTAAAGTATATAGATTTGAACTCGTTAATAAAACAGAGGTGTCTTTCTTTTTACAGGTAACGGGTACATTATTAATATCAATTTTAGGAAAGATTTCATTAAACGAAAGCAACTTTTGTTCTGAAGGTTGGTCTTTGATAGCAATACGGTAAGGCATAACTAAACAAAGGGGATCTTTCGTTTCTTTTTTTGTTGATTTAACACCAGTGGTTTTTACAACTCCTTTGTTTTTTGATGATGGTTTACAACATTTCTTTTTGTTAAATTTTTCAATCATTGTTTTACTGTTAAACAGTACAGCTGAATAATTACTAGATGGAATTTGTGCCATTAAAGAGTAAGAAAATAGCACAAGCGAAAGGATGAGTGTTTTTCTCATGTTGATAATTGTTTATGTTTTAATTAACTAAGACAAACCTATCAAATTGAAAAGCATTGGTAGTAAATGAAATGTAAAAAAGTGTAAAAGCTATGTAAAAACCGTTACTAATAGCTATTTATCGTTTAAATTGCTAATGTTTATGAAATCAAGATTATACATATTGCCATTGTTGCTGATGATAGGCTGTTTTTTCTTCATTGCAACGAATCGGAAAAAAGGAGATGATTATGCTGAAAAGCATCTGACAGTGGTGCTTAGAGACATAGGACATCAGTTATTACTTCATGCAAAAGACTCTAGTTCTAGAGTTTTGCCCATCAAGCAAATTAATGAGAATACTTTTGAAATCGCTTTTCAAAGTAAATTTACTTTTGTGTCAGATACTTTGATCGCATTGGTGCATAGGCGTTTGAAATCGACCAATTTGCCTACTGAATATATCGTTAATGTGATTGATTGTGGGAATAAAGAATTGATTTTTGCTTATGAAGTAAGTAAAAAGACCGATAGTATTTTACCATGTTTGGGAAGACAACAAGATGTAGGCTGTTACTTGATTCAAATTGAATTTTTAAGAGCAGAAACTTTGGCATTCAGTAATTATTTACTCTTGCTGATTCCTTTAGGACTAATAGGTTTTATACTGAAAAGTAATTTTGTAAAAGATAAAAGAGTAGCAGAAAAAGACGTTGTACCAGAAGAAATAGATTATATCGCAATCGGTCAATATGCTTTTTATCCTGAAAAGAATAGCTTGAAGTATGGAACTGAAAACATAGAATTGTCTGAACGAGAAGCCAAATTACTAAGCATTTTTGCGGTAAACCTAAATCAATTAATTGAAAGAGAAAGACTTTTAAAAGAAGTTTGGGAAGATGAAGGTGTTTTTGTAATCAGTAGAAATCTGGATGTATTGGTATCGAAACTGAGAAAAAAACTCCAAAAGGATGAATTGGTAAAAATCACCAATCTGCATGGGAAAGGATATAAATTGGAGGTTTTGGAGGATGAGGTTTAAGAATAAAGAAATGAATTTTTATAGAGAACATCATGATGTATCGGCAACCTTTACGGTTGCCGTTTTTTGTTGGTTATATCATGAAATACGCTAACCGCAAGGATTTATCGCTACTTGTTTTGTTGTTTTTTGAATGTAATAGAATTTGTTAAACCTTTATCATTTTCTATTAGCTGGCGAATTAATTCGCCAGCTAATAGAAAAATACTGATTTAGGAAGCTAGTGTAGAAACAACATTTTACAATTGCCACAAACAAAAAACGGCAACCATAAAGGTCACCGTTATCTTATTATAATGTGTTAGAAATACTCTAGGCGAATTTAGAAAAACGTAAGTTTGATGCTTACTGATAATTCCAATTAATGTCTTTGATGTGTTATTCAGTATAAGCCTCAATAATATTCATTAATAATTGATTAATTAGCCGTAGGCTTTTTAACCTTCAATTCATCGGGAGCATCTTTGGTATAAGTCTTAAATTGTGATTTGTAGTTTTTATCAAAAAGGGCTTTGATTTCTTTGATGTCAACCGAACTAGGAGGATTGAATTGCGGAGAATTCATATAAGTTTTTAGACTATACAATAACTGACGAGCCACAAAACGTTTGTCAGGTTCTGAACTGAGGTCAGCGCTAGAAATAATCAGTTTGCCTTTTCCAACTTTCGCTTCTAAGATTAAACCCAATTTACGATTCAAGAACCAAGTATCAATGGGCTGAACAATAGGACGGAAGCCCGCAGGGAAACTATCCAACAACATTACTTGCGAACGGTTTGTAATTTCCCACCATTGTAAATTACTGTGGTATTCTGTTGGGAAGTTTTGGAAAGCAGGATGAGTAGGCTCGCAAAGAAAACCCAAAGTATGCGGAGGACGCATTTTGAACCAAGAAGTATTCCAGAAAACAGGTTGGAAATAATTCACAACTTCTTTCCCTTTTTCGATTTTACCAGCCGCTTCTAAGAATACTTTTCCACCATTTTGTAAAACCTCTTCTGCTTTGGCATCAAGCTCTTTACAGAAGTAAATTTCATCGGTATTGATCGTCGGAAGTTTTTCTGGATATACCCAAAACTCCCAATTATTCATAAAAGCAGTATCATCAATCCGTACTTCAAAAACCAGTTTCTGTGCTTTTTGAATAGCATTTAAAGCAAAAGATACTTTTCCGATATTAAAATTATTACCGATTGGAATATTGGTTTTATCAAATTTACCTTTCGCCAATACTTGTTTGTTTTCATCCAGAATTTGCCATGAAGCCAAGGCATTATTCAACACATCTTTGCCAAAATGATACATTTCAACATTTGCTTCGAAGCTCTCAGAGTTTTTGTACACAAATTTTGGAATCCGTGCTAGAGGAACAGTAGTGTTACAGAATTGAGCAAATTCAGCTTGTGAAATATATCCTTTTTCTTCCCAGAAAGAATCCAGAATGCCAACCAAAGCTGTTCCCTGACCAGAGTAATCGTTCAAACCAAGCATTTGAATTCCTGCTGAAATGGGCGTGCGAAATGCCATTTCAATTTCAGTTTTATAACTCAAAGCCTGTAGTTTTCCAGTAGCTAGAAAGAATTTTTCACCCAATTCTCCCATGTCTTTATCTTTCAAATCTTCTTGGAAAAGTTCATAATTCTTGGCTTTGTAAACGCCAGTATATTTACTGATTTCCTTGAAATTTGGAAAAACACACCATTGACCTAATTCATGGGTTAGATATGGTACTTTAAAATCTTTTACTTTATCGGCAAAGTCCTCAGTACTGCTTGGAAGTTTATTCCAAGGCAAACCTCTTGGACCAGATTTAATCATGTATTCATTGGATGGGACTAAAGGCCAACTCATTGCTACTGATGCGCCAGTATATTTACGACGAGGGTCTTTAGTCTTCCAATAGTTTATGAATTTGGTTAGGTAATCTACTTGTTTGCCTCCTCTTGGTTCATTTCCATAAGCCAACATACAAAAAGAAGCATAATTTCCGTAAGCTTTTGCCATACGGTTGGTTTCATCCATAATAAACTGGTCGATAGGATGCCCATCACCTAAAGATGAACCATGATTCGCCCAACTTGGGCCTTCTGGTTGTAGATATATTCCCACTAAATCTGCGGCAATAAAAGCTGCCTCTGGCGGACAATACGAATGAAAACGGAAATGGTTTAAACCATAAGCTTTCGCTTTTCTAAAAACTTTTTCCCAAGACGCTACGTCCATCGGAGCATAACCAGTTAATGGAAATTGGCAGTTTTCAACTGTTCCTCTTAAAAATATAGGGCGACCATTAATTTCAAAACGAGTACCTTTTATGGCAAAATCTCGCATTCCAAACTGTACTTTCCTAGCAGATTGTACTTGTTTTTTAACAATGATTTCGGCAGATAGATGGTACAAGGCAGGGGAAAATTCATCCCAAGTTTGGAAGTCATCGCCCATCGGATAATCAATGGTGATACTTTTTTCTTGTCCATCTATCTGGAAATCAGATAAAATTAATTTTGGAGAGTGAGCTTTAATGCTGTTAAAACTTTTTGCAGAAAGCTTAATTTGTCCTTCAACAGGCTTTTGCAAAGAATTTTTTAATACGATTTTTACCTTCGCTAAATGATTTGCCAAATCTGGATAAATCTGAATATCATCAAACCAGATTTTACCTTCGGCTTCTAGTTCTATTTTGCCAACAATACCGTTCCAGTTTCCTTGTGTGTGGTCGGTTAAACTATGTGAATCTTTCCCAACATTGATAGCCTTGATGCGATTATCAACACGAATTGAAATGGTATGCTTTCCTGTGGATAATTTATCCGTTAAATCAAAGGTTTGTGCAACGCACATTGAGTTTTCTAAACCAATTTCTTCATTATCTATCCATACTCTTGTTTCTGTGTGCGGTCTTTCTAAAGTAAGAACAATGCGTTTGTTTGACCAATTTTTAGGAACATCTATTGCTTTCTGGTACCATGCAGCGCCTACATAATACTTTGCGGGCGTTAACCAAAAAGGGAATTTTAAATTTTCAGGAGTACGATACTTCGCTAAATGTGGATTGAAGTACCAAGAACTATCGTAAATACTGCCAGTCCACTGTGTATGAATTGTTACAGGACTTCCTTTGCCATTTTCTAGCATCGAACCCGGTAATTTGATGGTTTCAGAAAATTTACTATTAAACCATTTATTTTTTACGCCAACGTCTGCTGAATCAATTTTGAATTGCCAATTTCCTGCTAAAGAGATTTTTTGAGCATTGATTGTATTGCCAAACAACAAGCATAAAATAAATAAGTAATTTTTAATCATAAGCTTTTAAACGTTTTTTGGCAGTAAGACTTTGCTCTTTTCGGATTAAGAAACCCTGCCGAACTTATCCTCAGCAGGGCTTAGTCTTTACACCAAAAAATCTATTTTTATAATGTTGATATTAATTATTCCAATGCAAACAAGGTATCGGAACTTTTAAGTTTATGAATGAGTATTTTCTCTTATAAAGAAAATTTTGAGAGTGACAATTTGTGAATATTCTTATAATTCGAAAATAATTTTCTGAAAAAATATTTATTTTCTTTTGCAAATATAAACTGTATAAATTTGATAACAAATATTGATTATCAAAGAAATTATACTATCCTGTGCCTTCCTGTTATAGCCTTTTAGCTATATTGCTGGTGTTTTATGTTGATTTTTTTGGTGTTTTTTGAATTGTATTTTTCTAATAAATCAAAAAAATGAAAATTGTTTTTTTGATTTACTTTTTTGAAAATTTTGTATTAGAAAAGTGCAAGGATTTTTTATGTCATCGTTATCGGGAACGTTGCCATAAAAAATCAAATATTGTATTTCCATGAAAATTCTCTTAAGAGGAAGTGCTATGCTTTTTACAGAAGAGAAATGCTTAGCTGTATTTTACCGGTATCATTCATAAAGTGGTTTTCTTCAACAGCTTGAAAAATAATTTCAATAATTTTTCAGTCAATTCTCGAAAAACTGGTAAAAACAATTTTTTCATTCAGAAAAGCACTTTTTAAAAAGTTATATAATTTCAAAAAATACTACCAAACGCATGACATCACAGGACGCCTCAGGTAAGTACTTAATTTTTCTTTGCAATAAATAACAAACCATATTTGATGAAACAGCATAAATCAACGAAAGCTTTTCAGACGCTTTTACTTTTATCAATTTCTTGTTCTTTGAGTTTCGGACAAGCAAAATGGAAGCCTATTACACAGCAATCCAAACCGTGGTCACGTTGGTGGTGGGAAGGTAACTCAGTAAATCCCAAAGATTTAACTTACAATATGGAAACCTACCAAAAAGCAGGTTTGGGAGGTTTAGAAATTACGCCAATCTATGGTGTGAAAGGTCAAGAAGCGAATTTTATAGATTTTCTTTCGCCAAAATGGGTAGAAATGTTCAAGCATACTTTGAATGAAGGTACTCGTTTAGGTTTGGGTATCGACCTTGCCAATGCTTCGGGCTGGCCTTTTGGCGGGCGTTGGGTAACACCAGAAGACGCCTGCAAAAACGTGAATTTCAAAACTTACCAGTTGAAAGAAGGAGAAAAACTTTCAGAAGTAATTTCTTTCCAGCAAAGTCCATTGTTGCGATATGTTTTGCCAAAAAAGACAGATATTTCAGCCTTGGAATATCCAGTTTCGAAGAATGAGAATCTCCAAGAATTGGCAATCGACCAAATTAAATATGAAAAACCTTTGCCTCTACAAACGCTCATGGCGTATTCTGACAAAGGAGAAGTAATCAATCTGACAGACAAAGTAAGTGCGATGGGACAATTGAATTGGGAAGCTCCCAAAGGTAATTGGACATTATATGCCATCTTCCAAGGTTGGCATGGCAAAATGGTAGAACGTGCTGGACCCGGTGGAGAAGGTGATGTAATCGACCATTTTTCAGAAAAAGCGATTCAGAATTACTTAAAAGAATTTGATAAAGCTTTTGCAAAAACGGATGTTTCAAGCATGCGTGCTTTTTTTAATGATTCTTACGAAGTAGATGATGCTCGTGGTCAGTCGGACTGGACGGAAGATTTGTTCAAAGAATTTCAGCAAAGAAGAGGTTATGATTTAAGAAATTATTTGCCAAATCTTTTTAGCAAAGAAAATACAGATTTAAACCACAGAGTATTATTCGATTATAGAACTACGATTGGCGATTTGATTCTAGAAAAATATACAGGAGAATGGGCAAAATGGGCGCATGGTCGTGGTAAAATTGTAAGAAACCAAGCGCACGGTTCGCCAGCGAATACTTTAGATTTATACGGATTGGTGGATATTCCAGAAATTGAAGGGACAGATTTATTGAGAATTAAATTTGCTTCTTCGGCATCCAATGTTTTGGGTAAAAAATTAACTTCCTCGGAATCAGCTACTTGGGAAAACGAGCATTTCCTTTCTTCTTTAAGTGATGTTAAAAAAGCGCTAGACTTATTTTTAGTCGGTGGCGTTAACCATATTTTTTATCACGGAATAAATTACTCTCCTAAAAACGAGGCTTTTCCAGGGTGGTTATTTTATGCAGCGGTGCATTTTACGCCACATAATCCTTTCTGGAAAAACTTTTCGACCTTGAATAATTACGTGGCTCGGACGCAAACCTTCTTGCAAGACAGTAAACCGAATAACGATGTTTTGTTGTACTTCCCAATTACTGACCGACTCACAGAACCTTCTCACAAAGGTTTATTAGAACATTTTGATGGAGTAACGCCAGAATTTAACGGAACTGATTTTAAAGAAGTTGCGCAGAAAATGATTGACCGTGGTTATGGTTTTGATTTTATTTCAGATAAACAAATTGCGAATCTGAAAACACAACATCAGCAAATTATTACGGGTGGTGTTGCCTACAAAACAGTATTGCTTGCGGAAAGCGAGCAAGTACCTTTAGAGACTTTAGAGAAATTAGTACAATTAGCAAAAGCTGGAGCAACGATTATTGTGCATCATAAATTACCTGCTGATGTACCAGGTTTAGGGAATTTGGATGAACGAAGAGCAAAATTTAAGGCACTTTTGGCTCAATTGAATTTTGTAAAAGTGAATGCTAAAGTAAATCAGGCGAAAGTTGGAGAAGGTTCTTTCTTGTTAGGAGAAGATTTGGAAGAAATGATGATTTACGCTAAAATCTATCGTGAAACCATGACGGATAAAGGTTTACAATTTGTTAGAAAAACCTCTGCAAAAGGTAATTATTACTTTATCAATAATAAATCTGATAAGGCATTTGAAGGCTGGGTGAAATTGGAAGTAGAAGCGAAATCTGCGGCTTTTTACAATCCAATGACAGAAGTTTTGGGAATGGCAAAAGTGAAAAACAATGAAGTATATCTGCAATTGTCTGTAGGGGAATCGTGCATTATCGAAACATTTAAAACAGTAGAAAAAGGTGCAACTTATCCTTATTGGAAAGCAAGTAAAGAAGCCGAAGAATTAAAAGGTACTTGGAAAATTTCTTTTATTGACGGCGGACCAACTTTACCAAAAGCACTTGAAACCAAAGATTTAGGTTCGTGGACAAATGCAGGAAATGCTTATCAAGATTTTTCTGGAACGGCATTATATCAATTGAATTTTGCAAAACCCAAAACTAATGCACAAGGCTATTGGTTAGATTTAGGTAAAGTTGCGGAAAGTGCATCGGTGACATTGAACGGAAAATATTTGGCTACTTTATTAGGACCAACATTCAAAGTTTTTGTACCCAATACTTTATTGAAAGCACAAAATGATTTAGCGATAAAAGTCTCTAATTCAATGGCAAACAGAGTAATTGCTTTAGAAAAAGAAGGCACTGTTTGGCAGAAATTTTATAATATCAACGTCTCGGCAAGACTGAAACAAAACTTAGGAAAAGAGGGCTATTTTACAACTAAAAACTGGACTCCGAAAGAATCAGGGTTATTAGAAAAAGTAACTTTAACACCTGTAGAGGTTTTGAAATAGAAGCTTGAAAATGGAGAGACGTTGAATGAATAGGGAATTTTCAACCATTTTATTCATACATAAATAACAAAACAATCATGTTAAAACGTCTTTCCATTTTCGCCATTTATTTGTTTATCGCCACTTTTGCGAGCATTACTTTTGCAAAATCACAGCCAGAATACTACGAAACTAGAGTATACAGTTTCAAAACGCTAGAGCAGAAAAAAGTAGTTGAAGATTATTTTAAAGACGCTGCTATTCCTGCTTTTAACCGATTGGGAATCAATTCAGTAGGTGTATTCAACGAAGCTGACCAAAAAGATGGAATAAAATTATATGTTTTGATTCCCTACAAATCTTTAGAACAATTCAGTAAAATAGGCAGTAAACTGGCTTCTGATGCTGTGTATCAACAAGCGGCAAAAGCATATTTAGATGCTAACTTCGCTACGCCAGCTTATGAACGTTACGAAAGCTCGCTTTCAGTTGCTTTTAAAGATTGGACAAAATTGAAAGTGCCAACCACATCAGCTCCAAAATCTGAAAGAGTATATGAGTATCGTTTGTACGAAAGTCATAGTGAAGTAAAAGGATTGAGTAAAATTCACATGTTCAACGAAGGTGGCGAAATTAATATTTTTGTAAGATTGGGTTTTAATCCAGTGTTTTATGCGCAAACTATCATTGGTGGAAAACAGCCCAATTTGGTGTATATGACTACTTTTGATAACAAAGCGTCGAGAGATGAACATTGGAAAGCATTCGGAGCAGATTCAGAATGGAACCGTATTAAAGTACTTCCAGAGTATGACCATGCGATGACCAAAGCCGAAATCCATTTCTTGACACCAACAGATTTTTCACAAATTTAAGGGTGAGTTTATAAGTCTATGAGTTTAAAGTTTATGAGTATAAATCGTAGATAAAGTGTAAGAAGAATAATCTCATAAACATTGAACTCATAGACTCATAAACGCTAAACTCATAAACATTAAACTTAAAAATGCAGGAAATCGCTTTTACGATGAAGCTCAAAAAAGGATTTGAGCAAGAATACAAAAAACGCCATGATGAAATTTGGCCAGAATTGTCACAATTATTAGTGAAATCTGGTATCATTGAATACGCAATTTATTTGGATGAAGCTTCAGGAATTTTGTTTGCTGTTCAGAAAAGAGTAGATAACCATACGCTTGACGAATTACCCCAAACTGAAATTATGAAAAAATGGTGGGCATTTATGGGCGATATTATGGATACTAATCCAGATAATTCTCCAGTAGTAAAAGATTTATCTTGCGTGTATAGAATGGCTTAATCGCTAGATTTAATTAGAAAAGCACAGATTTAAGGATGGTCAATGTCAAGATTGATGACTTAATCTGTGCTTTTTTGATGCTTAAATTCGATTGATATTAAAAGATAGAAAACCTTAAAACTAGCGGAAAAATATTATTTTAAATTGATAATTCATCCATCACTCTCAACTATTTATTGTATGAAAAACATTAGATTATTACTCTTTTCACTCGCCTCTTTTTTTGTGCAAGACACTTTTGCACAAAGTAAAATCAACCGAAAAGCTTTGGTAGAACGCCACACGGTTGTGGTTAATAAAATTGATACGTTGGCGTCATTGTCGATCGGGAATGGCGGTTTCGCTTTTACGACTGATGTTACTGGTTTGCAGACTTTCCCCGATTTTTATGCCAAAGGTATTTCTTTAGGTACTCAGTCGGTTTGGGGCTGGCATCGTTATCCAAATACTGAAAACTATAAGGTTGAAGAAACGTTAAAAGAAATCAATTCGCATGGTAGAAAAGTACCTTATGCCGTTCAAGCTTCAAACAGCGAAAGAGCAAAGGCTGCCAATAATTTCCTTCGTCAAAATCCACATCGTTTGCAATTAGGAAATCTTGGTTTTGAGTTATTCAAAAAGGATGGTTCAAAAGTAAATCCACAAGATTTAACTAATATTCACCAAACCTTAAATGCTTACACAGGTGAAATTACCAGTCAATTTTCGGTAGAAGGCGTTCCTGTAAAAGTAATTACGGTGGCACATCAACAAAAAGATTTAATTTCGGTAAAAGTACAATCTGACTTATTGAAAACTGGTCAGTTGAAGTATCGTTTACGTTTTCCGTATCCTACAAATCAATTTACAGATGAAGGAAATAATTGGAAAAATGCCGATAAACACCAATCATCGGTCGTACTTGCTAGCGAAAAATCTTTTGTTTTTAAGCATCAGTTAAACGATACGGAATATTTTGTAAAAATCGAGAGTAATCAAGATTCAAAGGTTTTACAAAGCGAAGCGCACTATTTTGTGCTGAGTCCAGATACGAAAGAAAGTACTTTGGAATTCAGCGTTATGTTCTCTGAAAAAATCTCAAAAGAAAGTATTCCAAATTTTACTAACACTTTATTGAGTACAAAAACGGCTTGGAAAACTTTTTGGAGTAATGGTGCTGCGGTTGACTTTGCTGGAAGTACCGATCCACGTGCAAAAGAGTTGGAGCGAAGAATTATTTTATCGCAATATCTTACCAAAATACAATGTGCGAATAACGAGCCACCACAAGAAACAGGTTTAACTTATAATTCTTGGTTCGGAAAACCACATTTAGAAATGCACTGGTGGCATGGCGTTCATTTTGCTTTGTGGAATCGTACTGATTTACTTGAAAAAAGTATGAGTTGGTACAAAAAAGTATCACCAGAAGCGAGAATCATTGCAGAAAGACAAGGTTTTGAAGGTGTTCGTTGGCAAAAAATGACCGACCCAGATGGGAAAGAAGCACCTTCGTCGGTGGGGGCATATTTACTTTGGCAACAGCCACATTTTATTACTTTCGCTGAGTTGGCTTATCGTAAACATCAAAACAAAGCAACTTTAGAAAAGTATAAAGAACTTGTGTTTAAAACAGCCGAATTTATGGCTTCTTACGCTTACTTCGATCCAGAAAAAGGTCGATATATTTTGGGTAAAGGTGTAATTCCTGCTCAAGAGCGTTTTAAACCTGAAGATACTTTTAACCCGACTTATGAGCTGGCTTATTGGCAATGGGCTTTATCAACAGCACAAATTTGGCGTGAACGTTCGGGTTTAAAAAGAAATGAAAAATGGGATGATGTTTTGAAAAAACTATCGCCTTTGCCTGTACAAGATGGCGTTTATTTGGCTACAGAAAATGCGACAGATTCTTATATGAATCCAGTGTTTTTAACAGACCATCCAAGTGTATTAGGTACTTTCGGAATGTTGCCAGAAAGTAAAATGCTTGATAAAAAAATCATGCAAGATACTTTCGATAAAATCTGGAAGATTTGGCATTGGGATGATACTTGGGGATGGGATTTCCCGATGGTTGCGATGACTGCCACTCGATTAAACCAACCAGAAAAAGCGATTGACGCTTTGATGATGGACATTAGAACCAACACGTATTTACCTAATGGACATAATTTTCAAGATGCTCGTTTGCGTTTGTATTTACCAGGAAATGGGGGATTATTAGCAGCAGTAGCGATGATGTGTGGAGGCTATGATGGATGTAAAACGATTAATCCAGGGATTCCTAAAAATGGAAAATGGAAAGTGCGCTGGGAAGGGTTTAAAAAAATGTATTAATTGTGAATGAGTGATTTAGTGATTTTTTAATAATCACTCATTCACTAAATCGCTCATTCACAACTCACAAATAACAATTATATGAAAAAAACCTTTTTAGCTATTTTTTTACTTAGCCAAACACTTTGTTCTTTTGCCCAAAAGAACCTGACACTTTGGTACAAACAACCAGCCAGAAACTGGAATGAAGCTTTGCCAATTGGTAATGGACGCATCGGAGCAATGATTTTTGGACGACCTACCAATGAATTAATTCAGTTGAATGAACAAACCCTTTGGTCGGGAAAACCAGTTAATACAAATCCAAATCCAGAGGCTCCAAAGTATTTGAAAGAAGTAAGAGAAGCACTTTTTAAGGAAGATTATAAAAAGGCAGAACAACTTACCCACAAACTTCAAGGACTTTATTCAGAAGCGTATCAACCACTTGGTGATTTACGTTTAGAACAAAATTTGAAAGGCGAAGTAAGTAATTATTATAGAGATTTAAACATCGCTAATGCCACTGCAAGTACTCGTTTCAAAGTAGGAGATACAGAATTTACTCGTGAATTTTTTGTGTCTGCCCCTGCACAAGTAATGATTGTTCGCTTAAAGGCAAGTACCAAAGGAGCATTAAATTTCAAGGCTTCAACCACAGCACAGCATCCTATTCAAAAAGCAGTTTTTGGCACCAATCAATTGGTAGTTCGTGGTAAAACGCCTGTTCATGCCGACCCAAATTATGTAGGTTATAATGCTCAGCCTGTTATTTACAAAGATTCTACAGGTTGTGGAGGCGTTCGGTTTGATTGGAGAATCAAAGTGAAATCTACTGACGGCAAAGTAAGTACTGATACTTCTGGAATTTCTATTTCGGATGCTAGTGAAGCTGTGTTGATTATTTCAGTAGGAAGTAGTTTCAATGGTTTTGATAAATGTCCTGATTCAGAAGGAAAAGATGAAAAAGCCATTGCTGAAAAGTATTTACAAGCCGCTTTAAATCAAAATGTGGATGTAATGAAAAAGGCTCACATTGCTGATTATCAACGTTATTTCAATCGTGTAAGTTTTACTTTGAATGGAAATCCAACTGTAGATTTACCAACCGATGAGCGATTAATCCAATATGCAAATGGAGCAAAAGATTCTGCTTTAGAAAGTCTTTATTTTCAATTTGGTCGTTATTTATTGATTTCTTGTTCTCGTCCAGATGGTATTCCAGCCAATTTGCAAGGTATTTGGAATAATTCAGTTCGCCCGCCTTGGAGTAGTAATTTTACCACCAATATCAATACTCAAATGAATTATTGGATGGTAGAAATGAGTAATCTATCAGAATTGCATACGCCATTATTGAAATGGATTGGTTATATGGCTAAAACGGGTAAAGAAACCACTAAGAATTTTTACAATGCTCGTGGCTGGACAGTTCATCATAATTCAGATATTTGGGGATTGTCAAATCCAGTAGGAGACAAAGGAAAAGGTTCGCCTGTGTGGGCAAACTGGGCAATGGGTGGCGCATGGCTAAGTCAGCATCTTTGGGAGCATTATGCTTTTACAGGAGATAAAAACTACCTAAAAAACAAAGCTTATCCATTGATGAAAGAAGCGGCTATTTTCTGTGAAGATTGGCTCGTTGAAGATAAAGATGGCTATTTAGTAACAGCACCTTCTACTTCGCCCGAAAACGTTTTTATCACAGAAAAAGGTGAAAAAGGTTCGGTTTCTGTGGCTAGTACGATGGATATGGCTATCATTTGGGATTTGTTTACGAATACCATCGAAGCGTCTGAAAAGTTGGGTATTGATGAAGCTTTTAGAAAAGAACTAATCGCCAAAAAAGCTAAACTTTATCCTTTGCACATCGGTAAAAAAGGGAATTTACAAGAATGGTATAAAGATTGGGAAGACGAAGACCCACAACACAGACACGTTTCGCATTTGTTTGCTTTGCATCCAAGTCGCCAGATTTCGCCATTGCGTACGCCAGAATTCTCAAATGCAGCAAAGAAAACCTTAGAAATTAGAGGAGACGATGGAACAGGTTGGAGTAAATCTTGGAAGATAAACTTCTGGGCAAGATTACACGACGGAAATCATGCTTATAAATTAGTCCGTGAGTTGTTAAAACTTACAGGAATGGAAGGTACAAACTATACAAAAGGTGGTGGTACTTATCCAAATTTATTCTGTGCGCATCCGCCATTCCAAATAGATGGTAATTTTGGTGGTACTTCTGGCATTTCAGAAATGATACTTCAAAGCCACGATGGTTTGATTAATATTTTGCCAGCTATTCCAGACGATTGGCAGGATGGTGAAATCAAAGGAATGAAAGCCCGTGGAGGTTTTGAAATAGACATTACTTGGAAAAATAAACAAGTAACGCAATTGGTAATTCGTTCTTCGATAGGAGGGAATTGTATCATCAAAACACCAAATACCTTAAAGTTAGTAGGAAACCAAAGCTTGAAAAAAGCTAAATTATTTGATGCTTACGACTTCCAAACTGTTAAAGGCGGAGTGTATGTGTTAAAAAGTTTGTAAGTAATCTTTAATATGGCAGGCATGAAACTAAATCATGCCTGCTGTATTATTTTAAAGCTTTTCCCTAGATTCTTCTCTCAAAGTTTTCGATGCAATTGTCATCTTGTTTGATGTAATTGTCATCTTGTTTCATTGAACGAGCATCTTGTTTGATGTAATGGTCATCTTGTTTCATTGAATGAGCATCTTGTTCGATGCAATTGTCATCTTGTTTCAATGAATGAGCATCTTGTTTAATGCAATTGTCATCTTGTTTCATTGAACGAGCATCTTGTTTGATGCAATTGCCATCTTGTTTCATTGAATGGTCATTTTGTTTGATGAACAGACTCAAATTATCAGGAACAAGGGAAAGAGAAGCATTAGGATGGCTCAAATATTTGATAGAGCTTTATATTTGATACAGCCTATTTTTTATTCCTCATCACTCTTCATCACAGAAGAATTTCGAACAATTAATTCTGTATATAATTTAAAAGTTCGATAGCTTTTAGGCAGTTTAGACGTATTTTCTATTAAATCAAATAACAATTCTGCTGAACGTTTGCCCATATCCAAAGCGGGTTGCACAATGGTACTAAGCGATGGTGCTAGGAGTGCTGCTACTTTTAAATTAGTAAAACCTATCAAAGCAATATCTTCTGGTACTTTTATGTTTCTTTTTTTCAAAGTACTTAAACAACCTAAAGCCAGTCTATCGCTTGCGGTGAAAATAGCATCGGGAGGCGTTTCGTTGGAGAAAAGTTGGTCAATTACAAATTCAATATCTTGCAAACCATAATTACAGTACTTTAGCAAAGATTCATCTACAGGAATATTATGTTTTGCCAAAGCTGCCAAATAACCTTTTACTCTTTCTTTGGAAATTGATAAATGTGGCGAAGCTGCGATGTGCGCAATCCTTTTTCTACCTGTTTTGATAAGATGTTCTGTGCCATTAAACGAGCCTTCAAAATTATCTGAAATTACTTTATGCGTATCGATTTCATCAGAAATACGGTCGAATAATACAATGGGTAATCCTTTGTCATGCAAGTTTTTTAGGTGTTCAACATTGGTTGTTTGTCCCGAAAGTGAAATCAATAAACCATCCACACGTCTTGAAGTAATATGCTGTGTATTAATTACTTCTCGTTCATAAGATTCATGACTTTGGAAGATAACTACTTGATAACCTTTATTATAAGCAATATCTTCAATGCCATTGATGGCTTGCGAGAAAAATGGATTATCAATTTCTGGAACGATTACACCAATAGACCTACTTTTATTTTCCTTTAAACTTAATGCAATTGGGTTGGGTTGATAATTGAATTTTTCGGCATATTCCATCACCGAACGTTTGGTGTCTGGGTTAATTTCATGGCTTCCTCTTAATGCTCTCGAAACGGTTGAAGTCGAGAGATTTAAAGCTTTGGCGATATCTTTAATTGTTATATGTTCCAAAATGCTGTTTCTTTGAATTGTACAAATTTTTTCTTCCCTTTTCCTGCTGGCATTTTTCTATTTTGATTTAAATCTTGCCGTTAAATAGCTTTGGCTTCTCTCAACGAAATATAAATTTACATTAATGGCAACGTTCCCGAAAAGATTTGGGAAAAATATTCAATAAAATGTTTGTATCCTTCTACTTTAAGAGATATGTTTAACTAAGCCTTTATACTTAGCAAGAAATAGCACAAAATGCTAATTCTTGAAATAATCTAGTAATGTGTTTTCTTGAATTTGTTTTTTTGAGGATAATTTTTTCAAAAATCTATTTGATACTATAAGGGAAAAATAAACTAAAATTACTTATACGTTGAGAATCATTTTTTTGAAATCAAGTAAAAGTAAAGTGTTTTTCTCTTTAATGAAAAGCATGATTAATGTCGTTTTTCAGATGAAACATTGTATGTTAATCAAATGATTTTACAGTCTAATCCCAAAAAAATGAACAAGACGATTGGTAAGTACCGTTGGCAAATAGTTGCTTTACTCTTTTTTGCTACTACCATAAATTATTTGGACCGACAAGTGATAGGTCTTTTGAAACCAACTTTAGAAAAACAATTTAGTTGGACAGAAACAGATTATAGCAGAATAGTGATTGCCTTTCAGGCTGCTTATGCGCTTAGTTTGATGGCTTTTGGTGGAATTATTGATAAGATTGGCACGAAATTAGGCTATACTATTTCGGTAATCATGTGGAGTTTTGCAGCGATTGCGCACGCTTTTGCCAAAAGTACTTTCGGATTTGGTTTAGCAAGAGCAGCTTTGGGTTTAGGCGAAGCAGGGAATTTTCCTGCGGCAATCAAAGCGACTGCTGAATGGTTTCCTAAAAAAGAAAGAGCTTTAGCTACTGGAATTTTTAATTCAGGGGCCAACATCGGAGCAGTAGTTGCACCCATCATGGTGCCTTGGATTTTGGGGGCTTATGGTTGGGAAATGGCTTTTATTATTACTGGAGGTATAGGTTTTGTTTGGTTGATTTTCTGGATTATTTATTACGAAATTCCATCAAGACATAAGAAATTAGAAAAGGCTGAATATGAGTATATTCATAGTGATGCCGAACAAGTAAATGCCAATGAAAAGCCTGTAGCTTGGTTGAAACTTTTTGGAATCAGACAAACGTATGCTTTTGTATTCGGAAAAATGTTGACTGACCCAATTTGGTGGTTTTTCTTATTCTGGTTGCCTTCGTATTTTTCAACAACCTTTAATCTGGATTTGAAAAAACCAAGTTTGCCATTGATTTTGGTCTATACAGCAACAACGATTGGAAGTATTGGCGGAGGATATTTATCTGGTTACTTTATCAAAAAAGGTTGGGCAATTCCGAAAGCTAGAAAAGTATCAATGTTCATTTTTGCTATTTGCGTGGTGCCAATTATGGCGGCTCGTTTTGCAACAAATATTTGGGAAGCTGTGGCATTAATCAGTATTGCGGCAGCAGCGCATCAGGCTTGGAGTGCTAATATTTACACGGTAGCTTCGGATATGTTTCCAAAAAAAGCAATTAGTTCTGTAATTGGTATTGGCGGAATGGCGGGTTCAGTAGGAGGGATGATTTTCCCAGTTATTGTAGGTTCATTATTGGATTCTTACAAAGCCGCTGGCGATATTAATTCAGGTTACAATATTATCTTTTTACTCTGTGGAAGTGCTTATATTTTAGCTTGGGCTATTATGCACTTTTTCGCTCCAAAGAACGAACAAGTAGAAATTTAAGTAATTGAGGAATTGAATGAATGGTGATTTAGTGAATGAGTAGTTTAGCGGTTAATAATTTATAAATCAATGAATTACTCATTTTAATTTTGTCGTTTGACTGATTACTGAACAAAACTGTTTTAATAGCCCAAAATGTTTTGTTGTTTATCTCAAATAAAATGTAGTGGAAACTCTTGCAGTTGCCTCGAATGAAACGACAACCGCAAGGGTTGCCGCTACCGCAAATTATTAGTTAAAAAACATTTTGAACATATATTTAATCCTTCGTACAGTATTAACTCAAAATTCATTAGCGTTCCTCAAACATAATTATTTAATCAAAAAATGCAAAAAAAACCCTTTTTTACCCTTCCAACTTTTAGCAAGTACTTTGTGATTCTTGCTGGGATTTGTCTTTTCTTTTCGAATACTTCTTTGGCACAAATGAAGTGGTCTGAAAGAATGGCAGATATTATGCTAGACGTTCATAAAGACTCTATTACTTACAAAGAAGAAGGAAAACGTGCTCGTTGGGATTATGAACAAGCCATTCTTTTAAAAGCTATTGAAAGAGTATGGTATCGTACTGGTGATGCTAAATATTATCGTTTCATTTTAAACAATATGGATTCTTATGTAAACGATAAAGGCGAAATCAAAACTTATAAATACGATAATTTCAATTCTGATAATATCACTGGCGGTCGTTCTTTGGTAATGCTTTACCGTGAATCAGGAAAAGAAAAGTTTAAATTGGCAGCTGATTTATTAAGAAAACAACTTTCTGAACATCCACGTACTAAAGAGGGTGGTTTCTGGCATAAACAAATTTATCCAAATCAAATGTGGTTGGATGGTTTGTACATGGTAGAACCTTTCTATGCAGAATACAGCAAAGCGTTTAATCAACCACAGAATTTTGATGACATCGCCAACCAATTTATTTGGATGGAAAAAAACGCTCGTGATGCTAAAACTGGTTTATTGTATCATGGTTATGACGAAAGTCGTGAACAAAAATGGGCAGATAAAACTACTGGACGTTCGCCAAATTTCTGGGGAAGATCAATCGGTTGGTACATTATGGCTTTAGCCGATGTGTTGGATACTTTCCCGAAAGAACATCCTAAACGCAATGAATTAATAGCGATTTATCAAAGATTAGCAGCTGCAATTGTGAAATACCAAGACCCTAAAGAAGGCTGCTGGTACCAAGTTGTGGATAAATTAAACGGTAAAGGCAATTATTTAGAAGCTTCTGGCTCTTCAATGATGGTTTATGGTTTGGCAAAAGGTGTTAGAATGGGTTATATCGATAAATCTTATTCTTTGAATGCTAAAAAAGGGTATGATGGAATTTTAAGAAACTTTATTTCTACAGAAAGTAACGGCATCAATCACTTAGAAAAAGTAGTACTTGTAAGTGGTTTAGGTGGAAATCCATACCGTGATGGTAGTTATGAATATTACTTGAAAGAACCAATCCGTCGTGATGATTTAAAAGGAATGGCACCATTTATCATGGCAAGTGTTGAAATGGAAATCGCAGAAGATTTAGCAGTTGGTAAAGGTAAAAAAGTAGGTTTAGATAATTACTTCAACCACGAAATGCGTACTACTCGTGAAGGCATTACCGAACCTTATCACTATACTTGGTATGATGGAAAAGACTCTGGTTTTACCTTATTAGGAAGTATTTTTGAAAACTACGGTGCAGAATTAAAAACAGTTTCAGCTGCTCCAACTACCAATACTTTGAAAGGTTTAGATGTGTATATCATCGTTGACCCAGATACTAAAAAAGAAACACCAAACCCTAACTATGTAGATGCACAAGACATTGCAGCGATTGAAAATTGGGTAAAAGCAGGTGGAAATTTAGTATTGATGGCAAACGATTCTGCTAATGTAGAATTGCCTCATTTCAATAAATTAGCGGCTAGATTTGGTATTCAGTTTACTGGAAAAAGTATCAACATGGTAAAAAATAATGTGTACGAACAAGGAAAAGTAACGATTCCTGCCAACCACAGTATTTTTAAGGATGTGAGCAAAGTATTTGTAAAAGAGCTATCTGTTTTATCGGTAAAAACACCTGCGAAAGCGGTTGTAACTGAAGGAAATGATAATATTATGGCGGTAGCTAAAGTTGGCAAAGGAACTGTTTTTGCAATTGGTGATCCTTGGATTTACAATGAATACTTAAACGGAAAACGTTTGCCAATGGAGTTTGAAAACTTCAAAGCAGCAAAAAACTTGGCCGTTTGGTTATTAAAAAGCAATGCTAAAAAGTAATTAACAATACATAATGTGCAAAAGCACAAAAACCTTGAACTAATGAAAACATTATTGATATTAGGCACCATTTTATTGGGAACAGTTGGGCTTAGCCAAGCACAATCTGACGAAGAAGCTAAAGTAGGAGCGGCTGTTGAAACTTTCAGAAAAGCAGTGGTTGATGCTGATAAAGCTACTTTAGAGAAAATTCTTGATGAAGGATTAACTTATGGGCACTCTGGTGGAAGTTTAGAAGGCAAAGCTCATTTAATCGAAACTTTGATGAATGGCGATTCAGATTTCAAAACAATGGATTTGACCGAACAAACCATTAAAATATTCGGAAAAACTGCTGTTGTTCGTCATAAGTTATATGCTGAAACCAACAATCGTGGTGTGGCTGGAACTGTGAAATTGGGAATTTTATTGGTGTTTCAAAAAACAAAAAATGATTGGAAATTAATTGCTCGTCAAGCGGTGAAAATTTAATCGTTCATTAAAAAGTCAATAAAAAAGGTTTGGAGTTAATCCAAACCTTTTTTATTGACTTTAAGCTGGAAAGCTAAAAATCTTATGTTAGTTTTGGCACGTTATTTGTCATTTTTGCAATGAATATTGTATCAGACTTAAACGCCTAATCTATTCAATAAATCTTTAATTGATTAATGAACAACAAAATCCTTAAAATACGTTTGCTTTTATCTGTGTTTTTTATCTGCACATTTGGGAATTTGTATGCTCAAACTAAACTTAAAGAGGCTAATTATCAGTTTGAAAAACTGAGCTATCTTGAAGCAATTCGACAATATGAGGACTTTCTAAAAGAAAATAAAGACCCTAAAGTCAAATTAGAAGTTTTAAAAAAACTAGCTTTTTCCTATCGTAAAATACAGGATACTCGTAATGCAGAAAGGGTATTTTCTAATTTAATCAAAGATTTTCCAGATGTTGAAAGCGAGCACTATTTGTATTATGCTCAAGCATTGGCTTCCAATCAGAAATATCGTGAATCTCAGAAATATTACTCTTTGTATGGTGAAAAACAAAAAGCCGATTTAAGAGGTAAACGATTTACGATTTCGTACATGGATATGAGCCACTTTTATCGTGATTCATCTTCTTACAAAGTAGAATACCTGTCTATTAATTCTCGCCAAGCAGATTTTAGCCCGATGTATTATAATGGTGGTTTGGTTTTTTCTTCTGCTCGTGACGAAGCAGGAATTATCAAACGTGTTTTTGGTTGGAATCAAACACCTTTTTTGAATCTCTATTTCGTAGCTGATACTGCTCTTTTGTCTTCAAAAATGGGTTTGCAATCAGCTTCAGCAGTGGGTGGAATGTCGGCAAGTAATAATGAAACGCCAGTACAGGAATCGCCTTTATCCAAGATTGAAGATTTCAGCAGAATTCTAAACACGAAGTATCACGAAGGACCAGTAAGTTTTTTTAAAGATGGTAAGAAAGTTATTTTTACCCGAAATAATTATAACAAAGGGAGAGCCAGAGAATCAAAAGATGGTACAAATCGCTTGAAATTGTACTCAGCCAATTTGAATAAAGAAAGTTGGAGTAATGTAAAAGAATTGCCTTTTAATAATGATGAGTTTTCGTGCGGGCATCCTGCTTTGAATGCAGATAATACAAAATTATACTTCGTTTCAGATATGCCCGGAGGTTTTGGTGGAACCGACATTTATATAGTTGAATATAACGATGGCAAATGGGGAAAACCAATAAATGCAGGTAGAGAAATTAATACTGAAGGCAATGAAATGTTTCCGTTTGTGGATGAAAATAATAACTTATATTTTGCCTCAGATGGTCATGAGGGTTTGGGAGGTTTGGATATTTTTTTCGCAGAATACAAAGATGGGAAATTGAGTGAAACTGTCGTGAATGTTGGCGCACCGCTAAACTCTGAAAAAGATGATTTCGGACTGATTACTGATGGTGGCAGAAACTCAGGTTACTTTTCTTCCAACCGAAAAAAGGGAATTCATGATGATAATATTTATAGTTTCAAAAAAGAATGCCATCCACTCAATATCGTTGTTTATGATGCTTTAACCAAATTGCCTTTGGCAGATGTGGACATTAGAAGTGTGATAAATGGAGAGAATCAGGAATTGAAAATAACCAATTCAGTTGGTTTGATGTCAATCTGTTTACAATCGCTTTCTGAATATGAATTCAAAGCCATTAAAGAAGGCTATTTGATGAATGCTATTACTTTTTCTACAAGAAGTAATACGGCTCAAAATACAACTTTAGCCATTTATCTTGAAAAATCGAATACTTCTGTTTTAAAAGGAATTGTAAAGTCTGAAGTAAATCAAAAGCCGATTGCAGGCGTACAGGTAACTTTAGAAAACCAGAAAGATAAAACCAAACAAACCGTAATTACAGGAGAAGATGGTGGCTATGAATTTGAAGTAAAACCTGATACTGAAAATAAATTAATCGCTGAAAAAGACAATTACGCTACCAATAACGAAGTAATTAAAAGTACTGAAAACAATGCCTCTCCGCTTCAAAATGTACAGAAAATGTATGCCAAAGGAGATGTGATTAGGCTGAAAAATATTTACTATGATAGAGATAAATTTTTTATACGTACAGATGCCGCTCATGAATTAGAAAAAACAATTTTACCAATTCTACAAAAATATCCAAGCATGAAAGTTGAGATTCGTTCGCATACAGATTCACGTTCGAGTGCGAGTTACAACTTAGAATTATCCCAAAAAAGAGCTAAGGCTGTAGTAGATTTTTTAGTTGAAAATGGTATAGATACAAGTAGATTAATGGCTAGAGGTTATGGCGAAACTGAGCCGATAAACGAATGTGTAGATGGCGTTTCTTGTAGTGAAGAACAGCATCAAGAAAACAGAAGGACAGAGTTTAAGATTTTATCAGTAAAATAATGTTATTGTGAAATAGCCTGATTAACTGCTGATAATATAAATCCAAGATTTACAGGCATTCATGCTGCGATTCACTATCTTAGTGAACATTTAGCGAATTGAGTATGGAAAAATATTACCTTTTTTATCTACTAGCATTAATAAGCGAAGTAATCGGAACTGTTAGTGGATTTGGTTCTTCAATTTTGTTTGTACCAATTGCTTCACTTTTTTTTGATTTTAAAGTTGTACTTGGCATCACAGCATTGTTTCATGTCTTTAGTAATATTTCCAAAATCGTACTTTTCAGACAAGGGATTGATAAAAATATTGCCTTCAAATTGGGTATTCCTGCAGTAATTTTTGTCATTATCGGAGCTATTTTAAATAAATACATCAGTCAGAGAGAAATCGAATTATTGATGAGTATTCTACTGATAGGTTTATCTGTTTTTCTACTTATTTATTCAGAAAAAACCTTAGCACAGACTAACCAAAGTCTTTTTTTAGGAGGAGGCATTTCTGGCTTTTTAGCAGGTTTGATTGGTACTGGTGGCGCAATTCGTGGACTTACACTAATGGCTTTTAATCTTGAGAAAAACATATTTATCGCTACTTCTGCATTAATAGATTTAGGTGTTGATTCAAGTAGAGCAGTGGTCTATTTTTTGAATGGTTATATGGCTACAGAATTTTTATTTACTATTCCTTTTTTGTTAATCATTAGTATTGTAGGTACTTGGCTTGGGAAAAAAATTATCAATAAAATTCCTCAAACAGTGTTCAGGTACATCGTTTTAATTGTTATTATCATTACTTCAATTGTACAAACAGTAAAGTATATTTATTCTTAAACAGAAGTTATACCAATTTTTGTTTGATTTTCGTTCCGTTAGGAACGAAATATTTTAGCTACATTAAGCTTTTGCTTGAACCCTTTAAGAAGGCTCTTTTTTATAAAAAATTAGGGTGACCCATGTTGAGAACACGCATTTAAATATTAATCATTTTTTGCACCTGCATCAATCCATTTTTTCACAACAGCTAGTTGGCAATCTGTTAGTTTACCAATAGGTGGCATCGGGGAATATCCCGTTAAATTATTAATTGCGCCAAATAATCTTTTATTATCTATATAAATTTTTACATTGGTATAGTTTTCAAGATTTATTCCTCCAGAAATAGAACCCGTTTTGTGGCATCCTAAACAATTGGTAGATAACAAAGGCATGATTGTTTTTGAAAAAGTAACATTTTGAGTGTCAACAACTACAGCACAATCTACATTTTTTGCCCCTTGTGTAATCCATTTGGCAATCATATCTGCTTGTACTTTGGACAAAGCTTGGGAAGGAGCTGGCGGCATCCTATCCACATCTGTTTTAATCATTACAGTATAAAGCTTACTTTTACTAGGGTTGCCAGCGGTGATACCTTTTTGAACAATCTTGGCGTATGAGGTAAACTCATAACCATCTGCACGAGTTTTGGCATCATGACAGCCACTAGTAGCGCAATTACTTACGAAAAAAGGAAGAATTTGTGTATTGAAGCAAACAGAATCTCCTTTGGAAACATTGGCAGTTGTGTTTCCACAATTATTGGCAGTGCCAGTTCCTCCAGTATTACTACTTGGATTTGTAGAATTGCCTGAAGTAATATCAGTTGGATTTGCTGGTGTTGCAATATCTGTTGGTGCGGGGTCACCTTTTGAGTTTTTACATCCAATTGTAAAGAACCCAATCATAAAAAGTATGGCGATAAAACTTGAATTTTTCATGATTAGAGTTTTTTAGGAGTTAATGTAAATTTGTTTTTAATAGCTATTGATTCTGCTATTTTTTCAAATACAAGTTTTGGAATGTCAATTTTATGGTCTTGTAGTTTTACATTGAAATCACTAGTTACACTTATACTTTCAGAGTCAACAATTATTTGGGCTTTGATAATGTGCTCTTGTTTTACACCGTGCATATCTAAAATTCCTTTCACAGACACTTGATAAGTACCTTGTTTTTGTAAATCAATGTTTTCGACTATTTTTCCTTTGAATACACTGAGTGGATATTTCTCTGACTCTATATAATTTTCGTTGAAATGCTCTTCCATCAGTTTGTTCTGAAATTTGAAAGCCACATTTTGTATTCTTACTGCAACTTCTTTTGTTGTGATATTCAAAGCAACCAAGGTACTTTTATTTTCTGCACTGATATTTTCTAAAGGAGTTTCAGAGAAAAAACTTGTCTGACCATTGAGTGTCATAAATACTTGACCAAACGAACTTGCTTGAATCATTAAAATGATGAGTAGGATATTGATGAGTATCTTCATTTGTTTATTTGTGTGTCTTATTTGCATTTTTATCAAAACTGAAAATTCTTGAAATATTGAATCCATAAAAAAATCACCGTTAGCATGAACCTTTTCATAAAGCAATTTTATAGCATTAATATGAACTTAAAGAGAGACTAATTACTTACCGTCAAGATATTTCCAGTAATGCTTACTTTAAATACTTTGATGCCACCACTTCCATTTCCATTAAGTCCTTTTCCTGAAGTATTGAATGTAGCACCATGAGCAGTACAATAAAATTGATTATTGGTGAAAGTAATTTCACTTTTACCTTCATGACTACAGATTTGTGTAACGGCAACATAATCAGTCGCATTTACTTTGGCGACAACCACATTGTTTTGTCGGATGTATCCACCAACAGTTTTTAAAGCCGACGCTACTGTACTAGTTAAATCTAAATTGAGGAGTTCGCCTGTTTGTGTTGGACTGATGCTAGATTCATTTTTACAAGAAGTTAGGCTAGAACCCGTGCAATAAATAGCGAGAAGAGCAGCACCTTTTACGCCTAAACTTTTTAAAAATTCGTTACGATTAATTTTTTCTTGATTACTCATTTGGAAGAAAGTTAATGTGGTTTTGTTTTGTTATTTCAGATAAGATGAGAATTGAAAAAAAAGGTTGGGTAAAGGCAAAAAAATAAATGCGTTAGTGCCAGAAATCACACTAACGCATTTATTTATCGTTTTTTCTAAATTCTATAAGACATTAAAAATGCCATTTTAGTCCAAATTTTGCACCAAGGTTGTGGATATATGACTTTAAAGGTAAATCACGTACAAAACTGTCTATCGTTTTATTATAATTTGGCTCAATCCAAAAAGAAGCATTATGTGTTAAATCTATGGAGGCGCCGAATGCTAAATTATATGCCCAAAATGACTGTGTATTGTTGAAATTTCCAAGTGTTGTGTAAAAGTCATGACCATCTGCTTCATATATTTCTACGTTCAATTTTTGATGAGATGGTAAGTTGTAACTAATTCCTCCGATTCCATATAAGGATAAATACCGTTGGTTACGTCCTCCCTTTTTTAATTTCCACTGAAAAGCATTGTATTGAAAAGATAATGGTAATCTGATAAAACCAACAGTATGCTCATCCTCCGACTCTAAAGTAATAGGATTACCAATGGCAGGAACAGTTGTCATTTCTTCCGTTGGAATTGTAGCTACACCAAATACTGTTTTGTACAAGTAAGAGACTTGTCCATTGACTGATTCCGCTTGAATTGGAAATTTCCTGATTGAACTTGCAAATTGAATATTAGCCCATTCAATACCTGTCAAAATACTCAACTTAGGATTAATGTCAATACTTGCTCTTAAACCATAAGAATTTGACTGTGCTATTTGCTCATTTCCATAATTAAAAGCTTCTGGTTCAGAGCGATAAACGGTTAAATTACTGTACTCTGGCGAATAAAAAGCAGAAACAGCAATTCTGTTCATCAATGGTATTTTAGGTTTTTCTGGTTTTTCAATAGTTACTTCTGGATTAGGTTTATTTGATTGATGATAAGCTATTTTAAGAGTATTGAAATAGCCATTAATCGGCTTGTAATCAAGCTTTTTTAATGGAATCCTTACTAATTCTAGCGATATAGATTCATTGTTGGAATTGATTAAATTTGCGGATTCGCCAAAAGGTGGGATATTATTTTTTGAATGCTTTGAATCCTTATTTGTTAAAGTAAAGTTTTGTTCATCGGCAACTACTTTTAGATTGTTATGAATGGTTTGGTTTTGAAGAGAATAGTTGTCTCCTTTACTTACTTCTAAAGTATTTGTCAGATTTTTAGATGAAATATCTTCTGAAATGGCATCATTTTTTTCTTTTACATAAACATATTTTACTCTATCCACAAAAACAGTATCATAGTCATGAATATTAACAAGTTGATTTTTGTAAAGTATTTTGGTGGCTGGGCTTTCCGAATTCTTTAGTAATAAAAGATAAATTGCTCCACCCAAAAGTATCGTAATGATACTCGAATAAATACTTATCCATTTAGTAAAACCTTTGTATCGTGCTAGTTGAGTCTGTAATGCCAACAGACGGAGGCTTTCCCAAACACCATTTGGAGGTGCCATTGATATTTCTTCAATAGCATTTTTAAAAACCTTTCCTATATCTTCTGATTCTTGTTCGTTCATTGCTGTTAATATTTTATTTCTTTCATCATTTCTGAAACCAAACGTTGTAAAATTTTACGAGCATCAAATAAATTAGATTTCGATGTCCCTTCTGATATTCCTAATTGATTTGCAATTTCTTGGTGTTTAAAACCCTCAAATTCGTAAAGATTAAAAATCATTCTATAAGTTGGTGGAAGTTTCTGAACTAAGTTGAGTAAATCTCTCGCATGAATATTACTTAGAATGTCTTCTGATGAAATAGGATGTTGTTCTTCATAATCGGAGGAAATTTCATAAAGCTGTCGTTGGTTAGTATTTTTTCGGTAGAATTCTAAGGCCACATTCACAATAATTCTTTTAATCCAACCTTCAAATGAGCCTTCTCCTTTAAATTGATTGAGGTGTTGAAAAACCCTAATGAACCCTTCCTGTAAAAGATCTTTAGCTTCTTCTCGGTCATGAGAATACCTTATACAAACAACCATCATTTTTGAAGCATATTGATGATAGATTGTGCTAAAGGCATTTTCATCTCCTTTCAAACAACGTTTTATAATTTCAGATTGAGTTTTCAAATAATTATATTTTAGTCCAAAGAGTATTAAATAAAATTTTTACATTTTGAATGATAGGTTTATGTTTTTGATGAAATTACTTATTTTAACGTAGATGAAATGGATATAAAAAAGTTGGGTGAGCTTTTTATTATTTTATCAATTTTATATCTATTTTTTTTTGATTAATCCTTTAAGATGTGAAAGTTTGTGAACATTTCAATATTTATTTGTAAATTTCCACAGTTATCATTTGTTGTTAACAGTCAACATAATTGTCTTTGTCCTCTTGTCTATGAAATTATCAAATCTTAATCCAGAAAACTATACAGACCAATTGATGTGGTTGCGGTTTCTTGAAGGGGATAAATTGGCATTTGAAGCCTTGATGAAAGCTAATTTTTCGTCTTTATTTCATTATGGAACTAAGTTTTCGAAGGATAAAGAATTTATCAAAGATTGTATCCAAGATTTATTTTTACAATTGTGGGAAAGACGTGAACATCTGTCAGATGATATTGCTGTTAAACCTTATTTAATGGCTTCGTTGAGAAGACGAATTCACAGAGCTTCTTTACAATTACGTTATTCTGACCCTTATACTGAAGCAAATGATATTTTTGATATTGAGTTTTCTATCGAAGAAAAGTTTATTCAAGATGAAACAAGTTTGGTATTGACTCAGCGCATCAAACAAGTCATAGAAACTTTACCTAAACGACAAAAAGAAGTTATTTATCTTAAATTTTTTCAAGAATTAGAGCGTGAACAAATCGCTCAAATTATGGACATCGCTCCGCAGACTGCTTCCAATCTTCTTCAAATGGCAATTAAGCAACTCAAAAAATACTGGACTACCGAGTTCATTGCCTTGTTGTTCCCCTTTTTGTTCCAATAAAAAGGCTCAAAATAGAATAATTTAATTTTTTTGATATTTTTTTTAATAATTCATGGTATCTGAATGCCATTGATGTCTAACGCTATATAGAAAGGTATTATTAAGCTATATGAAAAACTATCGTGACTTCGATACAGAGGACTTTGTTTGGGATATTAATTTCCGCATTTGGGTATTAAGTCCAAACAGAGAAGTGAATGCCTTTTGGGAAAAATGGTTGGAAGAAAATCCTGACAAAACAGCTCAGGTAGATAAAGCTAAATCAATTATTCAAGCATTAGTGATTAAAAATGTCGCTTTTGAAAATGAAGAAGTAGATGAATTAGTAAGCCAAACCATTGCCAAAATAGATGAAAATGCCAACAGTACAACTAAAAAAATAAAATTGTTCTATACCAAACAAAACCAGTGGCTTAAAATAGCAGCATTGATAGTTTTGATTATTGGCGTGAGTATTAGTTATCAACAGATTTTTCATCATTCAATTCAGCCTAAAGGTGTTTATGAAAAATATGTTGCAGCCAGCACCAATCAGTTGATAGAAGTAAAGAATGAAAATGACATTGCTTTACCGATTCAATTAATAGATGGAAGTTTGGTACTGCTCAAAAAAGGAAGTAGAATTAGTTATTCAAAGGATTTTGTTGGTAATACTCGTGAAATATATCTTTCTGGAGAAGCTTTTTTTGAAGTAACGAAAAATCCAGAAAAGCCATTTTTAGTATATGCTAATGGATTGGTAACCAAAGTATTGGGTACAAGTTTTACCATTCGTGCTTATGATAAAGAAAAAGAAGTAACGGTTGAAGTAAAAACAGGGAAAGTATCAGTTTTTGCACAGTCGGATGCAAGAGTTGAGGAAAAAGCTACAAGTAGAGAATTAAAAGGAGTAGTATTGACGCCTAATCAAAAAATAGTCTATGCTCGTGAAGAAGTGAGAATGGATAAATTATTGGTAGAATTACCAACTATTACCATCAAAAAGAATATCAAACCGCAGTTTGAATTTGAAGATACACCTGTAAGCGAAGTGCTACAAACCTTAGAAAAAGCTTACAGTATCAATATTGTTTTTGATGAAGAACTATTATCCAATTGCCCATTAACAGCATCATTGACCGACTTACAATTATTTGATAAGCTTGATATTATTTGCAAAGGAGTAGAAGCTCGTTACGAAATATTAGACGGGCAAATTGTAATTTACAGCAAAGGCTGTAAGTAAAAGAGACCTTAAACTAAATCAATTATAAATTAAACCAATACTATTTAACTCAATGAAAAACTAAAACCCGTCCTCACAAAAAAAGTCGGCAATGTTCCAGCATTACCGACCTTAAAGTTCCCCTTTTGGTTCCAGCCAATGAACACTTTACAAGGTAAAGTGCGGGAATTGTTTTGCTCAAATTCAACCTAAACAAAACATCTCCAAATGTATGAAAAAAACATTACAAATCCATAAGTTACTACTTACGGCTATGAAAATTACACTCACTCAAGTTTTTCTTGCAATCTGGCTCATGAGCTCAACTTTTGCGAGTAATACTAATGCCCAAAACGTTCTCAATCAACGAGTAACGTTGCAAGCTCAGGAGTTAGGCATGAGAAGTGTACTAACACAAATTGAAAAGCAAACGGACATTAAGTTTGTATTTAGTTCAAAGCTTATTCAATCTAATCGCAAAATTACAGTTGATTTCCAGAACGCTCAATTATCAAAAATTTTTGATAATCTTTTCAAACCTTTGCACCTTACGTATGAGGTATCAGGTAAAATGGTTATTATCAATCGTTCAGCTGGAAATGCCAATTCTGCCAGTAATCTTCAAGAAAACAATGAAGTATTAAGCATCGAAATTGCTGAACAAACAGTAACAGGTACGGTAACAGACGAAGCAGGTCAGGCATTGCCGGGTGTAAATATCCTTATCAAAGGCACACAAAGAGGTGCCATTACTGATGCAAAAGGACAGTATAGAATTTCAGTGCCAGACAATAATACTGTATTAATTTTCAGTTCAATTGGTTTCCAAAAAAGAGAAATAACTGTTGGTGGAAAATCAGTCTTAAACATCACTTTGGCAAACGACACACAGTCGCTTGATGAAGTTGTGGTGGTGGGTTACGGAACTGAGAAAAAAGTAACCGTTACAGGTTCTGTAGTATCAGTAAAAGGTTCAGATGTTGTGCAATCGCCTTCTATCAACGTAAGTAATAGTTTAGTTGGGCGTTTGCCGGGTTTAGTGGCTGTTACTTCAAGTGGTGAGCCGGGTAACGATGGCTCAACATTGAGAATTAGAGGGGTGAATACTTTAGGCGATAATAATCCTTTAGTGGTTGTTGACGGTGTTCCTGGGCGTTCATTAGAAAGAATTGACCCAAGTACAATTGAAAGCGTAACCATTTTGAAAGATGCTTCTGCGGCAATTTACGGTGCGCAAGCTGCCAATGGTGTTATTTTAGTAACGACAAAACGTGGAAAAAGCGGAAAACCAACCATTACTTTCAATCTAAATCAAGGCTACGGACAGCCAACTCGTTTGCCTGCAATGGCAAGTGCAGCTGAATATGCTACGATGTTGAATGAAATAGATACTTATGCTAGTAGAACAGGAAGATTCACTCCTCAAGAAATCCAGAAATTTAGCGATGGTTCAGACCCTTGGCGTTACCCGAATACAGATTGGTTTGGGGCAGTTTTAAAGCCTTGGTCTTTACAAAATTATGCTAATATTGGTATTTCTGGCGGTAGCGAAAACTTCAAATATTTCGTTTCTTTTGGTGCTAAAAGCCAAGATGGTTATTATAAAAACAGCGGAACGAAATATAATCAGTATGATTTTAGAAGTAATATTGATGCCAATATTAACAAGTATATCAGCTTTGGTTTTGATGTTTCGGGTAGAATGGAAGATAGAAATTATCCAACTCGTTCTGCTGGAAGTATTTTCAGAATGGTAATGCGTGGAAAACCTAATTTGCCTGCTTATTGGCCAGATGGAACACCAGGACCAGACATTGAATATGGTGATAACCCAGCTGTAGTAAGTACCGATGCTACGGGTTATGATAAAGATAAATGGTATTACTTAAACAGTAATATGAAATTGAATATTCAGATTCCTTGGGTGAAAGGTCTGTCTTTATTAACAACTGCTAGTATTGATAAAGGTTTACGTTTTGACAAGAAATTTGAAACGCCTTGGTACTTATATTCTTGGGATGGACAAACGGTTGACGCCAGTGGAAAACCAGTGTTAATTAAAGGCAAAAAAGGTTTTGATGATGCTCGTTTAACGGAACAAATGGAGGATAATCATACCATTTTGATGAATGCTTTGTTGAATTATGAGAAAACAATCGGGCAACATCATTATTTGAAATTCATGGTTGGTACGGAATCTCGTTCTGGACAAATGGATAAATTCTCGGCTTATCGTAGATACTTTGTTTCAACGGCATTAGATCAACTTTTTGCAGGGGGAGATTTACAAAAAGATAATAATGGTTCTGCTTCTCAGAATGCTCGTAGAAATTACTTTGGTCGTGTAAATTATAATTTCAAAGAAAAATATTTAGCTGAATTTGTTTGGCGTTATGATGGTTCGTACATCTTCCCTGCTGATAAAAGATATGGTTTTTTCCCAGGTGTTTCTTTGGGATGGAGACTTTCTGAAGAAGAATTCTGGAAAGATAAAGTATCATTTATCGAAAACATGAAGTTGCGTGCTTCGTGGGGACAAACTGGTAACGACCGCATTGCAGAATGGCAATACCTATCTTCTTATGGTTTTTTTGCGAACAGCGGAGGCGTTCCTCAGCCCCTTATTTTAGGAATAGACCAAGAGAACAAAACCCTTTACGAAACTCGTATTCCTAATTTGAATGTGACTTGGGAAGTAGCCAACCAAGCAAATATTGGTTTTGATATGCAATTGCTGAAAGATAAACTTTCGTTCTCGGCAGATTATTTTTACAATACTCGGTCACAAATTTTATGGCCAAGAAATGCTTCTGTTCCAACATCAACGGGATTGACTTTACCAAGCGAAAACATAGGAAAAGTAGCTAACTCTGGTTTTGAATTTGATATTAATTATCACAACAAAGCGGGTGAATTAACTTACCAAATCGGTGCGAACGGAGGTTATTCTAAAAATGAAATTGTATTCTGGGATGAAGCACCGGGTTCTCCAGATTATCAAAAAACTACGGGTTACCCAATTCCTACTGACCCAAGAAACCCTAACGCAGATTTATATTACAATGCTATTGGTATTTTCAAAGACCAAGCTTCGGTTGATTCGTATCCGCACTGGGATAATGCAAGACCAGGTGATGTAATTTTTGAAGATGTAAACAAAGATGGAAAAATTGATGGCAACGACCGTGTGAGAAGTAGAAAAAGTAATATTCCTCGCTTTACTGCTGGTTTTTCAACCAATCTTCGTTATAAACAATTTGACCTAAGTATCTTGTTTCAAGGAGCTTTCGGGGCAACCAATTATATTTCTACAGAATCTGGTGAAATCGGTAACTTCTTAAAAAGCTTCTACGACCAACGTTGGACTTCAGAAAATCCGAATGCTTCAGGTCCTAGAACTTTCAACCGTAGCAATGAATATTGGGTAAGTAACAGAAATACTTATTTCTTGAAAAGTACTGATTATATCCGTTTGAAAAATATTCAATTTGGTTATTCTTTGCCTAAAAAGCTAAGTCAAAAATTAGGTTTAGAAGGCGCAAGAATTTATGTAAGTGGTCTGAATTTATGGACATTTAGTCCAGATTATCAAGACTTTGACCCAGAGATGGGAAGCGGGAGCGGACAAGGTTATCCACTTCAAAAAGTGTTTAACACTGGGCTTTCATTTACATTCTAAATTTCGATTTTTGAAAAGCGAATTATTCTTCAGTTGAACACTTTATTCACTGAAAGCAATACATAAACATTTAATCAGATGAAAAAAACAATATATATATTATTGACAAGTGTCCTTGTACTTTTTAACACCATTTCGTGTAAAAATGACCTCGACATTCAACCTTTAGATCAGTTTGCAGAAGATGCCGTATGGAAAGACCCAGCTTTGGTAACCACTTTTGTAAACAATATTTACTTGGGCATTCCACATGGTTTTAGCAATATGATGATGGCATCATTAAGTGATGAATCTATGTATAATGCCGATTTTGGAAGTAGCAATGTTACCAAATGTTTAGTAACAGCCAGTGATTATTCCGTTTGGGATTTCTGGTCTGGAAATCGTTATAAAGGAATGATTTGGCAAAATGTTTACAAATACATTCGTGCTTGTAATCTTTTCCTTGAAAAAATTGAAAGTACTCCATTTGATAATCCTGATACTAAAAAGCGTTTAATTGGCGAAGTATATTTCTTGAGAGCCTATTTGTACAATAACCTAGTGTCTGTATATGGTGGTGTGCCAATTATCAAGCAAGCCTACAAATTATCGGATGATTTTACGCCTGCTAGAGATACTTATGAAAACTGTATTAAATTTATTGCTGAAGATTGTGATAAAGCAGCACAAAATTTATTACTGGTAAATACTGGTGCTGATAAAGGAAGAGCAACGAAAGGAGCAGCTTTGGCATTGAAGGCAAGAGTATTATTGCACGCAGCAAGTGATTTATACAACAAAACTCCTACTTGGGCAGGTGGTTTTGCTCATCCTGAATTAATAGGTTATGTAGGTGGTGACCGTAATGCACGTTGGTTAGCGGCAAAAAATGCAGCTAAAGCAGTAATGGATTTAGGTGCTTACAGTATTTATAAAGCTACTCCAGCCACTGGCGATTCAACAGCCAAAAATTATGGTGAAATGTTTTTAATGAAAGAAAACACAGAAGATATTTTCGTGAGATTCTTTTTGCCTAAAACAGAAGATAGCTGGGACGGTTATAATCCAGGCTTATTCAACAACCCGAATGGCTATCATGGCTGGGGAAGTAATACGCCATTACAACAGTTAGTAGATGCTTATGAAATGAAAGACGGTTCGAAATTTAGCTGGACGAATACCGAACACGCTAAAAATCCATACAAAAATCGTGACCCACGTTTTTATGCAACTATACTTTATGAAGGAGTTCAGTGGAGAAAACGTCCATCGGATGTAGCCGCTTCTGACCCTAAAGGAGTAATACAAGTAGGTTTTTGGGAAAAGTGGAATGCTTCAACCAATTCTGTAGATGTAATCGCTGGTCTTGATACTCGTAAAGGTCCAATTGAAGACTGGAACGGTACTTATTCTGGATATTATCTACGTAAATTTATCGACCAAACAATTGATGCACAATATGTAAAACAAGATTTGCCTTGGCGTTTTATTAGATATACAGAAGTTGTGCTAAATTATGCCGAAGCTTGTATTGGTCTTGGGCAAGATGCAGAAGCTCGTCAGTATATTAACATGATTCGTAAAAGAGCAGGAATGCCTGAAATTACCGAAAGTGGACAAGCATTGGTAGAACGTTACAGAAATGAAAGAAGAGTAGAATTAGCATTTGAAGACCATCGTTTCTTTGATGTACGTCGTTGGATGACTGCTCCAAGTACTTTTGATAATGCAAAGGGAATTGAAATTCGTTATCCACTGAATCCAGATAAAACAACATCAAATACGCCAACTTTCAAAGTCATTGATGTTCAGGATAGAAACTGGAAAGATAGAGCTTACTTTCTGCCCATCAAACTAGATGAAATGAATAAAAATAAGAATCTCATTCAAAATCCATTATACTAAATCTAAAATCCCTTTGCTTGATAGGCAAGGGGATTTTTTTTGATACAAATTTTACCAAAAGACACAGTATTTTATCATCTATCAACAGAATGCCTCATTCCTACGAAAAAAACCTAAAACAAGAATTAGATTGAAACAGTAAGTATATTTTAAAGTAATTTGGCATGGTTTTAGCTAGTTTTTAAAGATTAATACATTAGTTTCGTACTAATACATTACGATGGCGAATGTATCCAAAACATAAAGAATCCTATTTAATAGTATTTACAATCTCTATTTAAAACAATTTTATGGTATTTTTCAGTTTGATGAAAAAAAATATTGTATTCAACAAAGGTTTGTTGGATGTCTTTTTTGAAAAAAATATGCTCAGAACTAGCGTTTTTATGAGCATTATTATTTTGTCATTGTATTTTTTATCAATCAATAAAAGTGAAGCATCGTTTAGTGAAATAAGATATTTTAGTCTTAATGTCCCAAAGTATATTCCCAAAAATGAGTTTGTATCATCTGAAGTAGCTTTGAAATGGGGAGAAATGTCGTTGAAAACAATGAAAAATACACCCGGAGGTTCGCCAACTTATGGTTCTCGTTCACTGGGATATTTGGGTTTAACAATGTATGAATGTGTAGTAGCAGGAGAAGCAAAGAAAAAATCTTTAGTAGGTACATTAAAAGGCTTAGCCGAATTGCCTAAGCCTGAAAAAGGACAAGTTTATAATTGGGCACTTTCATTAAATGCAGGGCAAGCCTTCCTTTTGAAAAAACTGTATAAGCAATCTGCACCAAAAAATATTAGTAGAATAGATTCTCTGGAAGAAGCGATATATCAAAATGAGCTTAAAACAACAGATGGAAAAGTAGCTGAACGTTCAAAATTATTTGGTCAGGCAATTGCGGAGGCTATTTTTGAATGGTCAAAAACGGATGGAGGACATGAAGGCTATAAAAGAAATTTTGATAGCACTTACAAAGTACCTGTTGGTAAAGGTCTGTGGAAAGCTCCAACTAGAGGACAGTCGGCTGTGGCGATGCCATTACATCCTTATTGGGGAAAAAACAGAACTTTTTCACCAACGAATAGTGTACTGCCGATTCCTGAAATGATAAAGTATGACTTTAAGCCTGATTCTAAATATTATGCTTATATGTATGAAGTATATACAAAACGCAAAACATTGACTCAAGAGGAAAAAGAAATTGCCAATTGGTGGGGAGACGATCCTTCTCAAACATTTTCACCTCCGGGGCACTCGTATAACTTAGCTAATTTAGCAGTAAAAACGGCTAAACCAGATTTGTTCAAAGCAGCCGAAACCTATGCTAAAGTAGGAATGGCAGTAGCTGATGCTTTTATCAATTGCTGGAAAATAAAGTTTATTTACAACGCAGAAAGACCATATTCTTTTATTTATTATAATATTGATAGAAATTGGGATTTATATTGGCCAGAGCCACCATTCCCCGCTTATTATTCGGGTCATGCAGTACAAAGTGCCGCTACAGCAACAGTATTGACAGAGTTGTATGGAACAAGTTTTAAATTTATAGATGACTCACACGTTGGCAGACCCAAAGATTTAGAAAGGTCAGTAGAATACAAAGCGAGAAGCTTTAACTCATTTTGGGCTGCTGCTGAAGAATCTGCAATGTCACGTTTGTATGGAGGAATTCATACTCGTCAAGACAATGAAGTGGGTTTAGTAGAAGGTAAGAAAATAGGTAAAAATATCAATTCATTACCTTGGAATATAATCAAAAAATAGGCTTTAACTGTATTAATAAAATATATTGGGGGAACAAATACAATCGTAAAATGATGAAAAATCTTAACTCATGGTTAATAAAAGTATTCAAGACTTTGTTTGACCTTTGCCTGTCAATAAAAATGATTGGCATATTTTTCCGACAAAACATAAATAATCAAGTGATGATAATGCCTTTACTTTCATCAGAAAAAATACATGCATTTAGAAATATCTTTAGTTTTTTTATGTTGTTGTGTTTGAGTTTTTCTTCACTACACCTGAAAGCTCAGAATTCTCCAGTTGGATGTGATAAAACCTATATGATTGTTGGGGTTGTCCCAGTTTCAGGAGATAAAGCTTTAACTCGTTCAGAAGTATTTGAATTTGGAAATGGTAATACAAGTAATCCAAATGCTGGCGCAATTGCATGTTCAATCCAAGGTGGTGGAGCTGAAGGTATTGTTGTAGATCCGGACAAGAATATTGCTTATATGGCAACATGTTGTAATCAATCAGAGATAGTAGTTTATGATTTTTCGAAAGGAGTTTTTTTAGCACCAATACCAATACCTGGAGAAGATTTGTTAGACCTTGCCATGTCTCCTGATAAAAGCTTTTTGTATGTTACAAGCTATAACGGAATATCGAAAGTAAGTACTGTTACTAACACTGTTGTAAATTATTACGAATCGCCAAGTTTCAATAATAAAATTGCTGGATTATGGGGAATTGCAATTCATCCAACTACAGGGAAAGTATATGTAAGTAAAAACTGGAATATAACAGGCGAAACAAGTACAATTGAATACGTAGATCCTTCGCTTTCAGGCGCTGCTACACTATTAGCAACTGCACCCGCAGGGTTTAATTATAGAGGAATAAACTTTGGAGATGATGGCAGTCTATGGGCTATTTTAGCCAGTGATGACTTAAATGTAGCCGATCGCTTAGTTCATTACAATAGTTTAACAGGTGCTATTATTGGTTCTTTTAATTTCCCAAGACCTACTTTAAATGCAGGTATCACCAGTGGTGCTGTTGATGCTTTTGATTTGGCTTTTGGACCTGATGGAGATTTATATATTACAAGTTATAAAGGCGACTGTGTTACCAAGTTTGATTTAGCAACGAATGCCTTCAGTACCTTCATTCCTTATCACGCTGGTGTACAAGGTAAATCTATTGCATTTGTTTGTGGTAATTTAAAATGTAATGACTGTAATGCTCCTGCTATAAGTACTAATGATATTACAACTACCCTCGGTACTTGTACTAACTTTGTACCAAATAATAATGGCACAGCAACAATCTCAAATCTTGTTTACAATGCTACCAAAACAATTGAAGCTAGTATTAAAGAAGGGGAAACATTTGGAACAAGTCCTATTTTTGGAGCTGGAGCAAATCTAACATTAGCTCCAGGAGCAACAACCTTAACATTTACAGGTTTAAAGCCTGCCACTAAATATACAATTCGTATTTGGAGTGGTTCAGATGTATGCTTTAATGATTTCACTTTTACAACTCCTGCCTTTAGTTCTAAGGTGTCAAGTTCAACGGGTGCAGTACTTTGTAGCCCTGGAATTGCTTCATTAACTGCTATTTGTGCTGTTGGAGTTCCTCAGTGGTACACTTCATCAACAGATAATACAGTAATAGGTTCGGGAAATAGTTTTTCATTCAATGCTTCTTCTAATATTACTTTTTTTGTAGGTTGTAAGCCAATTGAAAATAATTGTGGAGTACTTTCAGCGAATCGTACTGCTGTGACAATTTCAGTTAATACTACTCCCGCTGCTCCTTCACAATCAACAGTGGCTGGTGGTGTAGTTTGTGGTGCTGGAAGCCTCGGTTTAAAAGCGACATGTGCTGCGGGTTTTATACCAGTTTGGTATAGTTCACAAGTATCATCTTCTATTTTACACACAGGAAGTCCCTTCAATGTACCAGTAACCGAAACCAAAACATATTTTGTTGCGTGTAAAGACTTACTTAGTGGTTGTGAATCGCCTGCGGGAAGCAGAACTTCTGCGACTGCTACTTTTAGTACAGTTCTCAATCCAGTAATTACAACTTCTACTTTACCTGTTTGTGCTGGTACGAATGTTACGCTTTCTGTTACTCCTGCTACTGCTACTTATGCTTGGACAGGACCAAATGGCTTTACATCGTCATTACAAAATGTACCGCTTAATAATATTCAAGCAGCTCAAGGTGGAATTTACACTGTAGAAGTAAGTAATGGTTTATGTTCTGCTAGTACATTGATAAATGTTGTTGTTTTTGACAGACCATTAGGAATAACTGCTACTGCTACAAATTCTACTTGCGACCAAGATTTGGTTAAAAATGATGGAACAATAAAACTTGCAGGTTTTGGTTCAAATTTAAGATATGACATTAGTGCAGGAGCTACTTATACTGGCGGAAAATTGTATGCAACTTCAACGGCAATACCAACAGATGGAGTGCTTAGAAACGATGTTCCTAACCCAACTGCTGTAATACAACAATATACAGTACGTGTATTTAATGCCAATGATTGTTTTACTGATCATACTGTTACTATTCAAAAAGTAGTTTGTGATTGTGGAGTGGCTAGATGTGTTCCTTATACTATTATTAAAACCAAAACAGCTCCTAAAAAAGACTTAATTCGTACAACTAGCTCAAATTCAGGAACTACTCCACCTACAACTACTCCTTCCACAAGTAGCAAGATTACAATAAAGAATACAACTGGAGATAAGGTGCTTTTAAATACGAATGATTTGAAAGAAGCAGAGGATTGGCTCACAACCAATTCAATAACAGAAGATATTATTGTTCAATTTAATACCTCGGATACTTATTTGCTAGAGGACACATTTGCGCCAAAATACACAAATGGAACAAATAGAGTTACTTTTCAAGGGGCTACTGGAGTAAGACCTATTTTTGATGCCCAGAAAAAATCAGCATCTGTTTGGAGATGTGAACGAGATTATACCACACTTAAAAATATAGAACTAAGAAACGCCAACATTGATGATTTTGGCGGTGCAATTATCCGTGCGGATAGTAGAACTAACATGAAGTTCTTAGACATAATAGTAAACTTTGGCTTTTGTGTAATGAGAGCTACAACTGGTGTTTCTAATTTAGAAATAGATGGATTTATCGTCAGAAATGTAACTGCGGGGTCTTTCCGCATTAATGGTGAAAATGGTTTGAGCAATGGAAATATTAGTATCAAGAATATCAATTTTGACCATAGTACTGGGCAGGGAGGGAATATTATTGGAACAAGCCATGGATATTCTCCTTCTTTAGTATTAAAGTATAATAAGAATTGGGTTATTGAGAATATAGGTTCTGTTAATGGTGATATGCTGTTTGATTTAGGAATTATAGAACAGTCTGAAGATATTAAGTTTAAAAACGTCCGTGGTTTATTGATGTACTTCCAAAATAATAAAAACCTTAGTCTTACTAATTGTTATTTACCATCTGAAAGTAATCAACAAAGTAGTTATATGAGTGAGGTTGATGGTATTGATATTATTCACAGTCAGATTAAATTTTCAAAAATTTATTTATGCTCAAATTTAAGAAAAATTAGAGGTAATGTGTTTTTAGAGGGTTTGAGAGGTGACTTGTATGCAGCTAAAGATGTACCAGTAATAGAAGATAATAACCTTATCGTAGAGTATACTAGTGGAAGATATATTGACTTTGACTTTGTAGATGGAAGTCCAAACTTTAGCGTTAATGATTCAAATTTAGCTACTTATCAATTGGCAAAAGGACAAAATACTTTATTTGTTCCATTAGCGAATAAAGCACAAGTAATTTTTAATACATCAGGTTCATTGAGTAGTAGTTCTGTTGGTAAAGGAAAGATTCCAACAATTATTGAACAAGTAACAGATGATATTGACGGAGTTACTAGAACATTTCCAACTGATGTTGGTCCATTTAGTGGATTAACAGTAGAATAATTTTACGCTAGTTTTATCTATTCAGAATACTCTACCTAATATCTGAGAATACTCAATATTGGACATTACTAAAAGTCGTTTCGCTGTTCAAATCTCAATTCAAAAAGTAACAAATCCATACCAAAATCCCCTGTAAAAGCATCGTTCCATCCAAAATGCCATAATGATAAAATGACCATTTTTGAAGGATTTTACTGTTTAAAAAGAACAATGTACTGATTGCAGAAAGTACAAAAGCAAATAAAATGAAGTACGCAGAATTGTAATAATGCAGAAGACTAACAATTAGAAATAATACTGTAAAAGCATTGGCTAAAATCATAGATTTTTTAACACCAATTACCAATGGAATTGTCTTGAGTCCAGATTGTTCATCGCCTCTCATATCTCGAATATCAAATGGAATCGTAATGGCAAAGACAAATAAAAACCTTTCTAATAGCATCAAAGCTAAGTGAGCAAAATCAAAGCTTTTTCCAGATTGAACAATTGGTAAAATAATCGTTGTTGCCGACCAAACAATGGAAATTAAAAAGATTTTCAAGAAAGGGATTTCTCTTAATCGGAATAAATATTTTTGATTTTTAAAGATGGGTAAAGAATAAAAAAGCGTAATTAACGCAAAAGGAGAAAGTATAATGAGTACTTCTTTCTTGGCTAAAAAAACTGCAATGATAAAGCCAATTACTGAAAATACCACCAAAACATAAAACAGGCTCAAATATTCTTTTAACCATTTATGTTTATCACTATTCAATGCTTCTTTATTCGTTAAAACAGTAACGAGCCTATGCAAATTATAGTCGAACAGCGTAGCAAAAAAGATGATAAACAAATAAGGATGCCATTGCGGAGGCATCCCTAATTGCAATTGTGTTTCCACCGTTAACGCCACCGCTGCTAACGAAATGTAGATATTGGTATTGATTAAGAAGTTGAAAATTCTCAATGTCTGAAAGTATCGAAATAAAATCTGATAGCTGAAGGCTCAAAGCTCATAGCTATTTATAATGTTAACAAGCCAAAATCCTGCAAATTATTCACAGGTTTATTGAACCAGAATAATTCAAAGTCTTCCAATCCAGCTTTTTCATAATGTGTTTTTACTTCTTGAAAAGTATAAACTTTGTTGTTTGAAACTGAAATTTCTTTCAAAATCTCAACCAACCATTCGCCTTGTTTTTGCTCTACTGAAATATTAAAACTTTCTTTTTTATCATGAAATCCTAAATTGGTTAGATTCAATACTCTACTTTTTTGGTTTTTGGTAAGATGCTTCACCGTTGGTTTTGTTCCCAGCCAAACAATTTTACTACTTGGTTTTAAAGTATAATCTTCTTCTTGATTAATAGCTTGTTCGATGTAATTTTTCGGTACTTTGGTCTTCGGCACTTTAAATTCAAACCATTGATTCAGGTTCATCTCAAAGCCAATTCCGTGCATGAAATTAAAAAGTGATTTCTTCAAACCATCACTAAACAAACTATGGTCAGTTCCCGTTGGGTCGAGGTGAAAAATATCGTTATTGGCAAAAGTGCCAATTTTTGCACTTTCTTTTTGTACTTTGAATTGCTCTGGATACATCCCAACGGGACTATGAGCCGTCATCGCAAATTGGTGCCAAAAGCCTGATTGTAAAATGCCCAGTTCAAACATTTGACGTACCATTTCCAAAGAATCAATCGTTTCCTGAGCCGTTTGTGTTGGAAATCCATACATCAAATACGAATGCACCATAATTCCTGCTTCGGTAAAATTGCGAGTTACTCTGGCTACTTGGGCAACGGTTACACCTTTTTGAATCAATTCTAAAAGCCTGTCAGAAGCTACTTCTAAACCGCCAGAAACGGCAATACAGCCCGATGCTTTCAGTAACAAACATAAGTCTGCGGTGAAACTTTTTTCAAAACGAATATTTGTCCACCAAGTAACGGTCAATTTTCTTCTAAGAATCTCCAAAGCCAACGAACGCATCAAAGCAGGCGGAGCGGCTTCATCCACGAAATGAAAACCATTCTGACCCGTCTGAGCCATCATTTCTTCCATTCTATCACAAAGGATTTTGGCTGAAATTGGTTCGTAAAGTTTAATATAATCTAAAGAAATATCACAGAAAGTACATTTTCCCCAATAACAGCCATGTGCCATCGTGAGCTTATTCCAACGACCGTCGCTCCACATTCTGTGCATTGGATTCACGATTTCAATCACAGAAATGTACTGGTCTAAAGGCAAATCAGCATAATCGGGCGTACCTACTGCCGACTGTTTATAATCGTGCGTTTGGCTATGGTTGATGTATTTTACTTGTTTATCTACCAAAGTAAAAGTACGTTTCAGTTCTTCTAGTTTTCGCTTTCCCTCCAAATGTTCAAGCAAATTTTCGAGCGGAGCTTCACCATCATCTAAAGTGATAAAATCAAAATACTCAAATACTCTTTCATCCGAAAGTGACCGTAATTCTGTATTCGGAAAACCTCCGCCCATTGCTACTTTTACCGCTGGAAAATGCTTTTTAATCCATTGTCCACAACGAAAAGCACTGTATAAATTGCCAGGAAAAGGAACAGTAATCGCTACCAAAGTAGGATTTACTTCCTGCATTTTTACCGCCAAAATCTTGATGAGTAATTCATCAATAAAGGTATAATCTTGCGATAAAGCTTCATAAAGCTCATCAAAACTATTGGCAGAACGCCCCAAACGCTCGGCATAGCGACTAAAACCAAAATGTGAATCGACGCACTCGACGATAATATCTGAAATATCTTCGAGATAAAGTGTAGCAAAGTGCTTGGCTTTATCTTGCGTTCCCATTGTTCCGAAAGCCCAATCCAATTCTTCTAATTGAGCAAAGCGACTGGCTTCTGGCAAAAAATCTTCTTGACAAATTAGATGCGACAAAGTAGGATTTTTGCCTTGTAAGAAAAGCATTACCGCATCAATCGTATGAATATAATGTTCTTTCAGGGCTACAATTCTTTGGGCGTTATCTGATAATGCTTGTTCCTGACTTTCAATTTGGGCAAATAAATTCAACAAACCTTCTTTAGAAAAAAGGCTCAAAATTACTTCAATTCCCAAATCAGCCTGATAGGAAAGTATATTTTTAGTATTCAAAAACCCCTTAATATAAGCCGTAGCTGGATACGGAGTATTCAGCTGCGTAAATGGAGGAGTAATTAAAAAGACTTTTTGAGTGTTCAATGTAAATGGGGTTACTTTAAAAAAATGTTTTATAGTTGCTCTAACTTTGTAACCCAATCATTGAAGCGAGGGCATTTAGCTCTGATTTTTTGTAACCCAATTGCTTCTGCTAAAATTGAGCCATACATTGGCTTATTATATCCAAGAATAAGTTTTTCGAGCCTTTTGGAAGGAGCAGTAATAGAGCTATCGTTTATTAATTCGGGATTAGGGTATTCGACAATAATCCTTTCTAACTCTTCAATATTTTTTAATTCATTTGAAGGAATCTGTTTTTTGAATACATTGATGTCATTAAATAGTAAACTTTCAAATTCATGCAATTGAATATATGGAATAAACCTAAAGCGAATTTTGTCATTAATGTCGTTTTTCATGTTCAATTCAACAAAATTTAACATCTGAGATTTATCAATATATGTTAACCTCTCTGACCAATTTGGAAAAGCATGATTTTTATTAATTCCATAATAATCAATAAACGTGGTTACAAAGGATTGTGTTTCATATTTAAGATGAGTTTCTATTTGATTTTTCAGATGATACCAAGCTACTATCCCACCGCTTGATTTTTTTATTAAAACAGGTTCAGTTATAATACTTATGCTAATAAAATATGAAAACAGAATATTTTTACAAAATTCAAGTTCTGTTTCTCCTTCACAAATAATAATAAGTCTTTTCATCCTTTTGTAAATTTACTTAGGCTGACCACCAGAAATAATGTTTCTTTTCCACAAATCATCAATCGTATAATCTTCTAACCAAATAGCTAAAGAGGCTGTATTTAATCTGTTGAATTGACTTTCACCTTCTCTTTGATCTACTGTAATTATATCTTCTGGCTTGAAGTGACTTATTAAATCTGTTGACTGTGTTGCAATAATAATTTGACATCCTTTAGCTGATGCCGAAGAAATCATCCCTGATAACTTACTGATAGCAAAAGGGTGAAGACCTAATTCTGGCTCATCAATTACTATACTTGAGGGTAATTCAGGTTGCATAAAAAGAGTGGTCAGTGCAATAAATCTAATCGTACCATCAGACAAATCATTAGCCCCATAAATTGTTGAACTATACTTGTCTTGCCATAGTAACCTAATGAAACCATTTTCATTAGGTTGAAAGAAAAAATCTGAAAAATAAGGAGCAACACTCTGAATGATTTTTATAATTCTTCTGTAAGAAATTGGATGTTTGTCTTTGATAAAATATAAATACGCTGGCAAGTTTTCACCCCTCTCGTACAAGAAAAAAATATCATTATCAATATGACTTGTTTTCGTAAAAGGTGAATTTTTCCCAGTATCGTGAAAATGATATTTTTTGAAAGAGTTTAGATATTCTCGGATAAAATAAGCTCGTGGTAAAGTGTAATTTTTAACGTTAGCCTCATTTTTAAAATCAGAAATATCTATTGGATTTTGATAGTAAGGGTTATTATCATACCAAAGTCCTTCAGAAGTAAAAATAAATGAACTATCTCCTTTTCTAAGATTAAAAGAATAGGCATTTGAACCAAATTGTATTTTAGAGGAAATATTTTCAGTAACTTCTCCTCCTTTATGAAGCATTTTATCTTCTCCACCATTTAATCCAACATATTCAGTTAGTTTTTGATTATATAATCTATTAAGAAAGTCAAAAAAAGATAAAAAATTACTTTTGCCACTGCCATTACTTCCTATCAAAATATTGATAGGTCTAAGCGACATTTCCATTTTTTTTATGGATTTGAATCCTTCTATTTTTATGTAATCTATCATAGCTTAAAAATTTTAATAATAATTTCTACTATTTTTAAGTCTTTCAGTCCTAAAGTCCATAAATCCACTTAAAACCTATCTCGCCACTTCAATTTTGTACTTTTTCCCTTTCATTTTTTCATCACGAATAGTTTGTAGTAATTCTTTTACTTTTTCTTTTCTTACAGCAGCAAATGAGGTGAAATCTTTTACTTCTATCAGTCCTAAATCGCCTTTTTCTAATTTGCCTTTTTGCGAGAAAAAGCCAACAATATCTACTTTATTCAATTTGTTTTTCTTGCCTCCGCTGATGTAAATTGTTAAAAAATCTGGAGCTTTTGGCAAAGGATTATTTTCCGATAATTCCAATTCTTCTAAATTATCATCTACATAGGCTGGACGATGTTCGTTGCGTTGGAAAATTAAATACGACGTTCCTTCTGCATTCATACGTGCCGTTCTTCCATTTCTATGAATAAATTCATGGGCTTGGAGTGGCAAATGATAATGAATAACGTGCTTCATTTCTGGAATATCCAACCCACGAGCCGCCAAATCTGTCGTGACTAAATAACGAACACTTCCATTTCTGAATTGAATCAAAGCTCGTTCTCGATCGTCTTGGTCCATTCCACCATGATAGAAAATTGCATAAATGCCCATGTCTTGCAATAATTCACAAGTACGTTCTGCGGCATCTCTATGATTCAAGAAAATGATAGCAGATTCAGAATTCAATGAACAAAGTAGATTAAACAAAGCATCAATTTTATCTTTTTGTTCTGAAATCACTACTTTCATCACCAAGCCTTCTGCTACTTTATCTTCTGGAATAAAATTCAATAAAGTTGGCGAAGAAACGCCTGTAAAATCTGGAATTTTGATGCCTTTTGTAGCAGAAACCAATACTCTTTTGTTGAGTTTGCGTAAACCACCAATGATAAACGACATTTGGTCATGAAAACCAAGGTCGAGCGATTTATCGAATTCATCCAATACCAAAGTTTTGATACCATCCAAATTAAAAGACCTACGAGTAATATGGTCAGCAATTCGTCCGGGCGTACCGATAAGTACTGCTGGCGGATTGCTTAGATTTTTGATTTCAGTAGCCACATCATGCCCGCCATAACATACATTTACTTTATAACCTGTGGACATTTTCTTCCAAACCTGTTCGATTTGCGAAGCTAATTCACGAGAAGGCGTAAGGATTAAACACTGTACAAAAGGTACATCAGGCTTTAATAATTGTAAAATAGGCAATAAAAAACCAATGGTTTTTCCTGAACCTGTAGGAGAAATTAAAAGTACGTTGCTGTCTTCTGAAATGGCTTTTAAAGCCGCTTCTTGCATCGGATTTAAAGTTTCAATCCCTAAGTTTTGAAGGATTTGTGCTGTTGTTTGATTGGTTTCCATAGCACAAAGGTAAAACAAAATATCTGTTTAATTGGGCTTAATGAATTTTTGAAGAACTGGGTAAAAAGGCTTGTCTTTAAAAGACATCACAGAAACATATTTTATCTGATGCGAGCGATAAAATATGTCTCGGAAGAGATGTTTTGTGTCATCGAAGAGATGTTTTATGTCTTCGGAATGTTATTTTATCTGATGCGATAGATAAAATATGTCTCGGACGAGATATTTTGTGTCATCGACGAGATGTTTGAAGTCTTCGGAATGTTATTTTATCTGATGCGATAGATTAAAATATGTCTCGGACGAGATATTTTGTGTCATCGAAGAGATGTTTTATGTCTTCGGAGTCTTGTTTTATCTGATGCGAGAGATAAAATATGTTTCCGATGAGATGTTTTGTGTCATCGACGAGATATTTTATGTCTTCGGAATATTGTTTTATCTGATGCAAGAGATAAAATATCTCTAAGCAAAATGTTCACGGGCTACTTGCCAAATGATTTTGGTTTCAATTGGCATGATGCCTTTTTGTTGTTGCTGAATAGAAATATCTGCAATGATTTTCCAATGACGAGCCAAATCTCTGTAGGCATTCCAAACGGTGTTTTTAGGGTCATAGATATGTCCCGGTTCAGAACTTACTCCGTTCAATTCCATGATTCGGATATTTTTTCCTTCATATAAATCTTCGATTGACTTTACTTTCATATCAAATCTTCCATAATGAAAACCATCAATCGGTAGCGCAATTTTATCAAATACTTGATTCAGTTTTTCATTAATTAAGAAATTGTTATCTAAAAACTTTGTGCCTCTACAATGATTTCCTATCGGTTCTAATAATCGTTTTTCTCCTGCTGGAATTACTTCATGAATCTTTTCTCCTAAACGTAAACGCATCGTTTCAAGCTGAAATCTTGCACGAGTATTGGCTTGCATTAATGCTTCAATGCTAGATTTTCCATCGCCTGTTACCGACAAAAACTCTTTTCTAGTAATAGAACTTACTTGTCCTTTCTGTTGATTTGGATAACGATAATAGAGTACGCCCAATTCAATCTCAAAAGTGATAAATTCTTGAATAATAAAATCTTCTTGAAGGTTTTGCAAGTATTTTTCAAGCGCAATTTTGTCGATAATCTTTTCTACTTGCGAGCCTCTTTCACCTACATTGGGTTTACAAATAATCGGAAATTCAAGCTTGTTTTCTTTTAGCTTTTCAGGAATTATAGCTAAAGAAGTTTCTTTTTTTACAAAGAAATATGTCGGTAAAAAGTCAGAAGGAATCTGTTTAAGAATATCTATTTTACTTTCACCGAAGAAACCACCATAGTCAATACAAGGGTCGGCATTGGTGAAAAAAGTAAGCGAGCGAGTACGAGCGGCTTGATACAACCAATAGGGGAGAAGCGGAATGTAAAACATCCACCACGTCCAATATTCAAAATGCGTAAGTTTGATAAGCCAGAGCGGTAATTGTAATTTGTTCATGTTGCAAACTTACGGATAATGAGGAAATGATGGATGTCGGTTATCGGACAGTTTTATTGATTTGGGATTTATGATGTTGGATTTCGGATTTTAGGTCTTCGGCTTTCAGATGTCGGAAATCGGATTTCTGGTTTTAGCCTCGGATTATTAATATCACTAACTACTAATTCGCTAATTTTTGCCTGAAATGGCAAAGCAAGAGTTGCCGCTACAAAGTGCCTATTTTAAAAGCAGATTCCTAATCACTAATTCACAATTCGCTAACTCACAATTAAGAAAAATCACTAATTCACAACTCACTCATTCACTAAATAAATCATTGTCCCAAATGTTGAATAGTACTTCTTCTAGGAATGGTCAAAATTTGTTTTTGTCGCCCGTCGATATAATGTACTTTTCCGTTGATAAAAAGACCTTGTTCTTCAAGCATAATTCTTACTTCCTTATTTCCCCATTCTGGAATTTTCACCTTCGCATTCAGTTCAATGGCATAAGCAGTATTTTCGTTCAAAGGATATTCGCCATTGCCCGGCACGCCCCCTTGCATATCCCACATACCAATCGCTGGTCCAGCAGCATGACCGTGATAACCCACTGGATGCGAATAGATTTGTGCTACCAAACCATCTTGCTCTGCTTTACGAAGCGATAGTGCTAAAATTTGATTGCCCGTCATGCCCACTTTAAAGAATCCCGTCATAATATCTTGAACTTTGTTGCCCGCCGCTAAGGCTCTTCGTAAATATTCCGGTAATTCCTTTTCTTCAGGACGAAGAACGTAAGCCAATTCCTGCACATCAGTATTCAAACGAAGATAAGTAATGCCGAAATCGCAATGAAGTAAATCGCCGGGAAGAATCACATCTTCCGCTGGGCGACGGTCATAAGGCCAGTTTGTTTTATCTGGGTCTGGACGTTGCACATCAACCGTTGGATGAAACCAAGTATCTAATTTCAGTTCCGCTACTCTTTCACGCAAATACCAAACTACATCTTCGGTAGTCGTTACACCCGGAACGACAACTTTATCAGAAAAAGCTTCTGCAATAATTTGATGCGTAATACGGTCTAAGGTTTCGTAAAGAGCTATTTCTCTTGGCGTTCTACTTTCCAACCAGCCAACAGCTAGTTTTTCGCTAGAAACAATTTTCTCTTTACTTTTCTGAGATAAGTTTTCTATCAAAGCCTCATGTTCAGAATGTGAAAGTCCATCAGAATGTGCATATTGTTCAGAAACATCAATCGCAATTTTCTTAGGATTTCTTTCTTCGATCAAGGCAGAAAGACGCTTCCATTGGTTGGGTTCTTCTTCGGGTTTCCAAGCAGATTTGAAAATCGTGCCTACATTATAGCGAGCTACCGCCAAACATTCCAAGCCTTCTTTTTCGCCTTTATCGTAAATCAACAGAATCGTTCTGCGGCGAGCATTCAGCCAAGTAGAAGGAAGCATCGTTTTGATGATAGGGTCTTCGTTGTATTCACGGGCAATAATTAGCCACATATCAATACCTTGCTTTCGCATCAAAGAAGGCAAAAGAGATTTAAAGCGTTCATCCAATAATTGGTCTTGCAGAACAGCTCTGTCTTTTAACGCTAAAATTTTAGGAATGTCCTGAGCAAAAAGAGAATGAATAGCAAAAAGTAAGGCAATAAAGGTAAAAGCGTATTTGTTCATGATGAAGGATGTTAATGAAATTTGATTCTTATAAAAATAAGAGAATTTCATTAGAGAAGACTTATCATGGGCTGATTTATTTAAACTGTAACACGAATTTCCAACTCGTATTATGCAAAAGATAAAGCATACCTATCAAAATAATGTCAGCTACCCTTTATCTTTGTAACTATATCTATCAAACATAAACACATTTCTATGAAATTGACTTTTATACCTACTTTATGTATTTGTCTCTTCCTAACATTTTTCGCCAATGGGCAATCATTAAACAAAAATCAAATAGGAGTAGAGCTTGCCGGGAATAATATTCTCTATAGTCTTTATTATCAACACAACATTCCTGTACAGAAACATTATTTAGGGCTAAAGCTTGGGGTTACTCCATACTTTCCTGGATATAGCAGTGCTATAAATGGCGAAGTAAATACTACTTTGGGAAACACTAACAGATGGTTTGTTGGTGCAGGCTATAGCCGAATTAAGTTTGATGAAGACCATTTTAAAAGTGGAGGAGTTAAAGCTGAAAATGATATTCCACTTGAAATGTTAATGCCCCAAATAGGCTATCAAGTTTTGACGAGTAATCAACAAAACTTTTGGAGATTCAGTATGATAGTGCCAATTCAGGTAAGTAGTAAAGGGAGCACAGAATTGGTAGTACCAGTATGGGGATCAATTTCATTTGGCTGGATTTTTAACTAAGCTTTCTTAAAGAATAGTTTTGCCATTGTTGATGCTAAAAAAACATCAACAATGGCATTTTTTATTTCTTAAAAGTGAATTCAGACGTTTTACCATTCTCAACACTTCCTAATTTCAATTCTCCATTGCTACTGGTATATCTCAAATATCCATTTTGGTGGCTACTTGTTGTCCCTACTTCAATAAGATTAAAAGTATCTCCCGATTTCGTAATATTAAGCTCAGCACTTTCCGAATCAAGTGTATCAGTAACGATTACTGTTTTTAATATAGCGCTAACTTTATTAACACCAGTTGCTTTGAATTTTAAATATAAAGCAAATTCAGGGTCGTTAATTAAACTAACGGTTTGTCCGTCTTGAACGACAGCGGTAGCTTTCCAAGTGCCAACGAAAGTACTTGTGTAATCTGGCGTAGGTTCATCATCTTTTTTACAGCCAGATATTGTAAATAGAACTACTAAGAGTAATAAAGTTAATTGTTTCATGTGTATGTTATTTTAATTGTTTACGTAAAACTAATGATGAGAATGAACGGTTTAGCAGATACATTTCTCATAACAGAAATTGGAAGAATCGGAATTATTTAAAAGCCAGTTGAAGAAAAATATTATGCTATTATTAAAAACCGATAGTTAACCCAGCACTTAGTTGCTGATATTCGTTTTGATAAAAAACTGGTCGAAATGATATTTTACCGTTACCCGTATTTTTATTGAATGTTGATACTGCTTGTTTTAGTTTAGCATTAGCACCACCATTAATCAGCAAACCAATCAGCGAAACTCCAATGCCACCTGCAAAAAGACCCGTGTCAAATTTTCTTCCTGCGATTGCTCCACCAATCGGCCAACCCACAGCAAAGCCCCCGATAAAAGAAAATACTTTGGCAGTACTCAGGCTTGATTGGTACGAAGAGAAAAGTTGAGAAATCTCTTGGTTGGGAGTTGTAAGCAAAATTCGTTGCATATCTTCTATTTTAGAATAATGAACGCCTTTGTAAAGGATGCCTCCTTTTTGATATGCAACAGTATCTTTTGGTGCAAAAAAATCCTGTGAAAAAGAATTGCTAGAAAATAAACTAAGTAATAGAATTAATATAATGTGTTTCATAATTAGTGAATTTTAGATGATTGTATGTGATAGGTAATAGCATACTAATTTGTCTTCCACTGGCTTTTAGAAGCACTAGCAAAGATAAGTGAATCAGAAATATTACAAAGGTGTGTTGATGAAGATTTTAATAAGTTTTTGTTATGAAGCATTAAAAACGAAAAAAGGAAATCCATCGAAATGAATTCCCTTTTTATAATGACTGAAATCTGTGGACTAAAAGTACTCTAAATCACTGGTGTGGCAAATATTCTTACATCTTCTAGTGTAATTAAATCATTACACATAATCACTAATCTTTCCACTACGTTTCTAAGTTCACGAACATTCCCCGTCCAAGGTAAAGTTTGTAAATACTCCATTGCTTCTTTTTCTATTTGCTTACTCGATTGCCCGTACTCGTTAGCCACATCGTCTAGGAATTTATCAACCAATAATGGAATATCGTCTGGGCGTTGTTTAAGCGGTGGGACATAAATCGGAATGACACTTAAACGATGGTATAAATCTTCACGGAAACGTCCTTCTGCAATTTCAACGTGTAAATTTTTATTGGTCGCTGCAAAAACTCGCACATTTACTTTGATTTCTTTATCACCACCCACTCTGGTAATTTTACTTTCTTGCAAAGCTCTCAATACTTTTGATTGTGCCGAAAGCGACATATCACCGATTTCATCCAAGAAAAGCGTTCCGCCATCAGCCTGTTCAAATTTCCCAATTCTTTGTTTAACGGCAGAAGTAAACGAACCTTTTTCATGTCCAAACAATTCAGATTCTATCAGTTCAGAAGGAATCGCCGCACAGTTTACTTCAATTAAAGGCATGGTAGCACGGTTACTTTTTTCGTGCAAACGTTTCGCAACCATTTCCTTTCCAGCTCCGTTGGGTCCAGTAATTAGTACTCTTGCTTCTGTAGGACCCACTTTGTCTGTAATATCTTTTACTTTTTGAATAGCGATTGATTCCCCCACAATTTCATTCAAGCGGTAAACCTTTTTCTTCAAAACTTTCGTTTCAACAATCATTTTCCCACGTTCAATGGCATTCTTTACTGTTACCAAAAGACGATTCAAATCGGGTGGTTTCGAAATAAAATCAAAGGCACCACGCTTGGTAGCTTCAACGGCTGTTTCTACATTCCCAAAAGCTGAAATCATAATAAATTGCGTAGAACGACCCATTTCGGTTGCTCTTTGCAATAATTCTAGTCCATCCACTTTCGGCATACGAATATCACAAAGTACCACATCGTAGTCGTTCTGTTTGAACATCTCTAATCCTTGTTCACCGTCACTTGCTTCGTCAATGTTATAGCCTTCATATTCCAGAATGTCTCGTAGCGCACCTCGAATTGCTTTTTCATCATCAATAATTAATAATTTCGCCATGAATTGGAATGGGGGATATTTTGAGCAGTCTTAATTTGTAAGGGTTATTTTGTTGTGAATTTAAGAAGGAAATTCTTACAAATAGTTAAAAATGCCTTTTTTACTTCGCTATTTACTTCAAATTTATTAATAAAATTGCAGAATTTGCATCAAGAATTAAATTTGGTGCTTCCTTTTCGTGCAATTTTATGCGTCAGTTAAATTCAATTCCACACGATTAAGGATTTCTTTCCTTAAAAATTCATTGTTTTTTGTTTTGAGTCACCTAGCCGACAATGTAATGGTTCTGAGATTTTCAACTTTGTAAAGTAATCTAAGGAACTAAACAATGAAACAACTACTCATCTTTTGTCTAAACATTATTTTACTGAGTTCTTGCGTAAAAAACATAGAACTTGTTCCCGTCAATAATACTCCTAGTCCTGTAATACAAGAAGGCAAAGAAGAAGCCACAGGAATGTTTATAAATGGAGTTCATGCGGTTTCTGGAACGGTGAAAGTTATCAGTGATAGCAAAATGCCTGATAAAAAATACCTTTCTTTTGAGAATTTTAAAACTGACGAAGGTCCAGATTTATACATTTATCTGGCAGAGGATACTCGTTCAAGTAATTTCACGACGGTGGTAAAATTAGATAAAACGGGCACGTTCGTGTTGGAAATTCCCCAAGAAGCTAGGCTTGATAAACAACAATATGTATTGGTTTGGTGCAAACGATTTAGCGTACTTTTTGGTAGTGCAAAACTTTCTCAGTAAAATCTTTCAATGAAATACTTAAATTGAAGCATAATGAAAAAAATATTTGTATGTTTATTGTTGAGTCTTGTTAGCATCAACGGTTTTTCGCAAGGCTATGAAACCTCTTACAAAACAACCGATTTAGCTTTGGCTGCTGGCAAAGGATTTTCTCCAGCTCTGTCCTTTACCCAAATGTTTGGTGTCGGCAAATCTTATCGTTTCAAAATTGGATATGGCGTTCGGCTTACTTCTTTTTTTGCGAATGATATTCAAGCAAGAACAGCTCCTGCAAGTTTAACATCCGGAAAAGCTAGTTTTGCGGCACTTGTTTCTGAAGATATTATTGCCAATATTGATACTTTTTCAGTGAAAAAAGTACAAGTAAATGCCTTAAACCTGTCTATTAATTTACAATATTCACTTTCTCAAAAATTAGAAGCAGGAATTAATATTGATGCCATTGGTTTTACTTTCGGAAGTAAACAATCAGGAAATTTAATTGCAAATGCTTCTCAAAGGAAATTTACTAATGGGAGTACCGTTTCGGAAGCAAAGCCAACAAATTTTAATTTGTTATTAGTGAGTGATTCTGATTTAGGAAGTTTAAATTCAGAAGTATTTCTTCGATATTGGCTGAATGATAAAATCGGGATTCGTGGAGGTTTAAGTTTCTTGTTTGCTGAATATACTTCCAACAAAAAAGTAGCTGTAGCCAATGAACAAAACGACCGATGGCGTTATAAAAGCCTTTTGCCAATGTTGGCAGTTAGCTATAAATTCTAGACATTATGAAAAGAATCTTAATTTGTTTACTCTTCGTAAATATCATCACGAACAGTTTTGCACAACAATGGCGACCAGTAACTGCTGGTGTTTCTTTTAAGATAAAAATGTTGGGTTCTACCGTCGATGGGAAGTTCAAAGGTTTTATGGGCGTCATTAAATTTGATGCAAAAGATTTAAACAATGCAAGTTTCGTCGCTTCTGTGGATGTCAGTACTTTAGATACCGAAAACAATTTAAGAAATAGGCATTTGAAAGAAAAAGAAGATTTTTTCAATGTAGCCAAATATCCAGTCATCAAAATGAAATCAACCAAAATAGAAAGAGTAGGCGAAACTTACATTGGCTATTTTGATTTGACGATGAAAGAAACCACCAAGAATATTAAAGTACCTTTTACTTTTAAACAAGAAGGCAACAACGCTACTTTTTCAGGAAGTACTACCATCAATAGAAGAGATTGGGCAGTAGGAGGAGGAACATTAGGATTGAGTAACGATGTGACTTTTACCATTTTAGTAAATGCCGTTGCTCAATAAGTTGGAATAATTCAGGAGTAAGATAATAATACAGTCAAGGTTACACATTGCTTTTCAATTCAGAAAATATAAAAATATGCTTCAGAAAATAAACATTGATATTATCGAACAGCTAAGCGATTTGCTGAAAGATTTAGATAATGTAGTGTACAAAGAAAGCTTAGCCCCTTTACACTATCATTCAGTTGGCCAACATGTTAGGCATGTTACAGAATTTTATCTATGTCTTTTAAAAGGTTACGAAACAGGCGAAGTAAATTATGATGCTCGCCAAAGAGATTTACGCATAGAAGTAGATAAAGATTTTACGTTAGAAGTATTGAAAAATGTAACAAATCACTTAAACTTTTACCAAAACGATAAACAATTAATATTACAAACAGCTTTTGGCTTAGAGGAAGCGATAAACATTCCTAGTAGTTTTTTCCGAGAACTTACTTATTTGATAGAACATACCATACATCATTTGGCAATTATCAAAATTGGTTTGAATGAAGTATATCCTGAGATTCAAATTGCTCCAGATTTTGGCGTGGCTCATTCTACCATCAAGCACCGCAACATGCAGAATGCTTGAAAATAATTTTAAAATCCTTTGAATATCAAATAAGTATTAGGAATAAGTAAATTGCAAAAACCTATAAGGATTTGATGTTAAAGCTCTTATTGTTAGATAATTATATGAATCCTTATAGGTTTGACTAAATGAATGACTGTATTTTAATACTTTAAATAGCTTGTCGGCTTACTCAAAATTCATCATTCACAATTCATTACTCTTACTTAAAATGTGCGTACTTACTTATTTACCCAAGCAAAATGGTTTCTTTTTGACGAATAATCGAGATGAAACCCTTGCTCGCCCGAAAGCCATTCCACCCAAGAAATATATAATTAATGGAAAACAAGTGTACTTTCCGAAAGACGCACAGGCGGGAGGAACTTGGTTGGCTACTTCTGATGATTTTACATTGTGTTTATTAAATGGTGCTTTTGAAAAACATCAATCTAAGCCTCCGTATCGACAAAGCAGAGGACAAATCATCCTTGATTTCTTTCAATACGATTCCGTCGATACTTTTTTAGGAGGATACAATTTTGAAGGAATTGAAAATTTTACGCTGATTATCATTCAAAACATTGTTGATACAGTAAATATTTACGAGTTTCGTTGGGATGGCAAAAGATTATACCGTGCCGAAAAAGATAGTCTTTTGCCACATATTTGGTCGTCTGCTACTTTGTATAGTCATGAAATTAGGCATCAAAGAGAACAATGGTTTACTACTTTTCAGGAACAATTTCCAGCTTGTAGCGCAGAAGATGTACTTAATTTCCATTTAAATGGTGGTACTGGCGACAATCATAACGATATGCGAGTAAACCGAAATAATGAGTTAGTGACACAATGTGTTTTTCAAGTAGTTAAACAAAATCATTATTTGTCATTTTCCTTTCATGATTTACTTTCCGAACAAGCATTGCGCTATAGAGTACTCTGAGTATTCAATAATTCCCTAAAAGCTTCAATGCTCAATTCTCCTAATATTCGCCCTTTTACTTGAATAGCAATATCACCCTGATTTTTAATTAATTGAAGTCTTCCTTTGAATAGAGTTGCGTCATTCCCTTCCAGAAATTGATACAACTTTTTCTTGCTTTCAATTCTACAGACATATTCTTCTTCGTTATTAAAAATAACTAATCTAAGTTTTTCCTGATGTGGAAAAATGTTGAATGTGAAAGCGGGAGATTGTTGTATCATAATGCTTAAAGATTGTGCTTATTAGATATGTCAACTTTCCAAAAGTTGACATATCTAATAAGCTGAACCATATAATAATAAACATTTAGGACGGAAATTTGTTAACCTTCTTGGATAATGATTGAAAACAAATGAATTTAATTATTTTTTCGCTTAAAACTAAAACAAAAAAATACCGATAAAAATGAATACACCTAAAACTACAGCCCAGCAGTCACTTTTACTTACTTTAGTTTTGATTGGTTGGTTTGCCCTTATTGCTCAATTATATATTCAACTTGGTAGCTCACACGCCAGTACTATCGAATTGACCATTAGATATTTTAGCTATTTTACCATCCTTTCTAATTTGTTGGTCACCATTTCAGCGACAGTTTTACTGTTGAATCCTACAATTTCATTGACTAGTTTTTTATCAAAATCCAAAACATTGACGGCTATTGCAGTGTATATCTTGATTGTATGTATTATCTATAATGCAGTACTTCGCTCTATTTGGCAACCCGAAGGTTTACAAAAAGTAGTGGATGAATTACTACATTTAATTATACCGATACTCTATGTTATTTTTTGGTTTGTGTATGTGAATAAAAGCCAACTGCAATGGAAAGATTTTCAGGCTTGGTTAATTTTTCCTTTGATATATGTGACTTTTATCTTGCTTCGTGGAGAATTGTCAGGCTTTTATCCTTATCCATTTATGAATGTAACTAAACTTGGCTATCAGCAAGTATTCATCAATGCTTTTTTTATTACGCTTGCTTTTATGTTTGTCTCCCTAATTTATATTGGCATTGCCAAAATGAAAACAAATAAGAGGCAATAATGAATAGGCTAGTTTATTGTAAGTGTTTTTTTAAATCCCGAAGGGATGTAAGGATTATAGCCAAGGAAATCCTCAAAGACTAAAACCCTGAAGGGGTGATACCATCAAATGTATCACCCTTTCAGGGTTCTATAAACAACCTTTCAAACATTGCTATAATCCTGACATCCCTTCTGGATTTAGGGAAATCATCGTAAAAAGTTGTCAAAGCTAAATTTAGAATATTATTTGGTTTATAGTTCATTTTTGAATGATAAACCAAACAAAACGTATCTACTAGATAGGTTTTTCCATCTTTTTGATAAGTTATCCTGTCTCTGAGATGGGTTTCCCCATCTTTTTGATAGCTTGTCCTATTTCTGAGATGGGTTTTTCTATGTTTTTGATAGGTCGTCCTATCTCTGAGATGGATTTTCTTATCTTTTTAATAGGTTGTTCTATCTCCTAGAAAGCTTGTCCTATCTTTGAGAATTGAGACAGGTCTTTGCATTATTTCTTTCTCATAACACAATACAGTAAGAATGCTTTTCTCTTAATATTTCCCCTTTAAAAGTATAAAAACAATAAGTCAATAAGGCTTTTTTGTAACTTCGGGCAAATAAATATTAAGCTCGATAAAATAAACAAGGTTGTTATGTAGGTTAAATAACTGAGTACATAAATATCTGTCATCCAAAACGCACAATTCCCAATTAATAACTCTTACTTATACCATCTATGAAAAAATTAAGCCTTCGTCTATTTGTTAGTTTTGTTGTGGTTGCTTCATTGATTACATCTTTTGCAAGTTTTGCTCAACAAGACCAACAATATATTACTTATCCAATGATGCCCCTGAACGTCAATCCAGCTTATGCGGGTAGTCGTGAAGTAGTGAGCGTGGCTGCTTTATATCGTCGTCGTCCGCTTTTTAGTACAGTTGGTGCGGCTTCAACCAATCAGCAATATTTTAATTTCGATATGCCCATTGCTCAAGATAAAATGGCAATTGGTTTTCAAGCATACAATGCCGAACAATTGATAGGGACAAATACAGGAGGAATTATTGGGAATTTAGGTTTGTATGGAGACTTTGCTTATCGTTTTGTTTTACCCAATGATGGTAAATTAGCCTTGGGCGTGCAAGCAGGCGTAACCCAAGTACCTGCTTATATTTCTTCAACAGGCGGAGGTGTTGGTAGTACTAATTTTAATTCAAGTATTGGTTTGGGGCTGTATTATCATAATGATGATTATTATGCGGGACTTTCTATGATGAATTTGAATGCTGATAAAACCCAATTTAGTCAGCCTACTTTTCTAACGGCAGGTTATGTTTTTCATTTCGACGACCAAGTACAATTAAAAACAGGTGTGTTAGTCAGACGACTTTCAAATGCGTATAGTACTCAAACTGATGTTGACTTTAACGCAACGGCATGGTTTAATAACCGATTTGGTTTAGGGCTTTGGTATCAGAACACAGGTTCTGAATTTTCGGAGAAAGCTTTTTTAGGTTCTTTGCAGATTCAATTCAGTAAAATTCAATTAGGATATGCTTATGACTTTAAAGGTAATCCAAACGGAGCAGTCGGAGCGAAGGAAGGCTTTCATCAAATTATGTTACGTTATGAATTTGATTCAGGTAATGGGAAGTCGGGCGTATTTAGGTATTTCTAAGTCAGAAAGTAGGAGTTCATTTGTAATAATGAAGCAAGAAATTTCAGGAAAGTACAGGAATCTTAAAAAAGCTGAACGAATAGTGTAAAATAATTAACTTTTGAAGTTATTATTGTACTTTGTAAAGAAATATACCCTTTTAGAATCATTAAAAGCTGTGCTATATAAATTTGGCATTCTTTCAATAAAAAACAAATAAATTTTATGTTTTAATTTGAAAGCATAGCTTAACTTTGCCTTGGAATAAAATAAGTACAAAAAAGAAAACAAATAACGATAGTCCCAATTTTGGTTACGTCACATTATAATGGATCAATTTTCATACATTGCCAATGCTGATACGGCAGCGATTTCTGACCTTTATGAGTCATATTTAAAAGACCCTAATTCGGTAGATACAAGTTGGCAAAACTTTTTCAAAGGTTTTGATTTTCACGCAAGTTGGAATAACGCAGAAGGCGCATCCAACGGAATAAAAAGTGGAGGCACTTCTTCGCCAGATAGTTCAACGGTTCAGAAAGAAATGGCTGTAATTAGCTTAATTAAAGCCTTTCGTTCACGTGGACACCTTCTCGCAAAAACCAATCCAATCCGTAATCGTAAAAACCGTCAGCCACGTTTGGATTTGAAAGATTATGCTCTTTCAGAAGCGGATTTAGATACAAATTTTCAAGCTGGAAACTTCTTGGGTATAGGTGCAGTTTCATTGCGCAAAATTCTTGAATCATTGAACACTATTTATGCAGGTTCAGTAGGTTTTGAATATGCTTATATCCGTGAGCCAGAAGTAAAAGAATGGTTACGTGCTAAAATCGAAAGAGAGGCTTTAGCGTTTAATCCTTCTTTGGATGAAAAGAAACAAATCTTAACGAAACTGAATGAAGCAGTAGTTTTCGAGAACTTCTTGGGAACAAAGTATTTAGGTCAAAAACGTTTTGGTTTGGAAGGTGGCGAAAGTACTATTCCTGCTTTAGATGCTATCATCAATCGTTCTGCTGAATTAGGCGTAAAAGAAGCCATGATTGGTATGGCACACCGTGGTCGTTTGAATGTGTTGGCTAACATCATGCACAAATCTTACGATGCTATTTTTGATGGTTTTGAAGGGAATCTTCCAGACCAAATTCATGGCGATGGTGACGTAAAGTATCACTTAGGATATTCATCAAAACATATTTCTCCATCAGGTGTTGAAATTTCATTAAAATTAGCGCCTAACCCTTCACACTTAGAGGCTGTAAATCCATTAGTAGAAGGTTTCTGTCGTGCAAGAGCCGATGCTCATTACGATGGAGATTATGATAAAATATTGCCAATTTTGATTCATGGTGATGCTGCTGTTGCTGGACAAGGTATCGTTTATGAAGTAACACAAATGGCAAAACTAAAAGGTTATGAAGTAGGTGGAACTATTCACTTTGTGATTAATAACCAAGTAGGTTTTACAACGGATTTTGAAGACGCACGTTCGTCAATCTATTGTACAGACGTTGCTAAAATCATTGATGCACCAGTATTCCACGTAAACGGAGACGATCCAGAAGCAGTAGTTTTTGTATCGAAAATGGCAGCAGAGTTCCGTCAGCAATTCAACCGTGATGTGTTTATTGATATGGTTTGTTACCGTAGAAATGGACACAATGAATCTGACGAACCACGTTTCACACAGCCAACACTTTACGCAAACATTACGAATCACTTAAATCCAAGAGAATTATATACTCAGAAATTAATTGCTCGTGGTGATATTGAAGCGAAGTTGGCTTCTGAAATGGATTCAGAATTCAAGAGTGAATTACAAGCTCGTTTAGATTTAGTAAAACAAAAGATTCGTCCAGAATATCATCCATTAAAATTGGATAACCGTTGGGCAGAATTACGTTATGCTGAATTAGCTGATTTTGATAATTCGCCAAATACAGGAATTGCCAAAGAAACAATTGATAAAATTGCAGTGGCGCTTTCAAAATTGCCTGCTGGTTTTAGTGCCTTGAAGCAAATTGAAAAAGTATTAGCTGACAGAAAAGGTTTCTTTGATAATGGCGTATTGAACTGGGCAACTGCAGAAGCATTGGCTTATGGTTCTATTCTTTTAGAAGGAAATGCTGTAAGAGTATCAGGACAAGATGTACAGAGAGGTACTTTCTCTCACCGTCATGCTGTTTTACATGATGCTAATACGAATGAATCATATACTTCTTTGAATTACATTGAAGAAGGACAAGAGCAATTACAAATCTATAACTCATTACTTTCAGAGTATGCAGTATTAGGTTTCGAGTTTGGTTATGCTTTAGCCAACCCGAATGCTTTGGTAATTTGGGAAGCCCAGTTTGGTGATTTCTCAAATGGAGCACAAACTATGATTGACCAATTTATTGCTTCTTGTGAATCTAAATGGGGAACAATGAATGGTTTGGTAATGCAATTGCCACATGGTTATGAAGGACAAGGTCCAGAACATTCAAACGCTCGTCCAGAAAGATATTTACAATTAGCCGCAGAAGAAAACATCATTGTAACTAACCTTACAACACCAGCCAATCTTTTCCATGCTTTGCGTCGTCAATTAGCTTGGGAATTCCGTAAGCCATTGGTGATGATGTCTCCAAAATCTTTATTCCGTCATCCAAAAGTAGTTTCTCCAATCAGCGATTTTACAGATGGAAAATTCGAAGAAGTTTACGGAGATACTTTTGTAGATGCTAAGAAGGTGAAGAAAGTATTACTTTGCTCAGGTAAAGTATATTTTGATTTGTTGGATAAACAAGCAAAAGATAACCGCACAGATGTAGCCATCGTTCGTTTAGAACAATTGCAACCTTTCCCAGCTAAAAAAGTTCAGGCTGAATTAGACAAATATCCAAAAGCAAAAGTATTCTGGGTACAAGAAGAACCTGAAAACATGGGATATTGGTCGTTCGTCATTCGTGAATTCGGTTGGAAACCATTTGAAGGATTAGTAGCTCGCAAAAAATCAGCTTCGCCTGCTACAGGTTTCTTGAAGATTCATAATGAAGAACAAGTAGCTTTAGTAGAAAGAGCATTCTCATAAATTTAACCCATGTAGATTACTGATTCTAGGATGAGTAATCTACATTCTTTTTATATTATTATCTAAGTATTTTAATCATATAGTTTTGGTTTTTAGAGGTATCAGCATTCTAAAATCTAAATTCTAAATTATAAAATCAGAATATGGCAATTGAAATGAAAGTACCGCCAGTAGGCGAGTCAATAACAGAGGTAACTATCGCCGCTTGGAATAAAAAAGACGGAGATGTTGTTAAAATGGATGAAGTTTTGTGTGAACTAGAATCAGACAAAGCCACCTTTGAACTCCCTGCCGAAGCAGAAGGCGTCTTGAAAATCGTTGCAAAAGAAGGTGACACTTTGCCTATCGGTGCTGTTATCTGTATTATTGAAACAGTTGGTGGACAAACTGCTGTTGCACCTTCAGCTCCAGTTGTTGAAGCAGTAGCTGCTCCTGCGGCTGCACCAGTTGCAAGTGCAGAACCTGCAAAAACGATTGAAATCAAAGTTCCAGCTGTTGGTGAATCAATCACTGAAGTAACAGTTTCTTCTTGGAACAAAAAAGAAGGAGATTCAGTAAACATGGACGAAGTACTATGCGAATTAGAATCTGATAAAGCAACATTCGAACTTCCTGCTGAAGCATCAGGAACATTACATATTGTAGCCGAAGCTGGTACAACATTACCAATCGGTGGCTTAGTAGCAACTATTACAGTGGGTGCAGGTTCGGCAGTTGCAGCAGCAGCGCCAGTAGTATCTACTCCTGCTCCAGCAGCATCAACTCCTGTAGAATCTTCTTCAAGCTATGCCGCAGGTCATGCTTCGCCAGCAGCAGCGAAGGCATTAGCTGAAAAAGGAATCGACCCTGCAACTGTTCAAGGTTCAGGCGTAGGTGGAAGAATTACGAAAGAAGATGCACAATCAGCTCAAAAACCAGCACCAGCTCCAGCGGCTGCACCTGCTAAAGCAGCAGAGCCAGCACCAGTAGCTTCTGCTTCAGGTAACAGAGTTGATAGAGCTGAGAAAATGACTTCTTTGCGTAAAACAGTAGCTCGTCGTTTGGTTCAAGTGAAAAACGAAACAGCGATGTTAACTACTTTCAACGAAGTAGATATGAAGCCAATCATGGATCTTCGTGGAAAATACAAAGATAAATTCAAAGAGAAACATGGTGTTGGTTTAGGCTTTATGTCGTTCTTTACAAAAGCTGTTTGTGTTGCTTTAAAAGAATTCCCAGCAGTAAATGCTTCAATTGATGGCGATTCAATCATCTTCCATGATTATTGTGATATTTCAATTGCTGTGTCTGCTCCAAAAGGATTGGTTGTTCCAGTTATCAGAAATGCAGAACAATTATCTTTAGCAGGAATTGAATCAGAAGTAATTCGTTTAGCTTTAAAAGCAAGAGATAATAAATTGACTTTACCAGAAATGACTGGTGGTACATTCACGATTACAAATGGTGGTGTGTTTGGTTCAATGTTATCAACGCCAATCATCAATGCTCCTCAATCAGCTATCTTAGGTATGCACAATATCGTTGAGCGTGCTGTAGTAATTGGTGGACAAGTAGTAGTTCGTCCGATTATGTATCTTGCTCTTTCTTATGACCATAGAATTATTGATGGTAGAGAATCAGTTTCATTCTTGGTAAGAGTAAAACAACTCCTTGAAGATCCAACACGTTTATTGTTAGATGTATAGCATTTTATAAATCAATTGAGACACCCCAAAGTGTCTCAATTGATTTAATAATATATAATCTTTTTCTACTCAATGTCTAACTACGAATATTCAACCTTCAGTATTTCTATCAATGCAGATGAGCCAGAAGAATGGGAAGACTATGAGGAAATTGACGAAAAGTTTCTTGCTGAGACGCTCAATAAAGCAGCTAGAAGTGGATGGAACTTGTTAGTATTATTCCTGTTGTAGTAAAAGGAACTACTGTTCAGGTAGTGATAACTTATAAAAGAACAGTGTTTTAGTAAATTCATTTCCCTTTTTATATCAAAATCAATTTAAGTAATTAAACTTGCTGGTTATCAGTAAATCGCTGAATACCCAAAGCTCATAATATGCAATACGACGTAATAGTAATCGGTTCTGGTCCGGGTGGCTATGTAGCTGCAATCCGTGCCGCACAATTAGGCAACAAAACTGCCATCATTGAGAAATATTCAGTTTTGGGAGGTACTTGCCTGAATGTAGGTTGTATTCCTTCAAAAGCACTTTTAGATTCTTCTGAGCATTTTCATAATGCTGCTCACACTTTTGCAGACCACGGAATTGAAATCTCTGCTCCGAAAATTAACATCGAGCAAATGATTAACCGTAAGGCTGGCGTGGTGAAGAAAATGAACGACGGTATCAATTTCTTGATGAAGAAAAACAAGATTACAGTTTACAATGGTCTTGGCTCATTCGTTGATAAAAGTACCGTGAACATTGCAAAGGCAGATGGAACTTCAGAACAAATTACTGGTAAAAATATCATCATTGCTACGGGTTCAAAACCAACAGTTTTGCCTTTTATTCCTGTTGATAAAACAAGAATCATTACTTCAACAGAAGCTTTGAACTTGAAAGAAGTTCCAAAACACTTAGTTGTAATTGGTGCAGGAGTAATCGGAGCGGAGTTAGGTTCAGTATACGCTCGTTTAGGTGCTAAAGTAAGTTTTGTTGAATTTGCTGATTCGATGATTCCAACGATGGATAAAACGATGGGTAAAGAATTACAAAAGGCAATTAAGAAACTAGGGGCTGATTATTATTTCTCTCATAAAGTTACGGGTGTTGTAAATAATGGCGATGATGTAACTGTAACAGCTAAAAATAGTAAAGACGAAGAGGTACAAATAACAGGTGACTATGTGTTGGTTTGTATCGGTCGTCGTCCATATACAGATGGCTTGAATCTTGAAGCGGCAGGTTTAACAACTGAACGTGGCAAGATTGAAGTAGACGAGCATACATTACAAACTAAAGTGCCAGGAATCTACGCTATTGGTGATGTAATTCGTGGTGCAATGTTAGCACATAAAGCAGAAGAAGAAGGTGTTTTTGTAGCAGAGACTATTGCTGGACAAAAACCACACATCAATTATAATTTAATTCCGGGTGTGGTTTATACTTGGCCAGAGGTTGCTTCTGTAGGTAAAACGGAAGAAGAATTAAAAACGGCTGGAAAAGCTTACAAAGTAGGTTCATTTCCATTCAAAGCTTTAGGGCGTGCTACGGCATCTGGCGATACCGACGGTTTAGTAAAAGTATTAGCTGATAAAACTACCGACGAAATTTTAGGGGTACATATCATTGGAGCAAGAGCAGCCGATATGATTGCCGAGGCAGTAGTAGCGATGGAATATCGTGCTAGTGCCGAAGACGTAGCAAGAATGTCTCACTCGCATCCAACTTATACAGAAGCGATGAAAGAAGCTTGTTTAGCAGCTACTGAAAACCGTGCGATTCATTCGTAATCTAAGAATAAATGATAAAAATCAAAGGCTTGGAGGGTTGTCCCTCCAAGCCTTTTTTATTAGCTTTGGGAAATAAACCAAAAATAATCATGAAAACATCATCTTTAAATTTCATTTCCTTTTATAAATACACGTTTCTTTTTATCGTAACCTTATTTTTAAATGCTTGTTCAACCAAGCCAAATCAAGAAAGTAAAGTAGATTCTTCAGTTGTTATTACCAAAACTAAGAAAGAAATTATTACCAGAAGCAGTACTGAAAAAAGTGAAGGAATGTTTTTGGAAGATATTCTAGTCTGCGTAAGTTTTGATGGATTAGTCAAAAAATATGGCGAAGCAAATATCAAAAAAGAAGTAATGATAGAAACTGGCGAAGGACAGTTTAAAGTAACAAAACTATTCCCTGATACAGAAAAAGAAGTAGAAATCTACTGGAAAGATGGTAAAGAGTATCAGCAAATTCAAGATGTAATAGTAAGAGTACGTTTTACAAAAGATGAAAAAACAGATTTAAGCTCGCCTTGGTCTTCAAAAGATGGAATTCATCTTGGTATGCCATTGTCTGAGATTGTTCAGTTGAATGGAAAAACATTTACCATTACTGGTTTTGGATGGGATTTAGGCGGAAGTGTTGTGAGTTGGGAAGGAGGAAAGTTAGCCAATAAAAATATTAATCTTCGTTTCAATGATTTTTCAGATAATAACGGTGGATTAACAGATGAAGAATTTACGGCGATTTCAGGACAGCTAGAATTTGATGTTTTACACGCTTCTATTAAAAAATTAAACCCTTTAGTCGATCAAGTTTCTGTTTTTATCAAGCCAGAAATCAGTAAAGATTTAGGGCAAAAAATGGTGAAAGAAGTAGAGGCAAAGCAGGTGAAAAAGTAGATTTTAGCTTTGAGAAGTGAGCTATGAGCCTTTAAGATTTGGAGATAATATCAGATTTCTATTAGGGTGTGACTTAAGTCGCACCCTAGTAGAAAAATTTGAAGGAATCGTTTTTATGTGTGATTTTTATTCTTTTATTTAAACAAACTCAAAGCTGACGACTCATAGCTGACAGCTATTTAAGTTTTTCATTCTCCAAATGCCGAGTAGCATCTCTTTTCGTTTTCTTATCTAGGTTTTTCTGTAGTGCTTCTGTGAGATTAATGCCCGTTTGGTTGGCTAAACAAATCAATACGAATAAAACATCTGCCATTTCATCACCTAAATCTTTTGCTTTGTCAGATTCTTTTTCGGATTGTTCACCATATCTACGAGCAATTATTCTGGCTACTTCGCCCACCTCTTCTGTAAGCATTGCCATATTTGTTAGTTCATTAAAATAACGAACGCCAATGGTTTTTATCCAATTATCAACAGTACTTTGTGCTTCTTCTATTGTCATTTTTGATGAATGGTTTTATTGAAAAAACTACCCATAAATCCACCAAATAAACAAGGCAATGGCGAAATATAAGTAGAGAATTGATTGATATTAGGAAATTTGGCTGATACACCCAATAATTGGGCAATAAAGAAACCTGCAAAAATGCCAGCCGTCAATTGTATGGCAGAAATCCAACCTTTTTGTGGTTGTAAATAACCCAATGATAAAGCTGAAAGTAATATGACAAAAAGTGGCCAATGTACCACATCAGCATTTAGGTTTACCACAACAATGATGATGGTAGCAATTAGCGTAAAGATGGTATTTCGTATCATTTTAAACGACTTAATTCTTGTTTTTTGAATCAATAATAATGGTAACTGGGCCATCGTTAACAAGCGATACTTTCATATCAGCACCAAATTCTCCAGTTTGTATATCTTTGCCCATGTCTTTGGATAATTGCTTAATCATTTGTTCGTATAAAGGAATGGCAATTTCTGGTCGGGCGGCTTCAATAAAACTTGGTCGATTTCCTTTCTTGGTACTTGCATGCAAAGTAAATTGACTGATTAATAAAATATCACCATTTACAGATTTTAGGTCAAGATTCATTTTGCTTTCTTCATCCGAAAAAACCCTCATGCCTATAATTTTCTTCGAAAGCCATTCTACATCTTCTAATGTATCGTCATGAGTAATGCCTAACAAGATTAAAAAACCTTTTTGAATACTGCCCTTTATTTTATCTTCAATTTTTACAGAAGCTTCCGAAACTCTTTGTATTACTGCAATCATAATTACATCAATAAATAAACAATCAATAAATACACGCCATAACCCAATAAATCGTTTGTAGTGGTAATAAATGGTCCAGAAGCGATGGCTGGATTAATATTAAATCTGTTCAAAGCCAATGGTGTAAGCGTACCCATGAACGAAGCTAGAAGGACCACAGAAAAAAGAGAAAGAGAGACTGTAAGTGATAAATCGACGTCTGCACCATCAACAGCAAGGGAACCGAAAAATGCTACCACACCTGCAAGTACTGCATTCAAAAGTGCTACTTTTAATACTTTCCAAAGACGTTCGCTCAGTGGAATATCAATACCAGATTTATCAGCCAAACTTTGAACAATGAGTGAAGATGATTGAATCCCAACATTTCCACCAGTTGAACCAATCAGTGGAATAAAGGCTGAAACGGTAGCCGTGATTTGAATGATGTTTCCAAGACTTGCAATTAATTTTGCTGCTAAAAAACTACCGAACATACCAACAATTAGCCAAGGCAAACGTGAACGAACTAAACGCCAAACGCTGTCATCTTCTTCCACATCTTCCGAAATACCCGTCATCGCTTGTACGTCTTCTTGAGCCGATTCTGTGATAAAATCGACCACGTCATCAATCGTAATTCTACCCAATAATCGTCCTTGAATATTCACAACTGGTACTGCTTCTAAATCGTATTTCTGCATGACATCGGCTACTTCTTCACCTTTAGCTGTTGTTTTTACAGAAACAATATTTTCATCATAAATATCGGCTACTCTTGCACCTCTTTTGGCAAGAATAATTTTCTTTAAAGAAACTCTTCCTAATAAAATACTTTCATCATCAACCACATAAACTGAAGATACATTTTCAACATCTTCGGCTTGTCTTCTGATTTCCTCGATACATTCTGTAATTGATTGCTTAATGTTAATTTTGATTAACTCTTTTTGCATCAAACCACCCGCAGAATCTTCATCATAGTGCATCAAATCGTTGACAAAACGAGCTTGTTCTCTGTCTTTCAACAAACCAATAATGTCCTCCGAAATATCTTTGGGTTGTTCGTTCAGAATATCAACGGCATCATCCGAATCCAACACATCAACGTATTCTGCAATTTCCATTGCCGTAAAATTCTTGAGGAATTTTTTACGGTCATCAGCGTCAAGATTTGTGATGATTTCAGCACCAAGCTTTTTATCCAATAATCTTACCAAATAATGAGCTTCTTCGCCTTCCAATTCATACAAAATATTGGTTATATCGGCAGGATACAACTCATCCATTTCAGCAATGATTAATTCATTTTCTTGCTGATTGATGGCCGTTTGTATTTTCTCTAAATATTCCTTTGTGAGTTCAAAAGGAGTAAGTTCAAAAGGTTGTTGATTAGTTGGTTCCATGATTTTGTCGTCACAAATAATACTATTTGACTTGACTATATAATTTAGAGGCTTCTATTCAATAATCGGATTATTTGCTTCTGCTAATCGAGTCAATTCCAGAAAATCAGCTACAGATAATTGTTCTGCACGTTTATTCAAAAATGGATTTTCAGGCAATTGTAAAGCTCTCAAAGCATTTCGGAGTGTTTTTCGGCGTTGATTAAAGCCCATTTTTACAATGGCTTTAAATTTACTTTCTGATACGCCTAAATCAGATACATTGTTTCTTTTCAGACGAATTACGCCAGAATTTACTTTTGGCGGTGGCGAAAATACTTCTGGTCCTAATGAAAAACAATATTCAATATCATAGAAAGCTTGCAGTAATACGCTCAAAATACCGTAATCTTTATTGCCCGGTTTTGAGGCAATTCTTACCGCTACTTCTTTTTGAAACATTCCTGCTATTTCTGGTACAAAGTCTTTGTAATCAAGTACTTTGAATAAAATCTGAGAAGAAATATTATAGGGGAAATTTCCAACGATTCCGAATTTTTTTCCACCGAAAAAAGTCGATAAATCTAAATGCAAAAAATCGGCTGAATGTACTCTTCCTTTTAATTGTGGATAATGTATATTCAGATACTCTACTGATTCTCTGTCTAATTCAACAACGGAAGTTTGGTATTCGGTATGTTGTAATAAATATTGAGTAAGTACGCCCATTCCTGGTCCAATTTCCAGTACTTGGTCATAACCGCCATGAAGCGACATCAACTCTACAATTTTCTGTGCTGCCTCTAAATCTCTTAGAAAATGTTGCCCTAGACTTTTTTTAGCTCTTACGTCTTTCAATGATTCTGTCGTTGGTTTTTGGATGATAAATAATGTTAAAAAGACTAATGAATTGCTTTTATTCCTTAAAATTACGCCGTTTTTTGTACTTTTAAGATAAAATTTCGTTAAAATCGAAAAGGAAAATAACCAAGAACTAAAAGCTATGCGTTGGTCTCATAAAACAAAAGAAGAATTAATCATAGAAATTCGTCACCTCAAAAAAGAATTAAGAGTATTAGAAGTCAATGAACGAGCAGGCGAAATGCAACCTTCAATGGCATCTGAACTTGAAAAAGCGGTAGAAAACCTTAATTTGGTGGGAATGGTGCTTGAGGATAATGGGACGATTGTGTATTGTAATCCTTTTTCAATCAGAATGTTGGGCTACCAATTGGATGAATTGATTGGGAAAAACTTTTTTGACGTTTTAGTACCAAGTGAAGAAAAAGTACAACGAATTACTTCTTTTCAAGATGCTATGGAAAAAGGAGGCTTGTTCGACCAAAAGGAAAGAACAATGCTTGCCAAATCTGGACAATTAAAATATGTTGAATTAAATTCTACGATTTTCAATGATGCTGGTGAAGATATTCGATATTTAACCATCATTGGTGAAGACGTAACCGAGCGAAGAAAAGTAGCAGAAGCTCTCGCTCGTTCAAATGCGCAATTGCAAGATTTAATTACCAATACGACTGATTTAATTCAAATCACAAGTATTTCTGGAAGGTTTTTGTACGTCAATAAATCATGGTTAGAAACCATGGGTTATGAATCGAACGAATTAGCTTCTTTGCGTTTGAAAGATATTCTTCATCCAGATTTTGCGAATGATGCCCTTCAAAAATTTGAGAAAGTAAAAAGCGGAGCGAATATGCCCGATTTTGAGGTCGTTTTTAGAAGAAAAGACGGTCGCCGACTTTACTTGGCAGGCTCTGTAAACTGTCGATTTGAAAAAGATGTTCCAACGGCTTTTCGTTGTATTTTTCATAACTCAACCGCAAAAGTAAGAGCTGAACGTGCTTCTAAATTATATTCAAGTATTGCGCAAGCAACGATTCGTTCTACCAATTTGGATGATTTATATGTAAATATTCATAAAGAATTGGGCGAAGTAATTGATGTTAAAAACTTCTTTATTGCTCAGTACGACTCAGCGAAATCTTTCCTGTATTTCCCATATTATGTTGATGAGTATTTTGATAATAGAGTACATTTTACCAAAAGAAAATTGGGAAATGGACTGACAGAATACGCCATTGCAGCCAACAGACCGTTGATTTTGCGAGATGAAGATATTTTTAAATTGGCGGAAGATAAAACGATTTATCTCTATGGAGTAGTACCCAAAGTAATGATTTGCGTGCCTTTGCGCATTGGCAATAAAGTAACGGGAATCATCGGTTTAAAATCGTATGAACGCCAGAATAAGTACGAACAACGAGATTTAGAATTATTAGACTTTATTTCTGGACAAGTAGCCTTAGCAATTGCCAGAAAGCAAGCTGAAGATGTGTTGGCTAGAGAAACAGCTCGTTTAAATGCCATCATCGAAGGTAGTTCGCACTTAATGTGGTCGGTAAACCGAAAAATGTTATTGACTTCTTTCAATAAAGAGTATTCTCAATTAATTGAAAGACAATTAGCGGTAAAACCACAATTGATGTTAAGTACTGAAAAAGTAGGTTTTAGAATGGTTTCGTCGGCTGATAGGAGAGTACTTGAAGAAAAGTATAAATCTGCTTTCAGAGGTGAGCAACAGCATTTTGAAGTAAAATTAGATTCGGACGATGGCAATCCGAATTGGATAGAAATTTATCTGAATCCGATATTTCTAAACAATGGAATGATTGAAGAAGTATCTGGCATTGGTCGTGATATTACAGATTTAAAGAAGTATCAGCAAGATATTGTAAAAGCCAAAGATGAAGCAGAACGTTCGTTGAAAGTAAAAGAAAGATTTTTGGCGAATATGAGTCACGAAATCAGAACACCGATGAACGGAGTAATCGGGATGATTGATTTATTGAACGATACCGTTTTGGATATTGAACAAAAAGATTATGTTCAAACCATTAAGAAATCATCAGAAACGCTTTTACACATTCTGAACGACATTTTAGATTTAGCGAAAATCGAAGCCGGAAAAATGGCTTTACATGAAGCCCCACTGGTTTTCAAAGATGTTTTTGATAGATTACAAGCACTTTTCTCACAAATTGCGGCGAACAAAGGCAATAGAATTATTTGTGAATTTGGCGAGAATTTACCTGAATTTGTCATTGCTGACGAAACTCGTTTGCTACAAATTCTTTCAAATCTTACTTCAAATGCTTTGAAATTTACTGAGAATGGAACGGTAGAAATTAATGTAAATTTGGTAGAAAAAAGAGGGAAGTTCAATAGAATTAAAGTTGAAATTAAGGATTCTGGCATCGGAATTACAGAAGAAAATTTAAAAATGCTCTTCAATGCTTTCCAGCAAGTAGATAATTCAACAAAGAAATCATTCGGAGGAACAGGTTTAGGTTTAGCAATTTCAAAAGAGCTTTGTCGCTTAATGAAAGGTGAAATTGGCGTGCATTCGGATTGGGGCAAAGGTTCTACTTTTTGGTTTATAATCGAAATCAAGCAAACTGATATTAGCCCAATGATGGCTAAAAAGGATGAAGTAGCATTCCAAGTACTTGGTCATTTTAGTGATATTACGCCATACATTTTGTTGGTTGATGATAATGCGACCAACCGAAAAGTAGCGAGTGAAATCATGAGAAAAGCAGGTTGTGAAGTAATTACAGCCGATTCTGGTAAAAAAGCAATTGCTTTGGTTGAAGCGTCCTTACTTGAAAAACCATTTGATGTAATCTTCATGGATATTCAAATGCCAGAAATGGATGGCGTAGAAACGACTCATAATTTAAGAGCAATTTCTGATAATTTACCGCCAATCATCGCCATGACAGCTTATGCCATGCGTGAAGACCGTGACCGTTTTATGGCAAATGGCATGAACGATTATGTGCCAAAACCAATCAGAGCCGAAATTTTGGTTAGAAAAGTACGAGAATGGATTGAAAGAGGAAGTACTCATAAAAAAAATGTAGCAAAAACAATTGCCAAAACAGAAGTCTCTAAAGCTGAAAGTACGCCTGTAATTGTTGAAAAACCGAAGGAAAAAGTGAATGCTCCAACGCTTATTTCTTTAGATGCGTTTCCTGTGCTTGATCATGAAATCATTAAACAATTAGCAAGTAGTGTTGGTGGTGATATGAGTTTTGTAAGTTCAATTCTTGAAGGATTTGAAGAAGAAGCCACCGAACAAATTCAATTGGCTATCGAAGGTTTCCATGCAAGTAATTGTAAACAAGTACAAAGCGAATTACACACCTTGAAAGGAAATTCTGGAACTTTAGGTGCGGCACGATTACACGAAATCACAAGAATTATTGAAGAAAAAGCCAAGCATTGCGATTTTACTTTCTTTGAAAAAGAAATTGTGATTTTACAGGAAGAATTTGAAGCGTTTAAAATTGCCTATAAAAAGCTGTAAACATGAGTCATCCCGAATTTTGTGGATGACTTGCCAAACAAAAACCTCCTTGTTTATTTTGTGAATTACGACAAACACAAAAAAACAGGAGGTTTTATCATGCACAAGGCACTTCTACAAAAAAACGATAGTTTTACAAAAAAAACAAATGCTTCGTATTTTCTTCTTAAAAAAATAGATGTTTACCTTTCTGATTTAGCGTTTACTTTAGACAATCTTCTTGACAAACGTCTTGTTGGGACTTTCTATAATTTATTTGTGGCTATTCTTTTGAACAGGAATCGCTCTATTGGGTTGCTTCTGAGTGAGTTAGGAGGCTTTATTTGTGGATTCAATCATGCTCCAGCTGGAACAAAACGTATCAGTAACCTTCTACGTTCAAAGAAATGGACAGCTACTGTAATTGATGATTTCCTATTTGCTCGTAGTAAAAAACGCATTGAACAACTAATCCAAATAGGAAAACGTCCCTTGTTAATATGGGACGATAGTAAAATTGAGAAACATGAGAGCTGGCGACCGACGCTCGGTTTACCGAAGGTCTATGCAGTGTAGAAAGTAGTAAAGCAAAACGTCTGACAAAAGTCAAGAAAGGTTTTTATCGTCCACCCGTAAGTCGTATCTGTGTGCCAGGTTATCGCTGGACTGCTACATTGCTTTCAGCTTTGGGTGAAGCACCCAGTGTTTGTCAAATGTCATGGTGGACTACCAGAGGAAAGTACAAAGAACACGGTAGTAATATTATTTTTAGGATGCTGGAAAAATTGCATCAATCTATTGGTAAAGGTGTTTTACATGTACTTGATAGAGGTTACGCTAATACTTGGACGATTGAATGGTTTACGCACTTTGAACAAGATTTCTTAGTTCGTTGGAAGAAAAATCATCTACTCGTTCATGCTGATAAAGGTAAAAAGAAGACACATTTACTCGCTCGTTCCTTCAAAGCTAGACACCGTAAAATTGTATTTGATAACCAACGTAAAATAGCCAAGAGTATTTCTATCGCATGGGCAGAGGTACAACACCCTGATTTTGAAGGACTTCCTTTGTCTTTAGTGATTGTTAGAGATAGGAAAAATCATCAATCCCCTTTGTATCTACTTACTTCAATTCAAATTGAAAATGTCGAACAGGCTTGGGAAATGTGCCATTCTTATATGCACAGATGGTCTATCGAACAGACCTTTAGATTTTGTAAAACAGAATTAGCCATTGAGTCACCAAGATTATGGTTTTTCGAGAATACTTGTAAGTTACTTGGAATCGTAGCACTTATCTATGACTTTTTGATGAACCTAATGAACAATTGGGGAAATTGGATACAATTAGTATTAAAACAGTGGTGTCATAGAACAGGAAATCGGTACCGAAAGGCTTCGATACCGATTTACAGAGTAAGAATAGCCATTCACAATATCCTATGGATAAGCTTTGCCCAAAATTCGGGATGACTCATGTTTTAGTTTTTTTAAAAATAATAAAACCTTAAAAATATTAAGATTTTAAAGTTGCTAATTGTTTGATTGATGATTAGATCGAATGAACGACTTAGTGGTAATTCAAAAAAGTATGCAAAAATAAATTATTTTTTGATATTTTTAAATTTTTTAAAATATCAAAAAAACTTTGGAGCTCTAAAAGCTTGTCTTTTAATTATTTAATAAAATAAATGCGTTTTTTGCCATTAACCATGATAGAATTTATAGAGATAAGCATTAAATTAAGCGTTTCTGAATATTAAAAACTATCAATCTTTACTTTATTCAATACAATAAATTATGCGTATTACTACTAGAATTCAGCTGATGTTCATGATGTTCCTAATGTTTAGCACATGGGGAGCTTGGTACGGTCAAATGGGTAAATATCTTTTTACTGCTTTACACGCAAATGGCGACCAGATAGGAAGTGCCTATGCTACTTTTTCAATTGCCTCTATTTTTGCTCCTTTTTTTGTAGGATTAATCGCAGACCGCTACTTTTCAGCTCAGAAAGTAATGGGTGTTTTGAATTTATTAGGTGCGGTAATTTTATATTTTCTGATTCAAACAAAAGACCCTGATACTTTCTTTTGGTACATTTTGGCTTATACTTTGACTTTCGCTCCGAATTTGGCATTGTCGAATTCTATTGCAATGAATCAAATGCAAGACCCAAGTAAAGAATTTCCAGCGATTCGTGTGATTGGTACTTTAGCTTGGATTGTTATTACAAATATTATTGGAAAATACGAACTTGGTGATAAAGTAACCATTTTTCAGTTAGCTATGTTTACGTCTGTGGCTTGGGGAATTTATGCTTTCACTTTGCCAAATACGCCACCGAAAGCTACTGGAACAGCTTCTGTTTCACAAATTTTAGGGACAGACTCTTTTGTACTTTTTAAAGACCGTTCTTTCTCAATTTTCTTTGTTTCTTCTGTATTGGTATGTATTCCTTTGGCTTTTTATTATGCTCATGCTAATTTATCGTTGACGGAATCACACATGACAAATGTTGAAAACAAGATGTCATTAGGTCAAGTTTCAGAAGTGTTGTTTATGCTTTTGATTCCTTTTGCTTTGCAAAAATTTGGAATTAAGAAAATGCTGATTGTTGGTTTGGTAGCTTGGATTATTAGATTTGTGTGCTTTGGTTATGGCGATGGAATTTCATCAGAATGGATGTTGTATTTAGCCATTGTCCTTCACGGTGTTTGTTATGACTTTTTCTTTGTAACTGGTCAAATCTACACTGACAATAAAGCAGGGGAGAAGATTAAGAATTCAGCACAAGGTTTAATTACTTTAGCTACTTATGGCATTGGAATGGGAATTGGCTCTATTCTTTCTGGAAAAGTTTTGTCGAATTATACAAATGGAGAAGTACATGATTGGACTTCCGTATGGATGGTTCCAGCGGGTATTGCAGCTGTAGTACTGGTATTATTTGTTATTTTCTTCCACGATAAAAAACAGACAAACTAGTAAATAAGCTCGAATTTTTGTTAGATAATCATTTGTAAAACGCTTATTTTGAGAACTTTGTCATTGATATTCTTCATTAAAAAATATTCTATTCTTTTGTGAATATTTGAACAGTAAAGAATAGGTAATTTGACAAACAAATTCTTTAGATAAGCGTTTTACAATATATTTATAAGAAATAAAATGCCGATTTAGCTGTTGTCGAAATTAGTATATATTTCATGTTTCACGATTTTTTTGCTCTTTTTTGATGAATATTTTAATGTTGTTTTGATATGTTCGCTAAACTATAATTCAAAAAAAGGAAGTTTATGAGTATTATCTATCAGTTTACTTCCTTTTTGGAAGTAATAATTCGAGACTAAAGTGGTAATTATTTACTTCCAATTATTTGATAAATACCCTTTGCAAGCTTTTATCCTGCTTTTAAGTAATTCGGATGTTTTTTTTAGAGCATTTAGTAGCATATATTTTCAAAGCATTTATATTTGTACCCTACAAATTTTGTTAGACATAATTTGTTAATCATTGAATCGATAGATATAGTTTTATAATAGAAATGCGAAAACTAAAACTATAAGAGTATAACTCAGTATTTAACACAAGTAAAATATCCTAAAATAAGTCAACTTAAAGATAAATACTAATACTTTTTGAGCATTAGATTATTTACCCCCAGAGAAATGAAAAGAATTGAAGACAGAGTAAGAGTACTGATTGTAGAAAGAGGAATGACATTGCTACAATTGGCAACCCAATCAAAAATCACAGAGGCTACTTTACATGCGATTTTGAATAGAAATGATGCAAAGTATTCTCAACTAATGAGAATGGCGCAAACTTTGAATGTTAAGGTTGCTTATCTGACTGGAGAAACAGACTTGCCTTCAATGTCTGTAGTTCATGAATCTGAAGCTGGCTATGTTGCCCTAAAAGCGGATGATGTAATCGCTATGCAAAAACAAATTATAGAGCTACAAAGCAAATTGCTTACAATTAATACTCCAAAGGATTAACTGTAAAGCGAATGCCTTACTGAAATTAATAATCAGAATATTGTAATTAATATTCTGATTATTAATTACTTATCTATTGAACTTGTCTTTCAAACGTAAGAGTGGAGATTCTATAAAACGGAATGATAACTCACAAACTAACACTGTTAAACCAATAACCAACGTGTATAGGAGGACGTTAAAAACAGGAAGACTAAGTTTATCTCCAATAAAATAATGTATTGCATTAATACAAAAAACTATCACTGCTGAGTGATATATATAAATCCCGTATGAAATCTTACCTAAGTAATGGATAATCGGTTTTTCAAGGTTTAAAATTGTATTTGGGTTTGCTGCTACATTGATAATGAAGTAGCAAAAGAAAATACCATGAAATTCAAGGTTGAAGCCAGGAATGTAAACATCTGAGCCTATTATCAAAAGTGTAATCGTGTAAACGATAATCTGAGTACTTTTCTTAAAAAGAAACGATAAAATTCTTTCTTGTTTGCTGAAAACTAAATATGCTCCAATACCGCCAATTACCATTGTTAAAATCCTAAATTGACTAAAAAATAAGGCTAAATTTTCATAAATTTTCTCTTTTGTAGCTACTGGCAAATCACTTATTTTCAAGAAATAAAAAGAAGTACTTCCCACAATAATTACAAATACAGCAACAACAATTAAGAATGATTTAACAGGATTTTTTCGTTTGATAATCCAAGGCCAAATAGCATAAAATTGTTCCTCAATGCCTATCGACCAAGTTTGTGCACATAAATAAGGCGCTCTGAAAAAAACGTATCCAAAATTTGGTAGAAAAAATAAAAAGAAAGGAAGGCGTTTGTAAAAATTAGCATCGTAATAGAAATCATCACGAAGTGGACCATTGAAAAAGGGAATTTCAGGAAAAACAAAAAAGGCAAGCAGCACGATGATGTAGTATAAAGGCCAAATTCTAAGAATCCTCCTGACGTAAAAATTCTTCGTTGAAATATCACCTCTTCTAGTTTTTTCGCTTAATAATAAATAGGTAATCAGAAAACCACTCAATACAAAAAATAAGCCTACGCCCAATTTTCCCATGTTTTTAATGATGTAAAAGCCATAGAAATGTTCTAAGCCCATCATATATCTAATTTGTTCGGTGTGATGAATGAGTACTGAAAATGCGGCAATAAAACGAACGCCGTTCAAATTAGGAAAGTAAACAGGTTGATGAGAATTTTGCATTATTTGGGTTATTAATTAATGGGTTTTCAAGATTCATGCTTTCGATGATGTTTAGCATTTATCTGACAATTTTATAGATAAACCATGTTTCGTTATGATTATGTGATGGATTCAACACATAAGCAATGTTATCTATAAAGCTTGGTTCAATGTTGGTATCGTGTTGTAATTTTGGAAATATCTTTTTCATCATTGCTAGCCTTGCTTCCAAATCTGCCGAACCTACAATGATTAAATAATTTGGATATACTTTTTTGCCTGATTTTAATTCATTAGGTAATGCTGCGAGTTTTTCAGGATTATCAATATCATAATAATCTAATCGTTTATCTAAATAGAAAATAGCCACTGGCTGAGATGCTTGAAAGTTTTGAATAACAAAGTTTTGTAAATCGCCTTTTTCTCTGAAATAATTCATACTTTCTACTCTCGAACGCTTCGTGTAAGTTACTGAAAGAATACAAAGTAAAATTGTGTTTAAGACGATAAACCAATAAACCAATACTTTGGTGGTGGTTCTGAACCACGTTTTATTTTGTAAATTCTCGTAAATATCACGGAAACCAATTACTCCTAAAATTAAAAAGAAAGGAATAAAAGGTAGGATGAATCTTTCTTGCTTGTTAGGATAATACGAATGAAAGGCAAAGAAAAACAAAGAAGCTAAGAATAACATTCGTCTATTTCCTGCTTGTGTCGCTGTTTTAAAGTAACCTGCAAAAAATAGGAGTGACGATAAGCCTAAACTCAAGCCAGCCATTGTACCAATATAGCGATGCCAAGGCCCGTTCGGATAAATTTCTATATTTTTAGCATCAGCATTGAAGGTAAAATAGGCTTTGATAGACGCAATCGGATTTCCCCAGTAGATATAATCGAAAATTCCCTGTGTAAGTAAGTAAAAACCAATACAGCCGAAACCAAATAAAATGGCTTTTTGCCAATTTGTTTTGCTTAATAGCCAAGTTAAACCTACAGTAAAAGGAATAAAAACGATTTGATACCGAAATACAAAAGCGATGACAAACCAAAAAGCTGATAGAAGAACAGATTTGTTATTAAGTTTTTGATTTACTGCGTAATAACAACCCATTAAAAGTGGTGGAATACAGACAAATTCTCTTAAATTTCGAACCGACATAAACGGGAAAACCCAAAATACAGCCAATAGTAATCCGACAATTTTTGCATCGTTTTTATGATTACTTAATCGTTCTGTCAGTTTATAACCGTAATAAATACTAAGAAGTGAAAATAAACTATTGACAATTCTTGCCAACAACATTTTGGTTTCTGGGTTGGTTGTGCCAAACCATTCACAAATTCCAAAAATTAAGTAATGAATATAAGGATAAATTAAGCTGAATAGATAGGCTTCGCCATTTACTAAAAAGTCTTGTGTAAAGGGCGAATCAACTTTATCAAGTAAGTTTTGGGCAAGTACAACTACTTCGTAGTGGTCGTCAGTGAAAGCATAACCTTTTGAAAAAATGATTGATAATACTCTAAAAAAAAGACCAATCAATAATATTTTTCTGAGATTTAAAGACTCTAAGTATTGTTGCATAATGTAATTGCCTAAAAATGTTTTGCAAAATTAGACATTTTACGGGCAAAAATGAAACTAGATTAAGCATCTAATAAGATTCTGAAAGTAGTTCCTTTGTTTAATTCAGATTGTTTTACGAATAGTTTTCCATCATGGTAATTTTCAATGATACGTTTGGCAAGCGTTAAACCTAAGCCCCAACCTCTTTTTTTTGTACTAAAACCTGGATCGAATACTTTGCTAAGATTTTGTTTAGAAATTCCTTTTCCACTGTCTTTAATGTCGATGGCAATTTTATTGTTTTTGGTTTCACTCAACGTAATTTTTAATGAACCCACACCACCCATTGCATCCACTGCATTTTTACAAATATTTTCAATAACCCATTCAAATAAGTAACGATTGACGTTGACCGTATTACGCTGATTGAGTTGATTATCAAGCGAAAAGACAACTTTTGTCGAAATCCTTTTTTGTAAATACGACATAAATGTTTCGATGGTTTCAATGATATTTTCAGGTTTCAATACTGGAATTGAGCCAATGTTTGAGAAACGAGTCGTGATAATATCAAGTCGGGTAACGTCTTTTTCTAATTCTTTTACAATTTCTTGGTCATAAGTAGGGTCATTTTTGAAATATTCGACCCAAGCGGTAAGCGACGAAAGTGGAGTGCCTAATTGATGTGCCGTTTCTTTTGCCAAACCCACCCAAACCTGATTTTGTTCTGAACGTCTCGACGCATCAAAAAATAAATAAGCCGCCAAACCAAAAACCAATACTACAGCCAATTGAAAAAGCGGATAATAACGAAGTAAATCTAGTAAGCGTGAATTTCCAAAATAAATATATTCTTTATGGAGTGTCATATCAAGCTCAATCGGCGGATTATCGTCTCTGATGATTTCTTGTAGTTCTTTTTGTAGAAAAGCCTGTTTTTCATCCGAATTCAATCCTTCTGGCATTTCAATATTTTTTGCAGTTAAATAGCCAGTTCCATCTTTGTGAATAATAGGAATCGTATTGTTTTCATTCGATTTTTTAATTTTTTCAAAGAAGAAGTTTACATCTTGATTTGGGTCGCTGGTCATGGTATATTTTAACGACTCGGCATATAATTCAATTTGTTGTTTTTCACGTTCTTCTAGTTTTGAAACAATTTTATCGGTGAAGTACAAAGAAAATATACCCACAATTAAACAAAAACCCAAAAAAGCTACTTTCCACCAAGTATTACGGCTATAAATATCTACAGATAAAATCATAAAAATGTCTTAAGCAAAGGATTTTAGCGTGAAATAATCAATTTTCCACTAGTTCTTAACGCCAAATCTACTGCTTTATTTTTTAAAATTAAACGATAAAAATAGGTTCCAGAAGGCAAGTAATTGCTTGTGAAATCTTTGCCTTCCCAAATGATTTCGTTTACTCCAATTTTTATAGAATTATCAGGTCTTACCAAGGCTACTTGTTTACCTTGAAGGTCGAAAATTTCAATATAAAATTCATCAGGAATACTTTCTCCAGATAATACCAAGACAAACTTCGTAAACAACTGAAATGGGTTAGGAAATACTTTGAAAGCCATTAAAGTATCCTTTGGAAGGATTCTAAATGAAATTTGATAAGGACGATTCCCAGCAAAATTCCCTGTTACATCTTGTGCTTGAACGGAAATAGTCAAAGTGTCTTTGGGTAAATTTTGTGGGAAATAGTCAATTAAGAAAGTATTAGTCAAACTATCTGTTCGCCAAGTAATATCATTTTGACTGAAATAAACTCTTTTGAATGCGCAAGTTGGACAGTATTTTATCTTTAAATCTATGTCATTTGTATCTTTTTTAATGCGAAAAATATTCTCGTCTTTCAAACCAATTTTGATGAAAGGTTTAGAAGAAACAATCTCATATTGTTGAATTTTCCGACCGTCGAAAGTAACTGATAAAATGGGGTTTATTTCGTCAGAAATTACTTTAAAAGTATAATAAATGGAATTGTTTTGATAAGATTTTTCTGGTAAAATTTCTGAATTAAAAGTAAGACTAAATGTATTTTCTCCTAACCAGCCAGCTGTTTGAATAAGTAAACTTACACTTACTGAATCTTGACTTTTTAGCGCTTTTACTTTAAAGCTTTTAATCTCTTTTTTATTCAAGAATGTGTTTGTTATTACTTGTTTGACGCTAATTGAGTCGCTGAAATCTTTATTTGAAATGTTTTTGAAAGTAGCCTGAATCTTAAAATTTTCATATTCCTGTTTATCGGTGAGTTTGTTGTTCTCTACTTCTGAAAGAATTCCTTCAGGTGGGCTTTGATAATGCACAATCAGTGATTTTAATTGCGGTGATTTTTCCGAGAAATCAGTGTTTTTCAAATGAATAATGATTTTTAAGAAGGGAAATTCTTTAGCATCAATATTACTGATATTAAAGGTTTTTTGCTGAATATTTTCGGCTAAAATGCGCTCTTCTCCTTTTAGATTTACTCCTAAAATATCATAAGAAAATGTTTGTTGCTCATTTTTTTCAACATCAATCAAAACTTCGTCCCATTTTGAAGCAACACCAATAAGTGGAGAAGTAATTTTTCCAGTATCAAAATTATCCTTGATGGTATAATTCTCTAGGTTTAAAATCTGTGTGTCGCCACGCTTGTTAACATCAGGAAATAGCTCTAATAAAGCCTTTTTTGCTCCTTTTCTACCGATAACTAGAAAAGGAGAACCTTTTGTTAAACGCTTAATTTTATTGGTATCAACCCCAATTTCAATAAAATTTTTCCTGAATTCATTCGTCCAATTTTGGTATTCTAAATGTCCAGAATTCCAAAGTATTACATAATTTCCAGACTCGGCAGCCGTGAAATAATCTTTTAAATCATTAGAATATTCTTCTGTTGAAAGATAATTGACGGCATAAGGAGCATAGCCACAAACTAAACTTGGAATGACGGCGTAGGGTCGCAAAGCTCGGTTGAAAGCCACAGCATTGAGGTTAAACCAAGGATAACAAACGCCATCGCTAATCAAAATTTTATCATTCAATATGACTGAATTTGCTCTGTGAGAACGTGGAACTCCGCTATTTGTTCCATAGATTTTAGCCGATAAAGTAATAGAAGAAGTATGAAATTTCCATTGTGTATTTTCCAAATAAATACGTTCATCAGTTACTGATTTTGATAGTTGTGGAAAGCTAAATTGAGCAAAACCTTCTGAGCTATTTTTTAGAAAAAGGAATGAGTTTTCTATCCAATTATCACTTTCTGTTTTTACTCTCCAATAATATACAGTACTGTCTTTTTCTAAGATGTTATGTTTGAAAGATAAGAAGTTTTGATAAGGTAAAATGATACTTTTTTTATAAACAGAAAGAAATAAATGATTTGTGTCTATTTCAAAAATGATATTTGGATTATCTATCTTAAAAGGTGTTTGTATTTGAAAATCAACGATTTTTTGGTTGGTGATACTAAAGTTCTGAGGGGTCAAAGTACTAATATTTTGTGATGGAAAATTGTACTCTAGTACGAATGTGTTATTGTTTTCTTGGAGTTCTGAAATATGATTATTGTAATCTACCATTACTTCAAAACGATTGGTTCCAACACTTGAAAATTTGTCGTTTGGGATTTTAAAATAGACTGTATCCTGATAAGAAATTTCTTTCAAAAACGTATTTTCAAAAAGTACTGTTTTCCCATTTGGAAATGTTCTTTTGACTTGAATGTTCAAAGCATTTCTGTAAACTCTACCTAAATTTTTAATGACAATTCCGATGCTTAAAGAGTCTGGAAGTATAGCTGAGTTTTCTTTCTGATTAGGCAATAAAATAGCAGTATTATCAATAGCAAAATCGGGTTTACTTGCTGGGAAAAGTACGATAGCAGGGTCACCTTGTAAAGTGAATTGCTGTGCATTCGCCAGTTCAAAAGCTGAGTTTGGAAATCTTTGCAAATAACGATTGATGCTGGTTTGCATAATTGTTCCAAAGGCTTTGTCAATATAAATACTGTCTTGAAAAAGGGTTTGAAATAACTCGTCGGAATATGATTTTAAGCTAAAAGAATAACTCAAATAACTATGAGCTAAAAACAAAATTGAGCCCCGTTTGGGCGTGTTTATCCAGTCAGTTCCAAAAGAATTTTGTGAGGCAAATAAATCACCAGCATTGCAGCCATTCACCAAAATAAAAGGGTATTTTCCTTGATTTTTGTAGCCCAATAAATCATTAGAAACATAACCAATGTCCATATCGGTTTGCTGTGAAGCCGAATGACCAAACATCGTAATCATTCCCACACCTTGGTTTACTTGTTCGGTAACGTTGATGAATTCAGTTGGATTGTCAGTCTTTTTGGCAAGTAATTGTACTTGCTGTCCGAGAAGTCCGTTCTCACTAATTTCCTTCAATTCAGTTACATAATCTTTAAACGTGTTGAGTTCAAAAACACTCCTTCCACCAGACATCATTAAGGATTTTTTTCGCCAAAGTTCATTCATTGCTTGAGCTTCATGTTCTTTTACTTTCTCTAAATAATCCAAAACTATTTGCGGATTATTAGTAGCTAAACGTCCGACTGGAATGTTTAATTGGTCATCGTTGAGATTCATCCCAAAGGGAATATCTCCACAAGGAAAACCCCAAGTTGGCACTAAATCTAATTGGTAGTCTAATGAATTTTTCCGTGCTTTTTGTGGATAAATAGCAGTGCCAATGATAAAACAGAATTGTGATTTTTCCGTGTTTTTCATAAATGCTAAAAACCGCTGAATTGCCAATGGGTTTTTATCACCATAAGTAAAATAATTATACAAAAAGTCTGTCGTTACGCACAAAGTATCATGTTTTCCACCTTTTTCAGAAGCTCTATAATTAGCATATTCTTGAGCCGATTGAAGTAATTTTTGATGTGTAATTATCAAGAAATCGACCTTGTTTTTTGGCAATTCTCTAAAGGATATTTGTTCAATGGCATCAAGTTTTTTGATTTGATTGCTTACCAAAATACGTTGTCCATTGGTTTGAAAAGTAAGAGTAGAATCGCTTTGCTTAAAATCAATTTTGATAGGATTGGATTTATCAGAAATGTCATAGACAAAAGCGTTTTTTGGCGGGTTTTGAACGATAATTAACCTTTCTGTTGAAGAGTTGGGCAGAAAATGAAAAACCTTTTCATTCAAACCTTTCATTTGGAAGCTTTGTGGATAAGTAATTTTCAAAAATGAAACTGAAAACTGGTCATTTGATTGGCTGGAAAGTATGGAAATTTTATTTTTTTCCATTCCAAAATCTACTTCCTTTTTATAAAGTTCAGTAAAGTGATTTTCAAAAAACAAACTATCTACAAGCTTGTTACTAAGGCTGATTTGTAAATGATGTTTTCCTTCCGAACGTCCTGAAAAGAGTATTTCAATCTTTGGTTTGGACGAACTGTTTTTTATAAAATTTTTAAGTTGAAAATCAACATGAAGTTGGCTGTTCGGTTTCTGAATTTCACCCGTCCAAGCTTTGCCAAAGCTATAATTACTGTTCAAAATACCTGTGGAAAGTGAAGAGCCAATTGGTTCAGGTTGACCTTCAGAAAAGGAAGAAGTAAATATTTGTAAATCTTCTTCTAAATGAAACTCTTCTGGTTTTAAGCTTTGAAAAGGAGCTTTTTCTTGAATAGATATTCTTTTATTTTTCTGATTATCAATGTGATAAGTGATAAAATAAGAAGCTGTATCTGTAAATAAACTATAATACGGATGCGGTTGAGCATTTCTGGGTTGATACAAAAGTGAATCTAAAGAACCATCATTGTTTTCAGCGTAAAATGCTATGAAATCATTTGCTTGAAACACAGTAGAATTATTATGATGAACCGAAATAGCTACTTCTTTTCCATGTCTGAATATTTGTATTTTTTCAGGATGTACATTCTCGGGAAAGCCTGATTTCAGTAGTGCTTCAAAGCTAATTTGATGAATTCCTTTTTGGGTGATTTTGAGCTTGAAATATTGTTGCTGAGGATTAATCCATTCATTACCAATTACTTGTGCAGAAGTGTTTGAATGGAGAAGAGGAAAAAGAAGTATCAAAAATATTAATACTTTCTTGTAGATTGTAGCTAATTTTCTCATATTTTTATTAGTAGAATTCTACCCTAAAATACAAAAAAATGGCGTATCAATTCATTTCTTCATATAATTTTTCTTTCATTCCAACATCCGAGTTCAATTTTACTCGATTTTTCTTTAACGAGCCTGAACATTTACGCCAGCAGGCTGGGGAAGAAGTATATACTTTTTACTGGAAAAATCTTGAAAACCAATTGCTTGAAGCTCGTTTTTCGGTCATTATTTTAGATGAAAAAGGTTTTAGCCCTTTACGAGCAACTTTTGGTGGAATAGAATTTAGTGAAGTACTTCCAAAAGAATCGCTTACAGCATTTATTCAGTCAGCTTTTTGTGCTTTGCCAAAACTTGAAAGTTTACAAATTACTTTTTGTCCAGAAAGTTATCTTAGCATGAATCAGCGACAAGTATTAGATTTTTGTTTTGAGAAATTATCTTTCAAACATTGTGCTGTTGACCAAAATTTTGAAATAGCAATAACTGATTTAAGTTTTTATGAAACGATTAAATCGTCACGACACAAACAACTTTTGCGAAAGGCGGTGAAAAATACTTTTTTCTTTCGAGAAGAAAAAGAACCTGATTTAGCTTTACTTCATGCTTTTATTACTCGGTCGAGAGTACGAAAAAATAGGAATATGACGATGACTTTAGTGGATTTAAGGCAAAGAGTTAAGCTGTTTCCAGATAATTTTAATTTTTTTTCAGTCTCGCACGAACAAAAAATAATTGCTGTTGGAGTAACGGTCAAAATTACGGAAGAAATACTTTACACTTTTTACTTGGCTGATGATGAAGATTATTTGAAATTTAGCCCAACAATATATTTAATTTCAGGTATTTATGAATTTTGTCAGCGAAACAATTTTAAACTATTAGACCTCGGAATTGCTACAGAAAAAGGTATTATAAACGAAGGATTGGCTCAATTTAAAAAACGTTTAGGAGCCAAAATGTCACTCAAAAAAAGTTTTTTTTACGATTTTGAAAATAAATAAAAAATAATTGAGATTTGATGAATCCTTTTTGTCAAAATTCTCGTATGTTCATTTTAAGAAGTAAAATTTTTGTCTTTAGCGGGCAAAAATTATTATTTTGGTGTGTTAGTGGCAGTATGGCGAATCTCTTTGAGGTTCGCCATATTTTTTTTGCTAGTATTTTAGTTTAAAAACACATTGTTTATCCTTTTTTCGCTACAAAATTTTGAGAAAAACATTTTTTTCAAAAGAAGCTTCTTGATTGTCATATATTTTCAAACATTCTGTGCTTCTTTAACTGTTTTCACAAAATCATGTATTATTTTAACAATTGAATTAACTTTGCAAAATATTCTCCGAAAAATTAATCTGCTTAGTCTTATTTGGAGAGATTAATCAAAATATTTGAATCAATCTGTTAAAAAATATGCAAAATTTTTTGTCGGTCAAAGATGCCGTTGATGTGCAAGCACTTGTAAAAGAAGCTCTATTATATAAAAAAACTCCTTATGCAGATAAACACCTTGGTAGAAATCGAACAATGGGGCTTTTGTTTTTTAACTCAAGTCTTCGTACTCGTTTAAGTACACAACGTGCTGCGCAAAATTTGGGTTTGGAGCTTATGGTAATGAATGTCGGACAAGATAGTTGGGGTTTGGAATTTGAAGACGGTGCTATTATGGATGGCAACAAAGCTGAACACATCAAAGAAGCAGCACCAGTTATTGGGCAATATTGCGATATTGTTGGGATTCGTAGTTTCCCTGGTTTGACCGACCGTGAAGAAGATTATTCAGAAAAAGTAATCAGTCAATTTGTTAAAAATACTGGTCGTCCAATCGTAAGTTTGGAATCGGCTACTCGTCATCCGCTTCAGTCTTTAGCAGATTTAATTACGATTGAAGAATTAAAAACAAAGCCACGTCCTAAAGTAGTTCTTACTTGGGCACCGCATGTAAAGGCATTGCCACAGGCAGTACCCAATTCGTTTGCAGAATGGATGAATGCGGCAGATGTTGATTTCGTCATTACTCATCCAGAAGGTTATGAATTAGCACCAGAATTTGTAGGAAATGCAAAAGTGACGCATAATCAAGAAGAAGCATTTAAAGATGCTGACTTTATTTATGCAAAAAACTGGTCTTCATATACTAAGTACGGACAAATATTGAACCAAGACCCATCATGGATGGTGACGATGGAAAAAATGAAATTGACGAACAATGCTAAATTTATGCACTGTTTGCCAGTTCGTAGAAATATTGTTGTAGAAGATGCCGTATTGGATTCTCCAAATTCAGTAGTTGTTCAGCAAGCTGGAAATAGAGTATGGTCTGCACAAGTAGTTATGAAACAGATTTTGCTCAGTATCATCAAAGAAGAAAGTCCTTATTTATTTTAGCTTTTGTTGAGGAAACGTTTGAGGAATTCCGAAAGCGTTTCCTTTAAAATAATATGAAATTAACAGTTGTAAAAATAGGCGGGAACGTTATTGATAATCCTGCTTTTTGTAAACAATTTCTAAGAGATTTTTCAGATATTCCTTCACCCAAAATTCTAGTGCATGGCGGTGGGAAAATCGCCACGCAAGTGGCAGAGAAATTGGGCATTGAAACGGTAATGGTAGAAGGCAGAAGAATCACCGATAAAGCGATGTTAGATGTTGTAATAATGGTTTATGGTGGTTTGGTAAATAAATCGTTAGTTGCCCAAATGCAACATTTCAGTGATAATGCAATTGGTTTGACGGGCGCAGATGCAGGAGTGATTTTATCGCAAAAACGTTTGGTTAAAACGGTTGATTATGGCTTTGTTGGAGATATTGAAAAAGTAAACAGTACTTTTATTGATAGTTTGTTACAACAAGGTATTGTACCTGTTTTTGCTCCGCTGACTTTCGATAAAGAAGGAAATATGCTCAATACCAATGCTGACACGCAAGCACAAGCTATTGCAGTAGCGATGACAGATGCTTACGAAGTAAACTTGGTATATTGTTTCGAGAAAAAAGGAGTATTATCAGATCCAGAAGATGATGATGCAGTGATTGCAGTTTTGAAACCTGAAGATTACGAAAAGTATAAAGCAGCAGGTGTTATCAATAAAGGAATGATTCCGAAATTAGATAATGCTTTTAAAGCATTGGTGGATGGAGTTTTGCAAGTAACGATATGTCATGCAAAAGAAGTAAAACTAGCGGTGAAAGACGGGGTGGCTGGAACAAAGATTATTAAATAAGCGATTCGACCTTTTCAAAGAGGTTAAATTGCTAAATAGCATTGTAAAGCCATTATTTAAAATTATTTTTACGAAAATAAAATCTAAGAATAATGAACGTTACATTTGAAGTAAATAGCCAAGCTGAATTGGAAAAACTATTTTTACTGTTCAAATCATTGCAATTTGAGAATGTAAAAGTCGTTTCATCTGAATTGAAAGGCAATACTTTGATTACAAAAGGAAATAAGTCTCTCAATCCGAAAGATTTATTTGGTATTTGGAAATCAAATCCACGGTCTTTAGAAGAGATTCGTAGTGAAGGGTGGAAAAGAAATTGGGAATAATGGTACTTTGTGATACAAATATTTTCATAAGTGCTTTTAATGGTAGGCAAGATACCATTGATGAAATGGACAAAATCGGTTTTGAAAATATTGTGATTTCATCAATTACCTTGATGGAACTTTATCAAGGTATGAAGAACAAAACTGAACTTGTCCAAATGAAGAAAAAAATCAAATATTTTGATGTAATTGATATTGATGCTGAAACCTCTAAATTAGCTACAACTTTGATTGAAAAATTCAAATTAAGTCATGGTTTACAAATTCCTGATGCTATTATTGGTGCTACTTCTGTAATTCATCGTATTCCTCTTTTTACATATAATCTAAAAGATTTCAACTTCATTCCTAATTTGGACTTGTATGAAATCTAATGTTTTTATTAAAAAACTCAAAAATGCACAGTAAAGGACTACTTTTTGGCATTGCTACAGGCGATGCTTTAGGCGTACCTGTAGAGTTTATGAGTCGTAAACATTTACAGGCAAAGCCCGTAGTGGGTATGCGTGAATATGGAACGCATCATCAACCAGCTGGTACTTGGTCGGATGATAGTTCGATGTCTTTCTGCTTAGCTGAACAATTGATTGAGGGCTATGATATAGAATTACTCGCTAAGCGTTTGTGTAAATGGTACGAGTTTAATTATTGGTCATCTACTGGAGCAATGTTTGATATTGGTGTTTCTACTCGAAATGCCATTGATAAAATTTTAAAAGGTGTTTCTCCTTATCAATCAGGCGAATGCGATGATTATTCTAATGGAAATGGTTCTTTGATGAGAATTTTACCATTGGCTTTTTATCTGAAAAATAAACCGATAGATCAACGTTTTGCAGTTGTCAGAGAAGTATCAAGTATTACTCATGCGCATATTCGTACCATTATTGGGTGTTTTTTTGCCGTTGAATTTGTAATAAATCTTATCAAAGAAGAAAATAAATTCAAGGCTTATCACGAAACTCAAAATACTGTTCGTGATTATTTACATTTGATTCAAATCAAAAATGCTGAAATAGAACTTTACAATAGAATTTTATTTGATGATATTTCAGAGCTTTCACAAGATGAAATCTTCTCTTCAGGTTATATTCTTCATACTTTAGAAGCAAGTCTTTGGGCATTTCTTACTACCGACAATTTTCATGATGCCGTACTCAAAGGCATTAATTTGGGCGATGATACCGACACCATCGGCTCGGTTACGGGCGGAATGGCTGGTTTGTATTATGGTTTCGACCAAATTCCAAGCGAGTGGATTAATCAATTAGCTCGTAAAGACGATATTTTTGAACTTGTAAATCGATTCTCAAGACTCGAATAAACGCTAATGGTTTTTGAAACCAAGTCAATTGTATGACCTTACAACAACAACTCACTCAAGATGCCATCACTCTTTTAAAACAATTGATTGCAACACAATCTTTTAGTCGTGAAGAGCAACAAACAGGTGATATTCTTGAAGAATTTTTCAGAGAAAGAACAATTCCATTCCGCAGAAAAATCAATAATATTTGGGCAAGAAATAAGCATTTTAATCCAGCTTTACCAACCGTATTGCTTAATTCTCATCACGATACCGTAAAACCGAATCCTTCTTGGACATTGAATCCTTTTGAACCTTTGGTGAAAGATGGAAAACTCTTTGGCTTAGGAAGTAACGATGCTGGTGGTTGTTTGGTAAGTTTATTAGCTACTTTTTGTTATTTTTATCATAGAAGTGATTTAAGTTTCAATGTGCTTTTTGTGGCTTCTGCCGAAGAAGAAATTTCGGGTGTAAATGGTTTAGAATTACTCTTGAAAGAAAACGATTTACCAGAAATTTCCTTTGCCATCGTGGGCGAACCTACCGAAATGCACTTGGCAATTGCTGAAAAAGGTTTGATGGTTGTGGATTGTACCGCTCAGGGAAAAGCAGGACATGCAGCCCGTGAAGAAGGTGATAATGCCATTTATAAAGCGCTTCGTGATATTACTTGGATTCAACAATATGAATTTCCGAAAGTATCGCCTGTGTTGGGGAAAATGAAAATGTCGGTAACGATTATAAATGCTGGAAAACAACACAATGTGGTGCCTGATACTTGTACGTTTACGATTGATTGTAGAGTAACCGAGCAATATTCTTTGGAAGAAACTTTGGATACAATTCGCCAAAATATTGAATCGGATGCACAAGCTCGTTCCATTCGTTTGAAACCATCTTCGATTCCTTTGGAACATCCAATTGTACAAGCAGGTATTCAATTGGGAAGAACTACTTATGGGTCGCCGACTACTTCCGACCAAGCTGTGTTAGACTGCCAATCACTGAAATTAGGACCGGGGCATTCAGGTCGTTCGCATACTGCCGATGAATTTATTTATTTATCTGAAATCGAAGAAGGAATAGATTTATATATTAAAATGTTAGGTGAAGTAATCATTGCTCGATAGCTATTTTAAACTCAAAAACAATGTCTCAATCATCATTTCAAAATCGACTAACTTCGGCAGACGTTTACCGTGGCTTTGTGATGTTTTTAATGATGGCTGAGGTTTTGAGTTTTGAAAAAGTTTCAGAAGCTTTGCCCCAAAGTACTTTTTGGCAATTTCTTGCTTTCAATCAATCGCACGTAGAATGGATTGGTTGTTCACTGCATGATTTAATTCAACCTTCATTTTCTTTTTTGGTGGGTGTAGTTTTGCCTTATTCGGTGGCGAATCGCTTGCAACATCAAGAGAATTTTACCAAAGTATTCAGTCATGTGCTTTGGCGTTCTTTGAAATTGATTTTGCTGGGTATTTTCCTTCGTTCGCAGTGGAAAGAACAGACAAACTTTACTTTTGAAGATACACTTACCCAAATTGGTTTGGGCTATTCTTTCTTATTTTTATTGAATTTCCGTTCTCAAAAAATGCAAATCGCCACTTTAGTATTCATACTTCTGGGCTATTGGTTGGCTTTTGCTTTGTATCCTCTGCCTGCGGCTAATTTTGATACCACAAGTGTTGGCGTTGCTAAAGATTGGTCGCATCATTTATCAGGATTTGCCGCTCATTGGAACAAAAACACCAATTTAGCTTCTGACTTCGACCAATGGTTTTTGAATCTTTTTCCAAGAGAGAAACCCTTCGTTTTCAATGGTGGGGGCTACGTTACTTTAAGTTTTATTCCTACTTTAGGAACGATGATTTTAGGACTTTTGGCTGGCACTATCTTGAAAGCCAATACTTCTTCTAATGAAAAATTAAAGACTTTTATCATTTTGGGCATTAGCGGTTTGGTGTTGGCATCAATCTTAAATTACTTTGGAATTAGTCCGAATGTAAAAAGAATCTGGACGCCCACTTGGGTACTTTTTAGCGGAGGCTGGTGTTTTCTGTTAATGGCATTTTTTTATTGGACGATAGATGTACTTCAAAAAGGGAAATATGTTTTTTTCTTCATCGTCATTGGTACAAATTCCATCGCTGCTTATATAATCGCACACACTGTTGATTCTTACATTGCAAAATCTTTATTGATTCATTTGGGGAAAGATTATGCCACAATTTTTGGTATTCCATATCAAAGCTTGGTGCAAGGAACATTAGTTTTAGGTTTTGAATGGCTAATTTTGCGGTGGATGTATCGCAAAAAGATATTTATTAAGGTTTAAACGAAATATAAAAAATAAAAAATTGAGCAAACTCTGGCAAAAAGATAATGTTTCGGTAAATGAAAAGATTGAAAAATTTACCGTTGGGCGTGACCCTGAATTTGATGTACTTTTAGCTGAATTTGATGTGTTGGGTTCTTTGGCTCATACGCAAATGTTAGAAAGTATTGGCTTGCTTGAAAAAGCAGAATTAGCCGAAATTCAGCAAGAATTAAAGGCGATTTACCAAAGTATTCAAGCAGGAGATTTTACGATTGAAGAAGGCATCGAAGATGTGCATTCGCAAGTAGAATTGATGCTTACTCGTAAATTGGGCGAAGCTGGTAAGAAAATCCACTCTGGACGTTCGAGAAACGACCAAGTTTTGGTGGATTTAAAACTTTTCACTCGTACTCGTTTGCAAGAAGTAGCAGAATCTTCAAATCGTTTGTTTGAATTATTGATTACTTTGAGCGAAAAATTCAAAGAAGTATTGTTGCCGGGTTATACACATTTGCAAATTGCCATGCCTTCAAGTTTTGGTTTGTGGTTTGGTGCTTATGCCGAAAGTTTGGTGGACGATATGGAAATGTTGCAAGCCGCTTATCGTTTAGCAAACAAAAATCCACTGGGTTCTGGTGCTGGTTATGGTTCGTCTTTTCCTTTGAACAGAACTATGACGACGGAATTATTGGGTTTTGATAATTTGCATTACAATGTGGTTTATGCCCAAATGTCTCGTGGAAAAACTGAATTATTTGCCACAACCGCCATTGCTCAATTTGCTTCAACGCTCTCAAGATTGGCTATGGACATTTGTTTGTACAATTCTCAGAACTTCGGTTTCATTAAATTACCTGATGAAATGACGACGGGAAGTTCGATTATGCCGCACAAGAAAAATCCTGATGTGGCAGAATTATTGAGAGGAAAAACGAACCGTTTGAAAGGACTTCCCAACGAAATAATGTTGGTAATGGGCAATTTGCCTTCTGGATATCATCGTGAAATGCAGATTTTGAAAGAAATTTTAATGCCTGCTTTTGATGAAATTTTGAATTGCTTAGACATGACTTACTTCATGCTTTCAAATATTCAAGTAAAAGAAGGAATTTTGGAAGATACCAAATACGATTTATTATTTTCGGTAGAAAGAGTAAACGAATTGGTTTTGCAAGGCGTGCCTTTCCGTGAAGCGTATAAAATTATTGGTAACGAAATCAATTCAAATACTTATACGCCCAACCGTGATTTAAAACACAGTCACGAAGGAAGCATTGGCAATTTGTGCAACGAACAAATTTCGACGATGATGCAAGAAGTAGTAGGAAGATTTGGCTTTGAAAAAGTACAAAATGCCATTGACGACTTGCTGAAATAGAAAACTTTTCACCTCAATGAGATAAAAAATCATTGAGGTGAAAACTAATTGAAAAGTAATGGCGTTAATCTGGAAATCACTCATTAACATTGGAAACAAATCAAACCCCACCCAAAAAAGATTTTCGTGCATGGCTCAAACGCTTAGGTTGGGCAGGTTTTTTCTTTTTCTTGATTAAAGGATTACTTTGGTTAATTGTACCTTATTTAATTGCTAAAGGAATTTTTTAGTTGTGAATTAGTGAATTGTGATTTAGTGATTTTTATTTTTCAGTTCTAAAATCCTCAAGTCTCCAATAAAAACCTCCCGGCATCTTGTTTCTTGCTTCTTTCATCTTCAAGTCTTAAAATCCTCAAGTCCCCAATAAAAACCTCTTGCATCTTGTCTCTTGCTTCTTCTGTCTTACAGTCCTAAAGTCCCCAATAAAAATCTCTTGCATCTTGTCTCTTGCTTCTTCTGTCTTACAGTCCTAAAGTCCTCCAGTCTTTAAGTCTCCCAAAAACCTAAATCTCAAACAAAGCCTTAATTGCCTCTCCAAAAGTACCGCCAGAAATCATTTTACTTTGAGCTTTATCTTTCATCGTAATTTGAAACTTTCCGTTGAAATGCTTCTCAATTTCCTTGATTTTCAAAGTATTAATAATATTTGCCCTACTAATTTGCAAAAACTGATTAGAAGGTAATTTCTCCGCAAGAATAGAAATCGTATAACTTGTCAAGTATTTTTGTCCATCAAGTGTTATCAGAAATACATATTTGTCATCTGCTTCAAAATGGCTAATGTCTTGTAAATCAATCAATAAAATCTTACTTCCTGTTTTTACAGAAATAGAACTAATTGATTTTTTAGGCTTCATTGCCTCAATCATTTTCAAAAGATTATCATTGAACAAATGCTCTTGATTGTTCGCTTGTTCAATTTTTGCTTTTGTATTGGCTTGCCAAAGTTTAAGTTTTTGCACTGTTTTATCTAATCTTTCATACTCGATGGGTTTGAGTAAATAGTCAATAGAATTTTCCTCAAAAGCCTTAATCGCATACTCATCAAAAGCCGTGGCAAAAACTACTAAAGGCATAAAAGTAAGGCGAGAAAGCATTTCAAAGCCCGTCATCACAGGCATTTCAATGTCTAAAAAAATCAAATCAGGTCGAAGTGTTTCTACCAACGAAAGCCCTTCAGCACCATTATTGGCTCGTCCGATTATCTCAAAAGTATCTGTATATTTGCCCAGCAATCTCTCAAGGCGATTGATAGCCAGTTTTTCGTCGTCGATAAATATTGTTTTAAACATAGATTTTTCACACGATTTGCCAAATCGCTGGTTAATTTTTGATATACACGATGTGGCGAATCGTGGAAAATGGGATGATAGAAATATATTCAGAACGATTAAAATTAATTCCTTTAGATAATGATTTACTGACGCTCTGGTTTATCCAAAGTAGAGAAAAAATGGAGCGACAATTAGGGCTGAATCCATCTAATTGGCAAATTGAAGATTTCTTCAAAGCCGAAACTTTGGATGCTTTAGTAAATTTCTGGCTTCCGATGACTGCCGAAAACCCTGATAACTTTTTTTGGTACACCAATTGGGAAATCGTTTTAGTTGCCGAAAATATTTCAATTGGAGGTATCGGTTTTGCTGGTTTTCCAGACCAAGATGGCGTAACGATGGTCGGCTATTTTATTGATGGAAAACACCGAGAAAAAGGTTATGCGAGCGAGGCTCTCAAATGTTTGTTAGACTGGGCGAGCCTTGAACCTTCTTTAAAAACCATTCTTGCCGATACGCCATTTTTTAATTTACCTTCACAAAATGTACTTAAAAAAGCTGGATTCCGAGAATTTGGCATTGCCGAAGTACACCATATCGAAAAAATACAAGTTAAGAACTGGAAATTGGAAATAAGATAGCTTTTTAGCTTTTTTAGCTGTGAGCTATGAGCGACGAGCTTTGAGCTTTTTTTAATAAATGCTTGCTCAAAGCTCATAGCTCAAGGCTCAAAGCTCGTCGCTGGGAGTAGGCCCACATAAACTGAGTTCTAATACAGTATTTCCGACTATCAACTCAATTTGACTGAGCTTTAACTCAGATTTATTGAGTACTGACTCAGTTCAAGTGAGTAGGTACTCGGATTTTATGAGCTACAATACACTTTTAGCGAGCTTTAACTCCATTTCTCTGACTCTTAACTCAGATTTTGTGTATTACAAGTCAGAAAATGTGCATTAGCATACAGCTTTTCTGAGTTAAGACTAAGTCTTGAGCTATGAGCTACGAGCTTTGAGCTTTTTAAATTAAGGTTCGCTCATAACTCACAGCTCAAAGCTAAACCGAGCTAACTGGCAAACTAATAATCACCACTTTCTCAGGCGAATTGGTCAATTCCATCGAAGCCGTTTCGCCCGAAAGTAAGCGAAGTTTATCTTGAATCGACTTCAAACCATAACCCGAAAAAATATTATCAGGAAAAGGAACACCGTTATCAAAAATCTTAATGTTTAAGTTTTCCTTCTCTTTGCTTACTTTAATTTTCAGAACACCTTGTCCCGCAATTTTAGAAATCCCATGTTTGATGGCATTTTCAATAATGGGTTGGAGTAAAAATCTTGGAATTTTATATTTTCTGAAAGCTTCGTCTTCAAATTCTACAGTATAAATCAGTCGTTCATCAAAACGAATTTTCTCAATTTCTAGATAGGTTTTTACAATTTCTAATTCATTTTCCAAAGTATCATAATGTTCCTGACTTCTACCTGTGGAGTATCGGTAGAATTTTGAAAGATTCAACACCATGTGTTCAGCTTTATCAGGGTCATCGTGTACCAATGAAGCAATTGAATTCAAAGAATTGTACAAAAAATGAGGATTGATTTTTGCTTCGAGAGCTTCTAATTCTGCCCGAATTTTCAGGTCGTTTAATTGTAATAATTGATATTCTTGTTCGGTCATTTTGATGAGCCTTGTGCGTTCATGCGTAAACCAATAGTAAATAATATTTGCGCCAAGTAATGGTCCCAAGACGAATAATGCGTCATAATTATCTCTTGAATAATTGGTGATTTTTGTAGGGATGTCGTCTTCAAAGAATTTGTAAAGCAGTGAAAAACTAAAGAATTTTAACACTGCCGAGAGCATCGTACACAATGATAAAATGCCATGACGAACCCAAATAAATCTGCTAAAAGAACCAAATTGGATGAATAACCAGCATAAGCCAATCATCATTGTAGCATCGTAAATATTACTGTAAATAATGTTGATAATGAAATCTTTGTATTGATTTTTTCCTCTGATAATGCCAATGATGAAGTAAATATGCCCATTGAATGCCATCACTGTGAAAAAACTCAGCAACCAAAAACGACCCCAAAAACTTGATTTTAATTCCTTTGCCATAAAAATGAATGACGGCTTTTTACACCGTCATGATTCATATAAGATTTTATTTTACTTGCAGGCTTTTGCCATTTCTTTGATTTGCTCTGCTCCCCAATTTGGATTAATTGGGCTTGTTGCTTTGAAGTTAGCGAATTTTTCTAAAGCTTTCTGAATTTCAGGACAAGCATTTTTGGCTCCGCCACCAAATTGCTCTGGTGTATAAAAAATCATTTGCGCTTTTAAAGAATATGCTCTTGGGTTTTCAGGATTAATACTTTTTGCTTTAGCAATTGCTCCTTCAAAAGCCGAACCATATTTCATAAAACGGGCTTGACCATCTACCGAAATTCTCATCATAGCAATTTGCGCTTTTAATACTTCTACTTCGTCCTGATTACTTACTTTTTGTTGTGCTAATTTTTCGATAAAAATATCGGCTTTGTCTAAATACTTATCGATTTCGCTACCGCTTTTTTGTTGCATGGCGATTAATGAGTAAGTTAAACTAGCATAATAATTTGGTAGCCATTCTGAAGTTTCAGAACTGGCAATTCTTTCAAATTTATTGGCTACTTCTTGGTACGAAGTCAGGTCTTTTGCTTGCCCTAATTGACCAAGGGTTTCGCCCATTGCTTTGTAAAAACGTTCGTTGTCAGTTGCTTTAGCAGTGAAAAAAGTTAATGCAATTACGATAGTTAATAATAGATTTTTCATGATAATATTCGTTTATTTTAATGTTTAAAGATTTCTTTTTTGATGAATCAAAGGTATTTTAAGATACGTTTTGAATGAATATAATTCCGACGAACTAAGTATTTCAAGGAGTGAATTGTCGTTTCTTTAGCGTGAAAAATATTTCAGTTTTCTTAATTTTTACGCATATCTTCTGGCAAAACTTTTTTCTTTGAAATAGTGATAAAAGTACCAATCATAATGGTACGATATGCCGCTGGTCTTACTTCTGTGCGAGTTTTTCCGTCTGCTGAATAACGATAGTTATAGACATTATGAGTACCTAAAATATTATCAACCGAAAAGTAAACTACCATAAAATTCCCTTTGATATTGGTCAAGTAATTTATCCAAATGCTAGTGTTATGAACATTTGGAGTACGATCTGATAAGAAAACTGGATTATTCGGATTGTAATACGGGCGACCGCTTGTGAAAGAGTACGTTCCAGAAACCGTCATCATCGGTTTGGCGATGTATTGTTTGTAAATCACATTCAAATTATGGTTTGAAACGAAGGTCGGTTGTGTTTCTGTCAAGTAATTACCCGACAAACGTTTGGCATCGCAATAACTATAATTCACCCACAATTGTCCGTTTTTAAAAGATTTATTATCACGGAAAAAGACATCAATTCCTTGTGCAAAACCCTTTCCAGTATTATCAGTTCTACCATTTGGAAAGCGTTGAGGATTTGCATCAAAATAGTTTTCTTGTTCAGCATATTCACGGACTAAATTCGCATACTTTTTATAATAAGCCTCAACCCTGAAAGTACGATTATCTTTGATAAGCTGATAATTCAACACTGCATGTGTAGCCTTTTCGTAACCAAGCGTTTTGTTGTAATAATAATATTGAAAATCAGGAGTTTGGTAGAAAGTGCCACCAGCCGCTGAAATTTGAGAGTAAAGTCCAGTTTTATAAGCCAAAGAAAATCTCGGAGCAACATTAAAGCTTGAAGCCAATGAAGAATGTTCGGCTCTGATTCCGATTCTTCCAGCCAATTTACGAGTCAGGTAAAATTCTGATTCAGAGAACATTGCTTCAAAATTATCGGTTAGTTGGTATTGCTTTTTATCGCTTGTCGCTTGTTCTAGTTTCAAACCATATTGAGCGATATGTCCTTCTGTACCAAACAGAATATTTGAATTATTTTCAAATGATTTTACCAATACTGCTCTGAACTGAGAACGCTGTTCTGTTTTTTCAAAAGCATCAGTATTTACACTTAATAAATCTTGATTGTAAGAATATGAAGCTCCCGATTTTAACACCCAATTAGCATTTTTATCTAAAGCCTTTTGATAAGTACTTGTCAGTAAGAGGTTGTTGTTTTTTACACCGAATTTTGAAAGAGCAAGATTTTGTTCGGCATTAGTAAACATCATTCCTGATTCACTTTTTCCATAAATAGCATCTATTTTAAAAGAGGCGTCTGCCGAAGGTTTCAAACGATAGGAACTAGCAACATTAATTTGTTCAGGGATTTTTACCCAATCTATATTTTGCGGATAGATTTTGAACAAAGGCGTAAGGTTATTGTAAGCAAGTGTTCCGCTTAAAGAATGCTTGTCAGCTAAATGTGTGTAACCCGCTGAAACTTGTGCTAAGTTAGCATTGACGGTATAGCTGGTTTCTGTAGCTAAATCAGTCGTATTCATCAACAAAACTGCCGATAAAGCCTGACCATATTGTGCGGAATATCCACCTGTAGAAAATGCTGAACCTTTGAATTGAAAAGGAGAGAAGCGAGAACGAGCAGCAACATCTGGAGAAGAAGTATTGTACGCATTTTGTACAGTCAAGCCGTCAATTAAAATTTTAGATTCTTGCGCCGAACCTCCTCTTACAAACATTCCTGTAGATTCTCCGTTTCGTTGTGAACCGGGCGTAAGTAAAGTCATAGTTTGCGTAATATCTGCTCCGCCACCCGCAGTCGTAACAATATCTAAAGGTTTGATTAAAGTGGTTTTCTTTTCGTCCGAAGCCTCAAACGTACCAGCAGTTACCGTAACAGTATTCAATTCATTGGCTGATTCTTTGAGTTTAAAAATCACTTCAATGTTTTTTTGATTCATCAAAATACTTTTACTGAAAGTATCAAAGCCCACGAAAGTACAAACAAGTATTTGTTCGTCTTTTTCAGTACTGGTAAATTTGAAATTTCCATCAGCATCGGCAGTTACTCCATCATACGAACCTTTTAATGAAATATTTGCACCGGGCAAAGACTTACCTTTTTCGTCAAGTACTTTGCCTGTAACAGTAGTTTGTGAAAAAACTTGCGTAGCGATAAATAAGAAATAGAGGATTAACAGATAAGTAAATGTTTTCATCGTCGTGTTGTTTAATTGATGATCCAAAACAACTTGAAAATGAATTTTTATTGAATTGTTTTCCGACGAAATGATGATTATAATGGATGAACTCAGTATTTTTAGGAGGGAATTTTTAATAAAAAACTACTGAATGCCTTTTAAAATTAACTTATGTTGTTTTACTACATTAAAATGGAGTCATTTATTTTATAATAATCAATCCCTTAGAAAACTAATCACCATTAACTAATTTCTAATAACTATTTAAACTTTTGTAATTAAAATCTTCAATCACAGACTAAACATAGAATTGATAGTAGGTACAGTGGCGATTCTGACCAGCGTAATTTCTATTTTTATTTATCTCGAACAATTAAAAATGTCAAGAGAACAACAAAAAGCCTCTGTATATCCATATTTGTGGTTTGAAGGTGGAGTTTATGATAATAACGTTTTTCATTACGAAGTAGATAATAAAGGTGTTGGTCCAGCTTTTATAAAAAATGTAGAAGTTTATTATCATCAAAAAAAATATGATTCTTTTTCTAAATTATTCACTTCAGAATGGGTACATATCAATGGAAGTAATTTTAATAAATTTCCTTATTATTTTGATGATTTAGAAACGGGAAGTGTTATGAAAATAGGAGAGGAAAAAGAATTGTATGTTCTGAAAAATAATCAAATATTAGCCCAACATCTGGGTTATCAAGTAATGAATGATTCATCTTTTCATTTTAAAGTTTTATATGAAGATGTTTATGGCGGAAGGTTTTTGAATTACGATAATAAAATTACAATCATAGAAAAAAAATAAATGCTTAAACTTGCGACTTTGTCTATTTAGAGTGTCTAAACCTTACTTAGAATAGACTAAATATAAACTATAATCATTAATAATAATCACTATTAAAACGATTTCAATGATTTAGGATTTTAAGATTAACAATTGATAATAAATGACAAGTTTTTTACCGTATAATAAGAAAAAGATAATTCAAATTTGAATTAACAAGTTATTGTTATAAGTTTGTTACTAGCATTTAGAATAGTTTTTATTTAATTCTTTCAAGTGAAGATTAATGTAGCGTTTTGTCAGACTGACTAACGTGATTATCTATAAATTCAAATAGGTTTTTAGTAAGAGGAGTTTTTCTCTTTGAGCTCAAAACCATATTTTGGTGTGTTAGTGATACATTTTGGCGAACCTTAATAAGGCTCGCCAAATTTTTTTTATGCCAATCTCAGTTTCTTCTCTCTTTTTATTCTTCAATCTTTTGCCATTTGTAATTATTTAACTCCATTTATCTAAATAAAAAAATATTTTACCATAGTACCTTGCATGACATAGTACCTTTTTATATCTTTGTTTCAACATTAAGCTATAAGCTTTTAGATATGAAGCAAATAGACAAATATTAACTCCCAGCAATTACGAACGATTTTAAACAGAAATTAAAAATATGGATTTAGAAAATGCCAAAGTGCAGATGCGGAAAGGGATTTTAGAATTTTGTATCCTGCACATCATTTCCCGAGGAGAAGTATATGCTTCAGATATGTTAGAGGAGCTGACTTCCGCCAAAATAATGGTTGTGGAAGGAACGCTTTACCCTTTGCTTACTCGGTTGAAAAACTCAGGACTGTTAGACTACAAATGGGTAGAATCGGTATCTGGTCCGCCAAGAAAATATTATATTCTTACTGACACTGGTAAAATTTTCCTTGAACAATTCGGAGAAACTTGGAATGAACTACAAGCTTCTGTCAATCAAATTATTCACGAATCTTTTCATCATCATAACAAAGAGTCAGAAGAAGAAGGCGTTTAACCAATCCTTTAAAAGCCAAATAAATATTTAAAATAGCATCTGGGTATTTCACTCATATATTCATTCAAACATGAAAAAGACCATATCAATCAATATTGCAGGCATAGTTTTTCATATCGAAGAAGACGGCTTCGAGCGATTAAATGCCTACCTGAAATCCATTCAGAAGTATTTTGCTTCTTATGAAGGTTCAAAAGAAATTGTTGCAGACATTGAAGCCAGAATTGCTGAAAAATTTTGGACAAAACATAAAAGTGAAGATTCTCAAGTAATTACACTTGAAGACGTAGAAGGTTTAATAGCTTCTATGGGTTCTGTTTCTGATTTTGCGGCAATCGAAGAAGAAGAAGATTTTGCAGTAAACGGACAGAAAAAAGAAGAGACTAAAGAAGAAAAGAAACAAGAATCTTCTCAAGAAAAAACTTCAAGTAATTTTGAAAACTTCAAATACGAACCACGTGACCGCAAACTTTACCGTGATACAAAAAGAAAATTATTAGGAGGTGTTTGTGCAGGTTTAGCTCATAATTTGGGTTTTGACCCACTTTGGATTCGCCTAGCATTCTTGTTTTGTTTACTAGGAATCGGTCCAATTACAGCGGGAATTTTAAGTGGAATTACTTTTGTATTGTATATCGCTTGTTGGATTGCTTTCCCTGCAAATGCCATTTTAGAAGAAGATGAAAGAATTCGTAAATTCTATCGTAATCCAGACGGAAAAGTAATGGGTGGCGTAGTGAGTGGTATCGCTTCTTATACAGGTTGGGATTTAGGAATGCTCCGTTTTGTATTTGTATTAAGTATTTTCCTTTTTGGTTCAGGTATTGTTTTGTATTTGATTCTCTGGGCAATTGCGCCAGAAGCAAAATCTTTAACAGATAAAATGCAAATGTCAGGTGAACCAATTACGCTTGAAAATATCGAATCGAACATTAAGCGTACTTTGCATTCAGAAGATAAACCTGAAGAACCATTAACAAGATTATTATTATTGCCTTTTAGAATAATTTCTCAGGTATTCAAAGCTTTAGGACCTATCACCGTATTTTTAGCTTCAGTGGCTCGTATTTTCGTTGGTGGAATGATGGTTTTTAGTGGAGTAGTATTTATCATCGCTCTTTTCTTCTCGCTTTTTGTAGGTTTAACAGCTTTAGAAAATGCAAATGTGTATATCGGCGACCATTTTCCAGTAGGTTTAATTGCTCGTGATGCTTCTCCGATATTGTTCTTGGGTGGATTTTTAGCCTTAGCAGTTCCTGCCTTTTTGGTAGCTTGTGCAGGTGTTTCCTTGGTAATTCGTAGAAATTTGTTTACACCAATTACTTGGCAAAGTTTGTTAGGCGTATTTTTAATTGGCTTGTTAATTACGATGTACACAGGAGTAAAATATGCCAAGAATTTCGCTAAAACTGCTTCTATTGAAGAAAACGTAACGTTCAACTTTAATAATAGTACACCAATTTTTGATGTTACAACAACTGGATTAGACCAAGACTGGGAACCTTCTGTAGAGCTAATTGGCTACGATGGAGCAGTTATTAAAATTGAGAAAATTTTCAGAGCAGATGGTGTCGATAAAAAAGATGCTGAAACCAATGCAATGGCTGTTACTTATAATATCATTCAGAAAGACTCTATCTTGAAGTTTGACGACAGATTTGAATTCAAAGACGATGCTCATTTCCGTGACCAAAGAATCAGAATGAAAGTTTATATTCCTTATGGAAAAACATTCTCTATGACTCGTGGATTTGCAAGTTTTGTGGATAATGATTTTGATGGAGGATATTTTGACGAAAGTAATGGTGATTTATTTAAAGGTTCTATCTGGAAGATTACAAAAGAAGGAGATATTGTTTGCGAAAACCGTTTCCCAAAAAGATATTCTGACAATGATGATGACCAGTCAAATTATTTTCCTGATGGAGTAGCAATTCAGACTTTACCATTAAAAGATTTTGAAAGTCTAAAAGTAAATCTTAGCGGAATATCGAATGTTTTGGTCAATCAAGGCGATGAGTTTAAGGTTGAAGTGAGCAGTGCTGGTGAAAATGCCCTTGAAAAATTAAAATATACAGTATTTGATGGAACATTGGTTATTGATGCCAAAGACGGACAAAAATCAAGAGACATTTATGATATTCATATTACGATGCCAAGATTAAAAGCCTTTGCTATCAAAGGTGGAGTAGGCACTAGTAAAATAAAGAATTTTGATGGAGAAGAGCTTTTTGTTGACCTTGCCAATGGAGCTAAACTAAAGATTAGTGGAAACTATAACAGATTGAATGCTAAACTAGATAATGAATCAAAATTAGAATCATTTGATTTAGATGTAGTATCTGCTACTTTAGAAGTAAAAGGTACAGCTTCTGCGGAAATCAATGTCCGTGAAAAACTAGAAGCTAAAACCATAGGTTTAGGCTCAGTTCGTTATCGTGGAGAACCTTCTGTTACTCGTTCGGTACAAGAAGGTGGTTCTATTGAAAAAGATTAAGATTGAAAATCATTGATTGGTCAGCATCAAAAACCTTTCATAAAAAAAACAGTCTTCTTGCAACCTTTCTACGATAGATTGCATCTCAATAAAAAATACTTAAACAACAAAGACATGAATACTAAAACCTACTTTCGTAACACTTTACTATTGAGTTTTTTATTGGGAATTGCTAATGTAATGTTTGCTCAAAATACAAAAGAGTATTCGTTAAAAGGTTTTGATAAGTTAGATATGGCAAGTGCTTTTGTAATTGATGTGAAATACGGAAATACTTACAAAGTACAAGTAGATGCTGAACGTTCAGAAGACCTTGAAGATTTGGATGTAAGATTAAGTGGCAGTATGTTGATTGTGAAGTACCGTGACAGCAAAGGTTGGAAATGGAATAATAATCGTAAAAGAGTAAGCTTTACGATTGTGATGCCAAATCTAAAACAAGTTGATTTTTCTGGTGCAACGAAATCTAAAATTTCTGGTTTCAATGATTTAGAAGACGTTACTTTGAAATTCTCGGGTGCTGCTAATGCCGAAGTAAATATCAATGCCGACAAAGTAAATTTAGATTGCTCTGGAGCATCTAGGTTGAAATTGAACGGTAAAACCTCTAAACTAAACTTTGATCTTTCTGGCGCAAGTAATGTTGATTCTTACAATTTTATAGCAAGAGATGTTGATGCTGAAGTTTCTGGCGCAAGTTCTGCTAAAGTAAATGCAAGTAAAACTTTGAATGTAGAAGCTAGTGGAGCTTCTTCTGTAAGATATAAAGGTCAACCTTCTGTCAGATCTGATGTTTCTGGTGCTTCTTCAGTAAAAAGCGCTGAATAAATTTACCAGTAATTAAAAACTAAGCCCGCAAGCGTTTCAGAACTCTTGCGGGCTTTTGTGTGTTAGCCAACAAAGAAAATGTTTATTTAAAATTTATGCAACACTACGACTTGATTATTATTGGCGGTGGGCCTATCGGCTTGGCTTGTGGATTGGAAGCGCAATCGGCTGGTTTAAATTATGTGATTTTAGAAAAAGGCTGTTTGGTGAATTCCCTGTATAATTATCCATCTAACATGACTTTTTTCAGTACTTCGGATAGACTTGAAATTGGAGATGTTCCTTTTGTTTCTAATAATGCTAAACCTACTCGTTCAGAAGCTTTAGAGTATTATCGTAGAGTTGCCATTCACCGAAAATTGCATATCAAACTTTTTGAAAGCGTTGAACAAGTTAGCAAGACGTATCAAGAAAATGATGAAATTAATTATACGCTGAAAACAAGTAAAGCCGAATATCAAGCTCAGCACATTATTATTGCGACTGGTTTTTACGATATTCCATATTTAATGAATGTGTCTGGTGAGGATTTACCGAAAGTAACACACTATTACGAAGAACCACATTTTTATGCTTTACAAAAAGTTGCCGTAGTCGGTGCGAACAATTCAGCTGTTGATGCAGCCTTAGAAACATGGAGAAAAGGAGCGGAAGTAACCATGATTATCAGACAAAGCGAAATTGGAAGCAGAGTAAAGTATTGGGCAAAACCAGATATTGAAAACAGAATCAAAGAAGGTTCTATCAAAGCGTATTTCAATTCGGAAGTAGCGGCTGTTCGTCAAGATGAAATAGACATCAAAACGCCAGAAGGTATCGTTACTATTCAAAATGACTATGTAATTGCGATGACAGGCTATCAGCCTAATTTAGATTTTTTACGAAAAATAGGCATTACTTTATCAGACGATGAAATATTGAAACCTACTTATGATGAAGAAACCCAAGAAACGAATTTGCCAAATATTTATTTAGCAGGTGTAATTTGTGGAGGAATGAATACACATTCTTTATTTATTGAAAATTCAAGAATTCATGCGGTAAAAATTTTGCAGAAAATCACAGGGAAAGAAATTTATCAACCTAATTATTGATTTATTGTTGAGTGTACAACTCAAACTACGATAAAATACCACATAAAGAAGGTGAGAAAATAGGTTAATTCAGCATCAATTTGTCTTGCCTTCACTTCAAAAAATGCTCAATTTGAGGCTTCTTAAAATTGAGTCCTGAAATAATTGTCATTCACCGACACACTTCTGTATTTGGTCGAAAATAGTCATAATCTAAGAGACGAGTATGCAATTTTTGTGTTGTATCCTTGTCTAATGCTTGATTTTCCTGCTTTTCCTTTTATCTCAAAATCAATCCATTTGTACTTTTTTAATTTATACAATAAACTATTTACCCCAACTTTGTTTCTAATTACAAAAAAGAGCGAACACTATAAAATTATATTTATGAAAAAATTATTATTATCATTAACGTTAATCAGTCTTATCAGTACCAATCTTTTCGCTCAGTTTCCAGGTGGCGGAATGGGAGGAATGGGCGGCGGACGTCCGAAAGAGACGACTCCACTTCCTGGCACTGCTCAGGCAGCACCAAAAGGCTCAGCAAAAATTACGGGTTATATCATAGATTCAGCAGCTACTAAAGCAGTTGAATTTGCCAGTATAGCATTAATCGCAAAAGCAACGAATAAACCAGTTGACGGAACAGTTTGCGACGATAAAGGTAAATTTACCTTGGCAAAAGTAGCCACTGGCGATTACGTATTAGCGATTACTTTCTTGGGTTATCAATCTAAAAGAGTAGAGGTGAAGATTGTCAACAAAAATGATGATATCGATTTAGGCGTGATTAAATTAAGCCAAAAAAGTGAGATTTTACAAGAGGTTACTGTAGAAGGACAACGCTCTTTAATTGAAGACAAAGTTGACAGAATGGTTTACAATGCCGAAAAAGATGGAACTAACAAAGGCGGTGATGCAACAGATGTTTTAAGAAAAGTACCTTCATTATCGGTAGATTTAGACGGAAACGTTACGCTTCGTGGTAGCCAAAATGTTAAGGTATTGATTAACAACAAACCTTCAACAATTGTAGCAAGTAGCGTTGCAGATGCTTTGAAACAAATTCCTTCAGATATGATTAAGTCGGTTGAAGTAATTACTTCTCCTTCGGCTAAATATGATGCAGAAGGTTCTTCAGGGATTATCAATATCATTACTAAAAAGAATACTTTACAAGGTTTGACCTTGAACTTTGATAGCAGTGTTGGTATTCGTGGTGGAAATATGTCGTTGAATGGAAACTACAGAAAAGGCAATATGGGTTTTTCATTAGGTGGTTTTGGTCGTGCTAATTACAACGTAAACGGAGATTTTGTAAACGAACAATTATCAAAAACCAATGGTGTATTGAATGGAACAAGTACTACACAAAGTGCAGCTACTCGTAACAATGGATTGTTTGGTTCGTACCAACTAGGTTGGGATTGGGACATCAACAAAACTAATTCGATTACTGCTTCTGCTCGTTATGGTGCAAGAAATCAAAATACTTTTCAAGATGCTCTATCTACTATTATCAAAAGAGCTGATGGCACAAGTACTTCAACTATTCGTGATGTAGAAACAAAAGATAATTCAGGAACAGTAGATTTGAATGTTGACTATACTCACCTTTTTGCAAAACCACAACAAGAATTCAGTTTGTCAGCTCAATATAGCCGTAACGACCGTAAAAATAATTTTACAAATATCATTCGTGGAGTACCAGATTCTTTGAGTCGTATTACAAACATCAACCCAAGCTATAACCAAGAAGCGACTTTACAAGCTGATTATCAATCACCAATTGGTAAAACACAAATGATTGAATTTGGTGGAAAAGGAATTTTTAGACAAGTAAACAGTAATTTTACTCAGATTGGAAATAGCGGTTCATTAGATTATGACCAAAACATTGCGGCATCATATTTTTCTTATACTTTAACGACGAAGAAAAAATATAGCTTCAAAGCAGGTGGACGTTACGAGTACACAACTATCAACGCTATTCAAACAGCTGAGGGTGGTACTAAAACTGATATTAACATTCCAAGCTATGGAACATTCGTACCAAGCTTCAATGTCTCTAAAAGTTTGAAAGGTGGAACTACTTTGAAATTGGCTTATAACCGTCGTATTCAAAGACCATCATTACAATTCTTGAACCCGAACCGTAATGCTTCTAACCCTTCAAATGTTACAGAAGGTAATCCGAACTTATCGCCAGAGTTTACGAACAATTATGAATTTACAGTAAATACTTTCTTCAAAAATACATTCTTGACTACCGCATTGTTTATGCGTAATACAATGGGTTCTATCCAAAGTATTCGTACTAACGAAGTTGATGCACAAGGAAAACCATTCCTTTTAACAACTTTCCAAAACATCGGTAATGAAGATGCTTATGGGATGAACTTATTTGGAAATGTAAATATTTCAAACAAATTCCAATTGGGTGGAGGAACAGATATTTATTACTCTAAGTTGAACAATAATAACCCGAATCCACTTTTAAATGCTAAAAACGAAGGTTGGGTAGCAAGTTTCAGAATGTTTGGTAGTTATAACTTGACAAAAGGCTGGGGCTTACAGGTATTCTCGTTCTACCGTGGTCGCCAAGTACAATTACAAGGTAGCCAAGGTGGTTTTGGAATCTATAGCTTAAGTGTAAAGAAAGACTTCTTGAACAAAAAAGGAAGTATTGGTTTAGGTGCTGAAAACTTCTTTACTCCTGGCGGATTCAAAATTAACAACAGCATTGAATCATCAACGATTTCACAAACAAGTACAAATACTTTACGTAACATGAACTTCAAAATTAACTTCAGTTACCGTATTGGAAAAATGACTTTTGATGCACCGAAGAAAAGAAAGAAATCTGTGAACAACGATGACTTGAAAGACGGTGGTGGTGATGGCGGAAATGGCGGTGGCGGTCAGCAACAACAACCAGCGGCAACTCCAGCAGCAGGTGGCGGTCGTCCGAGATAAGCCAATAATTTTTTAAAGAGTACAAAAGCGACTTTGAGCAATCAAGGTCGCTTTTTTTATGTCTGTCCGTTTAGCTTCCCAAACAATCGTATAAGTTAATTGTCTATCATCAAGTAACAGAAATTATTATATTCTTTTAGTGAAATATGGCTTGTGAATCGAGTTTAATCTTGATAAAATACAAAAAAGTCTATTTTTTTAGAGTAATAAGTACTTGCTATGTTATTTCGACGTGCTTGAAAAACAACAAAATTACTTTGAAAAATAATATAACAAACAATAATATAATCCATTCTTTTGAATAAATATCCATTGTTTTGCTTCTCTGCTTCAATCAATTTTGCAAGGTGAAATTTATAATATTTCAATATTTTATTTTACTATTTCGATAATTTTCTAATTAACATTTAACTATTATAAAACTGTATATGAAGCAATTATTACAAAAAAGCAGAAGAATAGCTTATGGTTTTATTCTTTTAGCTGTCACAGGGTTTTCGACCTTTGCCCAAAGGTCGGTTACTGGAAAAGTAACAGGAAGCAATAATGAAACGCTTGCAGGAGTAAGTATTTTTGAAAAACAGTCTAAAAGAGGTACAACAACGGCATTAGATGGTACTTATAAAATTGATGCTCCTGCAAATGCGGTATTGGTATTTAGTTTTGTGGGTTTCAAATCTCAAGAAGTAGCAATAGGTAACAAAACCAATGTAAATGTAGAATTAGCTGTAGATGTACAAGCCTTGGAAGAAGTAGTGGTTGTGGGTTATGGACAAGTGAAAAAAAGTGATTTAACTGCTTCGGTTTCGAGTATCAAAGGAGATGTAATCAAAGAATTTCCAGTTTCTTCATTAGACCAAGCCTTACAAGGTAGAGTCGCTGGGGTACAAGTATCGCAGGCTTCTGCTGCTCCGGGTGGAGGGCTTTCGGTGCGAGTGAGAGGACCGAACTCAATTTTGAGTGGTTCAGAGCCATTGTATGTAATTGATGGATTGCCAATTTATCCAGACAATAATGCACTCGGAACTGGCGGAAACAGACAGCCTTCAAACGCTTTGGCGATGTTGAACCCGAATGATATTGAATCTATCGAGGTATTAAAAGATGCTTCTGGTACTTCTATTTATGGTTCAAGAGGAGCGAATGGTGTAGTAATGATTACGACAAAACGTGGTAAAGAAGGAGATGGGCGCTTGACCTACGATGCGTCGTATTCTATGCAAGATATTGCTAGAAAAATTGACTTAATGCGTGCGGATGATTACATGAAGTATATCAATAAGTTAGAAGTAAGTCAAGGAGGAGCAGGACGTTATAGCGCTGCCCAAATTAGTGCGGCTGGGGCAGGAACAAACTGGTTGGATGCAGTGACTCGCCAAGGAAATATCCAAAGCCATCAATTGACATTTGCAGGTGGAACAAAAGGAATGAGATATGCTTTTAGTGGAAATATTCTTGATAATCAAGGTGTTGTTATTAGTACTGATTTCAAACGTTATGGATTTCGTGTAAATTTAGATAATGATTTTTTGGGCGGAAAAGCTACTTTGAGTAACAGTTGGTCTTACAGTCATTTAGAATCAAGTAATGTACCGACTGATAGAGGTGGACCAGGTGGTTTGATTATTACCGCACTTGGTTTAGACCCAACAGTGGCTATTTATGACCAAAATGGAAATTATAACTACCCAAGTTATGATGGTCGTTTTAGCATTAATCCAGTAGCCGAAGCGAAACAAGGTTATGACAAAGATGTAACGAACCGTATTTTCGGTACTTCTGGCGTTACTTTTAGCATTATCGAAGGTTTGAAATTTAAGACAAGTATTGGGGTTGATGTGGTAAATGCCAATCGTAAATCGTTCTACAATAGTTTTACTCGTTTGGGCCGTCAGAATGGACGTGAATTAGATAAATTCAATCGTAATCTTACGAATTTATTGAACGAAAACTTGCTGACTTATACCAAAACCTTGAGTAAAGGACACAATGTTGATGTAACTGCAGGTTATACCAATCAGCATGAAATTAACCAGTATGATGCAGCTTCTTCTTGGGGTTTGCCTTCAGACGATGTTAATTCAATGAATTTGCAAAACGGGGCAAAACCACAAACGCCATATTCTGGAAGACAAGAATGGAATTTAGAGTCATTCATCGGAAGGGTAAATTATTCTGCTTTAGATAAGTACTTATTAACCGTAACTGTTCGTAGAGATGGTTCTTCAAAATTTGGACCTAACAACAAATGGGCAACTTTCCCTTCGGCAGCAATTGGTTGGAAAATCGCTAATGAAGAATTCTTCAAAAATTCTAAAATTTCAGAAGTTATCAATGACTTAAAACTTCGTGCAAGTTATGGTATTACTGGTAATTCAAATATTCCTCCTTATCAATCTGTTTCTGGTTTAGTGCCTTTCAATTATATTTTTGGAGGACAATTGGCTGCTGGTTATGGTGCAAACAATATTGCGAATCCAGACTTAAAATGGGAATCAACAGCGATGTTGAATGTTGGTATAAATACTCGTTTGTTGAACAATCGTTTAGACTTAGCCGTTGACTGGTACAATACCAAAACTTCCGATTTATTACTCTACGTATCAATCGCTCAAAGTACAGGTTTCAGTACTGTTTTGTTGAATTCTGGTTCATTGACCAACAAAGGAGTTGACTTTGAGCTCAATTACAAAGCCATCGACAAAGGAAGTTTAAAATGGGATATTGGTGGAAATATTTCATTCGTAAGAAACGAAATTGCTGATTTAGGAAAAAGTACGCCATACTTTGCAAGTAGCCCGAGTGGTCACTTAGGTATTGATGGAAGTTGGGTAGAAGCTGGAAATCCAATTGGTGTTTGGCGTGGTTACGAGTACGCTGGTTTATTCAAAACGGATGCAGAAGGAGCGAGCTATTCAGCCAAAGCGGGTTATCCAAAATACACTGATGTAAACAACGATGGAAAATATACTTCGGATGACTACAAGATTATCGGCAATCCAAATCCAAAATTTGTGTGGGGCTTGAATACTTCACTGAAATACAAAAACTTTGATTTAGGCGTATTTTTCAGAGGAGTACAAGGCAACCAAATCCGTAATCTTCAACAGTCAGAAATTGGTGATGGTGTTCAGAAAATCAATCAGTTAGCTAATATTTTGACAGATTCTTGGAGTTCAGAAAACCAAAATGGCACTCGCCCTGTGATTGACGGAAGAAGAGATTTTATTTCATTCCGTAAATCTTCATTCTTTATTCAAGATGGTTCTTTTATTCGTCTTCAAAATGTTTCATTGGGTTATAGAATTCCTGTAAACAATAAATTTATTCGTTCGGCAAGAGTATCAGTAAGCGGACAAAATTTATTCTTGATTACGAAATACAAAGGTTTTGACCCAGAAGTAAACAATGGCGGACAAAGTAATTTGAATCGTGGAGATGACTATGATGCTTATCCAAGAGCAAGAACGATTACGTTCGGTTTAAACCTTGGTTTTTAGGCTTTTATCAAAATTAAATTTTACTGTAAATTAAATTCTTAGCAATATAAGAAATGAAAAATTTCATCTTAAAAAATACAAAATCACTCCTTGCTTCGGCCATTATGTTGTCGGCAACGGGATGTTCGGATTTGAAAGAAAATCCAGATTTTATTAATCCAAGTACTTTTTATCAATCAGCTAAAGAACTTGAATTAGGCGTAAATGCCGTTTACGATGACCTTACGATGGGCAATGGCGATTGGTTCAATCACTTTTACAATCGTTATGTATTTGAATGTTTGGTGGGTTATCAAGTAGGTTGGGAGAAAGGTCCACTTCAATATAATTTAGGAAATATTAGTGCTTCTGATGATTATATTAATGCTTATTGGCAACAGTGTTATCGCTCGATTGACCGTGCGAATAATATCATCGAAACGGCTGATAAAATCCAAGATGTAGCCAATGCTGATAAAGTAAAGCGCATCAAAGCAGAAGCTCAGTTTTTAAGAGGTTTTTATTATTATGAATTGGTAAGATATTTTGATAATCCACCTTTGAAAACTACTTCTACGCAGAGTTACAACGATTTACCAAGTAATGATGGCGGAAAACAAAAAGTACTTGAACAAATCTATGCAGATTGTAGTGCAGCGGCAAGCGTATTACCTGCTTCATATTCGGGTACTGATGCTGGTAGAGCAACTAAATGGGCGGCAAAAACTTTGTTGATGAAGGCTCAATTATGGGGACAAAAATGGGCAGAAGCCAAAGCCACTTCTGAAGATATTATCAATAATAGTGGGCTAACTCTTTATGCAGATTTTGGAAGTAATTTTGATATAAGCCATAAAAATCAAGGAGAAAGAATTTTTGAAGGACAGGCTTCTGCCAAAGTAAATTCATCAGAATACACTAATAGCTCTGCACACTTTAACCCTGAAGATTTTCCAAGTGATTTGGGTGGAGCTGGTTGGAGTTGGCTAAGTGCTACAAAAGATTTCAGAATGTCTTATAAAAGTTCTGATAAAAGAATTGACGCTACTTTTATTGAATCGTATCCAACAGGACGCACAGCTAAAAATTCAAAAGGAGAATTCCCTATTGTAAAATGGAGTGAAAAAGCAGATTATAATCTTTCTCGTTTTGGTGGATTAGTTGACCCGAATGCAAACCCAAACAAACCTGAAGAACTGATTTTCAGTAAAGCTTGGTCGGGCAAATTGGTGGAAATGAACACAAACTGGTCAACAACTGAGAAAAATACCATTTATTTACGCTATGCCGATGTTTTACTTGGTCATTCGGAAGCTTGTAATGAAAGTGGTCAAGGTGATGCTTTTGCAAGTATTAATAAACTACGTGATAGAGCTGGTTTAGAACCTTTGAAAGGACTTTCGCAATCGGCTTTGAGAGATGCAATTGTTGATGAAATTATTCATGAGTTTGCTTTTGAACAAGTGGGTTATCCAGAACTTCGTCGTAAAAGTAAATTTGGAGGAAATCCAGATTACCTTGGAGCGTACATCAAACGCTATTCAGATACTTATAAAGTTGGAAGAACTGTAAAAGCCAAAGATTATGTATTGCCGATTCCATTGATTGAAATTCAAGGAAATCCGAAAGTGAAACAGAACATAGAATGGCAATAGTTTTTGATTGAAAATAATAGTTTAAACATTCCAAATCTTCAAGATTTGGAATGTTTTGTTTTTGAAAAGTGATGTTCACTCAACCGCTATTTAAATTTGAACTACCTCAATGAAGAGATTATCAGTACTTCTCCTTTTGTTTTTTTGTGCTTGTCAACCTGAAAAAGGAAAGCTTTTTACCGTAATTCCTGCGACTGAAAGTGGAATTTCTTTTCAAAATACGGTTGTTGAAAATGATTCATTCAATCTGATTGATTACTATTATGTCTATAACGGTGGAGGCGTTGCCGTCGGCGATATTAATAATGATGGTTTTACTGATGTGTATTTTACAGGAAACCAAGTACCCGATAAATTGTATTTGAATTTGGGGAATGCTGAAAAATCATCTTTCAAATTTGAAGACATTACCGAAAAAGCGGGGATTAAAAAAGGAGGTTGGAGTACGGGCGTAACAATGGCAGATGTGAATGGCGATGGACTATTAGATATTTACGTGTGTAAATCGGGAAATTATCCATTTTTTCAGCGAGCTAATCAATTATACATTAATCATTCAAGCGGAGGAAAAATTCGTTTCATCGAATCGGCAAAAGCGTATGGTTTGGCAGATACAACTTTCAGTAACCAAGCCGCTTTTTTTGATTTTGATAAAGACAATGATTTAGATTTATTTCTTATCACAAGTACAAATTCTACCCGTAATCCCAACGCTTTGGTAGCTCCCATTACAGACGGAAGTGGATTATCTGCCGATAAACTTTTTCAAAATAATGGCAATGGTACTTTTACAGATATTTCTCGAAAAGCAGGAATTTTACACGATGGCATGAGTTTGGGTTTATCCATTGCCGATATTAATGAAGACGGTTGGGAAGACATTTTTGTTGGCAATGATTTTCTTTCTAACGATTTACTCTACATCAACAATCATGACGGTACTTTCACAGAATCCGCTAAAGAAAGTTTTGGACATCATAGTCAGTTTTCGATGGGAACTGATGTTGCAGACTTTAACAATGACGGGAAGTTTGATGTAATGTCGGTTGATATGCTTCCTGCCGATAATGAACAGCGAAAAAAAATGGCAGGGCCAGCCAATTATGTGCAGTACGAACAAAGTTTAGCTTTGGGCTATCATCCGCAATTCATGCGAAATATGTTGCATTTGAACGTCGGAAAAACGCCCGATGGCAAAGTACATTTTTCTGAAATTGGTCAGTTGGCAGGCGTTCATAGCACTGATTGGAGTTGGTCTCCATTGTTTACTGATTTTGATAATGATGGCAACAAAGATTTATTCATCAGCAATGGTTATTTGCGAGACATTACCGATTTAGATTTTGTAAGTTATAATACAGAAATGGCGCAAGCGAGTACTTCCAAAAAAGAAATGGATGACTTGATGAAAAAAGGAGCTTTGAAGATGAATACGCTTAAAAAAGTGAATTACTTGTTTCGTAACAAAGGCGATTTGACTTTTGAAGATATTTCCGATAATGCTTTTGGCGATTTGCCTTCGCTTTCAAATGGAGCCGCTTATGCCGATTTTGACAATGACGGCGATTTAGATTTAGTCGTGAATAACATTAATCAAGAGGCTTTTCTGTTGAAAAACAACACGCCTTCAAAAGCTTTTTTAAAAGTAAAACTACAAGGTACAGCTCAAAATACTTTTGGCTTGGGAACAGATGTTACGCTTTTTCAACAAGGGAAATTGCAGAAGATTCATCAGTCTGTCACTAAAGGTTTTCAATCTTCTAGTGATTTTTTGATTCATTTTGGTTTAGGTGAAAATCCTAAAATTGATTCTTTACAAGTACTTTGGTCGGACGGAAAATCGCAGACCATCAAAAAAATCAAGAGTAATCAAACCTTGCTTGTTGATTATAAAAACGCCAAAGTAAACGTTTTAGTACAGCAAAAGCTTCCAAGAATTTTTACAGAAGAATCTGATATGTTGAAAGATTATGTTCATCAAGAAGAACCCTACATGGACTATAATCAGGAAACATTATTGATGCACAAACTTTCTCAGCAAGGACCAAAAATGGCTTCTGGTGATGTAAATGGCGATGGTTTAGACGACTTTTTTGTGGGAGGTTCGTATTTACACGAAGGGAGATTTTTCATTCAAAAACCAAATGGAAAATTTCAGCAAACCGCTCTGACGAAAGTGAAACAGGAAAAAAATGAAGAAGATGTAGGCGTATTATTATTCGATGCTGATAACGATAAAGATTTGGATTTATACATTGTGAGCGGCTCAAACGAGTATTTTGATGGTTCAAAGTACTATCAAGACCGACTGTATTTTAATGATGGAAAAGGGAGATTCACCTTGACAAACAATCACTTACCCAATATTACCCATAGTGGTTCTTGTGTAGTAGCGGCTGATTTTGACCATGACGGAGATTTAGATTTGTTCAGAGGTGGAAGGCTAATGCCTTTGCAATATCCAAAAGCTGGCGAAAGCTATTTATTGAGAAATGAAGGAGGATATTTTAGAAATGTCACCGAAAGTTTTGCGCCAAATTTGAAAACAATCGGGATGATTACTTCAGCCGTTTGGGCTGATGTTGACCATGATTCTTGGGAAGATTTAATCGTAGTAGGTGAATGTATACCCATTACTTTATTTCAAAATAAACAAGGGAAATTGGTAGAAACCAATACTTTTCCAGCATCAAATGGTTTGTGGAATTGTATCAAAGCCGCTGATTTTGACAAAGATGGCGACATCGATTTTGTGCTAGGAAACCTCGGAACAAATAATCGTTACCAATTTTCGAAGCAAGAACCACTGACGATTTACGGAGCGGATTACGATAATAATGGTCGTTGGGATGCTATTCCTTCTTATTTCTTGAAAGGCGTTGAATATCCAATTCCATCCAGAGACGAGCTTGTTCGGCAAATTCCTTCTTTCAAAGCCAAGTTTAATACTTACGCATTGTATGCCAAAGCTACCATGAACGATGTACTTTCTGAAGAACAACGCAAAGCGGCGACGATAACAAAAGCGTTTCTTCAAGAGAGTATTTTTCTTGAAAATTTGGGAAATCAAACTTTTAAATTGAAGGCTTTGCCCAAACCTGCTCAATGGTCAGTTTGTCAAGATATTTTGATAGAAGACTTGAATGCCGACGGAAATTTAGATATGATTTTAGTAGGAAATGATTATGGCGTAGAACCTGTGGCTGGGCGATACGATGCCTCTTACGGAACGGTTTTAAAAGGAAATGGCAAAGGAAATTTTGAAGTACTGGCTTTAGAAAAAACAGGTTTTTTTGCAGATGGCGACTGTAAAAGTATCATTTCAATTCGTAATTCGGCTGGTAAAAAGTCGGTGATTGTTTCTCGAAATGCTTCTTCTTTAAAAGTATTAAGTTTTGAAAAAAGACTTCCAAAATAATAATTGATTTAATTTTTAGAGACTTTTAAACCATAATATTATCCATCAAATTCAAGATAAACTCTATGGTTTTAGGCTCTTGAAATGAGTTGTTTTGTAGAAATGTTTAATCCATCAAAAGACAGGTTTTAGAAAAATGTATAAAAAACAATTACTAATCGGTTTATTTTTCTTAGGAATTTTATTGAATTTTTCCGTAGGCATTTTCGCCCAACAGAAAATCTCATTGGCAGGAACTTGGGAACTAAAACTCGACCCACAAGATAAAGGTCTTCGTGAGCATTGGTGGGCATTACCTTATTCAGATAAAGTAAAATTGCCCGGTTCATTAACTGAAAATGGCAAAGGCGACGATGTTACTTTACAAACCCCGTGGACGGGCGATGTGATTGATAGTAGCTATTACTTCTCAGAAAAATATGCCAAATATCGCCAAAATGATATAAAAATCCCTTTTTGGTTGAAATCAAACAAGTATTTTGCTGCACCCGCTTGGTACAAAAAGAGAATCACTATCCCTGAAAATTGGGCTAAGAAAAAAGTAATCTTGAATTTAGAACGTTGCCATTGGGAAACAAGTGTTTTTGTGAATGGAGCATTTTGTGGTACTCAGAATAGCTTAGTGACGGCACATGAATATGATATTACAGGACTTCTGAAAGAGAAAAACAATGAGATTGTGATTCGTGTTGACAATAGAATTAAAATCTATATCGGTCCCAATTCATCAAGCATTACTGAGCATACACAAACCAATTGGAACGGAATTGTTGGGGAGATTTCTTTAGAAGCAAAAGCCTTGACGAATATCGAAGATATTCAGATTTTCCCCCATCTTTCTGCTTCGTCAGTACAGATTGAACTGGGCTTGAAGCAGGCAAGAAATCAGGCTTTTAAAGGAAAAGTAATTTATCAAGTACAAAGTCTGCAAGGAAATAAAACGCTTTTGCCAGCGCAAGAAGAAGCGGTTAATATTTCTTCTGAAAAGACTAACCTTAGCGCTACTTATCGCATTCCAAATCCTGAACTTTGGGATGAATTTTCACCTAATTTATACCAACTAAAAACCCAATTAGTGGATGAAAAAGGGACAGTCATTTCAGAAAAAGTATCGACTTTCGGTATGCGTGAAATGTCCACAATGGGTTCTCGAATTGCTATCAATGGTCGCCCGATTTTCTTGCGTGGCGATGTAGATTGTGCAGGTTTTCCACTGACGGGCTATCCTTCTACCGAGCGTACTTTTTGGAATAAAATCTTTACAACTATCAAAAGTTACGGACTCAATCATTTACGTTTTCACTCTTGGTGTCCGCCAGAAGTTGCTTTTCAAGTGGCAGATAGCTTGGGTGTTTATTTATATGTAGAAAGTCCGCTTTGGGCAAATCAGGGAAGTGCCGTTGGAACAGGTGGTTTGGTCGATGATTTTATTTACAAAGAATCAGAACGCATTTTGAAAAATTATGGTAATCATCCTTCTTTTTGCATGATGTCTTACGGTAATGAACCAGCGGGTATCAACCAAAATGAATTTCTTGGAAAATGGGTTGAGCATTTCAAACAAAAAGATACTCGTCGTTTATATACCAGCGGTGCGGGTTGGCCAATTTTGCCCGAAAATCAATTCAATATTAGTCCAGATGCTCGTATTCAACGTTGGGGTGAAGAGACGAACAGTATTATTAACAAAGATAAACCAAACACCAACTACGATTGGAGAAAGATAACTGGAAGAACAGCCAATCAGCCATATATCAGTCATGAAATTGGGCAATGGTGTGCATACCCCAACTTAAAGGAAATATCGAAATATACTCGTGTTTTGAAGGCAACCAATTTTGAGATTTTCAAAGAAACCTTAGAAGCCAAAGGCATGGGCAATCAAGCTGAAGATTTTCTTTATGCTTCTGGACGTTTGCAAACACTTTGTTATAAAGCCGATATTGAAGCCGCTTTACGTACTCCCGGTTTTGGTGGATTTCAGTTATTGGGCTTGCATGATTTTCCCGGACAAGGTACAGCTTTAGTCGGTGCTTTAGATGCGTTTTGGGAATCAAAAGGTTATACTTCGCCCGAAGAATACCGTACTTTTTGTAATACTACCGTTTTGTTAGCTCGTTTTCCATCTTTGATTTATACCAATCAAGAAAATATGGAAGCTACTTTAGAGATTGCGCATTTCGGAGTAAAAGTTTTAAAAAATGCTAAAATCTTATGGCAGATTGTAGATGAATCGGGCAAAGTACAGCGAAAAGGATTTTTTATCAAAGAACAAGTAGATATTGATAATGTACAAAAAATTGGTCAGCTAAAAGAATCGTTATCAAGCTTTACGAAAGCTCAGAAATTAGTCTTGAAATTAAGTATTGAAGGCACTGATATTAAAAATAGCTGGGATTTTTGGGTTTATCCTTCCAAACTTGCTGTTGAATCTGCTACGGGAAATGTTGTAATTGCTGAATCTCTAAATCCTGAGATTATACAACAATTAGAAGCTGGAAAAACGGTTTTATTATTGCCTTACAGTCGTGTAAAAAAGGGAAAAGGAGCAGAAGTAAAAGTTGGGTTTTCAAGTATTTTCTGGAATACGGCTTGGACAAGCGGACAAGGTCCACATACTTTGGGAATTACTTGTAATCCGAAAAGTCCAATTTTTAAGGAGTTCCCAACGGAATCTTTTAGCAATTATCAATGGCAAGATATTATGAGTCATTCACAAGCGATAATTCTGGACGAATTTCCCACTTCTTTGAAGGCAAGTATTCAACCAATTGATACTTGGTTTGAAAATCGCCGACTAGCTTTGGCTTTTGAGGCAAAAGTAGGCAAAGGAAAACTGATGGTTTGTAGCATTGATTTAACTAATAATATTGACCAACGACCTGCTACTCGTCAATTAAAATATAGCTTATTAAAATACCTAAACAGCAAAGATTTTAGTCCGACCCAACAAATGGAAGTATCAGCTTTGCAAGGTTTGTTTGAAACTAATAAGTAGTCTTTATTTTACATCTCCTAACTGTGTTTTGTAAAACCTTAACCAAGAAATTACACACAAACTATGAATAATCAATTAGTGAATGTTTGGGAAGAAACCGTCGTGATTCCTACTTATGGCATTGGAAAGCCAGAGAAGAATCCAATGTTTTTAGAGAAAAGAGTATATCAAGGCAGTAGCGGTGTGGTTTATCCGCACGCTGTCATTGAAAAAATAGAAGATACCAAAGAAGATAAAAGTTATCATGCCATTTATCTGGAAAATCAATATTTGAAAATTATGATTTTGCCAGAATTGGGAGGAAGAATCCAAATGGCTTATGACAAAGTAAAACAACGTCATTTTATTTATTACAATCAAGTGATAAAACCCGCTTTGGTGGGTTTAACGGGCCCGTGGATTTCAGGCGGTATTGAATTTAACTGGCCACAACATCACCGTCCGAGTACTTTTGAAGCCATTGATTTTTCGATTGAAGAAAATGCCGATGGCTCAAAAACAGTTTGGGTTAGTGAAGTAGAAAGAATGTTTCGTACCAAAGGCATGGCAGGTTTTACTTTACATCCAGATAAAGCTTATTTAGAAATTCAAGGAGTACTCTATAATCGCACGAGTATTCCGCAGACTTTTCTTTGGTGGGCAAATCCTGCTGTGAAAGTAAATGATTATTATCAATCCGTTTTTCCACCAGATGTTTACGCTGTTTTCGATCACGGGAAACGAGATGTTTCTTCGTTTCCAATCGCCAAAGGCACTTATTATAAAGTAGATTATTCGCCCGGAACGGATATTTCTTGGTACAAAAATATTCCTGTGCCTACTTCTTATATGGCGATAAAATCGAAGTACGATTTTATGGGCGGCTATGAAAATGACAGTAAAGGCGGTTTATTACACGTTGCTAATCATCATGTTTCGCCCGGGAAAAAGCAATGGACTTGGGGAAATGGAGAATTTGGCTATGCTTGGGACAGAAATTTGACGGATGAAGACGGCCCATACATAGAGCTGATGACGGGCGTTTTTACCGATAATCAACCTGATTTTTCTTGGATAATGCCCAATGAAGAGCGTCGTTTTTTGCAGTACTTTATGCCTTATAGCGAAATAGGTATCGTAAAAAATGCTACGAAAGAAGCAGCGATTAATCTGGAATACGAAAATAAAATTATTCACATTAAAGCTTATGCCACGGCTTCGTATCCGAATGCTAAGATTGAATTGAAATTAAATGATAAAGTTATTTTTGCTGAAATAATTGATATTTCGCCAGAGCAAACTTTTCATCATTATTTGCCTTTTCCTGCGGTTCAATTAGAGCAACTACATTTACGTTTATTAACGGCTAAAGGCGTAGAATTGGTCGCTTATCAGCCCGAAGTAAAAGTTGAAAAAGAGATTCCAGAACCTGCTATGGCGGCGAAAATTCCCGCTGAAATTGAAAGTAATGAACAGTTGTTTCTAACAGGACAGCACATCGAACAGTATCGCCATGCTACTTATTTGGCAACTGATTATTACGAAGAAGTACTCCGTCGTGACCCACAAGATACTCGTTCAAACAATGCGACGGGTTTGTGGTATTATAAACGTGGACAATTCGCCAAAGCGAAACCTTATTTTGAAAAGGCAATTCAAACGTCAACGCAAAGAAATCCAAATCCTTATAATGGCGAAGCGTATTTCAATTTGGGACTTTGTTTGACAAAACTGGGACTTTATGATAAAGCCTACGAAGTATTTTTTAAAGCTACTTGGAATGCCGCTTGGCAAGATAATGCCTATTTAGCTTTGGCAAGAATTTCAGTTCGTAAAGGAAAATACGCACAAGCTTTGGAAGAAGTAAGTAATTCGATGCTCAAAAATTGGCATGGACACACTGCTCGTCATTTGAAAGTAGCCATTCTTCGCCATTTGAACAGAAAAGAAGAAGCGTTAAAGCTGATAGAAGAAAGTTTACAAATAGACCAATTCAATGTGGGCTGTTTGTTTGAAAAATATCTCATAGAAAAGTCTTTTGATAAAAATTTAGCAAAAGAAACTTTCACAAGATTTACTACGCTTTTACGCCAAAATGTACATACTTATCTGGAATATGCTACCGATTATTTAGAAGCTGGTCTTTTTCAGGAAGCAGCCGATTTGCTGTCTGTTCATCTTTCTGAAAGTAAAGAAGCCTATCCGATGATATATTATTTTATGGCTTTTACTTACGAAAATCTTGGAGATAATGCACAAAAAACACGTTTTCTTGAGAAAGCTCAACAGGCAAATCCCGAATACGTTTTCCCGAATCGTTTAGAAGAAGTAGTGGTTTTGACATGGGCTGTAGAACAAAATCCATTAGATGCCAATGCTTATTATTTTTTAGGAAATTTTTGGTATGCCAACCGTCAATATCCTGAAGCCATTGCTTGTTGGGAACGTTCAGCGAATTTAAACGACACTTTTCCGACGGTTTTTAGAAATTTATCTTTGGCTTACTTTAATAAACTCAATGATGCAAAAAAGTCACTTGAAGCGATGGAAAAGGCTTTTTCTTTAGACCAGAAAGATGCTAGAGTATTGATGGAGCTTGACCAATTGTATAAAAAATTGAATCATAATCCACAAGAAAGGCTCAATTTACTAGAAAAAGACCTTGAAGTAAGTAACCAGCGAGACGATTTATTTTTAGAGAGAATTACTTTGCATAATCAGTTAGGAAATTATGCAAAAGCGGTTGAATTATTAGCGTCTCGTCAGTTTCATCCTTGGGAAGGCGGCGAAGGAAAAGTAGTAGGACAATACTTGATTTGCCATCTTGAATTAGCCAAAAAGACGATTGTAAATCAAAACTTTGAAGAAGCTTTGAACTTGCTAAATGCAGCCGAAAAGTATCCGATAAATTTAGGAGAAGGCAAATTGTTTGGAGTGCAGGAAAATGATATTTTCTATTTAAAAGGATTGGCTTATGAGGGTTTAGCTATGCCAGAAAAAGCGAAAGAAAATTTTCAGTTAGCGACAATAGGCTTAGATGAACCCGTTCAGGCGGTTTTTTATAATGATCAACAACCCGATAAGATTTTCTACCAAGGTTTGGCTTGGAAAAAATTAGGAAATCTTGAAAAAGCAGAAGCACTTTTTCATAGACTGATTGGTTTTGGAGAAGTTCATCAAAATGATGAAGTAAAGATTGATTACTTCGCTGTGTCTTTACCCGATTTATTGGTTTTTGATGCAGATTTAAACGAAAGAAATCAAATTCATTGCTTTTACTTGATTGGTTTGGGGCATTTAGGTTTAGGTTTTTATGAAGAGACTCAATCTTTTTTTGATAAAATACTGAGCTTGAACATCAATCACCAAGGAGCTATTTTACATAAAAATATGATTGATTTTTTGAAAAGATAGTCGTGTAGTTAATGAATACCATTTTGAGGATTTTTGTGGGAATGATGATAATTAGATGTAATACTGATCACCAATCACTATTTTCTAATCACTAAAAAATTAATGTTTCCCCATTTTTCTGAAATCACGAGGCGACACGCCCATTACGGTTGTGAATACTCTGCTGAAATGATAAGGGTCGTTATAACCAATTTGATAAGCAATCTCTTTGATTCTCAGTTTGCTATATTCTAATAAACGACATGCTTGTTGAATCTTGAGGAAAGTGAAAAAGTTGATAGGTGAGCTTTGTACTTTTTGGCGAAATACTGCTGAAAAGTGCGAAGCTGACATTCCCGCTACTTCTGCTAATTGTTCCAAAGTAAGCGTTTCAGTAAGGTGTTCTTTCATATAAAAAATCACTTTGCTGATGGGGTCTGCATCAGAAGATTGCTGAGGATTTGGGTTGAAAACTGAGGCTTTGAAAGTAGTAAGAAAATGGGCAAAGCTGGTGTTTGCATAGACAATATTATCGTCGTTGAATGACATCTCAATATGTGAAATAATGTCATCAAACATTACTATCCGTTCGCTGTTGGGAGGCATCATAATCGGTGCATAATTTTCTGAAACATCAATCAGAAAATCAAGATAATGAGAGGAGCGTGAACCCGTAAAATGCACCCAATAAATAGACCAAGGGTTACTTAGGTTTGCACCATAACTATGAGCAATATTGGCAGGGAGAATAAAAAAATGGTCAGGTTTTACAAGATATCTTTGGTTGTTAATCTCGAACCAACCTTCGCCATGCACACAGTAAATCAAAATGTGTTGTAAACAGCCATACTTGCGTTCACGAGCGTGAAAACCTGCTTTGGGGTAATAACCAATATCAGTAATATGTAATGCTTCAACCAATGGATGCTTGGCAATTCTGGTCAGTAATTCATTAGGCATGATGTAAGTTCGTTGCCCGACAAAGCCTTCTTGTTTCTCAATCATCAAAATATTGTTTAATAATATTGTCTATGTATTTCGTAAAAATAGACATGTAAAAGTAGTATTGAAACTGATAAATTTGCAATTAAATATAAATATATTTAAACATATTAATGGAAAATATAAACAACAATACTCGATATACATTTGTCATTTCATTCATTTCAGCACTTGGCGGTTATCTTTTTGGTTTCGACTTTGCCGTTATTTCTGGAACATTACCATTTTTAAGAGAAGTATTTGCTCTTAATGCTTGGTGGGAAGGTTTCCTAACTGGCTCATTAGCATTAGGTTGTATGTTGGGTTGTATGTTGGCTGGAAGAATTGCCGATAAATATGGCAGACGTCCCGCACTGATGATTTCCGCTTTGGTTTTTGCCTTATCATCTTTGGGAATGGCGTTTTCCAGTACATTATCCATCTTTATCAGTATGAGATTTATTGCAGGCGTTGGTGTGGGAATGGCTTCAATGCTTAGTCCGATGTACATTGCTGAGGTTTCTCCTGCTGAAATTAGAGGTAGAAATGTGTCAATCAACCAATTAACGATTGTTATTGGAATTTTAATTACCAATTTGGTTAACTACAAACTCTCAACGATTGGTCCAGATGCTTGGCGTTGGATGTTTGGTTTAGGCGCAATTCCTTCGCTTGCTTTTTTTATTGGAGTATTTTGGTTGCCAGAAAGCCCACGCTGGTTAATTCAGAATGGGCAAGTAACTTTAGGAGAAGCTATTTTAACTAAAATTGGTGGAAAAGATTTTGCCCAGAAGACTTTAATCGATGTGGAAAAATCATTGTTAAATGTTCAAAAAGAATCTTTTGCCTTACTCTTCAAAATTGATTACCGCCCTGCTGTTTTGGTGGGAATCGGTTTGGCTGTTTTTCAACAATTATGCGGTATCAATGTGGTTTTTAATTATACTTCAACCATTTTTGAAACGGTAGGTGCAAATCTCGACAGACAACTTTTTGAAACTGTTGCGATAGGAATTATCAATCTGATATTCACGATTGTAGCGATGTATCAAGTAGATAAATTAGGACGAAAACCTTTGATGTTAATTGGTTCTTTAGGACTTTCGGTTTTGTACATCATCATTGCTTTACTCTTGAAAAGCCAAGCTGACCCACGTGTACTTTCGGTGTTTGTATTGATGGCAATCAGTATTTATGCTTGTTCTTTAGCGCCTGTTACTTGGGTGTTGATTTCTGAAATTTTTCCGAATAAAATTAGAGGTAAAGCTTCTTCAATTGCCATTTTAGCTTTGTGGGCAGCCTATTTTGTTCTGGTATTTACATTCCCAATTTTAGCTGAAAAAATGGGTACTTTCGGTCCATTCTGGATGTACGCTGTGGTGTGTTTTGCGGGTTTTTGGTTTATTAAATTGAAAGTAAGAGAAACCAAAGGAAAAACTTTAGAAGAATTAGAAGATGTGTTTTTGGGACATTAGAAAAGAGTTGTGAATTGTGAGTGTCGAATGCTGAGTAAAGAAATGTCATTGCCTAAAGCATATAGCCTATCGCTTTTTCATTACACTTACAGACAGCATTTTAAAGATTTATCTACTATTTAGAAGTGTATTAATTGTTAAGGTATCCCAAGTTTAAAAGACTTTCAATTAATTAATCACTAAATCACTCATTCAGTCAATCACTCAATAGATTAAGAAATCACTCAATAAAATCTTATGAATACAAATAAATTACTCTTCATTAGTAGTATTATCATTATCGGAGGATATTCTGTGTATTCATTTTTAGGTGAAAAAAATAAAGTTGATTATAGCACAGAAGTAAAACCGATTTTGAATAAACATTGCATTGCTTGTCACGGTGGCGTGAAAAAGCAAGGTGGATTTAGTTTGTTGTTTCGTGAGGAAGCTTTGGGTAAAACAGAATCTGGGAAACCAGCCATCATTCCTGGTGATGCCAAACATTCTGAGTTTATCATTCGCCTAACGCACAAAGACCCAGAGGAAAGAATGCCTTTGAAAAAAGAGCCTTTGAAGAAAGAGGAAATAGAAATCTTAACAAAATGGGTGAATCAAGGAGCGAACTGGGGTGAACATTGGGCTTTTGTAAAACCTGAAAAGCCATCAGTACCCAACAAAGGTTTTTTTGCTGGATTTTTTAGCTTGTTTTCTGAAAAATGGGAGAAAAATGACATTGACTATTTCGTGAAAAATAAGTTAGATGAAGAAGATTTAGCTCCTTCTAAACAAGCTGATAAGGCGATTTTATTAAGAAGAGTATGTTTAGATTTAACAGGTTTGCCACCAACCGAAAAGCAAATGCAAGCTTTTTTGAACGATGATTCAGAAAATGCTTATGAGAAATTAGTTGATACTTTGTTGGCTTCTCCACAATATGGCGAACGTTGGGCAGGAATGTGGTTGGATATGGCTAGATATTCTGATACCAAAGGCTATGAAAAAGACGAAGGCCGAAATATTTGGCAATATCGAGATTATGTCATTAAGGCTTTTAACAAAGATTTGCCTTATAATCAATTTATTAAAGAACAATTGGCTGGCGATTTATTGAAAAATCCAACAACGGAACAATATATCGCTACTGCTTTTCATCGTAATACAGTTAATAATGATGAAGGCGGAACGGAAGATGAAGAATTTAGAAACGCCACAATGGTTGACAGAGTAAATACTACTTGGGAGGTTTTTCAATCGACTACTTTTGCTTGTGTGCAATGTCATTCGCATCCTTATGACCCCATTCGGCATGAGGATTATTATAAATCAATGGCGTTTTTTTACAATACTCGTGACGAAGATGTGCCTGATGATTCACCTTATTTAAGACAATTCAATCAGCCAGAAGACAAAGCTAAATTGGCGAATTTACAGCATTGGTTGAAGACAAATTTCAGTGTTCAGCAAGAAAAAGAAATCACCGAATACTTAACTTTTTTAGAACCTAAAATTCATCCGCATTCAGGCGATCAATTTATCAATGGAGCTTTGGCAGATACTAAATACTTGGGTGTGAGAAATGGCGGTTCTGTTCGTTTTAAAGCTTTGCCTTTGTCTGGAAAACGACAGCTTTTAGTGGCTTATGGAAACAAAACGGGAAGTCCTACTTTGATGGAAATTCGTTTGGGTTCTTTAACGGGAAAAGTATTAACCACGATAAAATTAGACACGACTGAGAAAAGAGGTTGGACGAATTCTTGGGATTATCAATTGTATGATTTGCCAAAAATGGACGGTCGTCAAGATTTGTATTTGACTTTTAAAAATCCCAAAGTGAAACCCGACCAAAGTACTTGTATCATCGGAAGCTTTACTTTATTGCCAGAATTTCCGGGAAGAGAAAGAGCAGGTTTTGCCGAAAAGAAAAAGATATTTTTGGAATTGGTCGGAGCAAATACAGAAAACACGCCAGTGATGCTTGATTCTCCCAAAGAGTATGCTCGTCAAACACACGTTTGGGAGCGAGGCAACTGGTTAACTAAAACAACATTGGTGCAGCCAGATATTCCTGCTTCTTTAGGAAAATTACCTAAAAATGCACCTAAAAATCGCTTGGGTTTGGCAATGTGGTTGGGAAGTAAGGAAAATCCATTGACAGCCAGAGTAGCCGTTAATCGTTTTTGGGAACAACTGTTCGGAACAGGTTTGGTAGAAACTTTAGAAGATTTTGGTACGCAAGGTTTTACGCCAACCAATTCGGATTTGTTAGATTTTTTGGCGGTAAAATTCATGGATGAGTATCAGTGGAAACCTAAGAAATTGTTGAAAGAAATGGTGATGTCGGCTACTTATCAACAAGATTCAAAAGCCAATGAGGATTTATTAGCCAAGGACCCGATGAATCGTTTGTTGGCTCGTGGACCAAGAGTACGTTTGTCTGCCGAGCAAATCCGTGACCAAGCGCTTCTGGTCAGTGGTTTACTGAGCGATAAAATGTATGGAAAAAGTGTAATGCCTTACCAGCCAGAAGGCATTTGGAATACGCCTTATAGCAGTATGGCTTGGAAACTGAGCGATAAAGAAGACCAGTATAGAAGAGCGTTATATACTTATTGGAGACGTTCAACGCCTTATCCTTCGATGATTACTTTCGATGGTGCAAACCGTGATATTTGTTTGGCAAGAAGAATCAGAACAAACACGCCTTTGCAGGCTCTCGTTACTTTGAATGACCCTGTGTATCTGGAATGTGCCAAAAATCTGGCAAAGAAAATGGATAAAACAGGAGGGACGATTGACGAACAAATTCGAGGTACTTATCAATTAACGATGTGTAAAACGATTAGCGAAAAGAAATTAGCATTATTAAAAAAGCTATATGTAAGTACTTTTTCAACTTACCAAAAGAATAAAGTGGAAGCAGAAAAATTACTCAATGTTTGTCCAGATGATAATATAAAACCCAAAAATATTCCAGACTTAGCGGCTAAAACATTGGTAGCAAATACTTTATTGAATTTGGATGAATTTATAATGAAAGAATGATTTTGATTTGGGATTTGTGGTTTCGGATGTCGGATTTATTTTTTTAAAGCCTAAAAACCTTTATTCACTGAATGAACTATGAAAAATTTACAACAAGAGCTTCTTTTTGAAACGCTTCGTCATGAAACTCGTCGGCATTTTCTAAAACAGTGTACTACTGGTTTGGGTATGATGGCGATGGGTTCTTTATTACAAAGTTGTGGAAGTACTCAGCAAAATAATTTGGCAAATATTGCCAATCCATTATCGCCAAAAATGCCCCATTTTGCAGGGAAAGCAAAATCGGTTATTTACTTGCACATGGCGGGCGCTCCTTCGCAATTAGAATTATTCGATTATAAACCTGAACTCATGAAACTGGATGGACAAAGCTGTCCGCCATCATTTCTGGAAGGGAAAAAATTTGCTTTCATTCGTGGAGTACCACAAATGATGGGACCACAAGCACAATTTCAACAAGTAGGAAAAAGTGGAGCGTGGATGTCGGATAATATTCCTCATTTACAAACGGTTGCGGATGATCTTTCATTTTTGAAATCAATGTACACCGACCAGTTTAATCATGCTCCAGCACAACTACTTCTTCATACAGGTTCGGCACGTTTGGGGCGACCAAGTACTGGCACTTGGGCAACCTATGGTTTAGGTTCAGAAAACCAGAATTTGCCAGGTTATATGGTACTTACTTCGGGTGGAAAAAATCCAGATGGTGGAAAAGCCTTGTGGGGAAGTGGTTTTTTGCCATCGGTGTATCAAGGCGTTCAATGTAGAAACCAAGGCGAACCCGTTTTGTATATTTCTGACCCATCGGGTGTAAATCGTGATATACGAAAAAGTACGATTGATGCCATTACCGAAATCAATAAAGAATCGTATCAGGAATTCCATGATCCAGAAACTTTAGCCAGAATTTCGCAATATGAAATGGCTTTTAAAATGCAAACTACCGTACCAGAAGTAATGGATATTACTAAAGAACCAGCTTATATTCATGAAATGTATGGGACACAATTGGGTAAAGAATCTTTTGCCAATAACTGTTTATTAGCCAGAAAATTAGTAGAACAAGGTGTTCGTTTTGTGCAATTGTTTGATTGGGGCTGGGATTCTCATGGTGGTGCTTCCGAAAGTACAGATGTTCGGAATGGCTTGAAAAATAAATGTGCTACAGTCGATAAACCGGTTACAGCTTTAATTCAAGATTTAAAACAGCGTGGTTTGTTAGATGAAACACTCATCGTTTGGGGAGCGGAATTTGGTAGAACGCCAATGGCAGAAAATCGTGAAGGCAAAGCCGCAGCATTTAAAGGAAGAGACCATCACACAGAGGCTTTTACTGTTTGGATGGCAGGCGGAGGAATCAAAGGCGGTTACTCGCATGGCGAAACCGACCCTGTTGGTTACGTAGGCATTAAAGACAGAACAACCGTTTTTGATTTACAAGCTACCATCATGCACTGCTTAGGTTTTAATCATGAAGAATTTACTTATCCATTCCAAGGAAGGAATTTTAGATTGACTGATACAGGTGGAAAAGTGATTCAATCTGTGCTGTCCTGATTGGGCAGGATAGAGCAATTAGAGTATAATCAGCAAGATATATCTTACCTCTGTAAAACAAACCTTATATAATATCATGAGAAAGATACAAATTGCATTTTTAGTTTTATTGACAAGTTTGTCAGCCATTGCTCAGACTGGCTATACGCCAAGTCCAGAAAACATTAAAGCTCGTGAAGAATTTCAAAAAGCACGTTTTGGGATGTTTATTCACTGGGGTTTATCAAGTGTTTTAGGCGATGGCGAATGGGTCATGCAAATTAAAAATATTCCTGTAAAAGATTATACCAAACTCCAAAGAGCTTTTAATCCTGTTGATTTCAATGCTAAAACTTGGGTGGACATTGCCAAAGGTGCTGGCATGAAATACATTACTTTGATTACTCGTCACCACGATGGCTTTAGCAATTTTGATACAAAACAATCGAGCTGGAGTATTATGAACACGCCTTACAAACGTGATATTGTAAAAGAATTAGCTGATGAATGTCACAAACAAGGTATCAAAATCTGTTTCTATTACTCTTTGTTGGATTGGTATCGTGACGATTATCCTTATGAAACTGGTAAAACAGGAAAAGGCACTGGACGTACTAAAAAGAGTGATTACGCCAGTTATTTAGCTTTTATGAAAAACCAATTGACAGAGCTTTTGACGAAATACGGTGAAGTATCAGCCATTTGGTTTGATGGACACTGGGATCAATTGGAAAATGACCACGACAAGACTTTACAATCTAAAATTGATTGGAAGTATGAAGAAATTTATAGTTTGATTCATAAACTACAGCCACAATGTTTAATCGGAAATAATCACCATTTGAGTCCGATTCCGGGAGAAGATTTCCAAATGTTTGAACGTGATTTGCCGGGAGAAAATAAAGGAGGTTTAAGTGGACAAGAAATCTCAGCTTTACCATTAGAAACTTGCGAGACACTCAACGGAGCTTGGGGTTATAATATCAAAGATGATAATTATAAATCGCCAAAACAATTGGTAGATTACTTGGTACGTGCTGCTGGTTATGGAGCAAACTTTTTATTAAACGTTGGTCCAATGCCAAATGGTGAAATTCAACCTGAATTTGTAGAGCGTTTAGCCAAAGTAGGAGAGTGGACAAAAGTATATGGAGAAACCATTTATGGCACAAAAGGTGGTTTTATTCGTCCGCAAGAATGGGGAGCAGTCACTGAAAAAGGGAACAAAACATACCTTCATTTATTGAAATTCAAGGATGATAAATTCATGTTGAAAATTCCTCAAGCTTTTAAAATAGCAAAATTGTTCAAGAATGGAACGCCGATTAAATTCCAGAAATTAGATAATAATTACTTCGTTTTTGATATAGCTTCTTTAGATAAAAACGAAATTGACAACGTAATTGAATTAGAAAAATAAGATGAAAATAGAAAAGACAATTCCTTTGTTGAGAATCTTTGATGTCGATAAAGCACGAGAATTTTATATTGATTGGCTTGGTTTCAAAGAAGATTGGACTCATCAATTTGAAGAAAATACGCCTTATTACATTCAGATTTCGAGACAGGAATTGACTTTTCATTTAACAGAACACGTTGGCGATTGTTCGCCTGTAGCAAAAATATTCATCAACTGTACCGACATAGAAAGTTTTTTTAAAGAATTACAAGCGAAGCCATATAAGTATTATCGTCCTTCAATTGAAGAAGCTTTTTGGGATGCCCGAATTATCAACTTAATAGACCCTTTTGGTAATAAATTAGTTTTCAACGAATATCACAAATCATAATCAATGAACGAGCATCAATCAAGAAGAAATTTTCTGAAAACCAGTACTTTAGCTATGGGGACAGGTTTGATTGCTAATACAGCATTAGCTAATAAAATTCCAAAGAAAATGGACGAAGTAATCATCGGACACAATTCACACAAGTACAAAGTAGTGGCAGGATGGGGCGTTTTGGATGCTGATAAAAACCCTGTAAACGATTGCCACGAAATGGTGGAAGACGCCAAAGGTCGTTTGATTATGTGTACCAACGAAACCAAAAACAATATTTTGATTTATGATAAATCAGGAAAATTGTTAGAAGCTTGGGGAACTACTTATCCCGGTGCACATGGTTTGACGATTTCAAACGAAGGCGGAGAACAATTTCTATTTATTTGTGATAATGCTCGTCATCAAGTGATTAAAACAGATTTGAAAGGTCGTGAAGTAATGAAATTGGAGTACCCAAAAGAAACAGGCGTTTACGAATCTCCTAACCGATTTGTCCCAACGGAAACAGCGGTAAATCCAGCCAATGGAGATATTTATGTGGCTGATGGATATGGTTCACAATACATTACTCAGTACGATAATAAAGGAAGATACATTCGTCATTTTGGTGGATACTCGAAAGAATATGCAGATGAGAAATTCGATACTTGTCATGGTATTTTAGTAGATACTCGTGATAAAAAGAATCCAACTTTACTCATCACTGACCGTTCTCATACTTGTATGAAAAGGTTTACTTTAGACGGTAAATTCTTAGCCGTTTATCATTTGCCGGGTACTTTTGTTTGTCGCCCAGTATTGCATGGTGATTATATTTTTGCGGCAGCATACAGAAGTTCAGACCAATCGTGGAATAACTCAGGTTATATTCAAGTAATGGATAAAAACATGAAAGTAATATCAACACCGGGCGGTTCTGAACCGATTTATAAAGACGGGAAATTACAACGCCAGCATAAAGACGACCCGAACCAAGTATTCATGCACCCACATGATGTTTGGGTTGATTCAGACGAAAATATTTACGTTCCACAATGGAGTTCTAAAAAAACATATCCAATTAAATTAGAAAGAATCGCTTAGGAGTGATGAGTTTTGAGTTCGGAATGAGGAGTGATTTTTTGGGTAGTTCAACTGATGGCATGACTCGCAGTCATGCCATCAGTAAATCAGAGTCTTAACTCGCTTAAACTGTATAGTAGCTCAGATTTTCTGTATTCCAATACAGATTTAACGAGCTGGAATACAGAAAATCTGAGTACCAGCTCGCCCACATTGAGTTATTACTCAATAAATCTGAGTTAAAGCTCACTCAAACTGTATTGAAGCTCAGAAAATCTGAGTACCAGCTCACCCATACTGATTTAGTACTCAATAAATCTGAATTAAAGCTCGCTTAAACTGTATTGAAGCTCAGAAAATCTGAGTACCAGCTCGCCCATACAGAGTTAGTACTCAAAAAATCTGAGTTAAAGCTCTGAAAGGCTGTATTGGAACACTCCCTATACCAATCACTTAAAAAAACAACTTTAAACCCTTAAAATATGGATGATTACGCAATAATAAGAAAACTGAAAAGTGAAGGAGTTATTCGGAATTGGTTAAAAGAAGAACTCAAAGATTTTTTGAAAGAACATAATTACAAATTTGCTTCCATACATGGGATTTATGGACTTGTACAACGAAATGAATTGACTGCAAATATATCTACAATTAGTCAAGACTCTAGTGGTTATTTATCGCTAAGAAATCCTTTAATAAGTTTTAAAAAGGTAGAGGACTTGATATTTAAAATAACTCAAGAAGAAGTATTTGCACATGATAGTACTACTGTTAGTATATGTACCCAGAAAATTTCAGATGTTATAGAAAATAGTAGTTTTATTATCAATTCACAAGAAGATGTTAAAATAGCGGCTGAGGTATTTAAGAAGAATTTTGTAGAGTTATATCTTCCAGCCTATGAAAAGTACAGCAACCTCGAAAATGTTTTAGCACTTTGGGATAGTTTGCCAACGCTGGAATGGAAAAATGCTTGGTTTAATGGGCCGGAAAAATATATTAAAATTATCATTATTTCAAAGCTATGCCATGATACTCGCTATTCTTCACGATGTGAAGAATATTTGGAATATTATAAAAGCTTAATAAAAAATGGTAAAGATTATTACCAAGAATTAAAATGGTGCGAAGAGGTGATAGATTATTTATCAAAAAATGAGATTTAATAGCCTTTGTTTCCGTGGCTGGTCTCCCGACCAGACACCAAGCAAATATTATTTTTGTAATTTTTGCAAATACGGTTTAGAATAGAATTCGGGATAATCAATGTGGACTGGGGAGACCAGCCACGGAAATAGGGAATTTATGGGTATTTCCTTCCGAACAGCAATGGTCGGGAAACCAGCCACAGAAACAAAGTGCTTTTACAAAGAGTAAATTTTAAGTAGAAAAAGCTTATAGCCTAAAGATTATAGCTTTTCCAAAACAATAAACAATGATTGTATTACAAGCCAATGCTCCTTCAGACTGGGTAATATTTTTTGGGCATTTTCATCCTGTGGTTGTTCATTTACCCATCGGGATGTTGATGATTGCAGCGATTTTAGAAATTGTTTCACGTAAAAAAGGATTAACAGCCTTACAACCAGCCATCGCTCCAATTTTATTTTGGGGGATGCTAACGGCTGTTGTTTCATGTATTTTTGGTTATTTACTTGCTAGCTCAGGTGAATACAGTGAAGAAACGCTATTCCTTCATCAATGGATGGGCATTGGTGTAGCATTGGTTGCTTTAGCTGCTTGGTATATGAAAGTAAATTGGCAAGAAGACCCAACCATGAAAAAGGCATACATGCCTGCCATTTACTTGATTGTGATTTTGTTGACTGGCACAGGACATTTAGGCGGGAACATGACGCATGGCGAAGATTATCTCTATAGTTTCACTCCAGAGCCTTTTCGTTCTTTAGCAGGTTTACCACCGAGAGAAAAAGGGACATCTGGTGAAAAAAAGGCAATAGAAAATATCAACGAAGCATTGGTGTATCAAGATATTGTAGCACCTGTGATGGAACAAAAGTGTTGGTCGTGCCACAATGCCAACAAAATAAAAGGTGGTTTACGAATGGATACTCAGGAGCTTTTGATGAAAGGAGGTAAAAACGGAGTAATCATTAAAGCAAATGATGTTGCTAATAGTGAATTAATCAAGCGTTTGTTATTGCCCGAAGAAGATGAACACCACATGCCACCAAAAGGGAAAACGCCTTTGACAGCACAAGAAATTTCACTTTTGCATTGGTGGATTCAAAACGGAGCGGCTTTTGATAAAAAAGTAGCACAACTAAAACCCGATGAAAAAATAAAACCATTGTTAGCCTCTTTGGCAAGTGGAAGTGAAGGAAACAATACCGCAACGAGTGGAGAAAGTATTTCAGCGGTCTTTAGTGAGAAAGTTTCTGCTGCTACTGAAAGCGATATTAAGAAACTATCAGTTATGAATGTGATGGTAATGCCAGTATCAAAAAGCCATAATTTTCTGGATGTCAATTTTGTGAATGCCCGAAACTTTGATGATTCAAAAATTAATCTCTTGACAAATTTATCAGAACAAATTATCTGGTTGAAGCTAGGAAGTACAAAGATCTCAGATAAATCATTAACTGAAATTGCTAAACTAAAACATCTCACAAGTTTGCATTTAGAACATACAGCCATTACTGATGCTGGAATAGCTCAATTGAAAGATTTACAATTTTTAGAATACATCAATCTGTTTGATACCCAAATAAGTGATGCTGGATTGAAAGAATTAAGCAAGCTCAAAAACTTAAAGAAAGTATATTGTTGGCAAACAAAAGTAACGAAAGCTGGTGTAATAGCCTTTCAAAAAGCCTTGCCAAATGTAGAAGTAAATATAGGTTGGGAAGATAAAGTCACAAAGGCTGATTCTAATAGAGTAATTGCTCAGAAATAGTTTAGGAAACATGAGTTATCCAGAATTTTATAATCAAACAAAAAAGCGGTCGAAATTAGTTTTTCGACCGCTTTTTTGTTTGATTATAGTTCCGTTAGGAACTATATATCGGTAGATATATCTTGTTTTACTCCTTCAAGCCCCATCGGGGCGAAATATCTCGCCCCGATGGGGCTTAAAGGGATATTTTTACCATAAATATAAATGCTTCTACTACCGATATTTCGCCTCTCCGAGGCTATCTTGCTTTAATTTTATATAGATTTCTATTTTATGAAAAAATCGGATGGATTATTTCATAAAACCTACCAAACATAAGTAGCAACCACACCAGCATCAAGTGTTTGAATCGCTTTTTTTCCTTGATAAGAAATATTGAATTTCTGTGCTTTATTACTTTCGTTTTGAACAATCAAAACCTTTTTGCCTGAAGGTGTTTTGAAAGCAACATTAGGTAAACTTACGGTTGTGTTTGAAAATATTCTAACAGAATTCGGTCTTACAAATTTGGAAGCGTGTGCAATGATATAGTAAGCTGGATTTCTAATTACGTTATTTTTATCAATGGTAATCGCTCCTAAGCATTCTGTACATCCACCTTCAGTATGTGGATTTTGTTTTGGGTCGGCAGCTAAATTCCATTCTAATACTGTTTTACACCAGTTTTTGGGCGCACCGATAATGAGGTTTTTTACATGCCAAGTTAAATCGCCTGAAAAATTTCCTGGACTGCCAATCCATTGTTCTGTAAAATATAAGTTTTTATCTGGATGAGCATTATGTACATCCGACAATGTATTGATATAACCTCCGTACAAATGAAACGCAGAACCATCAATGTATTTTCTGGCTTCTAGGTCGTTCAAAATTGTGATTGGATAATCTGGACGGTCGGCATTATGGTCATAAATGATGATTTTAGTATCCACTTTTGCCGCTTTGAAAATCGGTCCTAAATGTCTTCTTACAAAAAGTCCTTGTTCTTCGGGCAACATCAATAAACTTGGATTATTTCCGGGATGAAGTGGTTCGTTCTGAACTGTCAAAGCATCAATTCTGATGCCTTCTTTTTTCATTTCTTGAATATACTTTAATAAATACTTCGCATAAGTAGTATAATATTCTGGCTTTAAACTTCCTCCTTTTGAGCTTGCATTGCTTTTCATCCAAACTGGTGGCGACCAAGGCGAAGCAAGTATTTTAATTTCAGAATTAATCGCTAAAATTTGTTTTAATACAGGAATTAGATATTGTTGGTCGCCAGCCAAATTGAATTTCTTCAATTCTGGGTCGGTTTCTCCTTCGGGTAAATCATCATAAGAAAAAACATGATTGTCCAAATCAGAAGCCCCAACGCTGATTCTGAGATAACTAATACCAATATTAGCATCATTCGTCGCAAAAAGTTCTTGCAATAAAGCGGCTCTTTCTTTGGTGTTCATCTGGTTGATAAGCATGGCACTTCCTCCAGTCAAAGTAAAGCCAAAGCCATCCATTTTCTGGAAAACCTTACTTTCATCAATAATAATATTCGGTAAAGTATTATTGGTATATTCAAAATTGAAAGTTTTTGCTTGCTTCTTAAATAGAATAGATTCGTCTGAACTGGTTAGCCAAATTTCAGCGAATTGTTTTTGTGCTTGAATGTCAAAAAATGTTAGAAGATTTAAGCCAATGAAGAAGAGTATGTTGAATATAATTTTCATAAGAAAAAAGATTATTTTACACAGTATTAGATTTGTGTGCAAAATAATCTTTTTTACTGAGGAAGTAATATTCTGACTTGTCTGTTTTATTCAGAATAGCAATTTTGGATAAAAACGAATTGAAAATACTTAAAGTCCATTTTCCATTTGCTCCAGAATCAAAGCATGATACTTATCTAGATTGTCTTGTAATTTTAATAGTTGTTCTTTTGAACCCAAATAAGTAATATTTCTTTGATGAATGGATTCGGGGACAATGTCTAAAATATTTTGTGTACCATCGAATGATAAACCACCTGCTTGTTCAATCACAAAAGCTAATGGATAGCATTCATAAAGTAAACGTAATTTTCCTTCTTTGGCTTTTCGAGTTGGAGGATACAAGTAAACGCCGCCTTTTAATAAATTTCGATGAAAATCACCGACTAACGAACCAATATAACGAGCCATGCAGCCAGATTGCTTTCGCATATCCACGATAAAATCTTTGATAGGATTGGTAAATTCATCAAAATAAGCCTCGTTTACTGAATAGATTTTCCCGTTTTCAGGCATTTTTATATCAGCATGTGAGAGGAAGTATTCGCCCAAAGAATTTTCATAAGTAAAGCCATTTACTCCTTTCCCTGTGGTATAAACCATAATCGTCGAAGAACCGTAAAGAATATAACCAGCTGCCACTTGCTTGCGTCCGCCTTGAAGAAAATCTTCCTCAACGGCAGGAGTACCAATTGGACTTACTCTTCTATAAATTGAAAAAATCGTTCCGATAGAAACATTTACATCAATATTAGAAGAACCGTCTAGCGGGTCCATTGCTACCACATATTTCGCATTAACATTACCTGTTTGAATAATTTCATCGTCTTCTTCAGAAAGAATTCCCACCACTTCACCACCATTTACCAATGCTCTAATAAAACGAATGTTGGCAATCATGTCTAGTTTTTGTTGGGCTTCACCCTGAATGTTCTCACTTCCTAAAGCACCCGTAATATCAATCAAGCCCGCTCGATTAATTTCACGATTGATGATTTTGGAGGCAAGTGCAATGTCTCTTAGTAATTGAGAAAGCTCTCCTTTGGCATAAGGAAAAGCCTCTTGTTGGCGATTGATAAATCTATCAAGCGTTGTTCCAACAGGTAAAGCAAGTGTCAGATTACTTTTCATATTCTAAAAGGGTTTATGTATGCGATATTTAGCTTTGAGCAATTGGCTGTGAGCTACGAGCTTTTTACTTTTTATTATTTTAAAAATCTCATAGCTCAAGGCTCATAACTCATAGCTTAAAGCTATTTCCCACTAATTCTCCTATAGTTTTCTTCAAAAGATATTGCCAGACTTCTCGCCTTTTGGTCATAAGCCTCTTTGTCTAACCACGTATTTTTAGGGTTAAGTAAATCTTTAGGCACATCTGTACACATTGTGGGCATTTCTAAACCAAATATATCATGTTTTATGAAATTTACATTGTCAAATTCACCTTTTAATGCAGCATGAATCATCGCACGAGTATATGGTAATTTAATGCGTGAACCTACACCATAACCACCACCCGACCAGCCAGTATTAATTAACCAAACTTTAACATTGCCAGCCTCTAATTTTTCACCCAAAAGATTAGCGTACTTCAATGGATGAAGTGGTAAAAATGCAGCACCAAAGCAAGCTGAAAAAGTAGCTTGTGGTTCTTTAATTCCCATTTCTGTACCTGCCAATTTTGAAGTATAACCTGCCACAAAGTAATACATGGCTTGTTCTATACTTAGTTTTGAAATAGGAGGTAATACACCAAAAGCATCTGCCGTAAGGAAGAAAATATTCTTTGGAGCATTGCCTACAGAAGGAATTGCTACATTCGGAATATAATGAATTGGGTAAGCTGTTCTTGTATTTTCTGTAACACTTTGGTTGCTGTAATCTACACTTTTTGTGTTTTCTTTAAAGCGAGTATTTTCTAAAATTGACCCATAGCGAATCGCTCCAAAAATCTCAGGTTCTTGTTCTTCGCTTAGATTGATTACTTTGGCATAACAACCTCCTTCAAAATTAAAAACCTGTTTGTCGTCCCAACCATGTTCGTCGTCGCCAATCAGATTTCTGTATGGGTCAGCAGAAAGTGTTGTTTTTCCAGTACCAGATAAACCAAAAAATAAAGCAGTGTCTCCGTCTTTCCCAATGTTGGCTGAACAGTGCATTGAAAGTACTTTTTTCTCTTCTGGTAAGATATAATTCAGTACCGTAAAGATGCCTTTTTTCATTTCACCAGCATAAGCTGTTCCGCCGATAAAGATGATTTTTTTCGTAAAATCAATAATGGTAAAATTACTTTGACGAGTACCATCAATTTCAGGATTTGCTTCAAATTCTGGAATGTCTAAAATTGTCCATTCTGGTTCAAAATTTACTAATTCATTTTCAGTTGGACGAATGAATAAATGATGACAAAACAAATTATGCCAAGCCAAAGTATTTACCACCAAGATATTTATTTTATGTTCTGGTGCTGCACAAGCACAAGCGTAGCGTGCATAAAGCTTTTTATTGGCAATAAAAGTTAACATTTTTTGATAAAGTGCCTCAAATTTATCTGCATCAAAAGCCTGATTGATTTCTCCCCAAGCCACAGTGTCAGCCGTTTTGTCGTCATAGACCGTAAACTTGTCTTTTGGCGAACGTCCTGTGAACTTACCTGTATCGCACATAAATGCGCCTGTATCAGTAAGAGTGCCTTCTCCATTTTTTAAAGCTTCCTCAACCAAGGTTGAAACGCTGAGGTTCAGTCGAATATCAGCATGAAGACTTAATAATGGGTGATTTACTTTTTGTTTAGCAGCGTTGCTAAAATCAGAAGTAAGGATGTCATGTTTCATGTTTGTAATTGTTAATTTGATCAAGACTCAAATAAAATTTAGAAGCATTCGAACGCATTGCAAAAGTAATTAGCGTAAAATTAAAAACAAGCGAAATTTCGCTAAAAATAAAAATAATTTATATTTTGCGGTTTATTTTATATGAAATATTTGAAAAGTATAAAATGTGAGTGCTTTTTTGAGCTTGAAAATGAATTTTACAGCAAAAATGTCAAATGAGAAATATTAAGCGAAAATTCGCTATTTTGATTTTTGGAGAAAATCTTTCAATAAATCTTATTAGCTTTGTGGAAATTATAAAGCGATGAGTGTGAATAGCGATAAAGTAAAAATAATTTTCGGACTAAAAATAAGACAATTGCGTCTTGACAAAAAACTCTCTTTGAGTGAAGTCGCCGAAAAGTCTAAACTTTCAATTTCATATTTAAATGAAATCGAAAAAGGAAAAAAATATCCGAAAACAGAGAAAATAATGGCTTTGTCAGAAGCCTTAGAAATAGATTATGATTCATTAGTTTCGCTGAAATTGAGTAAGCAATTAGAGCCGATTGCAGAATTACTCAATTCCAATATTCTAACGGAATTGCCCTTAGAAATTTTTGGAGTAGAACCTTCTGATTTTATCGAGTTGATGTCGGAAGCGCCAGCCAAAATCAGTGCATTTATCAGTACGATAATCGAAATCAGCAGGAATTACGATATGCGTGTGGAGCAGTTTTACTTTTCTGTATTGCGTTCATATCAAGAAATGTATGATAACTATTTTGAAGATTTAGAGCAATCTGCCCAGCAATTCAGAAAGCTTTTTGAAATCTCGGCAACTACTTCACCTAATGAAAAACTGTTAGCTGAAATTTTAGAAAACTTTTATGGCTACCGCATCGAAGAATTTTCAAAAGAACAGTATCCCGAATTAGTTACGATTCGCTCGGTTTATAACCCAGCTACTTCTAAACTATTAATCAATAAAGATTTAAGTACCGAACAAAAAACGTTTACGTATGGTCGTGAAATAGGCTATCAGTTTTTACAACTTAAAAAAAGATCGAATATTTCATCCGTAATAGAAGTAGGTTCTTTTGAAGAAGTACTTAATAACTTTAGAGCATCTTATTTTGCGGGAGCGATTTTAATCAACAAAGATATTTTGATTGATAGGCTCACGTACTTTTTTGCTTCACCCAAATGGGACGAAAACATGTTGCTGAGCATCATGCGTTTGTTCAACGTAACGCCAGAAGTATTTATGCACAGGTTATCGAACTTGATGACAAGTCACTTCAAGATTAATAATCTATTCTTTTTGCGTTTTAATAATCAGGTTGATGACGATTTGTTTTATTTAACCAAGGAAATGCACTTGGCAAAATTGCATACGCCCCATGGCACGGCATTGAGTGAGCATTATTGCAGAAGATGGAAGGCTCTCACTATTTTAAAAGATTTAGAGAAAATACAGAAAGAAGAAGGCTATGATGCCGAAGAAGTATTATGCAAAGCGCAAGTTTCGGAATACATAGACACGGGCAATCATTACTTAGTGATTTGTTTAGCGAAACCTTCGCCACCTAATTTAAAAATGAATAGTAGCGTTACTTTGGGTTTTGCCATTGACGATAACCTGAAAAGTATGGTAAAATTTCTTCCAGATTCATCATTGATTCACCGAAAAGTAAACGAAACATGTGAGCGTTGCGGTGCAATGGACTGTACCGACAGAATGAAACCACCTTATGTATTGCAAAAACAACAAGCCAGAGAAAAAATTAAAGAGTCAATCGCAAAATTGAATTAAGCAAATCTTAGAAAATTTATTAAATCGACCAGAAGAATTTTAAGTGCTTGAAAATCAAATATGATTTCTATGTAATACTTAAAAATCTTTGAAATGTACAAGGCTTTTGATAGTTTGTTGTACAAAAAGAATAAAATTTTGATATTATGGATATTTCAGAATATAATTTTGAAATAAAAAGGTTTTTATTCTTTTTTCGGTTGAAAAAATAAGTTTCTTCAAGATGTTGTATTGTTGCTTAATTGATATATATTTGCTAAATATACTATATCGTATTATTTCTATGAAAAATCCAAATTGTCCTCGTTGCGACGCTCAAAATGTTACTAAAAGTGGCGTAATCAAAGAAAAACAACGTTTTAAATGTAAAGACTGCAATTATAATTTTACGGTTGAGAAACTAGGAAAAGGCATTTCGGCATATTACGTCATCAAAGCCTTACAATTATATATTGAAGGAGTAAGTTATCGTGAAATAGAGCGACTTTTGGGAGTTTCACACGTATCAGTAATGAATTGGGTAAAGAAATATCAAATCAAAATCCCTAAAAACTCAGATTATTATCCTACTTATAAGATTATGAATCACAAAGAGTTAGCCGCTTTTTATGCTGATAGAGAGAATTTGAGAGATTCTGGGATGATTGTAACTGAGCTTGGCGATAAATTTATGTTGATAAAGTGGGAGCGTTTAAAGCATTAATCTTTTACGCAACAAATTTTTTTTGGATATCATGAAAATGGGTTTAGAATATTTTTCTAAACCCATTTTTTATGTAAACTATACTTAAATACCGTTACTATACCAATACTATTGACTGTATAGCTTTTTTTGTGACCTTTGGATTTTGTGCTTGTACAATATAAACACGTTAAAGTACAAATAAGCCTTCGATTTTGAAACATGATTATCAGATTTTGACAATCGAAATACACAGCTTTAATCAATAAGAATAATTTTAGCTTGAATAACCGAAATCCTAAATCCAACATCCCAAATAAAGATATTCACTCAATCAAAACCCCTTATCTATAAACACTATGTCAGAACACACAGTAAAAAAAACATCCACTAAAGCACTCGCCGCCATTATTGGGGCATCATCAGTAGGAACACTCATCGAATGGTACGATTTTTATATATTCGGAAGTTTAGCAACAATTATTTCAACACAATTTTTCCCGAAAGATAATCCCACAGCAGCTTTTCTTTCAACTTTAGCCACTTTTGCTGCAGGTTTTGTAGTTCGTCCTTTTGGCGCATTATTCTTTGGTCGCTTGGGCGATTTGATTGGTCGAAAATATACTTTTATGGTTACTTTGGTGTTGATGGGCGGAGCAACTTTTGCCATTGGATTAGTACCAAAATATGAAACAATTGGTTTTTTTGCGCCATTAATTGTATTGATTCTTAGGTTATTACAAGGTTTGGCGCTTGGTGGAGAATACGGTGGTGCAGCCACTTATGTAGCCGAACACTCGCCAGCAAATGCAAGAGGTTTTTGGACTTCGTGGATTCAAATTACCGCTACAGCAGGTTTGTTTATTTCTTTAGGCGTAATCTTGTTAACCAAAAATTCGATGTCGAAAGAATCATGGGAAGATTGGGGCTGGAGAATCCCATTCATGGTTTCCATCATCATGGTTTATGTTTCAGTCTTGATTCGTAAAAACATGTCGGAATCGCCTCTTTTTGCCAAAGCTAAAGCTGAAGGAAAAACATCAACCAATCCATTGAAAGAATCATTTGGGAATAAATTAAATTTCAAATTTGTCTTGTTAGCACTTTTTGGAGCAACTATGGGGCAAGGCGTAGTTTGGTACACAGGTCAGTTTTACGCACAAACATTTTTGTTAAAAATCATGAATGTGGATTTCGACCAAGCCAATACTTTGTTAATCATTGCTTTGATTATGGGGACGCCTTTGTTTGTATTTTTTGGTTGGTTATCCGATAAAATAGGTCGCAAGCCAATCATGTTAGCAGGTTTATTATTGGCTATTTTCGCTTATCGCCCGATTTACGAAAAAATGTATCAAACCGCTAATTTGAAAAATAAAGAAGAAATTACGGCTCAAACAAAAGTAGCAATAAAAGCAACTTTGCTTGCTAATTCAAGTACAGATTCATTAATAACCACAACAACCAATAAATTTTATACCGACGGAACTACTTATAAAGAAGTAAAAAAACAAACAATTTTAGCAGGCAAAGTTGAATCAGAACAACCAAAAGCAGAAGTATCCAAAACTGTTAAAATCAATGACAGCGATTTATGGACACTCGTTTGGTTGGTTTTTGTACAATTGGTTTTTGTAACGATGGCTTACGGGCCAATTGCCGCTTTCTTGGTAGAAATGTTTCCTGTAAAAATTCGCTATACTTCAATGTCGTTGCCATATCATATTGGGAACGGAGTATTCGGTGGCTTGATGCCAGCCATTGCTACTTACTTAGTAACCAAAGCAAAAGATGCGAATGACATTGCTGAAAAAGCAGGTGAAGCCATCAAAAATACGCAACCATATTTAGAAGGTTTGAACTACCCAATTTTAATTGCAGGAGTATGTTTTGTGATTGGTTTATTGTATATCAAAGAAGACAGAAGTATCAGAGATTAAGCATTTTAGGACTGAAATTAATTTTAAACATATTTTTATAAAAAGACATGAACGGAATTAAAAGAATATTAGGTATCGTTTGGATACTCTTAGGTTTAGCAACGGCTTACTTCGGAATTTATGAATTAGGTATTCCGAAATTTGCTTCCGGAAATCAAGAAGATTTGGTGTTTGGTATCATCATTATGATTATTCTTACGCCAATTATTACGGGTGGATTATTGATTTTTGGAAAGTACGCACTTTCTGGAGAATACGATAATTAAAATATAAAATTTTATTATTTATTCGTGGTTTATCTCGAATTTTAACCATAAAAAAGGGGTCGAAAAACTAATTTCGCCCCCCTTTTTTGTGATTGAGAGACATCGAATTCCTACTGTTTGAGCGGAGCGAGTTTAGGAATTCTTGATTTTCTTTTGTTACTTTTCTTTTATCAAGAAAAGAAAAGTAAGGACAAGATGATAATAAATATAAATCCTCTAAAACTCGCTATTTTATGAGAAAATTCGAAATAAGCCAATTTTTGACTATAAAAAATTAGCAAGTATAGTTCTTTCTTTCTGAGAAGAGTTAAATTTTTACCCTAAATTGTGATAAAATTAATACTCAATCCAAAGGTTAAAATCTTTAGTCATTCATGAAAGAAAAGTTAAAAAATCAAAAACTTTTGGTGCTGGGAATCGTATTTATGATTCTTTTTAACTTTCCTATTTTATCGATTGTTAACCACGATACAAAGATTAAAGGCATTCCAACACTTTATTTTTATGTTTTTACGATTTGGATATTATTCATTGGCATAATTTACTGGAGCCTCCGCAACGAAGAGCAAGAAATTAATAAAGATGAATAGTGTAGTATTAATATTGACTTCATTACTCTATTTGGTTTTCCTTTTTGGAGTAGCTTATTGGGCTGAACAACGTTCTGCCAAAGGCAAAAGCATTGTTAATAATCCATACATTTATGCACTATCGTTGGCAGTTTATTGTACCGCTTGGACTTTCTACGGCTCAGTGGGCAGAGCAGTAACTAATGGAATCGAGTTCATTTCAGTGTATATAGGTCCATCTTTAATGATGCCTTTGTGGTGGATTGTACTTCGTAAAATTATCAGAATCTGTAAAGTACAGCGTATTACTTCAATCGCCGATTTTATTTCTTCACGTTATGGTAAAAATGCCACTTTAGGTGTAATTGTAACGATTATCTGTATTTTGGGCATTTTGCCTTATATTGCTATTCAACTCAAAGCCATTTCCAACAGCTTTTTGATTGTAGCAAAAACTTCTGGCGAAATCAATACCGAAAACTTTTTTGTAGGAGATTTAGCTTTTTACATTACCATTTTACTGTCAATTTTTACCATCATTTTTGGTACTCGCACCATCGACTCTACCGAACGCCACGAAGGAATGGTTACCGCTATCGCCGCCGAATCTATCATAAAATTGGTAGCCTTTTTACTGGTAGGTATTTTTGTTAGCTATTTTATTTTTGATGGCATTACAGATATTTTCCAAAAAGCTTCCAATATTCCAGCACTTCATAAAGTTTTTGTGTTTCATTCTGAACAAGATACCGCTGGTTGGTTTTGGCATTTATTGTTGTCGATGATGGCAATTATGTTTTTACCACGTCAATTTCAGGTTTCTGTCATCGAAAATGTGGATGAAAAACATCTGAACAAAGCATTATGGCTTTTCCCATTATATTTATTGTTGATAAATATTTTTGTAATTCCGATTGCGATGGGTGGCGTATTATTATTCCCGAACCATACTATCAATCCAGATGAATATGTATTGGCGATTCCTCTAAAATTCAATCAACCTTTTATTACGTTATTTACTTATATCGGTGGTTTTTCAGCAGGTACAAGTATGATTATTGTGGAAACAATTGCACTTAGTGTGATGATTTCCAATAACTTAGTAATGCCTGTAATCCTAAAAAGTGCTTACTTACAAGAGAAATTAGCTGGAAATTTGAGCTTATTAGTAAAGACAATTCGACGTGCTTCCATCGTCTTGATTCTTTTAATGGCGTATTTATATTACAAAACCATTGCCGAGCATTACTCTTTGGTTTCAAATGGAATGGTTTCGTTTGCAGCAGTTTCTCAGTTTGCACCAGCCATTATTGGAGGAATTTTTTGGAAAAATGGTACACAAAAAGGAGCATTAATGGGTCTGTTGGTAGGCGTATTGATTTGGTTTTATACATTGGTATTGCCTTCAATGGTCGGAGCTGGTTTCTTCCCGCAGTCTGTAATTGATCAAGGGTTTATGGGTTTTTCTGCCTTAAAACCTTTAGCATTATTTGGATTAGAAGGCATGGATAGCATTTCTCATGGCTTGTTTTGGAGTTTACTCTTGAATATCTTTTGCTACGTTTGTTTTTCACTTAACAGTCATCAAAGTTCGATAGAGCATAATCAAGCGGTAATTTTTGTCGATATTTTCGAGTATTCTGAACAAGTAGAAAGTCCAACAATTTGGCGAGGAACAGCCTATTTTTCTGATATTCAATTGCTCCTAAGTAATTTTCTTGGAGAAAAAAGAGCAGAGAAAATATTAAAACTCTATGCACAAAAGCATAAAATTCGATTGCCTTCCCAGATAGCTGAACCGCAAATGGTTAGTTATGTTGAAAAATTATTAGCTGGAATTGTTGGAACGGCTTCTGCCAGAATCATGATTTCTTCGGTTTCAAAAGAAGAAAAAATTTCTACGGAAGAAGTAATCAGTATTTTAAAATCTTCACAAAGCTTATTGTCGGCGAATAAAGAACTCAAACGTAAATCGGTCGCTTTAGAAAAAGCAACAACAGAATTAAAAGAAGCGAATGAAATACTTCAAAAAACAGACAAACTAAAAGACGATTTCCTTTCAACGGTAGCTCATGAAATCAGAACGCCACTTACTTCGATTAGAGCTTTATCTGAAATCGTTTTTGATAATCCAGAAATGGATTTAAGTGAAAGAGAACACTTTTTAGGAACAGTCGTAAAAGAATCTGACCGACTTAGCCGATTAATCAACCAAGTACTTGATTTAGAAAAATACGAATCTGGAAAACAAAAGTTGATTTTGGAGGATGTTGATATTCAGGAAGTTGTAAAAGATTCTATCGACGCACTTTATCAGCAAGCGAAAGAAAAAGAGATAAAAGTAATCTTTATGCCCGATCGTTTTACGCCAAGATTTGAAGCCGATAGAGATAAATTAATACAAGTAGTGGTGAATCTTTTATCGAATGCCATTAAATATTGTGAGCCACAAAAAGGAGAAATTATTTTAGCCACACATTATGCAGAAGGCTGTGTTTATACCAGTGTTCATGATAATGGTGCTGGCATTGATAAAAATTTTCAACGATTAATTTTTGATAAATTTTTCCAAGCAGAAGACCAAACTATCAAAAAACCAAAAGGAAGTGGTTTGGGTTTAGCCATTTCAAAAAAGATTATAGCATTACACAACGGACAAATCTGGGTAGAAAGCCAAGTAGGAAAAGGATCAAAATTCACCTTTTCGATACCCATCGTTTAGATTACCATAAAGAAAATCAACATTTACTTATTTTATACGATATGAAAAAGACAATAAAAGTATTAATCGTTGATGACGAACCTAGCATTTTGATGTCTCTTGAGTTTTTAATGAAGAAAGAAGGCTACAGTGTTTTCATCGCACGTGATGGCTCTGAAGCCTTAGAAATTATTGAAAAAGAAGTGCCTTCCATCATTCTATTAGATATTATGATGCCCCATGTAGATGGCTATGAAGTATGCCGACTTATCAAAGAAAGTATTCGTTTTCAACATATTAAAATCGTTTTTCTAAGTGCTAAAAATAAAGAAGCTGATATTGAAAAAGGATATTTAATTGGGGCGGATTTATATGTTTCTAAACCTTTTTCTACTCGTACTTTGGTGGCAAAAATCAATACATTAGCATTGGGGATTGTTTCAAATTAAGAAAGGGAGAATGTTGATGTATGGATTTTTACTTATAGATAGCATAAAAAACTAATTTCAGTCAAATTGGGCTTATATTATGATAAAAGTTCAAAATATCAATTGAAAAGCTATACTTTGTTTAGTAAAGATAGCTATATTTTTTTAGCGTAAAACCTGTAAAACAGTATTCAAATAAAAAAAATGTCTTGTACTTTTACAGTAGAAAATATTAAAATCTGAAGCAATTCAATACCAACTCAATTTCTAATATCCGATTAATGATGAATTTACAAATTAGCTCCTTTGATGATTACGAATCAGCATATAACCATTCAGTTTCAGACCCTGAAAGTTTCTGGGCTGAAATAGCACAAAATTTTCAATGGCGTAAACCTTGGAAAAAAACATTAGAATGGGATTTTACGACAGGAACAACCAAATGGTTTGCTGGCGGTAAAATGAATATTACTGAAAATGCTTTAGACCGCCATTTAGCTACTCGTGGCGACCAGCCCGCTATCATTTGGGAATCTAATGACCCACAAGAAGAGTCAATAACGCTTACTTACAAAATGCTTCATCAAAGAGTTTGTCAGTTTGCAAATGTGTTGAAAAAGCATGGAGCTAAAAAAGGGGATAGAATTTGTATTTATATGCCAATGATTCCAGAATTGGCAATTGCTGTATTGGCTTGTGCTAGAATTGGAGCTATCCATTCAGTGGTTTTTGGAGGTTTTTCTTCACAATCAATTGCTGACCGTATTAATGATGCGCAATGTAATATCGTGATTACTTCTGATGGTTCTTTCCGTGGAAATAAAGAAATTGGCTTGAAATCTACGGTGGATGATGCTTTGATTCAATGCCCATCAGTGCAAAAAGTAATCGTTTCTACTCGTACTCGCACACCAGTTTCAATGCTGAAAGGGCGTGACGTTTGGTGGGAAAATGAAGTAAAAACAGTTTCATCTGATTGTCCAGCAGAAGAAATGGATGCAGAAGATATGCTTTTCATTCTTTATACTTCTGGTTCAACAGGTAAACCAAAAGGCGTTGTACATACTTGTGGAGGCTACATGGTTTATACCACTTATACTTTTGCGAATGTTTTCCAATATCAACCCGGACAAGTACATTTTTGTACGGCAGATATTGGTTGGATTACTGGTCACTCATATATCGTTTATGGACCATTATGTTATGGCGCTACTTCATTGATGTTTGAAGGCGTACCAACGTATCCAGATGCTGGACGTTTCTGGGATGTGATTGATAAACATAAAGTAGATATTTTATATACCGCACCAACAGCGATTCGCTCGTTAATGGGTTTTGGACTTGACTATGTAAATGATAAAGATTTAAGTTCATTGAAAGTATTAGGTTCGGTAGGAGAGCCAATTAACGAAGAAGCTTGGCATTGGTATAACGATCATATTGGTAAAGGAAAATCTCCGATTGTAGATACTTGGTGGCAAACAGAAACGGGAGGGATTTTGATTTCTCCAATTGCTGGCATTACCAAAACAAAGCCTTCGTATGCTACTTTACCTTTGCCGGGCGTTCAACCAATTTTGGTAGATGAAAAAGGAGAGGAGATTGTCGGAAATGGCGTTTCTGGAAATTTATGTATTAAATTCCCTTGGCCGGGTATTATTCGTACTACTTATGGCGACCACGAACGTTGTATCCAAACATACTTCTCTACTTATAAAAACCTTTATTTTACAGGAGACGGTTGTATGCGTGATGAAGATGGTTATTACAGAATCACAGGTCGTGTTGATGATGTAATCAATGTTTCTGGTCATAGAATTGGAACAGCAGAAGTTGAAAATGCCATCAATATGCACTTGGGCGTGGTAGAATCTGCGGTGGTAGGTTATCCGCATGACATCAAAGGACAAGGCATTTATGCTTATGTAATTTGTGAAAAATCGACAGGACATGATTCTGATTTAACTCGTAGAGATATTTTAGCAACTGTTACTCGTGTAATTGGACCAATTGCTAAACCTGATAAAATTCAATTTGTGAGTGGTTTGCCTAAAACTCGTTCAGGTAAAATCATGAGAAGAATTTTAAGAAAAGTAGCGGAAGGAGATACTTCAAATTTAGGCGATACTTCTACTTTGCTAGACCCAAGCGTAGTGGATGAAATCAGAGAAGGAGCTTTGTAATAGATTACTGGTATGTTGAATGAAGAGGTTTCGTTAAAAGCGAGACCTCTTTTTTATGCAATGAGATTCAAAAATCTTTTATGTTAATTTTTGTTAAGAGCAGTTAGATTTAATATTGTCTAAACTTTTAGACATAATCGCTTCATCAACAAGCCTATTATTTTGTTAATGATGGAATGAAAATTTGAAATGTACTGATAATCAGCTAATTTGTGTAAGATTTGGACTAAGTATTTTTGGGGGAATTATTAATAAATGATGATTTTAATCGTCTTTTTAAAACTTAGCGAGCGTTTTAGTTAGTTAATGTAAGGGATAGACCCTCCTTTTTTTGGATAAAAATGTGTAAATTGCACCCTTGATTTATCAAAAGCTATTTGAAAAAGTAGAAATTGATGAATTTTTCTTACAATTTTTTAAGGTTTAAGTTAACGTTAGCGTACCTGAATATTAAATGATTGTTTCACGAAACCCTTATTGTAAAACGATTTGATATAATCATTTTCAATATCAATTGTACTACATAGTTAGGCTTTTGCGGTAGGTTTCTAAATATGTTATTATGATTTTAAAAACAGTTTTCCTACTTTTTACTGCCACGGTTACTGCATTTACGACTCCTTCCAAACCGAAAAAAACGATTAGTGGAAAGATTTCATATTATGCAAGTAAGTTTGAAGGACGAAAAACTTCTAGCGGTCAACGTTACAAAGCTAACCGCAGAACAGCTGCCCACAAATCGCTTCCATTCGGTACTTTATTAGAAGTAACCAATAAGGAAAATGGGAATGTGACCATCGTAAAAGTAAACGATAGAGGTCCACACAGTAGAGGAAGAATTTTAGATGTATCTTATGCAGCGGCGAAAGATTTAGGATTAATTGGCAAAGGAACAGCTTCTGTAGCGATTAAAGTACTCTCATTTGGTGATGGCGTCCTTAGCCTGAATGAGGAAGAAGAAGAAGAAGTACCATTAATTGCCAAAGACACCACACAACAAGTATCAATGGTTGATATACTTCTTAGTAAAAAACCAATGTATATGATGGTTGTAAAAGATTCAAATGGAAGAATCAGGTTAGATTCAACAACAGTCAGACCTTTAAATCTTGGCATTAAGGAATAACAAAAAAGGCTTCGCAATTTGCGAAGCCTTTTTTGTTGGTAAGATTTTCGATAAAGTTTTACTTTCCACCGAAGCCAAAAGTTAAACCTGCATTCACCATAAAGAATTTAGAGGAAGTACTAAAATCTGCATTACCCGGCGAACCGTTGTTTGAACCATCTTTATTATCAAAAATAAAGTTATAAGTACCTTCTGCAAAAATTCCCAAATTCCCCACTGGAATAGCGATACCAAATTTTGGAGCAGCTCCAAATTTAGAGGAAGTTGTTTCAGAATTAACACCCAATACATTGCCTTTTAACGTAGAAGTAAAAACTCCCGCTTCAGCACCAAGATAAGGACGAACAATTCCTTTTGTTAAATAATATTCAAACATACCCGTAATCGGAACGATAGTATTTGTGAACTGATACCCCGTTCCATTAAATTCTTCTTTGATTGATTTTACACCTACACCCACAGCAAATTGTTCGCTAACAAATACTTTGGCTTGTAAACCTGCTCCATATAGCCCTTTTGCATCTTTAGCATCGGGTGCAAAATATGATCCATGAATTCCTAATGAGAATTGTGCAGCAGCTTTCTGAGTTGTAGCAACTAAAGCGGTCGCTAAGATGGCGAATGTTAAAAATAGCTTTTTCATATTTTAATAATTTTATGAAGAGATAGAATATTCTTCTGTTGTTGTAGAGTAATTAAAAAGATTTGTTCCAGCCTAATTTTTACTTTAATGTGTGGTTTTTTTTACACAAATTAATTGATGAGCATAATTTTTATGGAATAGAGGAATAAAAAAATGGGGAAAATCAAGCTGATTTTCCCCATTTTCCTGTCAAAAAATTGATTCGTTTTCTATTTTACTCCGATATATCTCTCGAAAAATTCATAAATTCTAAGCATTCTATCTATTTTCTGGCGAACATTTCCAGTCCTAGAAAGTTCGTGCGTTCCACCTGGCATACGCACGTACTCAACTTCTTTGCCCATAATTTTTAGCGATTTATACATCATTTCAGACTGTATTACGCCAGTTCTTAAATCATTTTCACCGTGTTTAATCAAAAAAGGAGTTTTGATTTTATCCACATAAGTATAAGGAGATTCTCTTTCCAAAATTGGTTTGATATTACTTTCCCAAGGATAACCGCCAAAATAATTTGGGGTAAGTCGCCAAGCATTTCCTTCGCCCATGAAAGTAGATAATTCATAAACACCTCTTTGTGCAAAAGCAGCTTTAAAACGGTGATCGTGCGAAATAATCCAAGCCGTTAAATAACCAGCATAGGAACCGCCCGTGATTACTTGTTTGGAAGTATCAACCCAGCTTGCTTTGGCAGCATCGCTTGTTGCAGCTAAAACATCTTCCGTTGGTCCATTTCCCCAATCTTGATAATTTGAAAACTGAAAATCTTTTCCATAACCGCCCGAACCTCTTGGGTTGGCATAAACCAAACCATAACCTTGCGAACAAAAGTATTGGAATTCATGCCACATCGATGCTTCGCCTGGTCCCCACATGGCAGTTGGTCCACCGTGCATATTTAATAGTAAAGGATATTTCTTGCCAGCTTCATAATTGGCAGGTTTCATAATCCAATACTCTACTGATTGTCCTTTAGAGTTTTTGTAAACTCTTTTTTCAGGAAAGCTCAAGGCTTTATTTTGTAGCCATTCGTCATTATGAGCGCTTAATTTAACAGCATTTTTCATCAATAAATCTGCTGTATATAATTCAGAAGGGTTTTTTACTTCAGTTTTAGCAAAAACAATGCGTTCTTTAGAAATGTCAAAACTGCTGATTCCTGTATCGTAGTCACTTAGTTTTTCGATTTTTTTAGTCTGCACATCTAATTTATAAATAGGTACTCCACCATTTGAACTTGCTGTGAAATACACAAATTTACTGTCGTCTGTCCATTCAAAATTATTAGCAGCTCTGTCGAAAGTAACTATCGTTTTGTTACTTCCATCGGCATTGGCTAAAATGATTTGATTGAAGCCCAACCAATCTGTTTTAGACATCGTGGCAATCAACAATTTTCCATCAGGCGATGGCGTAGCACTATTATATGAAATGCCTTTTTCAGCGATAATTTGTTTAATGCCCGAACCGTCAGCATTCAATAAAACAATCGAAGCATTCAATTCTCTATCTGGATGTTGTAAACTATCTCTACCACTCGACGCATAGATTTTCTTACTATCAGCTGACCAACTTCCGCCGTTATACGACCAGAATCCTTTTGTCAATTGTACTGGTTTTGCGCCTTCTTTCGCATCAATCACAAATAAAAGATTAAAGCGAATTTCTGGTTCAGTCGTAGATTCTCCTTGAAAATTCAAGCGGGTAATTACTTTTGCTTTTTTATCTTCAACATCTTTTTCAAGATATGCTCTGATTTCTTCGATACTTCCATTTGGATTAGCTTTTACTTTTTTATCAGTTTTCAAGAAATCATTACTTTTAAAACCAGCTTTTTCAATCGACCATGAAGGCAGTTTTTTACTTGGATTGATTAATGAATCTTTCAGTAAATCCGAAAAAGTAACATTGGTAGAAAACAAAATCTTACTCCCATCTGGCGACCATTGTGGATTACTCGCTCCGTATTTAAAATCTGTTAATTGAAATGCTTCACCACCATCTAAAGGCATTAAAAAGATTTGAAATTTACCTTTTACATTTCTTGAAAAAGCAATTTGTTTGCTATCTGCCGACCAAGTAGCAGCACCAACGCTTTCAGTACCACGAGTTAATTGTTTTACCGTTTGGAAGTCAGTCAACCATAAATGTGAGCGATAGTCGAAATCTAGTTTATCTGTTTCGTTACTTTCGTTAGTTCTTAAAGCATAAATGGCTTTTTTACCATCAGGCGCTATAGATACGCTAGCAACTTGTTTGATTTTGGTCATGTCAGTAACCAAAATTTTCTCTTTTCCCTTTTGAGAAAAGGCTACTTGTGAGAAGGTTAATACTAAAAGAAGGAGTGTTTTTTTCATGATTGATGAAGGATTTTGAATTTTAGCAAAGCTAATAAAAAATGGCTAAATTCTTTTCTTCTGTATTTGAGGGCTTTGATTCTCCTCACTAGTTCAAGTCTGTGGCTTGGACAGGTGTTTTATTTCGAAATGACTTTATAAAAGTACAAGTAACGCTTTACTTAACACTTGAACTGGTTTTGTGATGCTTAGACTTTCATAATGTCCAAGTGGGAGTAACTCATGGCATGACTTCCAATTAATTGGAACTATGATAAAACTAGCAAAGTCATGTTATGAGTAATTTTGCTTGCAAATTGAAAAAATCTATTCCGTCCGAGAAATCTTGTAAGATGGGGAAGAAATTTTCTAATCCGTCCGAGAAATCTTGTAAGATGGGGAAGAAATTTTCTAATCCGTCCGAGAAATCTTGTAAGATGAGAAAGAAATTTTCTAATCCGTCCGAGAAATCTTGTAAGAAGGGAAAGAAATTTTCTAATCCGTCTGAGAAATCTTGTAAGGTGGGAAAGAAATCTTCTAATCCGTCCGAGAAATCTTGTAAGGTGTGAAAGAAATTTTCTAGCCCGCCTGAGAAATCTTACGAGATGGGAAAGAAATGTTCTATTCCGTCCGAGAAATCTTGCGAAGTGGAAAAGAAAACTTGTAATCCATAAAACAAAAGAGGTGTCTCACTTATCGTAAAACACCTCTTTTGAATATATCAGTCAAGAAAAATTATTTTCTATCAGCAAGATCAACATAAGCACGTTCAGTAGCACCAACATAAACTTGACGTGGACGACCGATAGGCTCTTTGTTAGCTTTCATTTCTTTCCATTGAGCAATCCAACCCGGAAGACGACCAATTGCAAACATTACTGTAAACATATCTGTTGGAATACCTAATGCACGGTAAATGATACCTGAATAGAAGTCAACATTTGGATATAATTTACGAGCTACGAAGTATGGGTCGCTCAAAGCAGCCGCTTCTAATTCAGCAGCAATTTTCAATACTGGATCGTTGATTCCCAAAGCAGATAATACATCGTCAGCTGCTTTTTTAATGATTCTAGCACGAGGGTCAAAGTTTTTATAAACACGGTGACCAAAGCCCATCAAACGGAAACCAGAATTTTTATCTTTCGCCATCGCAATGTACTTAGAAGTATCACCGCCGTCAGCTTTAATAGCTTCCAACATTTCAATTACTTCTTGGTTTGCACCACCGTGAAGCGGTCCAGAAAGTGCATTGATACCTGCTGAAATCGAAGCATATAAACTAGCATGAGAAGAACCCACTAAACGAACTGTAGAAGTTGAACAGTTTTGTTCGTGGTCTGCATGAAGAATCAATAATTTATTTAAAGCCGCCGAAACTACAGGGTCAACATTGTAAGGAGCAACTGGCAAAGCAAACATCATGTTCAAGAAGTTTGAGCAATAATCCAAAGAGTTGTTTGGATAGTTTACTGGATGTCCTTGAGATTTTTTGTAAGACCAAGTAGCCATTGAAGGCATTTTTGCCATTAAACGAATAATGTTCAATTCATCAGCACCTGCTTTATCGCCAGTGTAGAAAGCCGACATCGCACAAACCATTGCAGAAAGTACGCCCATTGGGTGTGCATTCACAGGGAAGCCTTCAAAAATTTTACGCATATCCTCGTTAACGATGGTGTGCATTTTGATTTCGTGCTCAAATGCTGCGTATTGTTCAGTAGTAGGAAGTTCACCGTAAATTAATAAATAAGCAACTTCCAAGAAAGTAGCTTTTTCAGCTAATTCTTCAATTGAATAACCTCTATAACGAAGAATCCCTAGCTCACCGTCCAAAAACGTAATCGCACTTTTAGTAGCTCCAGTGTTTTTATAACCAGAATCAATGGTGATATGACCTGTTTCATCACGGAGTTTGGCAATATCAATTGCTTTTTCATCTTCACTTCCTGTGATTACAGGAAATTGATACTTTTTGTCACCTAACGAGAGTTCTGCAAATTCTGACATAACCTATATTTTATTGGGCTTTATCTTGAAAAAATATGTTTTTATTTTGTTGATACGAAATTAAATGAAAAATCCTCTTTCTAATGTTTTAGTGGGTTTTTCTTTGCAAAATTTAGATAGTTGTTGAAAAAGTTCTATTTTTAAATAAGAACCTTATATTCTTGTAATTATCTTGGCGCAAGTTAATCACGAAAATTTAAACCTTTGTTACCTTTGTGAATAAATTACCTGTTTTATTAAACACAGATTTAATCATTGAATAAATGCTAAAGAACTATAAAAATACTTCGACCGAACGCTTCTTGAAATATGTTCAAATCGATACACAATCAGATTCAAATTCCAATACACAGCCATCAACCTTAAAACAGAAGGATTTAAGTAAGCTTTTAGTTCAGGAACTTATTCAAATGGGCGTACAAGATGCCCATTTAGATGAATTTGGTTATGTATATGCTACCATTCCAAGTAATTCTGAAAAACCTGTACCTGTTATTTGTTTTTGTTCGCATGTGGATACTTCGCCTGATTGTTCTGGAGAAGGTGTTAAACCAATTATTCATCAGCATTATCAAGGACAGGATATTGTTTTACCAGATGATAATTCTCAAATTATCAGATTGACAGAGCATCCAGATTTAGCACATCAATTTGGTAACGATATTATAACGGCAAGCGGAACTACTTTATTGGGTGCAGATAATAAAGCTGGCGTTGCTGAAATTATGGATGCGGCTTATCACTTAGTCAATAATCCTGAAATAAAACACGGAACAATTAAAATACTCTTTACACCAGATGAAGAAATAGGAAGAGGAACGGCAGCGGTAGATTTAGAAAAATTAGGAGCAGATTTTGGTTATACGATTGATGGAGAAACTTTGGGTTCTTTAGAAGACGAGACTTTCTCGGCAGATGGTGTGAAAATTACGATTCATGGAGTAAGTCAGCACCCCGGTTTTGCGAAAGGTAAAATGGAAAGTGCTTTAAAAATTGCGGCTGAAATTGTAGCGAAACTTCCCAAAGAAACACTTTCGCCAGAAACAACAGAAGAAAAAGAAGGATTCATTCATCCAGTAGGGATTTCGGGTATGGTAGAGACAGCTACGATTGAATTTATTATTCGTGATTTTTCGGTAGAAAAACTGCATGAGCATGAAGCTGTTTTGAAGACAATTATGGAAGAAGTATTATTGAATTATCCGAATTCAAAAGCTACTTTTGAAGTACTTGAACAATACCGAAACATGAAAGAAGTATTGGATAATTACCCAGAAGTAACCGCTTATGCTTTAGAGGCGATTGAAAGAAGTGGAATTGTAGGAAAGCAAATGAGTATTAGAGGAGGAACGGACGGTTCTAGGCTGTCATTCATGGGTTTACCTTGTCCGAATATCTTTGCAGGCGAACACGCATTTCATGGAAAACATGAGTGGGTTTCTGTACAAGACATGGAAAAAGCTACCGAAACTATTGTAAATTTGTGTAAAATTTGGGAAGAGAAAACTCAATAACAATTACCGATAAATCAAATGATTAAGATTAAAAACGAAGCTGAATACGAAAAAGCCTCGGAACGAGCAGACAAACTTTACAATGCCAAAAAAGGCTCGTCGGATTACAACGAATTACAAGCATTATTAAAAGCCCTAAAAGCTTATGAAGATGATTTTGTAAAGATGTTGAAAGATGAGTATTAAAAGGAAGTAAAGAAAAAACGGCTATTTTCTATGATGAGAATAGCCGTTTTTTTGTTTTAATTAACCATCTTTTCAATCTTCGTGAAACAGAACCAATAGATTTTGGTATTTTTGAGGAAATCTTGCCTTTTTAGGCATACACTCTTCGTTACAATCAGATGAAAAAACTATTTCTTCTCGATGCAATGGCATTGATTTATAGAGCGCACTTTGCTTTCCAGAAAACTCCTCGTATTACTTCTAAGGGTTTGAATACCAGTGCGGTATTTGGCTTTACTAATACTTTGTTGGAGGTGCTTACTAAAGAAAAACCTACGCATCTTGGCGTGGCTTTTGATACGCCAACTCCGACGTTTAGACATATTCAGTTTGAGGCCTACAAGGCTCAACGTCAGGCTCAACCAGAAGATATTACGATTGCCATTCCATATATTAAGCGTCTTTGTACTGCCATGAATATTCCGATGTTAATCATGGAAGGTTACGAGGCGGATGACGTTATCGGTACTATCGCCAAACGTGCTGCTCGTGAACATGATGATATGGAAATTTATATGATGACGCCCGATAAAGATTACGGTCAGCTCGTGGAGGAACGAATTTTTATGTACAAGCCTGCTTTTATGGGAAAAGGCGTTGAGGTTTTGGGCGTTAAGGAAATCTGTGAGCGTTGGGGAATTCAAGATGTGTCGCAAGTAATTGATACTTTGGGTTTGATGGGTGATGCTTCTGATAATATTCCGGGGATTCCGGGAATAGGGGAGAAGACCGCCCAAAAGTTAATTCAAGAGTACGGTTCTTTAGAAAACTTGATTGCCAACGTCAATAAACTAAAAGGCAAGCAGCAAGAAAACGTTAGAAATTTTGCTCAACAAGGTTTATTGTCGAAAGAATTAGCGACTATTCACTGCGAAGTACCTGTTACTTTCGATGAGGAAGATTTAAAAGTTTGTGAAGTAAACAAAGAATTGCTTTCTCCGCTTTTGGATGAATTAGAATTTAGAACTTTACGTCGTAGATTACTGGGTGAAGAAGCTGTTGTAGAACAGCCTACTGCCATTCCAGAAGCTAAAAAAGCTACTGTGGCGGCAAAAGCAAAAGCTTCATCTGGTCAGTTTGACTTGTTCGGAAGTATTGTTGAAGAAAAGAAATTAGAACTTTTTGACGATACCGATACGCCTTCTGAAAGTAATCCGAAAGCTACTATTGATACTACTGTTCACCAATATCATTTGATTGATACGCCAGAGTTGCGTCAATCTTTGATTCATTTCTTGAGTTTACAAGATGAAATTTGTTTCGATACGGAAACGACCAACGTTGATGCCGTCGAAGCCGATTTGGTGGGTTTGTCTTTTGCTTATCGTGCAGGCGAAGCTTATTATGTGCCAACTCCTGCCAATCGTGAAGAAACACAAGCGATTGTAGATGAATTTAAGCCGATTTTTTCCAATGAAAAAATCACTAAAATCGCTCAAAATATCAAGTATGATTTAATGGTGCTTGCTCAATATGGCGTAGAAGTAAAAGGTAAAACTTATGATACGATGTTGGCACATTATATCATCGAGCCAGAGAAACGTCACGGAATGGATATTTTGGCGGAGGATTTCTTGCATTATACACCAGTTTCAATTGATGAATTAATCGGTAAAAAAGGAGCGAAGCAAGGCAATATGCGTGATGTGGAATTTGAGAAAATCAAAGAATACGCTGCCGAAGATGCTGATATTACTTTACAATTGAAAGGTAAATTACATCCACTTTTAGCACAAAATCCAAGTGCGGTGAAGCTACTGGAAGAAGTAGAAATGCCTTTGACACAAGTACTTTCTGATATTGAAATGGAAGGCGTAAGGCTTGATATTGATTTCTTGAAAGATATGTCGAAAACTTTGGAAAAAGATATGTTGGAAGTACAAACCAAAGTTTTTGAATTGGCGGGACAAGAATTCAACATTGGTTCGCCAAAGCAATTAGGGGAAATTTTATTCGATAAATTAAAGCTTGACCCTAAAGCTAAGAAGACAAAAACGGGTCAATATATGACGGGTGAAGAAGTATTGTCTAAATTAGAATCTGAACACGAAATTGCTCGTAAAATTCTGGATTTTAGAGAATTACAAAAATTGAAATCAACCTATGTAGATGCTTTGCCTTTGATGATTTCGCCAAGAACGGGCAGAGTACATACTTCTTTTAATCAGGCAGTTACGGCTACTGGTCGTTTGTCGAGTACCAATCCTAACTTACAAAATATTCCGATTCGTACCGCTCGTGGACGAGAAATTAGAAAGGCTTTCATTCCTAAAAATGATGATTTCTTGATTCTTTCTGCCGATTATTCGCAAATTGAATTACGTATCATGGCGGCTGTTGCCAAAGATGAATCTATGATTGAAGCTTTTAATCAGGGAAGAGATATTCACGCTACTACTGCCGCAAAAGTATTTAATGTAAGTTTGGATGAAGTGACTTCTGATATGCGTAGAAAAGCGAAAACAGTCAATTTTGGTATTATTTATGGCGTTTCGGCTTTTGGTTTGGCTCAGCAAATTGCCATTTCAAGAACGGAAGCGAAAGAAATTATTGACAGTTATTGGCGAGAATTTCCAGCTATCAAACGCTACATGGATACGGCTGTGATTGACGCTCGTGACAAAGGTTATGTAGAAACCATTTTGGGAAGAAGACGTTACTTGCGCGACATCAATTCAAACAATATGGTAGAACGTGGTTTTGCCGAACGAAATGCTGTAAACGCCCCGATTCAAGGTTCGGCGGCGGATATGATAAAGGTGGCGATGATTAAAGTAAATGATTTTATCAAACAAGAAAAACTTCAATCTCGTATCATTCTTACCGTGCATGACGAATTAGTTTTTGATGTACATAAATCAGAATTGGAATTGATGAAAACCAAAGTAAACGAATTGATGGTAAACGCCATTCCTTTCCCCGTAAAAATGGAAACAGGTATGGGCGTTGGCTTAAACTGGTTAGAAGCACATTGATTTTGAGTTTTGAATTTGGAATGCGGAGTGAGGAATACATTTTTGTCAACTTTTTAAAAGTTGACAAAAATGTTCAACTATACTACACGTTTTTATTAGCGGATTAGGAGTGAGGGTGTGAAGATTCCCCCACAGTTATCAATTGGTTTTCACCCTATTAGCCTCAGTTTCTGAACCAGTTTTACGATTACGACTTGCTTTCAAGACGTCATTTCCAAATGAATAGGTGAATCCTAAACGGACGTTTCTTGATGATTCTCTGTGGAAATAACGGAGGTCTATGTCTTGATATTTAATTGTTGCTGTATTCTTTTCAGTGTATAAAATATCATTTACTGACAGTGATATTCTACCTTTTCCATTCAAAACTTTTTGTTGTAAACCTACAGACAAGCTTCCTAGTGGATTTAAAACAAGGAATTCTTGCTGAGATTTCGTCATATAAAATCCATTGACTTCAGCACTCAATGTCTTTGTAATTTTTGCATTTACATTGATATATGCCAACCAATTTACTCTTCCTTGATTGAAATTTCCACCTAAATAATTAGCATCATATACATTATAAATCAACTGATTACCACCATATCCAGAGATTCTTTTTCCAATATTGATAGGGAAATTTAATTCCACAAAATAATTTTTGTAAGTGGCTAAATTCTCCGCCGTTGTAAATGTTCTTTTCGTTACATTGTCTTGTTGTGGAGCATTTTCGATAATTACGTCATTGGTTTTGTTATATCCAAACGCAAAAAATGGTTGTCCATCAAATGTTACCTGAAATTTTAATTCATTGGTTAATTGTGGCTTCAATAATGGGTTACCTCTGGTAAATGTTAAAGAATCTAACTGAAATTCAAAAGGGTTTTGTTGCTGATAACTCGGTCTATCTATTCTACGAGTAAAAGACGTAGTGATGCCTAAATTCTTACCAATTTTACGGGTTAAAAATACACTTGGAAACAACTGCCAATAATTTCTATCTAACACATTTTTATTTTCAATTTTGCTAAATCCCTCAGCTACAGTTTGTTCTGCTCTTAAGCCTGTTTGTAATTCCCAATTGTTCCCAAAACTTGTATTGAATGTACCGTAGAGGGCATTAATGTTCTCTTTATAATTAAAAACATTGCTTCGTTTAGTATCCAATATTGTTTCACGGTAGAAATTCAAATCATTATCAATGGTGGCAAAACTACTTTTTCCACCCACTTCCAATTTCGTTTTACTTGAAAAAGGATGTGTATAATCCAGTTTAAAGGTTGTAAAAACCACAGGATTATCAACACTTTGGCTTTGGTTTCGTTGTTGATTTCTATCAATAATCGTAATAATATTCTGATTTTTTAGTCGGTAAGTAACATAGTCAATATCAACATTTAGGTCCTTACCTGTTGTGTCGAATGAATGTTTCCAGTTGATATTATACCCAATATTTGTGCGTGTGGTGGGTTGGCTATTCATGGTTCTAAAACTATTAATGACTTCACCACTTTCAACATCTGTAACTTTAGTGTTTGCATCACTCAAATTTCCCCCATCACGGGCAAAGCCCGTAATTAGAAAACCAAAAGTATTTTTCTTATCCGCATAAAAATCCATTCCCGCTCTTGTGTTATGTACCTGAACAGTCAGCGGAGAAAATTGGGTATTATCAAAATTTTGAGTACCAATGATTCTACCAATCCTTGTGAGTTCAAAAAGGTTTCTATTTGCATAGCTATAACTTCCAAAAACATTAACTTTTCCTTTGCGATGGTTGATAGAAAATGTAGGTGAAATGCCATTAAACATATCATTTGAGCTTCTGCCAACGTCGGTATTGTTAATGACCGAGCCTCTAAGATTTAAACCGATTGAGCCATTTGTTCCTAAATTGGCATTGCGTTTCATTACAATATTGATAATTGCCCCACCCGCAGCATCATAACGAGCCGATGGATTTTTGATAACCTCAATTTTATCAATATTAGTGCTTGGCAAGTCCTTCAAAACTTCGTTCATATCAGTATATTGCGAAGGTTTGCCATCAATCATGATCATCACCGAAGCCTTGCCCACAATAGTAATTCGGTCTTGAGCGATAATCAATCCTGGCACTTTTCTCAGCACTTCCAAAGCGGTTGCACCTGCTGCTGTTGGGCTACTTGCTACATTCACGACGAGTTTGTCGGCACGTTGTTCTAAGAAAGGTTTTTGGGCAGTTACTGTCACTTCATTTAATGCTGTAGAAGCAACATTTAATTGAATATCTGGTATTTGTATGGATTCAGATATTACTTCAAAAGGTTTAGAGAAGGTCCTTTTGTAGCCTACCATCGAAGTAGCAATTAAATACTTCCCTGAATTTATGGCTTCAAAAGTATATAAGCCCTCCAAGTTTGTAATGTCAGCTTTTACCATAGAAGAGTCTTTGGCATTCAATAAAGCAGCAGTTGCGAATTCGGCAGGCTTTTGTTTTTCGTCTAAAACTTTCCCAGAAATTTTACTTTGAGCCTGTACTTGAGCAAATATTATAATGGTTAAGAGAATGGTAATAATAAATTTCATATTTTTTGATGTTTTATATTCGATGTTATGATGCAAACTATATTCAAATGGATGCACGATGTACAAAAAATATTTGCTTAATAAGCTGTGGATTTAATTTTGTCAACCGCACATAACAAATCGGTATCAAGGCTGTCGTATTTCTACTACTTTTGAAAAATCAATTAGACCATCCTTGAACCTTATGGATACTTTATTCAATCTTTACCTTACTGTACGACGCAATAAAAACCTTTCGTTTTTTGTAATCTGGATGAGGTATTTAATTGGCTTTGCCTTTGTGCCTTCTGGCTTAACGAAATCAATGGGCAATCGTTTTACTTCTATTGCTACCTCAAATCCTATCGGATTCTTCTTTGAGGCACTTTATCAAACAGGTATTTATTGGCAGTTTTTGGGCTTGATGCAAGTAATGGCAGCATTTTTGTTGATGACGCAACGCTTTGCTACCATCGGAAATCTTATTTTCTTGGGTATTATTACCAATATCTTTCTGATTACTTTTTCCTTACAGTTTCAAGGGACAGTTTATATCACTTTTCTATTATTTGTTGCTTCTTTGGGCTTATTGTTATGGGATTTTCCTAAATGGAAAAGTCTTTTCTTTCCTGATAATTTCAAAATGGAAGTAACGATTGAGGAGCTACCAACCTACAATACTTGGTGGATTTATACAGGAGTCATTTTCTTTGTAGAATCCCTTATTTGTAGTTTTGTAGAAGGCATCTTTAAGAGTGCAACGTCTGTTGTTGGCGTATTAATTTTAATCGTTGCAACGGCTGTAATGTCTTTGATTTTGTATAGGAAGTATCGAAAAGAGTTTTGATAACTTTCTAAAAAGCCATCAAGTATAATTAGAGTCTGTTCAGCAAACTGTGTCAGTTTAAATTTAAGTTTATTTTTTTACTTTTACTCAGACACACTTTATTATGGAGACTCCTGACAATTTTGATTTTGAGACTTTTAAGCAAGAAGCGATAAAAGGTCTTTATTCTGGCAAACCTCTTACTGGGGAGAATGGTATTTTTGCTCCGATGTTGAAACATTTTTTAGAAAGTGCTTTACAAGGAGAATTGGATAATCACCTGAATGCTAACAAGGCAGAAGGGATTAAAAACCGCAAAAATGGTTTGTCTAAAAAAACTATTAAGAGTAATGGAGGAAGCTTTGAATTAGAGACTCCATGTGACCGAGACGGTAGTTTTAACCCACAAGTCGTTGGAAAGAGACAATTAGTTTTAACGGATACTTTAGAGCGTCAGATTATTTCAATGACTTGGCGTCCCCGTCTCTCACGGCATGAGTTATTCTTCTATCAATGAGCAGTTGGAAGAACTTTATGGCTATCATCTTTCAGTAGGCGAACTCTCAAACATCACCGATAGAGTAATTCCACGACTTCAAGAGTGGCAATCTAGACCTCTTTCAAGGGTTTATGCAGTAGTTTGGATGGATGCGATGTTTTACAAAGTTCGTATTGATGGTAAGGTAAGTTCCAGAGCCATGTATAGTGTAATAGGCTTAGGTTTAGATGGCAAAAAGGAAGTATTAGGAATCTATCTGGCTGAAACAGAAGGCGCTAAGTTCTGGTTGTCAGTATTGACTGATTTCAAAGCAAGAGGAGTTGAGGATATTTTAATCAGCTGTGTTGACGGTCTCAAGGGTTTCCCTCAAGCCATTGAAGCAGTATTTCCTAAAACACAGATACAACTTTGTGTTATCCATCAAATCCGATACTCTACTCGCTTTGTCTATGATAAGCATTTAAGAGAATTTGTAAAGGATTTACAGCTTGTTTACAAAGCAGAGAATCTTAATATGGTAGAAAAACATCTAGGGACTTTAGCAGAAAAATGGGGCAAATTATATCCCAAAGCAGTTGAAACTTGGACGAATAATTGGGAGAATATCTCTACCTATTTTCAATACTCCCCAGCAATCAGGAAAATCATTTATACGACTAATACTATAGAAGGTTATCATAGACAAATTAGGAAAATCACAAAGAGTAAAGGAGCTTTTGCTTCAGATAATGCTCTTTTGAAATTAGCCTATTTGGCAATTCAGAACATGGATAAGGTTTGGAATGCAAAAATTAAGAACTGGAGAGAAATGCGTGCAGAACTAATCATTACATTTGAAGACAGAATTTCACAAGTTGATTTATTGAGTTAGGGGGCTAGCCCCCTAACTCAATAAATCAAATGACACAGTTTAATGAACACTCCCTCAAAAAAAAACACATCCGCCCAAAGAGAGCGGATGTGTTTATAATAAAAAGATTGATACGATTATTGCAATTTGAATGGTAAAAACCAGTTCTCTTTGTTCATCAGTTTGCTTCTTACGGCTGCTGCATTAGGGTTGTTGGCTTTTCTTAATTTATCATATACTTTGTCTGCCAAGAAAGTTGGGTCTTCTCTACGAAGTGCTACTCTTACTAAATCGCCCCAACGGTGTCCTTCAAAAGCTAATTCTAAAGCACCTTCTTGTATGATAGAGTTTTCGATGGCAATGGTACTATCGCCTACTACTTCAGTATTTTTCAACATGGCTCTACCTCTGATACCCGTCGCTAAGTGCCATGACGAACGATAACGTACTGGTGCATCGCCGTTTCTAGCATCAAAGTCGAATGGAGGAACATCAAAAGTATTCATCAAGTTGGTTTTATCGGTTGAAGTACCGTTATACACAGATGCTACACCGCTGTTTAACAAAGCAAAAGCTAACTTTCTACGTCCTTCACGGTTGGCAGCTTCAGCAAATTTCAAGTGTACATTGGCTGCTCTGTTCAAGAACCAACGACCATTTTTTTCTTGTAAACTTTTACCTACTAAAGAAATCACAGAACCCGTCAAGTTTGGATTCAAGTAGTTATAAAGGTATTTATAGACTACTGGTTTGCCATTAACTGTTTTGTAAGACATCTTTCCACGAGCATCAAAATTGAAGTTGTTCGTTTGTGTTTGCGAATTCCACATATCTTGTACTTGCTGAGAAGGCTGTAACAAATATTTACCACCTACATTCGAGAACAATTCTACAAATGGGTTTTCAGGTAGAAACTTATTGTCGAAAGGTAATAACCAAAGCCATTCTGGGTCACGAGAAATGTTTGAAGTATTCGATAAACCATTATAAGTAGTATTAGAACGATCACGTGCGAAGATTGAACGCCAGCCAGTGCTGTTGTTATCAAGCAATCTGTTTTCGTCGTTGATGTTGGCATCATAACTTACTGCGATTGGTCCCATACCACTGCTGATTTGCCCACGAGTGATTTTGTATAAATGATACCAAACGTTAATATCAGTTGCTTCAAAACCAAGGCGGTCGGATGTTGTCATAATGTATTTGTACATCGTAGCCGCTTTGGTAAATTGGTTATCCCACAAGTACAAATCTCCCAATAAAATAGTTTTATTAATGAAGAAAGTAGTAGGAGAGTAGCCATCCACGTTGTTCGAAACGAAAGTATTATCTAAACTATAAGGGTCAAGATATACACTTGGAATCGTTTCCATGTCCGTAATAAGTTGCTTAATCATTTCCTTTAAGGGAATAGCAGGCTTACTAGCAATAGCTGATACATCACCAATTTTTTCAATTGATTCTGTGATGTATGGAACACTATTGTAGTGAATTGCTAATTGCAAATAAATCCAGCTTCTTAAAGCAATTACATCGGCATAACGTTGGTTGTATTCTGTTCTTTTGATTTTGTTGGTTTCAACCATCATCTTGAAGTTCTTCAAGATGTCGTTACAGTTAAGGATTAATTCATAATACGGACGAGGGTTCGCATAAGCATTACTTTCTGTAACATTATGGTTATTGATTTCACGCAAGGCTACGTCGGCATTATCAGTGACATCTAGCAAATCTGCACGAAGTTCATTTAATACTACATATTGTTTAGCAAGCGTTGAAAACTTACCATATAAGCCAATGATGGCAGCATCTGCATCGAAAATATCACGATACATTTGTTGGCTAGTGAGTGCTTCTTCAGGGTCGAGGTCGAATACTTCTTTACAAGAACTACCAACCCATACACAAGAAAGTACAGCTAGATTGAAGATTATTTTTCTAAACATTGATTTCATCTTATTTCGATAATTTTAACGATTAATAATTTCAGTTGACCGAGGGATTTTAGCTTGATATTATAAACCAATTCTAAGCCCTAAGTGAAATGATTTTTGGATAGGCTCTAATGTATTGTCAACGCCTTGTCCTACTACTGCATTTGTTGAACTAAATTCTGGATCATAACCAAGGTATTTTGTGAAAGTCAACACGTTATTTGCCGCAGCATATACTGTTAAATATTTCAAAATACTTTTGTCGATTGAGAAATTATACGACACTGAAACTGATTTTAATCTGAAATATGAACCATCTTCAATCCATCTGTTCGAGAAACGTGCGTTTTGAACTGGGTCGCCATAAGTAGCTCTTGGAATATCAGTAATTTGTCCTTCGCCTCTCCAACGAGCAACCATCGCAGCCGATTGATTATTGAAATTTGCACCAGATTCGATACTTCTACGAGTATAATTATATACTTCGTTGCCAGAAACAAAGCTACAAAGGGCATCTAAAGTCCAGTTTTTGTAGATAATACGGTTAGTAATACCTCCGTAGAAATCAGGATTAGGATTACCGATAATCTTTCTGTCTTGGTCGTCGATTACTTTATCTCCATTCAAATCTTCGAATCTAACATCACCACCTTGGAAGGGCTTCAAAGAACCATCTGGCAACCTTGAAGATAAACCTTCAGCATTTGCCTCAGCATTAGAAGCATAAACACCTTTTGAAGTATTACCGAAGAATACATTCGGACTTTCACCCACACGGGTCAAGAAAGAAGCCTGACCATAGTTAGAAATGATGTCGGCATTGGCGTTTGGTAACTTATCTAATTTAGTTTTTGATTTAGCGATGGTTACACCCAAATCCCATTTCAAATCAGATTTGTTTAATAATTTGATATTCAAACTAGCTTCAATACCTGAAGTACTCATAGCAGCGTTGTTCGTCATTACATAACCTACACCAGCTACCGTTGGTAATTTCTCAGCGATAATCATGTCTGTAGTTTTGTTGCTGAATACATCAAGACTTAAACCCAAACGCTCGTGAAGAACGCTCATGTCTAAACCTGCATTAGACTTAGAGATATTCTCCCATTTCAAGTTTGGATTAGCAATGTTTCCACGAACAATCCCTTGAAGACCTAATAAGTTTTGACCAACATAATATTGTTTTGAAGCATAATTACCGATGTCATCATTTCCTACACGACCTGTAGAAACACGAAGTTTTAATAAATCGAAAGGACCATCCGCTAAGAATTGTTCAGAAGAAAGCAACCAAGCTGCCGATACAGCAGGCATCACTGCAAAAGGAGTACCGCCAATTCTGACAGCATCGCTTGTAGAAACATCTTTCCCAAAACGAGAAGAAGCATCCATTGCCATTGTGAAAGCCAAGAAGTATTTATCAGCATAAGTATAATTTAAGTTGAAATAAGTATTCAACCAGTTATAAGTACCAATTCCACCTTGAATATTGTTATATAAAACAGAACCATTGTTCACACTGATTAATTGGTCGGTTGCTGAGTTATAAGCCAAGATTTTGTCTTGTTCTACTTTAGAGCTAATAAAACGTAAACCTATACGACCAGAAATATCATGCACGTTTTTGAAAGTTTTATTGAAAGCTAAATACGTTTCATTAGATACATTAAACAAACGTTTTGTTTGTGAACTCAACTGGTTTAATGCCAACACATTTTTAAGCGTATCACTTACCAAACCATAGTTTGGAATAAAGCGGTTTTCTTTGACTTTATCGAAAGTAACAGCAATGTTCGTTCCTAGTTTGAACGCATTTGAAATCGCATATTGGAAGTCAATCACACCAAAGAAACGATAAGCTTTGTTCCCACCCAAAGTACTTGTAGCAGCCACAGCAGGGTTTCCTACCGAGAATATATCTTCATCTGCCAAGAAAGGAGAAAAAATCCCTTGACTTGAAACACTATAATCTGTTAAGATTGGTGCTTTGATTAAGGCTAAATAAAGAGGATTCGTTTTAGAGGCAAATCCAAAATCTTTGGTTTCAGCTTCATTGTACGAGAAACTCAAGTTGGCTGCTGCTGTAAGCTTGCGGCTTAAGTTCATATCAGCATTGAAACGAGTACTGTATTTCTCTAAAGTTGAACCAGCAACACCATTTTTATTACTTAAATAGTTTACCGAAAGTGCATATTTTGCAATGTTATCACCACCCGTTACACGTAAATACATGTTGGTAAGCGGTTTACTTGCCATTACTTTTTTCTGCCAGTCGGTATCGTTATGATAAGTATAATAATCAGGGTTCGACTTGCTGTCATTCATAAAAGGCAATGTTTCCATTTGCGCATTTGAATAACCAGCCGAAGAAAGAATATCAGTTAAATAACTTCTATAACTATTGGCATTCATTACTGGTAAATCCTTAGGAGCAGCGTTCACACCACCATACATGGCGAAGTCAATTTTTGTACCTAATTCTTTCGCTCTTGAAGTCGTAATCATGATAACTCCATTGGCTGCTTTTGTACCATAAATTGCAGATGCTGAAGCGTCTTTCAATACAGTAATATTACTGATGTCTCTTACGTCAATATAAGCTAATGGATTATCGAAGTAATTGTTATTCAATGAACTGCCATAAATACCAGCATCGTAAATAACATTATCAATCACATACAAAGGACGGTTTGTTCCTTGGATAGAATTTAAACCACGCAAAGTAGTAAAGCTTCCTGCGTTTGTAGTACCAGAATAACGAGTAGCGTTTAAACCAGCGATTCTTCCTTGTAAATAACTATCTGGAGAATCCGTAATTCTTGCCCAAGCATCAGGAATTGCCAAAGCACTAGCTGCACCCACTACACGTTTCCCTGTTGAAGTACCAGTTGGTAATCCAAAAGATTTTTCAAGTCCTGATTGGTCTTGAATGGTGATAGTGATTTTATTACGTTTAGCAACTGCTACTTCAGTACTTTCATAGCCCGGACATTCTACAGAAACTGAAACTTTCGGACTAGGTACACTTAGTTTAAAAGTTCCGTCTTCAGCAGTAATGGCAGAAGTCATGTTTTTAAAATAAACCCTTGCGCCCGTTACAGGTTTTCCTGTAGAAGCACTTATTACAATACCAGTAATTTCGGTATTATATTTCGGGTGAATTTTTACTACTTCCTGAATTTTAGTTTCTTGCGCCTGTACAGCAGTGCCGTACATCATGATTCCACAAAAAGACGCTAAAGCAACTGTCGTTTTGGGAAATGCTTGTATATTTTGTATGAAATACTTCATTTGAATCATCGTTAAATTATTATGTAGCTAACTAAAGAGCTGGTACAAGTTTGATATAGTCAAGTGCCATGGCATTGGTTCCATTGGCAACCAGATACATATTAAGTGTACCATAAGCCCCAACTGTATATTCTCCCAGCAATTGTTCTGTATAGTTCTTTACAGGCAGGGCAGCCGTTGGGTAAGCAAACGTTGCAGAGCTTAAAGTACCCATCGCTAACTTTTGGTTGATAACAAACCCTGCTGTTTCGCCTGTTGATGTGTTTGAATTATACAAATCGTTTACTGCTACCCAATACACTTTATATTTGATAGATGGAGTTTCAGGAGCTACATATCTCAACCAAAAACCTGCGTTAGCATGCCCCACTACAAAAACTGATTTGAAATTTGTATTGGTTAATGGGTTTAATAAGGTTCTTGTGGCGATGACAGCAGCTGCTAAACTTGAAGCAGTAGGCATTCTAGCAATATAATTCTCGCCTTGAATGATGATTGGCTTGAACTTTTCATTAACATTTACGTTGATTTTTCCTAATACGTGAACAATTCCATTACTTACTTTGAAACTTTGAGTGATGGCAGATTTATCAATTGTATAGTTTACATCAAATTTAGATTTGATGGACGTTGGAAGTTGTTCAAGTGAGTATTCCCCTTCAATCACTAAATCTTTGATGGTTTCAAAAGCTGCTTTTCTGTATGTACTATCAGTTGTGCTAGTTTTGTAGTAAGGCGATAACTTATTTACTTCTTGTGTGAAAACATCATTTGGTAATAAAAAATAAGTATAACGTTTAGACTCATCTCCCAAATCATATACTTTTTCGGTAAAAGAGTTTACCGACTGAAAACCAGTTCCCGGACGATATACTGGCTGACCTGTTGTAGCACTGATACTATCAACAATCGCTGTGTTTGGATTAAATACAAGTGTTGTAAGATTTACGATAGCCGAACTTTGTAATGAAGTTGCTTGTGTAGCATTTACATAAGCCCAAAGTGAAGGCAATACTTGTACAGCGCTACCAATAACATGCAATACACCGTTTCCAACATATTTATTAGAAGAAGTAATAGCTGCTGTAGCAAAAACATCTTTGCCGAAGCTTGCATATTTTCCATTTAATAAGCCTACTAATTCAGAAGTTTGCGTTGACGGCATTACATGACTTTGCAAAGCAATATGATTACCCACAAATGCTTTTAAAGCAGTAGTGTCATTGATAATGGTTGTGCTTAAATTAGCTAAGGCATCGTTAGTAGGAGCCCAAACGGTATAATTTTTAGAAGAAGAAATTACTTTATCGTAACCTGATTTTTCTAAAAGTTCTTTGAATTTACTCAAGTTGGTTTGTGTGCTAATTTCAGCATATAATGATTTTCCTAAATCATCATTCTCTGAAACCAAGCGGTCGTCCCAAGTCTTACAAGACGCTAGGATAATGCCGCAAAGAGCAATGAGCAAAAAATATAAATATCTTATTTTCATTTGAATTTCTTTTAATGTTTTAATACAGTTTCTAAATTTTATCAGTCACTGTGTTTGAAAACCTGCTATTAGTTTGCAATTAAGGTACCATCTGGTAAGTGGCGTGGACTCAACTGATTTTGATCAATAGGAATAAATTGAATCATATCAATATTGTTTGGAGAGTGCGTACCATTGATTGCTGTCAAACGGAAAAGGTGTCTGTCAGTTGTTTTAATATCAATTGTTCCAAGCAAACGACCAGCAGCGTTGATGTCAGTTCCAGGCGACATATAGATTTTCCAACCTAATGATTCTAATTCACCAGAAGATAGATTTGGAACTTGGTCAATAAATAAGAATGGGCGAGTCAGTGTCTCTCCGTCAATTGCACCAGTACAAGTAATGGTAAAACTGTTTGAAGTACGTTGACGTCTGTAGCACATCCATACTTTGTATTTTCCTTTTGGAATGATAGGTGTTCTCATTTCTAACCATAAGTTTCTACTTGGTACACCCATTGGTACTTGTAGATAATCTCTTTTGGCAGCGTTTTCAGAACCTGCATACACATAAGTAGGAGGGAAGCTGGCATTAGCCCATTTAATATCATTTAATACAGTACCTACTGGGAAACCGTAAGTTCTTTTTCCATAATAACTAGATAGTTTTTTGATTTCAGGGAAATCGCAAACATCCCAGTCGATTCTAATTGGCAAACGTAATTTTACACCATAATGCCCTAAAGTGCTATGTAATACACCGTTGGTAGCAGTGTTGTCGCTTAGCGTACGAGATAATTCAACACCCATTTCTCTGACACCATTAAAAATGTCATCGTTCAATAATACCGTTTGTCCTTCTAATTTTGAACTTACAACGGTAGGTTCAGTAGATACTTTTGTGATGTGTGAAGTGGCAGTAATAATATCTCCTAAATATTTTGCTCCATCTAAAATATGATAAGCAACAAAAATATTAAGGCTATCAGACTTTAATTTAGGATTACCTGATTTAGAATATCTTGCTTTCAGTTGAGCATAATTTGTAAATCCTGCTTGTGCCAATACAGTATTTGATTCTGCCACTAAAGTCATAAAACGCTTATCTAAATTCTCATTAACAGTATTTAAAGAATCATAATAACCTGTTTCTTTTAAAGCCTGTGTGAAAATAGAATAATCAGGATTAGCCTCTGTTAATTGAGCAATTGTTTTGGTAGCAGGTTTTAACACGCCATCCAAAATATGCAACATTCCATTACCTGTTTTGATGTTCGATTCAACAATGTTTGCTTGGCGATTCAAAGTATAACTTGAGCCATTCGTGCCGTTTGTTACACCAGAAAGTAAGTACTGACCGTACATGGTAACTAATGGTAATTTACCGTCTTTGAAAGAGTTCGTGGTAAGCGTATCTCTAATCACATGGATTTTTACAATGCCTTGAGCTTCTTCTTTCGTAAGCTGGTCAGCAGTTTTTCCAATTTGTGTTAAATATGCTTTTACGGCTGTATTGTTTGGCGCAAACATTGTGTAAGCACCATAAGCATCCAAGAAACTGTTGTAGCCAGATTTATCAATAATACTTGCAAAATCAGAATACTTCTCAGGATACTTTTGTAAATAACTATAAAGGTTGGCATCACCAGTGGTGGTTTCAACGATAGTTATATCCGAACAGCTCATAATACTTAGTCCTAATAAAAGACCAAGCAATGGTAATGTGAGCGATTGTATTAACTTTTTCATTTGTTTATTTTTTTAATGTCTCCAAAATCATCTTTAAAAAATAGAATACTACAATTGGCATGATTGACCATTGATAAAAAATCAATCAACCTTTTGCTGTACTATTTTGCTGTTTACTTATAAAATGGATTTTGTACCAAGAGCGTATTTGTTTGAATTTCGTATTGATAAATTGGCAAATAATGGCTGTTTGGATCTTTGATTTTAGCAATTGCCGATTGTTGTCTTTCACTAGGGACACTTCTTGCAGTTAATTCAATCAATAAGTCGAGACGTTTGTAATTACTTCTTTTAGCATTTCTGAGCATATCGAACCAACGTTTTCCTTCAAAAGCGAATTCTCTGGCACGTTCTTCTAAAATATATTCTAATACACCACCTGTACCATCAATATTAGTAGCGTCTGGAGATTTTTCAGTTTGTGGAATTGCCCAAGCTCTTTTTCTGATTTGTGAAACAATGTCTAAAGCTTCTTGTCCTCTATTTAACAATGCCAAAGCTTCAGCTTTCATTAAGAGTACATCAGCATAGCGATACACAATAAAGTTGAAAGGAGTATCGCCAGAAAGACGGTTATACTTTGTAATTACACCGGTAGCAGTACTTAAAGAAGCATCATCAGCACGAGTATCATAATTGGTAGGATCAATAATATCTTCTGTGAAAAGAGTTTCAGTAACATAAGTAGTTGCTTGGTATCTTCTGAAAGAACTTGATGCACCTGAACCAAAAATGGCAAAGAAAGGGTAAGTAGCGTTGATAAAGCGAATGGTATAATCGCTACCATGTGCTAACTCAAAAATACCTTCGTTTGAATTTCCCGCTTTTACTGTATTGAACCATGCTAAACTTCTTTCTGGGTTTGAAACCAAACCGAATTTTGCACTATTGATTACTTTGTTGGTGGCAGCAAGTGCTTCTGTTGGTTTTTCCATCCATAAATACACATCAGCTTGCAAAGTATTAATCATGTACTTTGTAATTCTGCTATGATCTTTCTCTTTGTTACCATAAGTACTTGGAATATCCTTTTCTGCTTCTTCTAAATCTTTTACGATTTGTGCCAAGATGTCATTCTTACTAGCTTTTGGCAAAGGAACAATTTCGTCATCACTACTTGTAGCCGATAATTTCAAAGGAGCTTCCCCGAACAATCTTACCAAATAGAAGTACATCCATGCTCTCATGGCTTTTGCTTCTGCCACATGACCTTTCAAGGCTGCTTCTGTGTAGGTTTTATCTTTGTCTAAAACACTTGGAGCAAAAGCAATTACTGTATTACTATAATTGATAATACGGTAGAAATCACGCCAGTCAGTCAAAGGGTTGGTAGGAAGAATATTACTATTGATAATATCTAATTCAGTATTCGTAATTCTGAAAGAAGTAGTAATCATATCAGCTCTGATTTCGCCGAGGATAAACATCTTTTCAGGCAATCCATCAATCAAAGACGCATAAATTCCACCCACAGCAGATTCTACTTGTTCTTTATTTTGCCAGAATCTGCTTTGCACGATTCCGTCTTGTGGGCTCAAAGCCAACCAATTGTCGCAAGAACTTGCAATCAATAATGAGCTTACACAAATCAGGTTATAAAATATTTTTTTCAACATTGTATCTATTATCTATATTGTTGTATCTATCTTGATAATGCTTCGTTTAGAAAGTCGCTACTAAACCAAAAGTCACCGTTTTAGCTGGAGGAGTCATTGAGTTATCCGTTGCTACTCTGAATGGGTCGCTACCTCTCATTTGTACTTCTGGGTCTTGTCCGCTATAATTTGTCCAAGTCATTAAGTTTTCTACTGTTCCGTAAGCTCTAAGCGCTGAAAGGTTTAAAGTTTTTAAAGCCTTTTTGGTGAATGTATAGCTCAATGTAGCTGTTCTGAAACGTACAAAAGAAGCATCTTCCACATATCTGCTTGACCCCAACCAGTTATAACCTGTATTGTACAAAGCACGAGGAACCATCGTTTCATCACCTTCTTTTCTCCAACGAGACAATACTTCAGTACTTTGATTTCCGAAACCATACATACTTGTAGTACTCATTCTTGTAGCGTTTACTACATCGTAATCACTACGGAAGTTGAAGAAAGTAGTCAATTTGAAAGATTTATAAGAAGCACTTGCACCAAAACCACCAGTGAAAGCAGGGTTACTATTTCCTAAGTACACTAAGTCCATGTAATTGATGTTACCATCTTTGTTGATGTCTTCATACATTGCATCGCCTGGTTGGAAAATATAATCTGTTTGTGGATAGTTAAAACGCATATAAACAGATTGAGCGTCAGGAGTAATGATTGGCTCGCCACTTTTTCCTCTTGCTACAGTTGCAGCTTTGTCTTTATAAACTCCTAAATAACGGTAGCCATAGAATGAACCAAATGGATTGTTCACTTGCATGTAAGTCATGTAAGCACCATTTACTGTAGCAATACCACCTTGACGAGGATACAAATCTGAAATTTCACGGATTACGTTTGTGTTATGAGCAATGTTCATGTTGAAATCAACCATCACATCTTTTGTTTTGTAAGCGTTCAAGTTCAAGTTGAATTCCCAACCAGAGTTTTCCATCGTTCCAACGTTCATTTGAACAGTGTTGAAACCTGTAAATGCTGGAATTTGTAAGTTTTCAAAGAATAAATCTTTTGTACTGTTTTTGTAGAATTCAGCATCAATCGTTAATTTTCTATTACGAGTAATTAAGTTAATACCTACGTTTCTACCAATAATACGCTCCCAGCGGAGGTTATTCAATTGCATTGTTTGTGGAACTACAGCCGATGAGCCAAGGTATGACCAACCTAAAGTGTTGAATTTACCATAGTATAAATAATCTTTACGTGGGGCATTTCCACTTTGTCCGTAACTCATTCTTAAACCTAAATGCTCGATAAGGTTATCAAATCTTTTCATGAATGGCTCATCAGAAATAATCCATTTTGTAGAAATAGAAGGGAATAAACCATAGCGATAAGCTGGACCAAAACGAGAGTTTCCATCTCCTCTGATACCCACATCAAAAATATAGCGGTCTAAAAATCCATAGTGAACATTCATCAATACACCGATGTTACGTGTTTGCGAAACACCCGACGATAAATTAGAAGTAGTTAAACGTGCAGGGTTAGTAACATCTGTTAAATCAGAAGATGCAGTGTTGGTAACATAGGCTTCTTGCCAAACAGATTTTACATCAGAAGTATTTAACGCCCACAAACTGGTTAATTCGTGTTTCGTATTTTTGATTTTTGGGGTATAAATCAAACTTGTTTTTGTAGTAACCGCAAAACCATCCGCATCACCATCTGTCGCAACGTTTACAGCAGGGCTAGTAAATGTTTGTCCAGTGGCTACTTGTGGTAAGAATGAATTGGTTTTGTTGTTGTTAATATCAAACTGAATATCAAAAGTAGCCACCCATTGTTGTGGTACTAAATCATATTGTACTTGAAAGTGTGGAATAATTCTTTCAGAAATGATATTGTTTTTAGCAGATTTAACCATCGCCACAGGGTTGTAAGTATTTGAAAACGTACCCTGAATATTAGTAAGTGGCGAGAAGTAATTACCAGTTAATTGCCCCAAATCATTGTATTCAAAAATACTCATGTTAGGCATTTTGCTATAAGCTACTGAACGAATTAAATCTTTATTAGATGTCAAAGCTGATACATAGTTTCTTGCATTATCCGAGTGAGTAAACGATAAGTCGGTCTTAAAACGAATTCTGTTAGAAACGTTATAGTCAAGGTTGATACGAGTATTGATACGGCTAAGTCCTGTTCCGATAGTTGTACCGGTTTGGTTGAAATAACCAGTCGAAGCATAGTACTTCGCTTTTTCACCACCACCCGTAATCGAAACAGCATGATCTTGCGAATAACCTAATTGCGTAATAGCATCTACCCAGTTCACATTTTGTCCATAGTTATTATACCAATATGGGTCATTTGGGTCGTATTGGAATTCTTTTACGGTTTGCGTATTCAAAGGAGTACCATTTCTGTTCATAAATGCTTCTGGAATCAACATTGAATATTGGTCACCCGAAAGCATTGGAATGGCATTTGGTTGTTTTGAAACCGAACCTTTAAAAGTATAAGTTACTTTTGGCGTACCTACTGTTCCTCTTTTTGTATTAATAACCACAACACCATTGGCAGCTCTTGAACCCCACATTGCTGTAGCGGCAGCATCTTTCAAAACCGCAATATTTTTAATATCAGAAGGAGCTAAGTTCAATAAAGAAGCATAACCCATTTCATCAGCAGTACCGAAGTTGAAGTCAGATGGAATTGATGTTTCATAAGGCATACCATCTACTACAATCATTGGCTCAACAGAAGAGTTGATAGAAGAAGTACCTCTAATTCTGATTTGCATTCCAGTTCCTGGGTCACCAGAAGCAGCAGTAATATCTACCCCAGCCAAACGCCCTTGTAACATTTGGTCGATTGATGTCCCTTGCATATCTTCAACCATTTTAGCATCAATTTTTGCGACTGCAATGGTTGTATTTCTTTCAGATACTGACATCAAACCATTATCGGTTGGTCTTGCAGAAACAACTACTTCGTCAAGGTCAGAAGTGGTAGCTTCCATCCAGATTTTCAAAGAGCTTTTTCCTTTGATGTCAATTTTTTGTGTTTTATAACCGATACTCGAAAACGATAGTCTATTATTAGCATTAGAAACTCTGATAACGAAGTTACCTTCTACGTCAGAACTCACACCTTTAATGATACGATTATCACGGTCAAGCTCAGCAACCGTAACACCTATTACGGCAGAGCTATCTTTGAGGTCAACTATTTTGCCTCGAACGGTATGTAAAGTAGATGTTTGTGCTATTGAAATGTGTTGACATAATAGCAATACACCCGTTATGATTAGTAATTTGGTAAAAATTTTCATTGGCTTATTTGCAAATTTTTAAACGAGTTGTGTGACCTAAAAATCCACTTGGTTTTCCAAGATTGAGATTTAATTAGCCTTTAGATATCCATCAATCAAATGAATCATTGCTCTGTTAGAAAGGTTATTACTTTTATCAACCCTAACATTTGATTTTTTTGAAGTAGCATCAGCCAATTGCATTGAACCCACCGCATTTATTACAGAGATTTTTACGGGATCTCCTACCGCATCTTTCAATAAAGTTTCCATAGCGCCAGATTCTTTTCCGTCTGTAGCAACTACTTTTTTGTTCAGGATATGGTAGTTAATAAAATCTTCAACAATCTTTTTGTCAAGTAAACTAGTCGGGTTAAAGTTTGGTGTTTTTACTGCTCCAGAGCCTGTTCCGGGTAAAAGACCAGCATTTACTGCTGCTTGGATTGCAGCATTGTCTGGCACAAAGAATGTATAAAAACTACCTTCGTTTACACCATTGATTGCAAATGTCGCCGCCGTGAAAAGCGTAGAGTTTTTAAGGTATTGATAGAAATTATAATATGGTAAATCTGAAGTAGCACCTAGCACAGAAAGGTCTTTTCCGATTGGGTCGGCGATAGATGTGTTGTTTGGTGCAAAATTTAATAAACCATTTGTATAATAAACCTTACCATTTGTAGCAGTTTTAGATTTTGTCACAGTGATAGGTGCATTTTTAGTCCCTGTTGAATATATTTTATTGTTTTCAAATTTGATATATTCACCATTGATGGCATCAATTACTCCTTTTCCTGATAAATCACCCAATTGATTTTGTGGTGTATAAATCACACTGGTAGCCACAATTCTTTGAAGACTTGCCAAAACTGAAGTTCCAGGAGTACGAGTTGTAGAGCCAGGTGGAGTATAACCCCATTCACTGTTGGCAATGTTAGATACAAATTTTGAAGGGTCATAATCATAACCTGCAGCTTTAAATGCTTCATCACTAATCATAAACAAAGTATAATTTACTCTTGGGTTAAGAATGGTGTTTTTCCAGTCCATATCCAAAATTCTAGTCATTATACTGAATTTAGGATCTAAATAAGCTTTAGAATAAACCGAAGAAAACAGGTTTGATGCCTGTACTTTGTTTGTTCCATAAAACATGGCATTACTCAATACTTTTTTCTCAACCACATCTACATTTGCATCAAAGCGAGCTTCTTCTCCCAAAGCATTGAAACTGTTTCTGAATTTTGAAGGCCAAACTGTAGTTGGGAACAAATGGGCATTGATAAGGTCGATGATGATACCCGGAGGCATGGCATCCAATGAAGTATAGTTTTCTAACAATACATTATTGATATACTGATTCAAAACATCATTTGTAGGAATAAATGCAGACCACATATCTAACTGAGAATCATTCTCGGCATTTTTCAAGAAGTTTTCACAGTTTGGAGCGAATGTTAAAAACTTGCCGCTACTTGCTTGTTTGTTGAATGTCTTTACATACACTTTATCGCCTTTACCTGTTAAATTGGCGTATTTTGTAGTCATTGGGTCATTCAAAGCGTAAGTAGATGCGTATTTTTCAATTAAATTTCTGAAAACGCTGTATTGTGGTTTGGTACGTAAAAACTCATCAATTGACGGTTGTGGATTTAATACATGGTCAATTTCATGAATCATTCCATTTTCAGCAAAAATATCAGCGTTAACGACCTTTGCTTCCATCACGTTGAAACCTGTATAAGGAGTATTTGGATAGAAGTAATTGTAATCTGTAGCACTTAAGCCAATCGCAGAAAAGTATTCGCTAGTGAAGTATGAAATGTGTTTGTTGTTGTTATCGCCAACGATGTAATTGTTGTTTGGACGATTGAGTGAAACGGCTTTCAATTTTGTTCCTTCAAAAGTAGTTTCATCATAAAAACCTGTATAATAAGCGGTTTTTCTTCTGAAAGCTCTTGCTTCTTGCCAACCCAATGGCGACTGATAGTCTGGCAAACGAGTTTGGTCAAAAGCATTGAATACTAACATACTTTGTACAATTTCTCTGGCTTTCACCGAATCAATTGCTGCAAGCGTAAGTCCAGTACTTGTAAAATAAGTTTTGAAAGCATCGTCATTTGGAGCAAAGAAAGTCCAATAACCAGCGCTACTCAAAGTACGTTGGTAGCCACTTTTATCAATCACACCTAAAAGCGAAGTAAAATTGCCTTTACTTTGAAGGGTTTGATAAATTGGGGGCTCTAAGGTTGCTGGGCGTTTGTAAATATCCAGCTCTTCTTTAGTACAGCTACTAAGTAAAGTGAATACGCCACCCAGTATGACAAAAAAATAACGGAAAGAGTATTGAAACATCATTCTTTATGGTTTATGTATATTATAGGAATTGTGATTTATGCTAATTAAAATACGTCGCAACGCAACAAAATGAAGGTTATGAACCTTCGTTGAAAAGGAGAATACCTCTATTGGAAAAAATTAACAAAAGCCTTTGAATGAGCCAATTTGTAGGATAGTGTGTTTTTAACACATTTCGAAATTTTACTGAAGAAGTACAGTTTTTTCATAGATAAAATGGATTGCTTGTATGTGATTAAATGAAATAATTGCTTGAAAATGCTCAGAGAATTACTGAAAAGGTATGGAAATATGATTCCACAGTGAGGCTAAAAGATGTCGTGTTTCCTTCCATCATTGTCAAAATTTAGTATATATTAAGAGAGTGATTTAAATGTTTTATAAAATCTTATATTGTATTTTATAAATTATTTATTGTAAAATAACCTATTTGGCTTTCCTGAACCATCATGTACCATCCTGTAAATTATGTTAAATATTAGAATAGTACAATCTTTGACAATTGTCAAGTCAACTTGGAAAAAAAAAGTATTTTCTAAGAAAATTTATAATAGTTCTTTCTTGTAAAAGACATGAAAAGAGAGATTGCCCATAGCCCTCAAAAAGATTTTTTTTCAGGCTTTAAAAAACAATGGATAGCTATTTCAGGAAATAATGTTGAATTTTTACGGATTATACTACCCTTATCGACTGATTTTTAGTAAGTAATGAGTATTTTTTACTAGAAGTGTTACTGAATTTAGGCAACATATTAAGATGAAAAAAGCCAAAATAAAGCTTTATCACTAATGAATTTTATGAGAATTGGTATTTTTAAATCATCATGATAAGTACTATAGATTAGGCGATGAATTGGCTGGGTATTCGTTTTGTATTAAAATTTTGAAGCATTACCTGCAAAATCTGTTGTATTTTTCTAATACAAACTTCATTGATAAAATGAAGATTTTTTTATTTTCTGTCCTTTTTTGCGGGTTTTGTAAGGAGAAATGGGTAAAAAAATCACTCAATATAGCCTTTTTATCAAGTTTATCTGCTCTTTTTTCAATTTCAACCCAAATGTTAGCTAGTTTAAAACATTTTTTAATTTACATTTCTAAGCAATACTAGCTTTGATGAAAAAAAGACAATGAATTCACACGAAAAATTTAGAACCTACGAAGTATTTTTTATTCTTTTTGCCGTCATCTTTTATGTAGTAAGAAGGCTCTTTGGAATTGCCCATGATTTCGATGTTGATATTGAATATCTTGAGCGAATTCCTTTACCCAATCATGTCATTTGGAGTGGCTTAGCTTCTTATGACCAATACCTTAATAACATATTCCCGACTATTGCTGCCGCAGTACTTTTTACTGCGGCTTGGTTTGTTTTCCATTACTTTTTCTTTCCTGCCATCAAACAGAAAAATTATGATATTTCAACTGTTTTATGGATGGTTTTTGTAGTTGTTTTGGTATTAGCCAGTTGTTTTATTTACAAAGAATATAAACTCTTTTGGCGTTTTCGATATGACGTTCATGGGAATCCCATTGGATTTAAAGTGTTTTCACTTTTTAGAAAGTTATATGTACTGACTGATGCTTTTGCGAGCATTATTATCATCGCACTTTATGAAGTCGTTGCCCAGTTATATTATTATACTGCCGATTTATTTGAAAAAGAACGCCAGCCCAAACAACAGTTTTTGAATAACTTAATTTTGTTTTTAGCCTTAGCTTCAATTGCTCTGTTTACACTTTTTGGCGAGGTTGCCAATTTGATTGTTGGTTTGACGGGCTTAGTAATTGGACTGACACAAATACTCTTGATTGCTGGTTTGCATCATCTTTCTTTCAAAATTGTCATTCCTTATTTTGCACAAATCAATTATTCAAAAAAGAATGAGATTGTCATTCCTATGCTTTGGCTTTTTGTATATGGTTTATTTAACATCATTCTTTATTTACTTTGGTACAGAATTGCGAATACTGGCTTTTACTTTGGTCTTGTAATTCTTCCACATTTGCTAGGTTTCTTTTCGGCATTGGTTCGTTGGTTATTTTTCCAAGAGAAAAAACAGTTACAAACACAAGTATTTCAAAAATCAGCCGAGCTTGTTACTTTGCGTTCGCAGATTAATCCACACTTTTTATTTAATGCGCTGAATACTCTATACGCAGTAGCGTTGAAAGAAAATGCTGAAAAGACTTCTAATGGAATTCAGAAATTAGGCGATATGATGCGCTTTATGTTGCACGAAAACCACCAAGAACGTATTCCATTAAGTAAAGAAATAGAATATTTAGAGAATTTTATCGAAATTCAAAGAATGCGTTTAGACGAATCGCATGATATTGAAATTAAGGTAAATATTCAGCAGCTTGACTATGAGATTTATATTGCACCCATGTTGTTGAATCCTTTTGTAGAAAATGCTTTTAAGCACGGCATCAGTTTCAGAAAACCATCTTGGATTTACATTACACTTACTTTTGATGCTCAAAAACTTTATTTTAAAGTACATAATTCATTGCATCCTAAAAATGAAAACGATACCGAAAAACAATCTGGCATAGGTTTAGAAAATGTACAAAAACGACTGGAACTGATTTATCCACAAAGACATACTTTAGAAATTCAACAATCTGAACAAGATTATTTTGTATCATTGACTTTAGGTATCTTTTAAATATTTTTGAGTGATTAGTATCGGATTCTTATATTTTACACAAAAAAATCCGTAGTGGCAACCCTTGCGGTTGCCCATCCATTGTGTGTTGGCAACCACAAGGGTTGCCAACAATTAGAAAAAGGTTTTAAAAGAAAATGTCCAGTAATCAGGCTAATTATTATTTAGAAAATCAATTGTACAAAAAAACATTCACAATTCATCACTCACAACTCACCATTTAAAATGATTGCCATAGCCATCGATGACGAGCCAAAAGCCTTAGAAGTAATTCAATTTCATGCTTCAAAAATTCCTTTTTTGGAATTAAAAGCAACTTTTACCGATGCTTTTGAGGCAATTCCTTATCTGCAAAATAATAAAGTAGATTTGATTTTCTTGGACATCAAAATGCCTGATATTTCGGGTATCGACTTTGTGCATTGCTTACAAAAAGTACCCATGATAATTTTTACAACAGCGTATTCAGAGTACGCCGTGCAAGGTTTTGAATTAGATGCTGTTGATTACTTATTAAAGCCTTTTTCTTTAGCAAGATTTACCAAAGCTTGCAATAAGGCCTTGTCTATAAAAGAAAGTAAAGAAGTTGATGAACGAAATTTTGTTTTCATCAAAACAGGCTATGAAGAAGAAAAAGTATTGTTTGAAGATTTACTCTATATCGAAGCCGAAGGAAATTATCTCACTTTTTACTTGAAGAACAAAAAACTTTTGAGCCGCCAAACCATGACGGATGTCCTACAAATATTGCCTGAAAAGTACTTTGTCAGGATTCATCGTTCTTATATTATCGCTTATCAAAAAGTAAGCAAAATTGCTCGACAATCTATCTTTATTCAAGAAACAGAAATTCCAGTTGGAGCATCCTACGAAGAAAGTCTGACTTTGATTAAAGATAAATTGAAGACATAGCACAAAATCGTACCTCGGCTTTACAAGCCAAGTAAAAGAAAGCTCAAATTTTCAGTTTAACATTTAGCTTACCAAGCAAAGCCGTGATTCCAATAACAATAAAAGCGTAAATTAAAGATTTGATTAAACCTACGATGCCATCAGTAAGAAAACCAGGCAGAGTAATTCCCGATAATTCCGCAATGCTATAATACCAATACGGAATTAAATAGCAAGTAAGCGTACTTGTACCAGCGGTTTTGATGCTACTAAACCAAACCACTTTTTCTTTAATATCAACCAAATAGTAAATTATTGCAAAAAAGATAAAAGCGATTCCACTACACAGCAAAACCCAAGTAGGAGTAGCTTGTATTTTAGAAATGATAAAGAAGTTTCTGGCAATAAAACCAAGGATGATGAGTACAACGCCAATCAATACGTATCTTCCCATCAATTGATATTGGTTTTCAGGCTTTGAAAATTGTTCCAATAAAATACTTGCCAAAATACCTGCAAAGGCAAAAGCAAAGAAAGCCCCATTGGCTAAAATCCAATCAGAAGGACCGCCAGCCCATATTTTTTGTAATAAACCAGCATGACCAGCAATTGCCAAAAGATTGAAAAACAAAAAGAAGAAAATCAATAAAGAAGTTTTTTGATAAGTAAACAAGTAAATAATGGCTGCTGTAAGGTAAGTCCAACCGATGAGCCCTAAAATTCCCCACCATTGTGGCGTCATTCCTATTAAATTATCAGTTGTTCCTGCCTTAAAAATGTAGGCTAATCTTAGTAAAATAAGTACACCAATAATTTGTAAGCCTAAAAAGATTTTACTTTTAAAAGCATCTGTTTTGGGATATACATTCCAGATAAGAAAGAAACCAAGTACCATTAATATTTGAAATACTTCACTACTCATTCCAGTTGCTTCTGCATTGATTTCGGGAACATTCACCGTAAAAACGCCCATAATTAATAAAGCAACTGAACGAGTAATAATATGCTTGACTAACTGTAAAGGCGTATCTCCTTTTGCGATACGATTTTTAATGGCAAAAGGAATTGCCATACCCAAAATAAATAAAAAGCAAGGAAAAACAACATCCGACAAACCCAAGAAATCTTGATTTGCCTCGGCATGTTCCAGCCACAGAGGAACGTTTTTCAATGTCCAAAGGTCGTTTACAAAAATCATTAAAAGCATTGTCAATGCCCTGAATATATCTATTGAAAAAATACGTTTAGCCTTTTCCATTTGCTTTGAATGATTACTTTATTAGTTGATTAATTTCTGTAAACATGGCTTTAAAACAGTTTGTGGAAGAATTTTCTTCTACTGTTTTGTTGGGATTTCTTCCATAAAACTCATCCAAAAAAGATTCCGCACTCGACCAAACCGTTTGCATCATTCCTTGAAAATGTGGTTTCATCGTAGCAGTGGACGATTGTCTGAATTTAAGCATATCCTGTGTTTGAATCACAGCAAATTTGGGCATTCTCCACGGACAAGTAATTACATCAAAACCTTTCATGGCAAAATAAACAGCCGTTTGGTCGGGGCGTTCGTAATGCCAATCACAAATAGTTACGTCTTTAGCAATTAAATCTATTGCCCTATGAGTATTGTTAAAACTACCTTCCCACATGCCTATTCCAGTGGTTTTTCCATCAATTAGGCGGTCGCCCCAAATCCAGAGTTTTCTATTTTTTATCGCTAAATGATTTCTGATTTCATTCACTTCTCCAGCAAATAATTCAGCTTTGTCTCTTCCTGAACATCTCGGACATTTATCATCGCCAATGTAAAATACTTCATCCATCCCTGCATGGAAAGCATTTGTCTCAAATACTTCACAGATTTCATCCATCAATGCAAAAACTACTTTATGCACTGTTGGATGTAGCGGGCAATAACTTTTACAATACAAGCCATCTGGATTGGGCCAAACATATTTTTCTGGCATTTTTACGGCTGGTGTTTCATCAAATTCAGGATATACTTTTAGCAGATTTGTGGTAGTAGCTGCCCAAGACTGATGTCCCAATAAATTGATTTGCGGAATGATACGAATATTGTTTTTCTTACAAACACTAACCAATTTCTTTACATCCTTTTTAGAAAGTGCTTCGGGGTCACGGAGTTCTGGATGACTTTCAAATTGATAGTTATAATCAACTCGCAGGATGAGTGTATTTACTTGTCTAGGTGCTAATTCTTCTTGAATAAACTTGACAAAATCATCCACTTTTTGTGCTTTTGGCGCTGTAATACAAAAACCACGAGTAGGGAGTAAGCTATCAATTTTTGATTGTGCCAATAAACTATTCCATAAAGTAGCACAGAAACTAATAAAGAGTAACAGAGAAAACTTAGCCATGATGAAGAGGATTTTTTAAATTGGATAACACTACAATTTGGCTAAATTCAATAAGGATAACAAGGTGGTTTTACCCAAAAGCAGACAAAACAGGTCAGTTTTAGACCGAAAAAATAAGTCACTCGGAAATATGTTACTTGGTGAACTATAAATGAATGTAGAAATTAGAAATTATCGTAATAAGTAAAATCCTTTGTGATTACTCCGTTTTCAATTGTGAAGATGGTACAGATGGGTAAAACAAAAGCAGATTTATCGGGAGCAGTACCTTTTGAAATAAATTCTACAACAATGTGTTTTTCGCCAGCGGGATAAATATTAGTAACAGAATCTTTAAGGTCTGGAAAAGCTTGGTTTAATTCGCTATACTTTTTAATCGTTTGTTCATGCGTTTGTTTTACGATACTTTGTCCTAAAGAAGGGTCTTTAAAATCAGCAGTATCAGCATACATACTTGCCATTTTCTGCCAATCATGTTGATTGAAATACTCAAAATATTGTTTGATAAACGCCTCGTGAGGATTGGCAGAAGTGCTTGTTTTTTCAGTAGAATTACAAGCGAAACAAGTGAATAAAATAATAAGAAGAACAAGATTTTTCATGAGCTTTCAAGGTTTAAGTTTGGTTTTTAATTTATTAGATAAATATACTTTAAAAGCCTGAAAAGATGAAATAAAGGTTTGTAGATAAGCTAGTTAAACTAATTTTTAATTTAATGAAATAGCTTTTGATTCATACTTTTTCTATTAGCAGGCGAATTAATTCGCCTGCTAATAGAAAACCCCACGCTTCTCCAAGTTGGAAACAGCTTAACAGCTTAAGGATGTTTTCGTTGAAAGCCATAAAGCCTCCATTTAAATCCCGAAGGGAAGCAATGAATTGAAATATCGTTTACAGAACCCTGAAAGGGTGAAACATTTAATCGTATCATCCCTTCGGGATTTATTTATATCAATTGCACAAAAAAACGGCATCAAGAAAACATATTCCTGATGCCATTTTTTGATTAACCACACTGAGTCAATTCAACTTAAAACCGCAATTTCCCGCAAAAAAGAAGGAGTATTCCTACTCTGAGATAGAAATTTGGTTCTTAGAATAGCAAATCTCCTACCTAAAACCGCAATTATCCGTAAAAAAGAAGGAAATTTCCTTGTTAAAACCGCAATATTCCGCAAAAAAGATAGGATTTTGGTACTTAAAGAAGCAATTTTTCATGAAAAAGACACAAATTTTCCTCTTTTATATGGAAAATTGGGGTAAAAAGAGGAAAATTTTATCCTTTTTGTCTTTGTGTTTCGTAAAAAAGTAGTGATTTTTTGTGGGCAGATTTTGCCTAAAACTAACTGAGGATCAGTCATGAAAGGTAAAATAGCCTATTTTTCTTAACCACATGATGATGTGCTTCGTTTGCTAAAGCCAGCTGATGTGCGTAAATTTGAGGAAAATTGCCGACGATTATTTGTTACATATTGATTTTCAATACTCTTTCTGTTTCTATTTAAGCTGTGATAAGCGTCATGGCACGATTTTCTTATCAGATACATAAACATAATCCTTGCTTTTTATTTTACTCTTCAAAAATCATGAAAAAACTTTCTAACTTATTTTTAGCCCTTTTAGTGGCTTTGGTTTCTGCTTGCGGTGTTACGCCAGATATTCAACCAACAACTGTTGACAATACTTTGCCTGCTGCAACAGGTGGACTAGATGTTACTTTTACTGACCCAACTATCAACGCTACGTCGTCTGTAGTGGCGGCTAATGGCGATAACGTAAACGTTTCTTTATTAATTAAAAAAACAGCTTCGGGTGGGAAACCACGTATCTTGAGAGTATTTGTTGAGACTACTGCGAATTACCGTCCAGCCAATGCAACGCCTTTGTTTGAAATTAAATTGAAAAATAAAGACGAGCAAACACAAACAGTTGAATACACTGTTTCACCAACTTCTGGGAAAGTATATATTCACTTTGATGTGTATGACAATACTTCAACAGATGCCAACAGTACTTCGGCTAACGTAACTCGTAGAACTTTGGTAGTGAATGTTTCATCTCAAGCACAGATTGCTTCTTGGCCTTCAATTACTTTAGGAGCACAGTCGAATGCGGCAGGTTCAAGAGTAACATCTGCAACGGGTGATATTTATAAAGTATGTGACTTAGATTCAAATATGAAGTATGTAGATATTACGTATGCTTCTGTAGGTTCGCCTGTGAAATCGACTTTGATGTCGAATCCTGCTAGAAGTGCAAGCTTTAGCTTAAGCACTGTTGCTACTGCTACAGATTGTTCGGGTTCTTATACTGGCGGAGGTTCTGCTACTTATTTTGCAGTGGCGCCAACAGCGGTTGACTTTGCTACGGCAGATGATTTAACATTGGGAGCTTTAAGTATCTCGAATACTGCACCGCAATTTATTGCGATTGAAGCTGGTAAAGTTTATGCTTTCTTGAATGGTAGAGGCAAGAAAGGACTTATCAAAGTGAATAGTGTAGTAGCGGGTGTGGCTGGTACAGTTAGCCTTGATATTAAAGTACAAAAATAATGGGCTGTCGATAATTCGGTCTTGCTATTTAAAATAAAACGAGCCATTTTTCAGTGAAAAATGGCTCGTTTTATGTCTATTCAATAATATCTATTTCGCTGGTTTTTTGAAGATTGCTTCATCTACCTTTGGATTCAATTTGATTGATTCTGTTTCTATCGTCATACTTCCACCCATCGGACTAGGCGTTTCCATCGTATGTGCAAAGATTAGACCTTCTATTGGTTTAAAGTTTGAATATGTCACTTCAGCATCAATTTCTTGTCCTTGAACTTTACGCTTTCCACTTGTTTTTAAAGTATAATATGTTGAAGTTGAAAGATAAATATTAGTTTCTTCTCCGTTTTTTTCTACCAATTTCAATTTGTAAGCATCAGCACCATCTATTTTTTCAGTACCTACTAATTCTAAGGTTGAACCATTTTCTTTGTAGCCAATCAATGAACCTCCTAAATTTAACTGTTTACGAGACTCTCTTACCATAGCTAATGGCATATCTTCTGGTGCTCCAGTTCCTTGCATCATCGCTGGTCTGATAGACCAACCTGTTTCGCCATCTACTACCGTAACGATTTCTTGTCCCATTACACTAACATCCGTTCTCAAAGATTTTCCTGCTACAATTACAGTTTTACTTTCAATGTCCATGCCTTGTACCGAGAATTTATTTTTCATCTCTAAGCTTTTTAAAGCTTTCCATTTTTCTGCACCTCCTATGGCTTCAATATGCTTTGTTACAATTTCGTCGGCTGTTTGTGCAAAAACACTTGCTGTTGTTACCATAACAATCAAAGCAGCGCTTATCATTTTTGAAAATTTCATGTTTATGTTTGTGTTAAATGTGTTTGGATTGATTTTAATCGTTTTGGTTTTCCGTAAATACAATTTGTATCTAATTATGTTTGAAATGTAACAAGGAATATTTTTACCACAAAACACTATCATGATAATCAGTGATTTTGGAGGATGAATGGAGAAGTGTTTTAAATTGAAAGTTAGTGATGGAGTGATTTAATGATTGAGTGAATTAGTGAGTTGTGAATTGATGAGTTGTCGATTTAATAAAGTAAAATAGATTACTCTTTTCTTTTGATTAACTTCATTTAAAAAAATACTTAACCTTGTTCATAACAAATTAACTAATTCACAATTCACCCAATCACTAACTCTCAATTGCCTCTGTTGCCAGTTTGTTTTTAGGAAACGATTTTAAAGCTATTACCAAAGCAATAATTGTTAGCAAAGCTGCCATCATAAATGCTGCTCCAGGAAAGAATATTGGCGCATCGTCTGCTGAAAAGTAAGCAAATAAATTAGAAGCTAACAAAGGTCCGAATATAGTAGTAACACTTTGTAAGCTTGTCAAACCTCCTTGTAATTCACCTTGTTCATTGGCTGGTACTTGTTTCGAAATAATACTTTGTAAAGCTGGACCAGCAATACCACCCAAACCAAAAGGAATCATAAAAGCGTACATCATCCATCCTTTTGTAGCCAAAGCAAATAAAGCAAAACCTGCGGCATAAAATAATAATCCTACCATAACAGAGTTTCTATCTCCTAACTTTGGATTGATAATTCTATTTAAACCCCCTTGTACAATGGCAACTACTAAACCCACAAAAGAAAGTGAGTATCCAACTTCTGCCAATGTCCAATTAAATTCTTTCATGGTAAAATACGACCATGTGCTTGGATGCGTTTGTCCTGCCAATTGAAGACAGAAAAATGCACCTACCAAACCTAACACAACTGGATAACGACCTAAGTTTTTTAATGAACCTATTGGATTTGCTCTTTTCCAATCAAAATCTCTTCTATGATCTTGTGACAAAGATTCTGGTAATACAAAATAACCATAAAGCCAATTAAGAAGGGTTAGTCCTGCCGCTACAAAAAAAGGTACTCTTGCACCTATATCTCCTAATACTCCACCAATGACTGGTCCAATGATAAACCCAATGCCAAAAGCTGCACCAATCATTCCAAAGTTTTTAGAGCGATTTTCATCATTTGAAATATCAGCAATGTAAGCAGAAGCCGTTGTAAAGCTTGCTCCCGTAATTCCTGCAATAATTCTTCCTGCAAAAAGCCATGCAATAGTTGGTGCAAAACCCAAAAGAATATAATCTAATCCAAAACCAAATAGCGAACCTAGAATAATAGGACGACGACCATACTTATCACTTAATCCACCTAAAATCGGAGAAAAAATGAATTGCATAACTGCATAAGCCGCCATCATAAAACCAGAATATTGTGAAGCTTCACTAAGTCCTTTACCAGTAAGTTCTTGTAATAATTTAGGTAAAACAGGAATAATGATTCCGATACCTAACACATCAATAAGAATAGTAATAAAAATAAATAGAATTGCGGGATTGCGTTTTGCCGACATGGGGAGTTTTTGAATTCAGGGATAATTGTTTAGCAAGTTAATCATTTTTTTGATTTTGTTGAGTTTGCTATTATTCGCTTTTGTTGACACCAATAAATGATATTCTTGCTAATTTGAACATTAGCACTCAAGAATAATGCTTAGGAAATACCAAAGTAAATTCTGTTCCTTTACCTACTTCACTTTTGAAACTAATCGTTCCGCCAAGTTTTTGAGTAAATTCTTTTGTAATGTTCAATCCTAAGCCTGTACCGTCGATATTTAAAACATTATTGGCTCTGAAAAATATCTCAAACAAATGCTGTTGATCTTCTAAAGGAATACCAATACCATAATCTTGAATAATGATTTTAAAATCTTTGTCGTTAATTGCCAGTATTAAACTGGGGTTGGGGGCATCTTTAGAATATTTAAAAGCATTATCAATCAAATTATTGATAATGTGCTTCAACAAAGAAGCATCAGAAAAAATTTCTTTACTTTCTGTAGGCAAAATCAGTTCTAATTTTCGATTGTCTTTTCTTTCATTATAATATTGGTTGTTAAGTTCTTTAATCAAACATATAATATCAATGTTCTCTAATTGTAAATTAATTTTATCATTGGCTGATTTCTCCAATAACATTACATCCGAGAGCATCTCTGTCAGTCGATTCGCTTGTGAAGTAACTCTGTTGAGATGATGTTTTAATTTATCTTTGACTTCAGCATCCGATAACATATTGGTGTAAATTCCCAGAATGTCAATACTGGTGACAATCGTAGCCAGTGGAGTTCTGAATTCATGTGAAGCAAAAGAAATAAATCTAGATTTCAACAAGTTTATCTCTCTTTCCTTTTCCAATGAAAGTTCTAGCTGGCGAAGCTGTTTTTTAGATTCTTCTGCATTTTTTCTTTCGGTAATATCTATCAGAATTCCATTGAAAATTATTCTATCGCCCATAATTGTCGGGCTAGACATCCCTTGAAACCATTTTATTTCACCATTATCAGCTTGAACTCTTCCTTCATAGCTCCAATTACTTTTGCTAATCATAGCAACATAAATAGAGTTCAAAAAAGTAATTTTATCTTCTGAATAAATATGTTTGGCTAAATCTTTTTCCTTGTTATCAAAATCAATTCCGAAAATTTCTTGAATTTTAGCACTCAAATACGGAAAGTGTGTTGTTCCATCAGCTTCAACACATAATTGATATACCACTCCCGGTACGTTTTTAGCGAGATTTTTAAACATTAATTCACTTGCACTGAGTTGTTCTTGTACAAGTTTTTGTTCAGTAATATCAATACTAATACCAATTAATCTATCAATTTTACCTTGTTCATTAACAAGTGGTATTTTAGATAATAAATACCATACTCTTTTTTTGGTTGGGTCTTCGATTAACGTTTCTTTGTTGATAATTGCTTTTCCTGTGTTGAAAACAGTTTGGTCTTCTTCAATAAATATTTTGGCATATTCAGCTGTAAATGTTTCATAATCATTTTTGCCTAAGCCTTCTTTTTCATCTTTGAATCCCAGATATTCTAGTTCTGCTTTGTTGATTAAGGTTTTTCGAGATGCTAAATCTTTTACATAAACATTTAGCGGTAAATTATCAATGATTGTCCTTAACAGATATTGTTCACTTTTAAGTAATTGTTCAGCCTTTTTCCTCATGGTAATATCCATGAAATTCATAATAATACCTTCAATAGATGGTTCGTTCAACTGATTATTAAAATGGGTTTCAATCCATAATACTTCACCATTGGGTTTTATATACCTAAAATTTGCTGTTGGGGAATAATCGGGTTGTTCATAAACTTGTTGAAAAGCCAAACGTAATTCTACTAAATCCTCTGGAGGAATTAAATTTCTATCGTATTCATCAAGCGTATTGAAGCCTAATATTTTTTTCCCGACTGGACTAATATCAATAATTTTTCTGTCTGCATTGATAATGGCAATTCCTTCAGTGCTTTTTTCAAAAAGTGCTTTAAGACGTTTTTCTCGCTGAATAACATCATTTTCTGCCTTTTTCTTTTCTGTAACATCTTGTGAAGTGATTCTTATCTGAATATCTTTCCCTTCTTCGTCCTTGTTGAGTTTGGCATTCATTACCAAATACTTTATATTACCATTTGGCATTTTCAAACGAAAATCAAGGTCCACGTACTTATTTTCGCTTACCATTAACTGATGCTGTTCAAGGAGTTTTTCTCTATCTTCTTCATGAACATAGTTTATTGCATCAGCTAAATTGAGTGGACTTTGAGTAAAATCAAGTTCAAATATATGATACATTTCTTCCGACCAGAAATGATTTTCCCCCACCAAATCGACTTCCCAATAACCTAACTTCGCAATATTTTGGGCAGCTAATAATTGTTCATTTGTTTTTTGTAAAGCAAATTCGTTAAGCTTTCTTTCTGTCACATCTTTGCCATAACAAGCAGTTCCAATCACTTTACCATCAAGTTTAATGGGATAAAATGAAACTTCTCTCCATAAATTTTTTAAGTAAGAAATATTGTATTGTGCAGTAAAAGTCTCTCCTGCCAAGGCTCTTTTATAAAAAGAAGTGAATAAGGCTAAATGAGATGGGCTGAATGTTAGGGTTTCCAGAATATTTTGGCCGTAGAAAATTTTTTCTTGGATGTATTCGAAAACTAACTTTTCATAAGCAGCATTAAAAGAAATTAAACGACAAGAAGTATCTACACTCCATACAATATCAGAGGTATTATCAATCAATGACTTTAAGTTTTTGGCATCAAATTCTCTTTGTTTTCTTGCCAAAACTTGTTCATTAATATCTCTAAAATTCATTAAAACGGTTTTTATAGCTTGGTTTTCAAGTAAGTTGTGAATTGTAGTTTCAAGCCATTTTTCAGTGCCGTCTGGCATGATAATCCTAAATTCTATCGTTTTTGTTTGGCATGGATTCGCTATTACTTCTAAGAAAAGATTAGCCAAAGCTGCTCTATCTTCAGGATGGATATTCAATTTAGCTTTAATTGTAGAAGTATTCTCGTCGTAATTGAAACCTAATATTTTTTTGCCTGACGGACTAATCTCTAAAATTGTACCTTCAGTATCAACTAATGAAAAACCTTCTGTAAAGTTTTCAATGATAGTATTAAAGCGTTTTTCTATCATTTTAAAACTTTCATCTTTCGCTTTGTGCAGAGAAATATCCTTAAAATAGCCACGCCAAATAATTGAGCCATCAACATTTACTTCAGGATTTGCCAATACTTCTATCCAGCGAAAATCATGTTCGTTCTGTTTGATTCTGAATTCATAAAACCAATTAGATTGCTCTTTTTGTGAAGCTTCAAGAGTAGCAAAAAAGTTTTGATAATCTTCTTCAAATATTGACTCAAAATAAAGATTAGGAGTGCTTTGAAAAGAAGTTTTATCTGCTTTGAAAAATATATGTTCAATGTTTTTACTGACATAAGAGAATGATATTTTTCCATCAGCAGACAATACCAACTGAAACATTGCTACAGGTGAATTATCAATGCTTTTTTCAATAGTTTGATTTTTGTTTGATGTGCTTTTCACTTTTATTCCGATTGTTTTAAGACCATTGAATCAATAAAAGAACACTTAAATATAAGGATGATATAAAGCGTGATTGATTGATATTACAACTTACATAAAAGTTTGTTAACAATGAGATAAAAAATGAAAAGCTCGGCAATATTTTACTGCGTTTTTGATAGAAGCCTAAAAGTGAAGGATGAAAGAGAATTATTTTTTTTTTGAAATAAGACTTAGGATTTTTGGGAGATTGAAGGAAGAGTTACAACTTAAATTAATCTGAATTTATAAGATAAAGTAATGAGAGAAGTTTATTGAGGTATAAATAGAGTGGTGTAGAACTATTTACTCATGTAATTTAGTATGCCGAACCCAAATGTTAATTCATTTTTTAGTTTACGGTCATTAATATTAGATAAGTATTAATTTAAATTGAAATAGTTTAATTTTTGTTTTGTCCAAATAAAAAACCTCCTTATGATTGTCTGTTGAAAACGTTCATAAGGAGGTTGCTTGATAAGGAATCAGAAAATTAGTCGATAGTTGTATCGTTCTTTCTGATGGTATCGTTCGCCAGCTCAGCGTCTTTTACTACTTTTTTAGTAAAAGGCATTTTAGGGTTTTGCCAAGTTAAGTACTCTTCTTTTGGCTGATTTCTAATAATACTCAAGCCCTTTTCAGTTGTCTGAGTACCTGCCTGTTTGTAATTCCTATTGATTGCGACATTTTCACTGATTGGAAAACCTTTTTTATTTTTTTTAGCTGCCGCAGCTGCTTTATTAGGATGTTTGTAATTGCTTGTGCTATACCCAGGGTCACCTGAAGGAACCTCCTGAGCGAACGAACCATAACTTGCTACCAGTAGCAAGCTCGCCCAAAAAAAATTAGATTTCATGACAATGTAATGTTTAAGTTTTGTATGTTTTGTTTCAGAATTTACTTTTCCAGAAAGTCTCAGTATTGAAAATAAAATCTTACAGAGCCTTGTAATAAGTGTGAGTAAAAACACTTATTGTATTTAGATAACGAAAGTTGCAACCAAAAATTTTGATTGCCAAATGATGGATTTGAAGGATGAAAGCTGAAGTTTTTAACTGGTTTTTAGCTATTTACAGTTTTTTTTAATGAAATATGATAGAAAATATAGGCTATTTTGTGAAATTATCTTTTAGGGGAGAAGAAGTATAGCTAATTGCTACTTGAAATAGTAGGATGGAGAAAATTGATAAAACAAAAAATATTTTTGAAGTTTTGTAAAGTGTTTGGCTGGAAAAATGCCCTTGAAATGATGAAATCAATGTTTTTATATAAAAAGTAGTATTAAATTTTAAGCTACAAATAAGAAATAACAGCCTTTTTTAAGCTTGTAAATACATTTTTAGACCTAAAAATTAAAATAAAAATAAGTATAAATACTTAAAATAAATTTCAAAAAAAATGGAATTAATAAAAGATTAAACTTTTATTAATTCCATTTTGTGACTTGGTAGTCTAATTTTAATGCTCAAAAAAGCGTTTTACTTGTTGTTGGGCTTTTAATCCTTCCAGAATATCTTTAGTCAAAGGCTTTGATACATAAGAAATTACTTGTTCGTAAGTACTTGCTTTGTCGAGGTCGTGTTGGTCAATTGAAGAACTTACCATTACCACAAAAATTTGATTTTTCAGGGCTTGTTTTTTCAAGGCTTCTAACAATTCCCATCCATTCATTACAGGCATATTGATGTCGAGCAATATTAAATAGGCATCATCTCCATTGTTTTTAATAATATAATCAAATGCTTGTTGTCCATCGGCAAAATTTATTGGAGAATCTGTAAGTCCACTTTTTTTTGCTATAATCGAGTGCAATGTTTGCACCATTTTGTCGTCATCTACTATTAATAAATTGAGTTTCATATTAAAATATTGTTGTGATCTGTTTTAATCGTGTTGTTGATTTTTCGAATAATTCCATCAAGTTCATAAGCAGAATCAAGAATATTTTGCAGAAGTTCTTCCTTACTTAGTTCAACACTATCAAAATCGTTTAATAAATTGATAATTCCCATGATACGTGCCACTGGCGCCCTCACAACGTGCGACTGCATCCATGCAATTTCTCTGAGTTGTTTATTTTGTGCTTCTATTTCTCCAAGATGTTTCTTTTGGTCGTTAATATCTTGAATCATTCCATACAATCTTATTGGTTTGCCTTGGGCTAGTTCTACTCTTCCTTTAGCTCTTACCCATCTTTCTTTTCCTTTAGCAGTAACGATTTGTACTTCTAAATCGTATGGTGTTCCTGAATGTATTGCATTGTTCACGGCTTCAATGATGGCATTTCTGCTTTCACCTTCTTTATAGGAACTCATGCTACTTTCAAACGTAGGTTCATAGTCGATTGGTACTTCATGAATTTCTTTTGTGATAGAGCCCCACGTAACTTTTTTAGTGGGAATGTCATACTGCCAACCACCTACACGTCCAATTTCACTTGTTTCTTTTAGAAGTACTTCAAACTTTTTAATATCTTCTAAATCTTGAATCATTCCATGAATCCTAACTGATTTGCCTTCAATTGTTGCTACTCCACCTTTTACTCTAATCCATTTTTCATTGCCTTTTGCTGTGATAATTGGGGTTTCAAAATCAAAATCTTTCGCTTCAGCAACTACTGTATCAATTAATTTTCTAATTCTTTCTCGGTTTTCGCCTTCTCGATAAAAATGAAGTATCTCATCTATTTTTACATCGTAATCTAGTGGAAGTTCATGAATTTCTTTAGTGATTTTTGACCATGAAACCGTTTGATTGACTAAATCTATTTCCCAACCACCAACTCTTGCTACTTCGCTAGTCTCTAGTAAAATTCTTTGATTGGTTTCAAGCGCTAGTTCAATTTCTTTGCGATTAGAGATATTTCTAGCAAACATCGCTGCTCCTCTGATTTTATCGCCATCTTTGATAGGATTAAATCTGATTTCACTCCAAGAACCCCAGATAGAATCTACATTTTGCGAATACAATTCATGGGTAAAGATTTCGCCTGATAAAACTCTTTCATTGAGTGCTTTCCAGTATAGATTTACTTCATCATCAAATCCTTTGATATTATTGATACAATCTCCTTGTTTGATTCTAGTGCCACCAAAATGTTCAATCAGGTTCAAATAAGCATCGTTGGCTGTAACTAAACATTGGTTTTCATCGATACTCCAAACTAAATCATCTGTACTATTGATGAGTGCCGAAGTATTAGCTTTTTCATTTTCAAGAAGTTGAAGATAGTTTTTTTGTTCTGTTATATCATTAATGAGCACGTGTCGAGCTCTTCTTCCGTGATAGTTTAATCCATAAGTAGTTATCAAAACAAAAATCGTATCGCCATTTTTTTTGATATGTCTCCATTCGTACTGATTTACATCAAGTCCATCTTTTGGATTCGAATGGTCGAGGTATTTATAGGCATCCTCTTTCGGTCTAATATCCAAAAGTGTCATCTGTAAAAATTCACCTCTTGAATAACCATAATGTTGGATAGCGGCTTCGTTGATTTCTAGGAAAGCAAGGGTTTCAATATCGTAAATCCACATGGGTTGTGGATTAGAGAGAAAAAGTAATTCATATTGTTCTTTACTTTTAATTATTTTCTCTTTGTCTTTTTTCCTTTTAGTAATATTTCTGGCATTAATAACTAATTTTTCTACTTGTGCATTCTCATAAATTGGCTGGAATGATATTTCCATCCATTGCTCATTATACCATTTAGTGGCAGGAATATAAGTATCTACTGAAAAAGCATTTCCTAAAAAAGCCTTCTGGCTTTGTTCTTTAAAAAATTCGATTAATTCATCTGTATAATAATCTTTTAATAGAAATGAATTTCCACCTTTTAGTATTTTGCCAGTATGTTTTTTGATGGTATCAATGTAGGTTTTGTTAGCAGAAATTAGGTTAAGATTTTTGTCTATACACCAGATATAATCATTGGTAGTACTTAGTAATACTTTTAACTGGTTTTTTTCAAAAACGAGTTCCTCTAAATTAAGCTGGTTTTGTTCTATTAATGCAATTGCTTTTTGGGAAAGCGTTCTTAATATTTTTTGTTCTTTGGCTGAAAGCTCAGTAATTGAAGAGTTGAGTAACGAAATATGCCCTAATATTGCGCCATTAGATAAATACAATGTTTTACTAATGATAGACGCTATACCGTTTTCTATAAAAAAGGCTTCTCGAGGATGCTTGATATTGAAAATATCATCAGAATTGCTGAATTGATATTGGACTAAGTAGCTACTTAGATTGAAATCGAAATTGAAAGCATCATCATCATCCGACCTAAACCATTGCCTTTTTACTCCTAAAAAAGAGAGGCAAATGACTGAGGAGTCAAATATGTTTGAAGCGACATCAAGAACGAGATCGAAATCGTTTTCCTGTAGGGCTTCAATTTGAATTGTAATAAATTCATTTGGCGGAGTGAAATTATTCATACTCTAATTGAAAGCAGTTTTAATAAGACTTGACTGGCGTGGTGTTCCAAATCAATCTTAATGCAAACTAATGAAAAAAAGTTACATTGTTATACGCATTGTTTTATTTATGTTGAATTTTCGTCACTTAAGTTACTGAAAATAAGTATTAGATGCTATTTTATTAATTATTAATATTTGTAAATTATTGGATAACCCATTTTTTACCAGTGTGTTATGGCAAATATGTGAATACCTACACAGAAATTTTAAAAATATCAGGATAAAGCCTTATTGTTTAGTAAATTTTTATTTGTGAGATTTACTTTAAGAACCCAAAAATCTGGATAATTACTTAACCAATTTTAAGATAATGGAAAAACTATCAAATGCTTTTCAAAAATTTGATGAATATAACAAAACCGATAAACATGTTTTTGAGTGGGAGGGAAAAAGCTATCCTCAAGAATATTTTTTGGCAATTCAATTATACAATTGGGTACTCAAATTAGAACCAGAAGCAAGCCAAGCTTTATTACTTGCTTCGAGATGCCAGCATATTGGACGTTGGGAAATAGCCAGAGAATCGTATCCAGATGGAAGAGTTGGTTATTTAACTTGGCGTAAAGATTTGGGGCTTTTTCATGCCCTAAAAGCGAAAGAAATATTACTTGATGTTGGTTTTGACTTAGATGAAATTGCTAAAGTTGAGAGGATTGTCCTTAAACAGAGAATCAAAACTGACCCCGAAGTACAAACAATGGAAAATGCTTTGTGTCTTGTTTTTTTACAATTTCAGTATGAAGAATTTCATACAAAACATGATGCTGAAAAAGTAATCAATATTCTAAAAAAATCTTTGTTGAAAATGGATGCACATGGACATCAGTTTGCATTATCATTAACATATTCTGAAAAAGGATTGTCATATATTCAAGAAGCATTGAAATTATTGGCTTAATAATTTGTGAGCAAAAAGGAATTCTTTTTGCTCACAAATATCAATGAAAAGCACCAGTAAAATAAACGCAGTAATTTAATTACTGGTATTTAGACTTCATAATTCACCACTCACAATTCATCACTCTTAATTTAAAAGCCTACTCCAAACTGAAAGCCCAATGTATATGTAGTTGGTCTGTCGTTTCCAAAACGGACTGGCAATGGAATGGCTACAAAGTAATTAGAATGTTTATTTTTCTTCACTACTTTATTAAGTACTGGCGTAAAGCCATATCTTCCACTTGTCTCAAAAGCAGCTCGTGTCACCAAAGTAAGTCCATGTTTAAAACGAAACATTACTCCCGGATGAAATAGAAAATTGTTCATTTTGCTTACGCCATTTTCAGAGCGAATCGTTGGCACAAATTCAAAGCTAAAGCCAATTTTATCACTTTTTAGAATATTGATACCTGCCGGGAAACCAATTGTGTAAATCGCACCAAAGTTTCCTGTACTTGTACCATCAGCAGACCAAGTATTTAGCGGATGCAAAATTCCCATATAACCCGCTACTTTTGGGTATGAGTTTTCGACTGAAGTTTGTTGGGCGAAAGCATTTTTAGTTAAAAAAAACAATAAGATAAGTAAGGGGATTTTTGTTTTCATTCTGGGAATAATTTGTATGTTTATTTTAGATTAAGGACTCAAAACAAATCTTGGATTTGGGCATTGTTGAATAAAACTACTATTGACATCAGTCAATTTATCTAAATGGCTTTCGTTTAAAAAGCTGTAAAAAGCGAGTTTGAAGGAGCTTACTTGCTCAATCAAACTATTTTGAAGAAATTGTTTTCTGTCCATTTAGATAGATTTTAGAATAAGCCCAATCAAAGCCGCAATCGCAATAATGTAGGGTTCTTGTAATTTTTTGATATAAACTAATGCTACAATTGTAGTTAAGGCGATGATTGAAGTACTTATATCTGTGATACTCTGAGTAGCAATAACGATTACAGCTCCCAACAAAGCTCCAACCACTGCCGCAGTAATGCCTTGTACGAAAGCTTTGATAGATGGATTATTAGAGAAGTGTTTGAAATAAGGAGCGGGCAAAATTGTAAGTAGATAACAAGGTAAAAAAGTAGCTATTGCCGCAACCGAAGCTCCTGAAAAACCATCTACTAAATATCCGATAAAACTTACGGTAATCACGACAGGACCGGGGGTAATCATGGCTACTGCCACTGAATCTACAAATTGTTTCTCATCTAACCAATGATACTCCGATACCACACCACTATGAAGAAAAGGGACAATAGCCAAACCGCTACCAAAAACAAAAGTACCCGCTTTGGCAAAAAACAATGCTAATTTCGTTAAAGTACTTGATTCTGAAGTATCAGCAATAAAGCCTAAAACCAGTAAAGATTTAGGTGAAGGATTGTTTTTTAACCAAGTTGGCGGAGCTTTTACCAACATATAAACCAAGCCCGCTGTAATAAAAAGTAAAACTTCTTCTTTTTGGGTAATAGCCGTTACAGCGACTCCAATAATATAAAATAACCACAACAGCCAATGCTCACGAAAAGAACTGTATGAAATTTTGCCGATAGATTTAATGGTTAATTTATAGGCACTCAATACAATGATTCCAATTACAGAAGCTCCAACGCCATAAAAAACAGCTTGCATCCACGATAAACCTCCATACAAACGATAGGCAATGCCAAGCAAAACTACCATAATAAACGAAGGTAAAACGAAAGCTAATCCACAGAAACTTGCTCCTATAATGCCGTAATGTATAAAACCTAAGTAAATGCCTAACTGTGCCGCCAGTGGTCCTGGAGCAAGTTGTGCCAAAGCTAATCCTGTTTTAAAGTCCTCTTCACTAATCCATTTTTTATCTTCTACTAAATCTCTCTGCATATAACCCACCAAAGCAACTGGTCCACCAAAGCCCGTTGTACCTAATTTCAGAAAGTATAAAATCAATGATTGAAGTGAATAAGCTGGCATTGTAAAAAATATTAACATTTAACTTTTACAAAACTCCAAGATTAATCCTCTGTAAAATAGAACGTAATTAACTTTTTGTATCAAACTTACTTTTAGAAATGTTTTTTCTGAAAATAGAGGGATTTTCGCCTGTATGTTTTTTGAAAATACGTGTAAAATGACTTTGGTCAGAAAAACCTGTTAAATAGGCAATCTCTGTTAACGAATGATTTGAAGTACTCATTAAATCAATTGCCTTTTCAATTCTTAGTTTTCGGATGTATTCGCCAAATGATAAATCTTCAAAGTATTTAGAAAATTCTCTGGAAAGATAAGCGGGGTTTACTTCCAATTCTTTAGAAATTTCTTTCAAACTTAATGTAAGATTTGTATCAATTTGATCTTGAATGATGTCTTTCAACTCCTTTGCCCAAGTTGGCGTTTTACGATTATTTCTTGCATCAGGTTGAAATACTTTTTGAAAAACGTTGACCAATAGGTTTTCAAAAGGATTCTGGAAATGCTTTACAGATTGTAGATACTTTGCCCAACTGTATAAACCATCATAAATTATCATTCCTTGTTTTAGTAATTCATGGTCGTCTTGAATATTGTGCGCCATTCCAGCAGCAATTGCCCACAAACCAGCTGATTGTGGAGCAAGGTCATGTCTGTCTGTATCCGCTCCACGTACAATTGTCGCCATTGTATGGATGGCTTCATCTTCAATTGCATATTTTTCAATCAAGCTATCAAAAGTACATAAACCCAATTGGTGCGATAATTCAACATTCGGAACATCAAAAGGAATTGCATTCAGCAAGGTAGCTTGAGTGATAACTTCATCAAAAGGCACAAAAATAAATTCAGCTTCAGTGTCTATATATTTCTTTATCAGCCACGGACAGGCAATTCTATCAATTTTTGGTTTTTCACGGGTTATCCACTTCATCTCGAATGATTTTTATTGAATAACAAAATAAGTATTTATTTACTAAAGATTAAATTTAAAATAATTACTCTACTTGTTTTGTAGATTAATTTAACTCTATTAACTTTGTAGGAAACAAAGAATTTAATTTTTTATGGAAATAGAATCGCCGGCTCAACTAGAACCAGTTGTTGAAAAAAAGAAGTCTTCTAAAAATCCTTTTGAGGAGGCAATTATTAAAATTTGGAAACGAGAACGAACAATTTATGAAGTAGCCATACACTTTTTCAATGCCTTGGCTTTAATGATAGTAGGATATTTCGTTTTTACGTATCTCACCATTCAAAATATCACTACAGGCTTACAGGAAATCAATTCAGATATTTTATACTATATTCTAGGTGGTTTTATTGCTCAAATGATTGATGGAGCGTTAGGAATGGCTTATGGTGTTACAGCTTCTACTTTTTTAGCGAATGTTGGCGTTTCTCCTGCGGTTATTTCGATGAGTGTACACGCCTCTGAAATTTTTACAAGTGGTGTTTCAGGTTATATGCACTTGAAATTTGGAAATGTAAACTCTAAATTATTTAAAGCCGTATTAATTCCAGGAGTAATTGGGGCAGTTTTGGGTGCTTATGCACTTTCTACTTTAGCCGAAAGTTATATGCACTATGTAAAACCAGCAGTTTCAGTTTATACTTTAATTCTGGGTGTTGTAATTATTCAGAAAGCTTTGGTAAAACGCCAACAAAAGAAAAATGTTAAAATGATTGGACCATTAGCTTGGTTTGGTGGAATGATGGATTCTATCGGCGGTGGAGGTTGGGGACCCATTGTTTCCTCTACTTTGATTGCTTCGGGTCGTCATCCAAAATATACCATTGGTTCGGTCAACTTGGCTGAATTCTTTATCTCACTTTCGTCTTCGTTGACTTTTATTTTTGTCATAGGCTTTTCGCAATGGCAAGTAATTTTAGGATTAATACTTGGCGGAATTGTAGCAGCACCTATTGCCGCACGTTTATCAAGTAAATTGCCGGTAAAAGCCTTGATGATTATGGTTGGAATTGTGGTAATCTTAGCAAGTTTAAAGAAGATTTTAGGATAATTTATTGGGGATTTTGGAATGTAAATTTCAGATTTCCGTGTGAAATATTAATGTTATTTTCAATAGGGCTGGACTTAAGTCAAGCCCTATTGAAAAATTACCATAATAAATTTAGCAATTCATTTTACTTAAAAGCTCACTGCTCAAAGCTTAAATCTCAAAGCTATCATCTACGCCGTTACAAACTGCATTTTATGTAAACTTGCATACCAACCATCTTTTTCTAAAAGCTCATCGTGTGTGCCTTCTTCTTTGATTTCGCCTTTGTCTAGCACTAAAATTTTATGAGCATTCTGGATGGTAGAAAGTCTGTGAGCAATCACGATAGCCGTTCTGCCTTTCATCAATTTTGCAATCGCATTCTGAATCATTTCTTCGGTTTCGGTATCGACAGACGAAGTAGCTTCATCCAACACAATTACTTTCGGGTCGTGAACCAAGGCTCTTACAAATGAAATCAATTGTCTTTGTCCAACCGAAAGCGTCGCACCTCTTTCCATCACATTGTAATCATAGCCATCAGGCAAACGTTCGATAAAATCATGCGCACCAACCAATTTTGCGGCTTCAATGATTTTTTCTCTGGTAATACTTTTATCTCCTAAAGTAATATTGTTTTCAATCGTGTCAGAAAATAAAAATACATCCTGCAAAACAACACCAATTTTACTTCTCAAACTATTTAATTCATAGTCTTGTAAATCGACATCGTCCACAAAAATTTTACCTTTATTGATTTCGTAAAAACGACTTAATAAATTAATTGTTGATGATTTCCCAGCGCCTGTTGCTCCGACTAAAGCAATGGTTTCTCCTTGTTTTACTTCAAAAGAAATATCTTTCAACACATATTCTTCGTCATTGTAAGCAAACCAAACGTTTTCGAAACGTACATTTCCTTTTAGTTTATCGGCTTTAAAAGTACCGTTGTTCACCACATATTCGTCTGATTCCAGTAATTTAATAATTCTTTCGGTAGAAACAATTCCCATTTGAAGCGTATTAAAACGGTCTGCCAAAAAGCGAATCGGACGAAAAAACAAGTTCATAAACATAATAAACGCTGTGAGTGTCCCCAATGTCATATCGTGTGTAAGAATCTGTTTTGAACCAAACCAAACAATCAAACCCGTTCCAGCGGCTAAAATTACATCGGCAACTGGAAAGTAAACAGAATATGCCCAAATAGAACGAATATGCGCATTACGGTGTACTTCGTTGATTTTTAGGAATTTGTCATACTCTAATTTCTCAGAATTAAAGATTTGTACAATGTTCATTCCTGTAATATGTTCTTGCACAAAGGAATTCAAGTTGGCTACTGCCAAACGCACTTCATTAAAGCTTTTCTTGATATATTCTTTGAACAAATACGTGGAAATCACCATAAACGGAACGGTACAAAGACAAATCAAAGTCAAACGCCAATCTGTCCAAAACATGACGCCTGTGATTAAAACCAATTGCAGAATATCGCCAGCAATTGCCGCCAAACCTTCTGAAAACACATCATTAAGCGTTTCAATATCTGAAACAGTACGAGTCACCAAACGACCGATGGGCGTATCATCAAAAAACTTTAGTCGAAGCGAAAGTATTTTCTCGTATAGTTGCACACGGATGTCACGAATAACGGTTTGTCCTAACCAACCAGCCATATAAGCACTAACAAATTGCAGAAAACCTTGTAAGAGTAAAACTCCAATCATCAACAAAAGCATGTTAGCAAGCATCGGATAATTGCCAGCTACAATATAATTATCAATGGTATGGCGAATTAACAATGGATTAAGCGGCACCACACAAGCCGAAACCATGATGATGACAACCAAAGACCAAAACCTTAAGCGATAAGGAGTAAGGAAACTGTAAATTCTTTTAAGGATTTGTATATCAAATATTTGCCCGCTTTTTTCTTCTTTTCTCATTAATTTGTTTGAAATATTGAGGTGGTTTTCAATAACACTTCAAAATTAACATAAGATTTTGGGGAATGGTTTAGCATGGTGGAAATAAGTAGCATTCAACTATCAGTTTTTTAGTATTAAAAAAGGTATAAAAAGACTAAAAAATAACCCCGTATTTTCCCCGTATTGATAGCGTAGAAATACGGTATTTTACCTCAAAAAGCCTTTAATTTGTTGATTTTGATGGTTTTAGTGAAAATGCCTATTGTGTAAATGATGATTAAATAGTAGTTTCAAATAGTTAAATCGAATCTAAAACATAAACCGCTTAAATTATCATGAAAAATACACTGATTCTATTACTCGGCATTTTTGTTGGTAGCCTCAACCTCATTTTTAACTTCAAACCTACTTCGATAGAAGGGCAAAAGGAAGAGAAGTTGGTAGCCACAGCTAAAGCTCCTTTGGTGATGGATACTTCCCCTAATGATGCCAAAGAAATGATTAGCAATTTGTATGCTTTTATGAAGAAAAATCCAGAAAAGACACCAGCTTTATTTAATAGAAGTTATGCTTTGGATTTTAGATATTTCAATCAGATTATCGAAAAACATGATTTAATAAATTTTGTAAACGACCCTACAAACAAATCAGAAGCATTAAAAATTAGAATTTACCCAGCATTGAGAAAGCAAGGAAATACTGAAGCCTTGACATTTATTATGATGATAGAGAAAAATGGAAAAATGTTATGGGATAGTAATAATCCAAACTCTCCTCAACTTGAAATACAGGACCAAATGGGTATTTGTCCGATAATTTGTCCAGAGGAAAATGATTTATTTACTGAATCAGAATGGAAGAAGAAAACCAGCCTTTATAACTAAAACTAAGAGTATTTAAAATTTAACTATAAATATTTAACCGTTTCACAATTTAAACCCCTAATAAAAACAAATGGATATTAAATTAAAAACAACTGCCACTATTAATGAAATAAGTGCTTTAAAAATTGTAAATAAAGAAGCGACTATGACTTCAAGTCCCAAAGACATTGATTTATCTGAAAACACAACTACTCAAGGAGCATTTGGGAAATTTGTATCAAAAGAATTTGCTTGTGATGTATTTAAAAGCTACAAGCAAACAATTCAAACAGCACCTTCTTCACCTTTTGGCAAAGATGTAGAAAGAGTATTTTTTAGTAGAGAATTAATTGATTTGATTCTTTCTCAAAGTGGTTGTGAGGGAATTTCAGTTTATTATGTTTACCCACCAACTGTAGAACAGATAAATGATATGGTTCTTAATAATGCCAGAATAAAAGAATCCGACATTAAAAGACATCTCTCAGTTTTAATCTTAGGAAATGACGGAAATGGAAAACCTTTGGTAGATATAGAAAATCCAACGCAAGGTTCTAACAGTATAATTGCTGAAGTAGGTGCACCTCCACCATACAATAAGACTCTTAGAGGAAGTGGAGAAGCTTGGAGTGCGGAAAAATCTGTAAAATCAACAATGGAAAATAGGACAACAGGCATTGATTATTTATCTTTATAAGATAAATAATCAATTACTTAAATGGATTTAGGTTTATATATTCTTTATTTGATACTTCTAACTGTATGTTTTATTTTAAGTTTGATTAAAATAAAAGGAAATCAATTAAAAATTTTTCCTTATTTACTTTTTTGTTCATTAGTAACAGAGATAACCGTCTCTGTTACTAATTATGTTTACAAAAATCATGGAATAATGTACTTAATTTATCAAATTTATATTCCTATTGAGTTTTTGTTTTTGATTTTTTTTTTAAAACAAAGCATTACTGATAATAAAATATCAAGCTTTATTAATTGGACTATTCTGTTTTTTTTTATTGCAGATTTTATTCTAATTTATTTTCAAGGTATTTTTATTTTCCCAGGTCACATCCTTAATTTAGAAGGGATAATAATATCAATTTTAGCTTGTAATATGTTATTGAATCTACCAATTGATATTAATACTCCAATACATAAAGTGTCTCTACTTTGGATTAGTTTAGGCTTACTTACTTATTATTCATCTTCATTTATTTTCAATGGACTTTATAATTATCTTTTTATTAACGCAATTAAAAGTCTTTCTTTTCTACAATCAGTGTTGATGATGCTTCCTAATTATTTATTGTATTTGTTTATTTCAATAGGAATTTTATGCTCCAACCCAACTCAGAAATAGTAGTAACAATCATAAGTGTTTCAGTTTTGCTAACTGTAATGATAGTATTTGTTTTTATCGCTATTCTTAGATACCAAAATAGAGTTCGTATTCATTTAGAAGAGGTGACAAATCTCAAAATTGCTTATGAACAAGAGATTCTTAAATCTCAGTTAGAAATTCAAAACCAGACTTTACAAGAAATTGCTCAAGAATTGCATGATAATATTGGTCAGTTACTTTCTGTGGCTAGGATTAATTTGAATGTCATGGAAGAGGAAGTAGATGATAAAGATGGTTACATCAAACAAACTAACGAGATTATCAATCAATCTATCAACGATTTACGTGCTCTAACAAAAAGCTTTGATGGTGACTTTGTACAACAATTTGGTTTAGAAGAAAGTCTCTCTCACGAAATCGCTAGAATCCGTAAAACAAAACGCTTTGCTACAGAAATCAATATTGTTGGCGAAAAATATTCGCTTGGTTATGAACGAGAAATTGTTTTATTTAGAGTAGCGCAAGAGATTCTAAATAATGCTCTCAAGCATTCTAAAGCCCAAAATTTAATAGTACTTTTAAATTACACACCCGAAACTTTTGAACTGACTATCAAAGATGATGGAAAAGGTTTCGATATCGAAAGAATTCAGCAAAATGAAATAAATCAATCGGGGGCAGGACTTAGAAATATTCAAAGAAGAGTAAAACTGATAGGAGGGATTTGCCAGATTAGTTCTGAAATCGGAAAAGAAACACAAATTACAATTACATTAAACCACTAAGTAAGATTTAAAAAATGAAATACAAAATTGCCATTGTAGATGACCACACTTTATTTGCTAATGCTTTGGCAGGCTTAGTCCAAAAAATGGAAACTTTTGAAGTGATGTTCGAGGTTGGTAATGGAAAAGAATTGATTCAGCACTTTAAATTAAAAATGATTCCAGATGTTGTGCTGTTAGACATCAATATGCCTGAAATGGATGGCTACGAAACGGCTTTATGGTTGAAGAATAATTACCCAGAAGTAAAAGTATTAGCACTTTCGATGTTCGATAAAGAGGAGGCAATTGTCGGAATGTTAAGAAATGGTGCTAAAGGGTATTTACTGAAAGGTTGTAAACCTTCTGAACTCAGAACAGCTTTAGATAATGTTATCAATAAAGGATTTCACTACACAGAATTTGTAACGGATAAATTATTAAAAAGCTTGAATCCTGAAAAAGTTAAAAATCCCATCAAAGAATTAGGTTTGAACGACCGTGAACTTGAATTTGTTCGTCATGCTTGTACAGAACTTACTTACAATCAAATCGCAGATTTGATGTGTTGTAGTGCCAGAACTGTAGATGGTTATCGAGAACAAGCTTTCTACAAAATGAAAGTAAAGACAAGAGTAGGAATTGTTGTAGAGGCGATAAAATTAGGAATTGTTACTTTGTAGCTTTGAGTCATCAGCCTTGGTAATCCAACGCTAATGACTCAAAGTTCAGATTCCTGATAGCTTACAAAGTCCAAACAGTTTCACCTGTCACCAATTCTAGTCCGTTTTGATTGACCATTTTGTGAATAAACCCATCTTTTCCTCTTTGGCTTTGTGTGATAATTTTATCTCCGAAAAGACTTTCGTTCTTAAAAATAATTTCAAAAGTTTTTAGTACTCCATCGTTCAGCACATTGGTAGGAACACTTTCCATCAACCATTCTACATATCGATTATTATTTGCATGTTGGTTTGAATCAATATCATGCCAACGAATATCGAAAGCTCTTTGTGTTTCAACAGTAGTCAAGGGTGAAATTTTACCAGCAACCTTTTGTACGGGCTTTTCGCTTCCACAAGTTGGAGTGATGGCACGCATCCAGTCTGGCACAGATGTTATTCTACGACGAGCAATATCAATCAAGCCAAACAAGGCATTGGCACGAATTATTTCAACGCCAGCGGCATTATAGACTTTAAAATCACGATAGTAAAAATACTTGTCTATTTCTTGAACGTATGTTTTTACAACAACGGTTTCGTCATAAGATGGCAATTGTTCAATCCATATTTTCATGCGAGATAACACCCAAGTAATATTATGTTGGGCACTCAAATCTGGTGCAGAAACATTAGCAACAACAGAATGCCGCCAAGCCATTTCTTGAAACAGTCCATTCAAAGCAGGAATGGTTAGATTGCTGTGGGCATCTACTTCGGTAATTCTAATTCGGTATGATTCAGTAATAAACTCCAATATTCAAAGTGGTTAAATATGTTTATAAAAATGAAAAACTTCCAAAAAACAGTTCAAACGAACCGTTTTTCTGGAAGTTTTTATAATTGATAAATGCTGTGAAAATTACTGGAAAATGTAACTAAGCAAAATAACATTCAATCTAATTTCCAGTTTTTTGTTCTTTCAAGAATTTCTGACGAGAAATTCCCTCAGAAGGAGCATCTTCATAAGCTTTTTTGTACTCAGTCTTTTTTAAATCTCCATTTTTGATTGACTTAATGAAATTTGCCCAAGCAAAAGGGTTGGTAAATGCCATTAAAGGACTTTGCACGAAGCTTCTATTAGCAGCTGAGAAAGTCATTTGGTCTGAAAAGTTCTTGAAATTTCCTGCGCCACTCAATCCCGCTCTTAAAGCCAATACATTCAATTTCGATTGCTCAAGGTTTTTTGCTAAAGCTTTTCTTCCTGCTTCATTATCCAATTTCATGTCCAGAAAAGCTTTTTTAAATTCATCTTCTGTTCTGTATGGATAAATTTTTACTTCCGCCAACATCTTAGAATCTTCGGTCATAAAAATGGTAGCAACTTGAGTCTGATCGTTGGTTCTTGGAATGATGTAATACTTCTTTTTATAACCAACGTAAGAAAATACTACGCTATCACCAGGATATACATACAAAGAAAAATTACCAAAATCATCTGTCAAAGTACCTCTTCCTGACTGTGGATTGAAAACATAAGCATTCGGTAGAAACTCAGAACTACGGTCGGCAACAACTCTACCCGAAAAAATAACGGATTTGTCTTGTCCTTGTCCAAAGCTAGTGTATTGAGATAGACAAATGATAAAAGCAATTGTAAATATGTATTTTAATTTTAATAGCATCGTTTCACTTTCAGATGATGAATTTTATGTAAACTTACTCAATTTAACGCTTTCAAATGATAATCTTGTGTTGCTTTAACAGTTTTTAACGTTTCGTAAGTCTAGTAGAATTCAGGCTAGATTTACGGAAACAACTTTAAAAAAGTAATGATAAATGGAATAGAAAGTAACAAACCATCGAATCTATCTAAAAAACCACCATGCCCCGGAATGGTTGAAGCAGAGTCTTTTATTTTGATACTTCTTTTAAATAATGATTCTACTAAATCTCCATAAGTACCCGCTACCACAATAATTGCACCACAACCAAACCACTGCCAAGTTAAAAGGTCCGTAAAGTATTTTGAAAGAATAAAAGAAACAAGCATCGAAGCTAAGAATCCACCAACACTTCCTTCCCAAGATTTTTTGGGTGATACTCTTTCAAATAACTTGGTTCTGCCAAACTTTGTTCCAGCAAAATAAGCACCTGTATCGCTTGCCCATAACAAAAATAAACAACCTAAAGGACGTTGCCAACTAAAATTTGTACTATTTAAAAATGCCAAAATGATAATTAAGGCAAATGGCAATGCTACATAAATAACACCTAAAAAAGTATAAGCGATATTTTTAAAAGGTTTTTCATCTTGTGCTTTATAGAGTTTGATAAAAAATATCAAAGCCATCAAAGGTGAAAGTATATAATAATTGGCTTCGTGGATAATTCCTTTTTCGATGAGGAAAGTAACTGAAACCAATACAAAGCCACAAAAAGTACCGTAATAAGTTAAAGGTTCGTCGCCGTCTAGCCCCAATAATTTATAAAATTCAAGTTGAGCTAAGATGGCAATAATAGCAAAAAGCCCAAAGAAAGTCCAATCGCTAAAAACAATGCAAAATATCAAAAAAGGAACAGCCACAACCGCTGCAATTACCCTTTGTTTCAGATTCGACATTCCTTGTAGTTTTTCATTCATATTGATTATTTTTTAATTAGTGATACTTATGCAATTTCTTTACTTTCTTCCAATCCTCCTTCATTATCCAATAAAAACTTGGCTAAAACAGCATCTTTCTGGTGAACATATACTTCACACAGCCCGATAAGATAAGAACTATCTCTTTTACTGACGATAACCGCATTGATTTGGTGTTCATCTTCCAAATAAGCTTTGGCTAATTCTGCTTTAAATGGATTTGCAGATTCGTAAATTTTCTTCCAATCATTCATTAAGTAAAAGTTATGAATTATGAGCAATCCGCTGTAGCGGTGATGAATTCTGATTCGTTTGTCTATTTCTTTTAGACTATCTATAAAATCAATCGTCACTTCTGTAAATACTATGTTGCCAAAACCAGCGGAGTAATAACACAGTAAATAAACATGAAACCAATGCTAAGCCAACAGGTACAGATTCTGTTTGTTCAATATCAGTTTTAGTTACTTTCATTTGATAAAGATAAGCCATCAACAAAGTAAAGCCATTATTTACAAAATGGGCAAACATTGATAGCCACAGGTTTTGTGTCCAGTAATACAAATAGCCAAACATGGCACCCAGTAACATTCTTGGAATAAAACCGAAAAATTGAAAATGAATAAAACTAAACCAAAAAGCCGCAAACCAAATGGCTATATGTGGATTTTTGAAAGCTTTTAAAGCTAGATTTTGTAAAATGCCTCTGAATAATAACTCTTCACTAACGCCAGCTAGTACTGCAACAACAAAAATCGCCAAGGCAAATTGTGCTGGATTATTAAAATTAGTCAAAAATTTAGTGAGACCCTCCATCGATTTTTCAGATGTTCTCATCCATTCTTCAACTCCTTTCATTGATGCAGGCAATTGCATTTTTTGATTCAGTTCGATAAAAACAGCATCAAAAGGCATAAAACCAATTACTAAAATAGCAACGAGCATCAATACTTGTAAGTTAGTAGCTTGGAAACTTAAAGTTTGAATGCTTTGTTTTTCGATAACCGACCAATAAAACATGGAAGCACCAATAAATGCCATCGGTGTTGAAAGCATCTGAAGAACCATAATTCCAAGATAAGTATTGGGATAATCGTTAAGATGTTGTTGGAAATTAGCTGCTTCAGTAATGGGCATTCCTGTAATGGCTGAAAGAGCGAAAAGTCCTATTGTGGAGCCAACAAACAAGAAAATTAAGGTCAAACCCACTAAAATCATTAGCTTGGCTATAAAGGGGCGTTCAGTTTGTGGACGAAAAGTATCGAATTCTGTCATAATGGTTGTAAATTTACGTAAAAATTAGCAGTGGACAATTATCAAAAACAGCGAAAAAAGCTGTTTAAATTAATATTCACTCAAAGGATGGGTAAAAAATCATCCGAGAATAATTGAAAAAGAACAATGGTCAAGATTAAAAACATAGAATTAGGTGAATTTCCTTTATTACTTGCTCCGATGGAAGACGTTTCAGATCCTCCATTCCGTGCAGTTTGTAAGGAAAATGGTGCTGATTTAATGTACACTGAATTTATTTCTTCTGAAGGGCTAATTCGTGATGCGGCGAAATCTATTCAGAAATTAGATATTTTTGAATACGAACGCCCGATTGGTATTCAGCTTTTTGGTTCGGATATAGAAACCATGAGAAATTGTGGAGAAATTGCTACCAAGGCTGGTCCAGATTTGATAGACATCAATTATGGCTGTCCAGTTAAACAAGTGGCTTGTCGTGGTGCTGGTGCGGCTTTATTGCAAGACATTCCTAAAATGGTATTGATGACCAAAGCTGTTGTAGAATCTACACATTTACCAGTAACCGTAAAAACTCGTTTGGGTTGGGACGATACTACTAAAAATATTGAAGATGTAGCAGAACGTTTACAAGATATTGGTATCGAGGCGCTTACGATTCATGGAAGAACCAGGGTACAAATGTATAAAGGTGATGCCGATTGGCGATTGATTGCCAAAGTAAGAGAAAATCCAAGAATTAGAATTCCGATTTTTGGTAACGGAGATATTGATTCACCAGAAAAAGCACTTGAATACAAAAATCGTTATGGAGTAGATGGTATCATGATTGGGAGAGCATCCATTGGTTATCCTTGGATTTTCAATGAAATCAAACATTTTATGAAAACGGGAGAACATCTTGCTCCGCCAACAATTCAAGATAGAATTGATGTTTGTAAAAAACACTTAGATTTTAGTATTCGTTGGAAAGGAAATCATGTGGGCATCGTTGAAATGAGAAGACACTATTCTAATTACTTCAAAGGAATATCACATTTTAAAGAGTTCCGAATGCGATTAGTTACTTCGATGGACTATGAAGAAATTTTAGGAATTCTCAACGAAGTATCAATATTTTATGGCGAAGAAGAATTGCTCGTAAAAGCTTAAAAGAAGGCGAAGTAAATGTGAATTTTACTTCGCCTTTTTAAATTTTTCTACAAACTACTTATCACTAAAGGGTTATCTTCAAATCAGAAGAAACTTTCTTGATTTTGCAAGGGTTATCTTTTTATGAAAACAACCCTTACTACTTCAACAACAACCTCCACGAAACTTCAAAATCCTTTACTTGTTTGGGGCTTATTAGCACTTTTAGCGGGCATTTGGGGAAGTTCGTTTATTTTAGTCAAAAAAAGTTTAGTCGTTTTTGACCCCGCCCAAGTCGGTTCACTTCGTATTTTCTCGGCTTTTTGTTTCTTTCTTCCATTTTTTATTATCAATTTCAAGAAAATCCCTTTTGCTAAAGCTAAGTATTTTTTATTAGCAGGTTTATTAGGGAATCTTCTGCCAGCTTTCCTGTTCTCGTTGGCTGGTTCAAAACTTGATAGTGGCGTTTCTGGCGCTTTAAATTCTACAACGCCTTTGTTTACGTTGATTATTGGTGCGGGCTTCTTTGGAAATAAAATCACCAAGCGACAAAGCTTTGGTATTGTACTTGGTTTTATTGGTGCTATTTTATTGATTTTGGCGGGTGCTACTGGTTTCCATGTAAATGGCTATGCACTTTTTGTGATTGCCGCTACTTTACTTTATGGAATCAATCTGAACATTACTAAAAAATATTTGACGGGTTTAGGAATCGACTCATTCTTGATTACTTCATGTATCTTCATGACCATCGGACCAATTGCTGCTGGCGTATTATTTTCGACCGACTTCATTTCAAAATTACAAGAACCTAATGCTATTCAAGCCCTAGTTTTTGCGATGTTGCTGGGCATTTTAGGTTCAGCCATTGCGATGGTACTTTTCAATCGTTTAATTCAGATGACGAGTGCCGTGCTGGCAAGTTCTGTTACTTATCTTATTCCAATCGTTGCGATTCTTTGGGGAGTGATAGACGGTGAAGCTATATTATTTCAGCATTATTTAGGCATGAGTATTATTCTTATTGGTGTATATTTGGTGAACAAATCTTAAATAAATTTCTCATGTTGAAAGCCATCGTAAACCAGCAAACATTTAATATTCATGCTGATAATTCAGCCACTATCATTGATGGTCAAACATTGGACTGGGACATTGTTGAAATCCGTAAAAATCATTTTCATATTCTCTATAAAAATCGTTCTTACAATGCTGAAGTACTAGAAGCCGATTATCAAGCAAAGACGTTTTTACTTAGTTTGAACAAAAGGCAATTTGTTGTAAACGTAAAAGACCGTTTTGATATATTGTTAGAACAATTAGGAATGACAGACGCCGCCAATGCCAAAGTAAATGATTTGAAAGCACCCATGCCGGGGCTTATCGTATCAATACAAGTACAAGTTGGTGATAGCATTAAAAAAGGAGATTCATTATTGATTTTAGAAGCCATGAAAATGGAAAATGTTTTGAAAGCAACTGGCGACGGTAAAGTAAAAAGCATTAAAGTAAATAATAAACAGAATGTAGAAAAGAATCAGGTTTTAATAGAATTTGAGTAAGTCTTTATCCTGATAAGCGACAATTTTCCACGCCAAATAAAAAAAAAGTATATCTTTGCCTCCGAAAAAAACCTTAAATCATGGACAAACCGAAGTATAAACGAATTCTTCTCAAACTATCAGGCGAAGCCCTCAGTTCAGATGGTGAAGTAATTGACCCATCAATTTTAGAGCAATACGCTCTTGAAATTAAGAAAGTAAAAGAATTAGGCGTTGAAATTGCCATTGTGATTGGCGGAGGAAATATCTTCCGTGGGGCAGCAGCAGCTAAAGCAGGTATTGACCGTGTTCAAGGAGATTATATGGGAATGCTCGCTACTGTTATCAACGGCATGGCGATTCAAGGTTCTTTAGAAAAACACGGTATGTTTACTCGTTTACAAACTGCTATCAAAATGGATGCTGTTTGTGAACCATTTATTCGTCGTAGAGCGATGCGCCATTTAGAAAAGGGACGTATTGTTATTTTCGGAGCTGGAACTGGAAACCCATATTTTACAACAGATTCTACTGCGGCTTTGCGTGCGATTGAAATCGAAGCAGATGTGGTATTAAAAGGAACTAGAGTTGATGGTGTTTACACTGCCGACCCAGAAAAAGACCCAACTGCTACTCGTTATACGAATCTTTCATTTACAGAAGCAATCAGCAAAGGTTTGAAAATTATGGATACTACGGCATTTACTTTATGCCAAGAAAACAAAGTTCCAATCATTGTATTTGATATGAACAAAAGTAACAACTTAGTAGATTTAGCAAGAGGAGAAGAAGTAGGAACTTTAATTAGTTAATGATTTAGGTAAACCGATGAAGATTTTCTAATTCAATCGAAAACCTTGTAATCAATATAGAAAATCCCAAATTAAACAATGGAAGAAATAGAATTTTACATTGATGCAGCCAAAGAAACGATGGATGGAGCGCTCAAGCACTTAGCAATTGAGCTTTCTAAAATTCGTGCAGGAAAAGCAACGCCTTCAATGTTAGATGGTATTCAAGTAGATTATTATGGAATGATGACTCCACTTACTGGAGCTGCATCAATCAATACGCCAGATGCTCGTACAATTGTTGTTAAACCTTTCGAGAAAAAAATGATTGCTGAATGTGAAAAAGCAATTCGTAACTCAAATATTGGTTTAACGCCGATGAACGATGGCGAAATTATCCGTTTAAATATTCCTCCACTTACTGAAGAGCGTCGTCGTGATTTAGTAAAAAGAGTAAAAGCGGAAATAGAAACGGCGAAAATTAATGTAAGAAACGTTCGTCAAGATGCGAACAGTTCAATTAAAAAATTGAAAAACGAAGGTGTTTCTGAAGATGCTGTGAAAGCAGGAGAGGAGCGCATTCAAAAAATGACTGATAGTTATATTCTTAAAGTAGATGCAGTATTTGCTGATAAGGAAAAAGATATTATGTCGGTGTAATTAAGAATTGTGAGTTTTGAATGCTGAATTAGGAATGAAAAGCAGTATTTAGAATTATTTCTTTGCCGTTGCTTGTATTTTCACTAGCAACGGCATTTTTTTTATTCTTGTTAACTAAAAAAGGCGGTCATTGTTGTTAGTGCATTTTCACTGTGCATTCGTTCTCCATTTTCAAGTGACTCTTCTGCCATTCTTGAAGCCCTCTTCCGCATATTTGTTTCATAAAAAGAAATAGCGTCTTGTATTGAGTTATGTTGATTCGTTGTTAAACGCTCACTCAATTCTAAGGCGTCAAGCATTGCCATATTTACTCCTTCACCAGCAAAAGGTGGCATTAAGTGAGCAGCATCACCAAGGATTGTCACGTTTGGCAAAGCTTCCCAAGTTTGGTTTAATGGCATGCAATTGATTGGTCGTGGAATAAAGGGCGTCGTTGCATTTTCAAATAACTCATGCCAAACATTACTCCATTCTGAATATGTCGTTTTAAACCATTCAAGTATTTGTGCTTTATTTGAAAAATCTAAACCGCTCTCAGTTGTCCAATTTTCTTCTGCTTTGAAACTTGCATAAAATCCAATTTCACCATTAGCTTTTTGTCCCATCAAAATATCTTTTTCATTGCCAAAAGCCATTATTTTTCCTCCACGTAATATCGCAGAAATGTGTGGGACATATTTTTCAGCTTCATATACATTACCTTCAAGCATTGTAATGCCAGAGTAAAAAGGTTTTATATCAGTGATGTAAGGTCTAATTTTTGAGTTTGCTCCATCTGCACCTATCACAATGTCGGCATAGGCATTTTTCTCATTTTTGAAATGTAATAGCCAACCCTCATCTTGTTTTTCCATTGATAAAAAGTGACTATCCCAAACAATATTTTCAGGCTGCAATGAGTCTAATAATATTTTCCGTAATGCTCCTCGGTCTATTTCAGGGCGGAAATGTTCGTGTCCAAAATCCTCACTTTGTTCGGTTTCGTGGTCGCTAAAAACTATTTCTGCGATTGCATTCGTAATGGTAGTTTTATCGGCACCAACTAGATAATTTTGTTTGAATTCATCTAATAAGTTGGCTTTTCGTAAAGCTGCTAAACCTGAATCATCGTGCAGGTCAAGAGGCGAACCTTGTACTCTTGCATTTTTATCAATATCTCTTTCATACACTTTTACATTAACGCCTTTAAGTTGTAAAAGTCTTGCCAATGTTAGTCCACCCGGACCACCGCCAATAATGGCTATTTGCTTATTTTGTAACAACATGATTTTAAAATTTAGACTTTAAAATTATGCTTACTCACAGACTAAAAATTGTAAAAATCGGTCGTTTTTATTTTTATGTAATTCTTTTGGAGAAACGCCTGAAAGCTGTTTGATTTCTTTAATAAAATGCGATTGGTCGGTGAAATTTAGTTGCGGATACAGTTCTCCTTTATGTATGTGAGGAAGTGAGGCTTGAAAACGAAGTATTTTACAATATGTTTTTAGAGAAAGTCCGAATTGTTGATTGAAATAACGATTGATTTGTCGTTGACTCCAAAGCACTTTTTCAGAAAGTTCTTTGATAGGCATTTCGCCATTTGACGCAAAAATCAATTGAAATAATTTACGTTTGCGTTCATCTATTTTATCAGGCAAAAGGCTGTGTATTTTTTGTGTAATTTTTTTACAAAAACTTTCAAAGTCGTTCAAGTCATCAATAGAGAAATCCCAAAAATCACTAGGCAATATTCTTCCAGTATTTATGATGTTGGCTGTTGAAAGATTGAAGAGATATTCTATGGCAAGTGGGTTAAAACTAACTGAAAAAAAGTTTGAGACTTCTTGATTGGGGTATTTGGGTTTAGTTTCTAAACCTAATAAGGCAATAATGATTTGATTTTCTTTGGTTTTTGAAAATATTAAATCAATTTTTCCATTAGGAATTACCACCGCTTCGTGCTGATTTGAAAAGTTTTGCAAAGAAGAAAAACAATAAACAAAATCAGTGATTGATTTATCAGGTTCGATGATTTGAAAATGTAATGTGTTTTTCATTAGGTTCTTTACACTATTAGTGTCTCATAAAATTTGCTGTGGCGGATGTTTTTAATGAAATTGCTCGTTAGGCATGAACAATGGCATTGCGTTTTATAAAATATTAAATTGTTACCATGTGGTTGCAGTCAGAGACTGCATTTATTTGTAGGTCTAAGTGAAAAACACTTAGACCAGCGAGGGTTTAGAAGCACAAAGTTTCAAATTATTACTAAAGCCCTACTTTTGTTAAACCTATGTTACCGGTTCATGCTTCTTTTTCTAATATCTTTATATAGTCTTTATTCCGCATAATTGAAAGTAATTAAATGTTTTGTCATACAATTCTTTTGGTCTTGTATAGTCAAGGTCGTCACCTTCTGGAATATATATTATTAGTCCTTGTCTGGCTCTTGTCAAAAGTACTCTATAGGCATTTTGCAAATATGTTTTGTCGTTTTCGTTGTGGATATTTTGCCACTTAGTTCCAGAAAAGTATTGACAATTCCACTTTCCATTTTCAAAATAATAGTTAATGTCCCAGGCTATACAAACCCAATCAATTTCTAATCCTTGTATGTCAAATTCCGTTGCTATTTCTTCTAAAAAATACGAAGAACGAATATCATCTGAATTGTTTAGGAACCAATTTGGGGCTGAAATTTCATTTTTAACATCAATTCCTAAAGGTCTTAATCTTCTGCCTCCCGAACTTGCAACTAGCCCAATTCTTTCACTTCCTTTTGCTTGAGTTCTCAGCCATTTTTTTGCTGTTGTCAAATCTCTTGTAACTAAAATTGGAAAAACATTGTTGACTTCTCCTAAAAGAGTACTTGCTCTTTCATGTTTTGCTTCTAAAATTTCGTGCATTAATTCAGAAATTTTCTCTGAACGAAAAGACCTCACAGATACTGATAAATGCAATTCATGCTTTTCTGTAGCTACTGATCGAACCCAATTTCGTAATTCAATGTTTGATAGATAATTAACGTCTGAAGAAATTAAATTAGAGTAATGAATATCCCAGTTGGGATAGTTGTTTTTCAAAGATGAAAGCCATTCAGAAACTCCGGCCTCACCAGTATTTATTTCTTGTCCGCCTCCGATTAAACAGATAATTGTGCACCAATCTTCATGTCTATCCATAACACTGATTAAGAATTCGGGCTCTGACATACCAAAGTCTTCAACGCCTTTTTTTCTTTTCATAAAAGAACTTACTTGTTCTTTTGTCCATGCTCTTTGAGCCTCATCAAAAACTACAACTTTTTCAACTGGAGCTTTCTTCGAAATTAAATTGTCGTCTCGAAAATGATGAATATTTTGAATAAAAGCGTTAGCTTTTATTGCAGCAAGTTTTTTTGTTAGTGCTTGACCATTTTCTTTTGAGGTTGCAACCTCATCTCTGGTCAAAGCTTCTCTTAATACATCTACTAACGGTCCATTGCCGGAAAGAAAAACTGCATGTTCATCTTCATCCGCTTTCATTCTTTCGTTAGCTATATTTAGTCCTGCTAGTGTTTTTCCAGCGCCAGGAACTCCTGTCAAAAAGCAAATTGATTTTTTTTGTTCTCTTTTTGCCGTTTCAATTATTTTGTTAATGCAGTCTGTTGTCTTTGAAAGATTGATTGCTCCTGCATCGTGCCTTGATATTTCTTTTACATTGTGTCCCTTGTAGAGTGCTTGTGCCGCTTCAATTATAGTTGGTGTTGGTTTATAAATTGAATTTTCCCATTTGCTCGGATTTATTTGTTTTCCGTTGCTATGTAAAAGTGATTTAGTAATTACCTCTCTTAAATTTTGTTGATTAGCTTTTAAAGGCTCAAATAAATTGTTCACACTCGTAAATACGTTTTCAATCGGGTCTGCTTTGGTTGAAATCAATATAGGAATTAATTTTTCATGATGACTTCCTTCGTGAAAATTTTGCAAGTCCAAACAGTAGTCAATCACTTGTTCTGTTGATTGTTTCTGATATTGATTATCACCAACTTTAAACTCTAAAACAAAAATAATGTCGTTTATTATTAAAATATTGTCAACTCGCTTTCCCATTCTCGGGATTGAAAATTCAAAATATATTTGTCCATTGTCAATACCTTGAAGTGTGTCTTTGAGAATTGTTATTTGTTTAACCCAAGCATTTTTTTGTAGGTCTTCAAGTGCATGGTTGTGATGCAAACTTAGTTGTCCAAGAATTCGTGTTTCATCATCCTGTAAGAAGTCCGAAATTATATTTGAGTAGTAACTTCTTGTCATTTAAATATCTTAATTATTAGTCATTCGTTTGTCGTCATAGCATGAGCGGTAACTCGTAAATACACATGTTTATGTTTTTTCTAAAAATCAATAATTGATATAAATAAAGCGATTATTGTTTTTGTTTACATTTAAATAGCTAATTGTCAATAAATTATAATTGATAACAATATAAATTACGAAATACAAAACCATAAATTATAAGCAGGATATGAATACTTGATTTAGTGATATACCCTTTCAATCTTTATACACGACACTTTCATTTAGTGAAATGTCATTTTAATCTTTATACACGTCAATTACCTTTTGTGATATGCCCCTTCAATCTTTATACACGCCACTTGCATTTAGTAATATGCCATCTCAATCTTTATACACGTCACTTGCATTTAGTGAAATGACCTTTTAATCTTTATACACGACAATTACATTTAGTGAAATGCCACTTCAATCTTTATAAATACAATGAGCTTTTATATAATTCACAACTCAAAACTACTTCTTATACTCTCTCATTTCCTCCATTCCTTGTTCATAGCCTAATAGTAACATTCTTTTGATGTCGTCTCTATTGAATGCTTGAATATCAATATTCAAATGGTGTTGTGGACGAATAATTTTTAGCTTTATTCTGGATTGTCCTTTCAAAATGCCAAATTCACTTGGCGAACCATCTGCTGGTAAACATTCATTTCTAAACTCTGCCCAATCCAAATCTGCATTCAAACATTCGTTTACGGCAATGTCCATTACTCTATCTACCAAAGCCAAAAGATTTCCATAAGGGAAGTATCCACCATCAATGTTCCGAGTATGACAAGCCACACAAATGATTTCGGTAGCACCGTCTTGAATAGCTTTTTTAACAGGAGCTACATCACGCATACCGCCATCTAAAAATGCCATATTGTTTTGTCCTCCGATATTCACAACGGGCATCAAAATTGGAATGGCTGAAGATGCCATGATATAGTCTAAGAAATGATCATAAGAAGGATTGGCATACACGATATTTCCATTGATAATATCGACAGCACCAACTTTTAATTGAACAGGACTGGCATTTAGATTCCTCATCGAAATATTATTGTCCAGAATTTCTCTTAATGGTGTAGTATCTAATAAACCTTCAAAGTTTCTACGGATGGCGCTAAGTCCTAGTTCGTAAGTGCCACGTCTCAGTGACAAGCATTCTGGAGCGTAAATATTATTAACCCAAAAGTCATTCAAATCTTTCGTTGCCTGATTAAAGTCGATATAACCATCGTTTTCGATACTTTGTCTGCCAAAACTATTGATTAAATAAGAGGCATTCATACTACCTGCCGAGATACCATAGATGGCATCAGGAGAAAACCCTGTTTCAAAAACTGCTTTTACAACTCCTGCTTGATACGCACCTTTTACCGACCCACCCGCCAAAACTAAAATTTTACTCATGGTTAAATATTGTTTTATAGATACTCCGTCAACGTTTAGAATGAACAATTTTGTGAAACGAACGATTCATCAATTAACGAACTAAAAAAATAATTTCAGGTTATTAATTCAAGCAATATACATTTTTTTAGAGAAAAGCGTAATTTGCAAGCCATTTAAAAATATTATGAATTTATCTATCAAAGAAATACAAGCTCCGATCCTCACTGAAATGAATGCCTTCGAAGGAAAGTTTAAGGAGTTTATGAAAACAAAGGTGATGCTCTTGGACACGATAATGAATTATATCGTCCAAAGAAAAGGTAAACAGTTACGTCCGATGTTTGTATTTTTATCGGCTGGTATTTGTGGTACAATCACTGAAAAAACGTATCGTGGAGCCGCTTTAATCGAGTTATTGCACACTGCTTCTTTAGTGCATGACGACGTGGTGGACGATTCTAATTACCGTCGTGGCTTCTTCTCGGTAAATGCCCTTTGGAAAAACAAAATCGCTGTTTTGGTAGGAGATTATCTATTGACAAGAGGACTTTTACTCTCTGTTCAACACAATGATTTTGAAAACCTGAAAATCATTTCTACCGCTTTTCAAGAGATAACCGAAGGAGAATTATTACAGATAGAAAAGGCTCGTCGCTTAGACATTACTGAAGATGTTTACTTTGAAATTATCCGCCAAAAAACGGCTACCTTGATTGCCGCTTGCTGTGCGGCTGGTGCGAGTTCTGTGGGTGCAGATGAAGAAACGGTTGCCAAAGCACATTCTTTCGGTGAAAAAGTAGGCATTGCTTTTCAAATTAAAGACGATCTTTTTGATTATGGAGATGCCGAAATTGGAAAACCATTAGGTATTGATATTAAAGAAAAGAAAATGACACTTCCATTGATTTACGCCTTGAACCAAGCTAGTTGGAGTACCAAGCGTAACATCATCAATATCATCAAAAACGAATCGGATAATCCTAAAAAAGTAGCAGAAGTAATATCATTTGTAAAACAATCTGGCGGATTGGAGTATGCTACCAAAGTAATGAAAAACATCGTTGAAGAAGCACAAAACATTCTTTCAACTTTCCCAGATTCTATCTATAAAAAATCTTTAGCAGGACTTGTCCAATTTACAATTGAACGTACGAAGTAAACTTTATTAGGTTTGGCAAATTTTAAATTTGCCAAACCTAATAATTACAATCCCGAAGGGAGTACTACAAAACTATTTTAATTTTATAATCTCTCATCCCTTTCTTGAATCATTCGTTTTTCACGAACTATTTCAGCGATTAGTTCCTCTTCTGTAGGTAAATATGGCATATACTTGGTGGCAAATAGTTGCTTGTGTTCATTCAAAATACTATATTTTACTACTGTTTCATCTTTTTCAGTACAGAGTATTATACCAATGGTTGGGTTGTCGTTATCTTGTTTTTTAAGGTCATCAAACATACGGATATACATATCCATTTGTCCAGTATCTTGATGGCTTAGTTTGGTCGTTTTCAGGTCAAACAATACAAAACATTTTAGCAAGTAATTATAAAAAACTAGGTCAATAAAAAAATGACTTGTTTCAGTCGAGATTCTAAATTGTCGCCCTACAAATGAAAACCCTTTTCCCAATTCTAGTAGAAAAGCCTGTAAATTCTCAATCAAGGCACTTTCAATGTTTTTTTCTGATGAGGTAATTGGCTCTGGTATATTCAAAAACTCGAAAACGTAAGGGTCTTTAATAAAATCGTTTAGGTATGTTTTTTCGGTTGTTTGTTGAATTTGTTTTTGCTGTGAAGACCGTAAACGTTGGTAGTAAAATGTATTAATGTTTCGTTCTAAAGTACGAGTACTCCAATTTTGGTTGGAGCATTCTTGTAAATAATAGTTTCTTGCATCAGGGTTTTCTACACGCATGATTAAGCGATTATGGCTCCATGTTAATTTGCTACACACTGCGTAGCAAATCTCAGCATCAGGAAAAGTAAGATAAAATTGTCTGAAATTTCTAAGATTGGCATAAGAAAACCCCTTTCCTAATTCTGCTGTTAGTGCCACAGACAGATTTTTAAGTAAAGCCTCTCCATAAGTAGCCTTTTGTTCTCCTTTCTGTTCTTCTTCTACAATTCTTTTGCCCATTAACCAATAGGCTTGAACCATAGCCGTATTTACGGCTGTATATGCTTTTTGTCTGGCTGTTTGTAAAATAACCAATACATCAGTTAATAAAGGGGTACTTTGTGTGGCAGGTTTATGCTCCATTTTTGTATAAAGTATAGATTCTCTTGTGCTAATATATTTCAATTTCGTTAAAAATTACCAAAAATATAATTCCTCTTCCCAAGCTGTTTCACCCTTTCAGGGTTCTATAACAACATTTCAAACCTTGCTATAATCCTAACATCCATTCGGGATTTGGAAAAGCATCTCGAAGAGTTTTGATAACTTTTTGAAAGTTGTCAAAACTTGATTTTAGAATATTATTTGGCTTTAGATTCATTTTTGAATGAAAAGCCAAACGAATCCTATCTCGGGAGTGTTCATCTTTTTGATAGGTTGTCCTGTCTCTGAAATAGGTTTTTCTATCTTTTTGATAGGTTGTTCTATCTCTGAGATAGATTTTTCCATCTTTTTGATAGCTTGTTCTGTCTCCTAGATGGATGGTCTTATCTCTGAGATAGCTTTTTCTATCATTTTAATAAGTCGTCTTATCTTTGAGATAGATTTTATTAGGACAAATATATCTGTCCTAATAAAATCAAATAAGGGAAATATTGCTAGTTAAACCTCAAAAATAAAAGGGGCTTTTCGGATAAAAGTAATGTCTGATAATTGCTTGATGAGGAAATCTGCTAAATCTGTAGCACTGATTTTATCGCCAATACAATCTTCTAAACTGGTGTTTACTTGTCTTCTTTCCGTCGTTTGTTCAATTAAAGGAAGCCTAACCAAAGTCCAATCTATCTTACTTTTTACCAACATTTCATATTCTAGTTGTTTGTCTAAAGTAGTTTTAGGATAATTTTCTTTCATCCAATCCGTCCCAAATTTTGTCTTGGGACTTTTCTTGTCGAATGGGGTGTCAACATTTAAACCTGTTAAAAGGATATATCTGTTAATCCCTAACTGTTCCATAGCCTGCAAAACATTTCTACTGGCATCTCCAAAGATAGAACTTTCGCCTATTGGTTGTCCGATAGTACTGATAACCGCTTGGCAATCTTTTAAAAGATTAAAGACAGCTTCTGGGTTTCTGGCATCGCCTTGAACAATTTCAATTTGTGGACTTGTAATGTGAAAATTATCAGGATTCCGAAGAAGCATTTTGAATTGAAAACCTTGATTAAGTAACTGTTGAACAAGGTATTTACCTGATTTGCCTGTGCCACCAATAATGGCAAGCTTTATGATTTGATTCATGATATTCTTTATAAAATATGAAAATACAAAAACAGCTCAGTTTCTGAAGAAACTAAACAATTGGCTTTTTTGATAAAGCCAAGATTGATAAACAATATTTTATAAAGAGAGTCTAATGATTCAAAAGTAAGGAAAAGAAATGGAAAATAGGAGAGATTAGGCTAAAAGAAAATTTGCTGAAATTAAAACTCCTACTTCTCGAAATTGGAGACTTCAAGAAGTAGGAGTTTGTATCCTATTAGTGATAACACAATGCTAAAACTCTTTAGAAAACTTATTATCTAATAGTTTTTCTTTGAAAGCAGCTTTGAAAGTATAAGCTAAAGTAAGCATGACTGCCCTTGTATCAGCTTTTTGGCTACGTGAACTTGTAAATTCGTTGGTGAAATTTTTAGAACCACTTTTTAAGGTATTAAAAACATCAACTACCACTAAACCCAATCGGGTATTTCCTTTGCCGAGTTTTTGTTGAAAACCTAAATCTACATTATATAAGGCTATTAATCTACCTTGCGGAGTAGTCGCTGCTGAATTATAATTGGCTATTACTTGTAATTTTCCACCTTTACTAAGCGCAAAATTATTGATTAACTTTCCGTACCAGTTAAAAGAGCTTTGGATAGCATCACTTGATACATTACTTCCATTTAATTTTTGTTGAAATAATGAAATACTGGCGTTTAAATCATAAAAATCTGTTGGTTTAGCGGTAAAAATATTTTCTAAACCATAGCTGTCGGCAGTTCCGATGTTATTGGGTAAATTAAGTACTGAGCCATCATTTTGAGCGATGAAAAAGTTTCTAATCGTATTATTGGCATGTCTGTAAAACACATTTGATGAAAGTGAAACTTTATCCCATTCTTTATTATAACTGATTTCTACCGCATGAATAATTTCAGGCTTTAAATTCGGATTTCCACTATGCGGATTCAATGCGTCTGTTATATCCACAAAAGGATTTAACTGCCCCAAACCCGGACGGTTAATTCTTTTACCATAACTAAGCTTCCAAAATTCATCTGCATTGATAAAGTAACTGATATTAGCCGTTGGAAAAAGCTTCAAATAATTGTTTGTGAAATGCGTACTGTTATTTTGCGTTTCGCCATTGTTGTTTACTTGTTCTGCTCTGAGCCCAAATTCATACTTTACTTTAGGTTGTTCAGCCGTTCCGAAATATGAATGATAAAGCGCATAAACCGCATGAACTTGTTCGTTAAAGTTAAAAATATTGCTAGAAGCAGGATTGATAACGTAGCTATTTTCAAGTTTATCAGCCATTTCAAAATCAGTTTTAATGCTACGGAAAATCCCTTTGTAACCTGTTTCTAAGATTCCTTTTTCAGAAATAGGCAAAGTATAATCTAGTTTGGCATTTGAAATAACACCATTTTCATAATTGTGTGTTCTTTGCCAGAAAATCGCTCCGATATTATTCGCATTTTCGTCGATATTTTGTGTTGAAATATCAGTGTTTTCCTTCCCGTTTTCAATAGAAGAAGTAATACTTGCAGATAAAGATTTTTGTGGATTATCGTATTTATGATTGTAATTCAACGCAAATTCAGCCACTTTTGAACGCTTATATTCCCATGAATGGCGATTATTACCCGTATTAAAACTATTATTTTGTTTCTGAATGATACTGTTCAGTAATTCATCATTGTCTTGTCCTTCAAGGTTTCCGATGGCTTCAAAAGCGAAAGCGTTTTTTTCATTTGGTGCAAAATCTAAGTTTAATTTTAGGTTTTGCAAGCGCTCTACTCTTTCATCATTTCTATCTTGATTGATATAATATTTATCGGGTAAATTGAAATTTGTTCGATTACTGGTGATACGTTTCGTTCTACCAGCAAAGCGATTATCATAACCTAAACCAATATTCCATTTGTCAGTTTTATGGTTAATCAACAAAGCACTATTCGCTCTTTCTCTTGACCCAAATCCCCCGCCAATAGCGATGGCTCCATTCGTGCCATTTTGCGTATTTTTTTTGAGTTTGATATTGATTATCCCACTTTCAGCATTGGCATCATATTTTGCCGAAGCACTGTTAATGATTTCGATACTTTCAATACTACTTGCAGGAATTTGGTCGGTATTGGTAAGATTTGAATTTCTACCATTGATTAAAATCAAAGGTGTTTTTCCTCTTAAAGTAATAGCTCCTTCAGCATCAACCGATACGGTAGGTGTATTTTTTAAAAGGTCTGTCGCTGTTCCGCCCAATTGCGTAATATTAGCATTAGCATTGACGATAAAACCTTCGGTAGTTTTTTCAATGAGTTTTTTCTGAGAAGTTACCACTACTTCATTCAAGAGTTTATCATCTGTTGAAAGCCTAAAGTCTTTTAAAAAATAAGGACTATTTTGTTCTGATAAATTAATGTTCTGAATGGATGTTTTGTAGCCAATCAAACTTACTTTCATCAAATAGTTTCCTAGATTGATGTTTTCAAAAGAAAAATGCCCCAAAGAATCCGAACTTGTAAAGTAAACGATTTTGGTAGAATCTGGAAGTTTAGATAAAGTAATCGTCGCAAATTCTATAGGTTCTTGATTTGCGGTTAAATTCCCGACAATACTTCCTGATTTTTGAGCAAATGCAACGGAATTTAATATGCTAAAGCAAAATAATATAAGGATTTTCTTCATTGTTTTTAATATTAATTTGAAGCAAAGCTATAGTTCAAATTAGAAGAAATTTTGAGTTTTCAGAAAACTATAGAAAAAGTATGCAGATTATTTTGAAAGGTATAAGTAACATTCCACTGATTGAGTTCTGCAATGGTTTTAATAATGGCTAAACCTAAGCCATTGCCTTGAGAAGATGGATTTGCTTTTGAAAAACGAGTAAATAATTTGTCATTATTCAAAGGTTCAGGAATACCAGTATTCGCAAAAACTAAAGTATGATTACTGAGCGAAATGTGAATACTACCTTTATTGACATTGTGACGAATAGCATTTAAGAACAAATTACTCACTAAAATTTCTGTAAGGATAAGATTCGCCTTCACCATTACAGTATCATCCATCTCTAACTTGATTTTAATATTTTTGGCAATAGCTTGTTCCGTAAAGAAATCTAAAGGTTTTTTAATCAATTCTGCCAAATTAAAATGAATCGTTTCATTGTATTGAGGAGTATTGATTTTGGAAAGTAACAAAAGGTTTTTATTCAAACGATTTAACTTAGAAACGGTATCGTTCATCGAACTCAGTATCACAAATTGTTTCTGAGTAACATCCGAAAGCTGCAAAAGCGTATCAATTTTACCTTGAAAAACTGCCAAAGGCGTTTGTAATTCATGCGCAGCATTTTCAATAAATTCCTTTTGTGATTGATAAGATTGAATGTTTGCCGTGATGAGTTTCTTTAGGCTTTTATTCAATTGTTCAAATTCTTTGATATTAGATTGTTGAAAAGTAGGAGCATCATGTTTTTCGAGATTGAATCGCTCTATTTTTTGTAAAGTATCATAAAAACTTTTCCACAAATACTTAGAAGTAAATTTGGCAAACAATAAAATAACTGCCAGCAAAATGAATAAAATACATAAATAAAAACGCCCAAGCGTAGCGATTAAATCTTCTGACTCAACCAAATTAAGTTGAATCATTAGTACGGCCGCTTGATTTTGAATCTTAATTTTAGTGTATAAAATTCGATATGGTTCCCATTCCGAAACTAAAGCGTCATAATTTTTTTGCTCGATAATATGATTGAAATCTTTGCTCGCAACAGTATCAGGCAAGATTTTAATATCTCTATTAAAACGATTCCATTGTTGAATATCTTCAATTTTTAGACTTGGTAAATTGTAGGCAATAAATTCATCTTTTCTTTGAAAAATCGCTTCGTCAACATCTTCTTTATAAAGATTATCCATTGCCCAATAAACAAAAGGGTAGCTCGACAACAGAATAATTGTTGTGAAAATGCTATAAAAAAGTAAGGTTTTATGGAGTAATCCTTTCATGCTTCCCATTTATATCCTAAGCCATAAACAGATTTTATATAATCCTGACAGCCAGCTTCGTTTAATTTCTTCTTCAAATTTTTAATATGAGCATACACAAAATTGTGGTTGTCGAGCATATCAGCCATGTCGCCAGAAAGATGTTCTGCTAAAGCACTTTTAGAAAGTACTTTTTTATGATTACCGATTAAATAAAGTAATAAATCAATTTCTTTCTTGGTGAAATCAATCTTTATATCATTTACGGATACTGTTTTAGCAAAAAAATCAATTTCAATTTCGTTGAATTTAATGAGGTTATTGCCATTAAAGTTTTTTCGTCTGATCAAAGAATGTATCCTTACCAGCAATTCAGATAAATGAAAAGGTTTGGTCAGGAAATCATCTGCGCCTAAATTAAAACCTTCTAAACGAGTATCTAAAGATTCGATGGCAGAAATGATAATGATACCATCAGATTTATTTAATCTTTTCAATGTTTTCAAAACTTCAAAACCATTGCCATCGGGCAACATTAAATCAAGCAGGATACAGTCATATTCATAACTAGCAATTTTCTCTAAAGCATCTTGAACTTTGTGCGTTACTTCACAGATAATATCGTTCGATTTAAGATAGCTTTTAATGCTGTTAGAAATCTCTTTTTCGTCTTCAATGAGTAATATTTTCATGAGATAAAGGTCATATTTAATTTTGAAGAAATGTTGAATTTTATCGTTTCTGTTTTTTTACTTGTTAAATATGTTCGAATAGGAATAACAATTACAAGGATACTTCATTATATTTACTAGTGTTTATTTTAAAGTGTCAAATTATAATCCCCTTAATACTATGGAATTAGAGCAATTAGATAGTTTAGAGAATGGAGAAACTAAAGAAGCTAACTTAAATAAGGGCACTCCTAGGAATACAAGGCATAATGTAAAAAGAATAGGAAATATCTCTAATATAAATAGTTATTTATCTCCAAGATTTAAAACGAATAAAAGTAACATATCGGTTATTCCAGCTCACAAGTTGCGTGTTACTACGAACAATCGTTTATCACCAAGAAATACAATAGAACAATCGGCTTTATATGAACATGGATTGTCTGTTTTTGGTGATGCTAGGAAATTTGAAAATTGGTTGAGAAAACCTAATGGTGCTCTTGATGAAAAGATTCCCTTTAATTTATTAAACACGGTAGAGGGTATAAAAAAAGTGGATGACATTTTAGGTAGAATAGAACATGGAATTTTTTCATAATGAGAGTATTTAGGCTAACAAAATCAAAGTTCGCATCTGATTTATCTGGAGAAGGTTCAAAATTATATGGAGGTAGATGGAATCATAAAGGCATACCTTGTCTATATCTTGGTTCTTCAAGAGCAATGTGTGTTTTAGAATTTTCTGTACATGTAAAAAAAGAGGAAATTCCTGATGATTTAGTTTTCGTTGAAGTTATTCTCCCTAAATGTGAAATATTTAAACTGACAAAAGAAAACTTGCCCGAGGATTGGTTCAATCAAAGGATTTCAATGGAGATTGGTTCTAACATATTAAAAGAAAATAAATATCTTGTTTTTCAAGTACCTTCTGCAATTATTCCAGACGAATTCAACTATGTATTGAATCCACTTCATTCTGACTTTTCAAAAGTAAAGATTAAAAGTACAGTCGCTTATCATCTTGATGAAAGAATAAAACAGTAAAACTGCTTGTAGTTGAATATAACAAGCCACAGTAATGGGTGTTTTTTGGAACAACGACAGCTTTTTTGTTCTATCTTTGCGGTTCTTATCAAAATCTATTCATTTAGAGGCTGATATTTTATCTTTTTGAAATTCTTTTTACTGCGGAATACGATGAAAAAACAGACTAAAGCCATCAGAATACAAGCAGAACGTTCTCAAAACCGTGAGCATTCTGTTCCATTATATCTTACTTCAAGTTTTACTTTTGAAGATGCAGAACAAGGGCGTGCCATTTTCGCTGATGAAATGGAAGGGAATATTTATTCTCGCTACATGAATCCAAACGTGGATGAATTTGTAGATAAAATGTGTATGCTTGAAAACACAGAAGCTGGTATCGCCTTTGCTACAGGTATGGCTGCCAACTTCGCAGCGATGGCAGCATTGTTAAAATCGGGCGATCATGTTGTTGCTTCAAAGGCGCTTTTTGGTTCTTGTATCCAAATTTTAAGTAAAATTCTTCCTAAATGGGGCATTACAACTACTTTCGTTGATGGTCATGACCTTTCAGCTTGGGAAGCGGCCATTCAAGAAAATACTAAATTTTTATTCTGCGAAAGTCCTTCGAATCCGGGTTTAGATTTAATTGACCTTGAAGCGATTTGTCAGTTAAAAGCAAAACATAATTTGATTTTAGCGGTTGATAACTGTTTTGCAACACCAATTATCCAAACACCAGCCGATTGGGGTGCAGATTTAGTAATTCACTCAGCTACAAAATATATCGACGGACAAGGAAGAGTATTAGGTGGAGTAGTTTGTGGTAGAGAAGAATTGGTGAAAGAAATTCGCTTCTTTTCACGTCATACAGGTCCATCAATGTCTCCATTCAATGCTTGGGTTTTATCAAAAAGTTTAGAGACAATCCATTTACGCATGGAAAAACACTCTGAAAATGCTTTGAAATTAGCGCATGCTTTAGAGAATAATTCAGCATTAAATTTTGTAAAATATCCGTTTTTAGCTTCACATCCACAATTTGAACTAGCTAAAAAGCAAATGAAAATGGGTGGTGCAATTCTTACTTTTGATGTAAAAGGAGGTTTTGAAATGGTAAACGAGATGTCGAAACACATTACAATTGCTTCGATTTCTCCAAATTTAGGTGATACTAGAACAATTATTACGCATCCAGCTTCAACAACGCACTCAAAATTAACAGCAGAGCAAAGAGCTGAAGTGGGTATTACAGATGGTTTAGTAAGAGTAGCCGTTGGTTTAGAAGCTGTAGAAGACTTGATTGAAGACTTCGAACAAGCTTTAGAAAAAGCAACAATTGCCCTTGCTACTTTGGTAGGATAATTATCAATTGATTTGAAGATTTGGAAATTTGAAGATTTGAAAATGGACAGGATGCTGATATTTTCAAATCTTCAAATCTTCAAATCTTCAAATTCCCCAAGAGTTCTCAAAAATGTACATAGCCTTACTTATTTGTCTTAGTTTAGTATTGACCAATGTTGTAGTTGGTGTATATGCAGAACGGAAAGTATCAGCTTTCATGCAAGACCGTTTGGGTCCGATGGAAGTTGGGAAATATGGTTTGCTACAAGTTCTTGCCGATTTAATAAAATTACTTCAAAAAGAAGACATTGTGCCAGCTTTGGCTAACAAGCGTCTTTTCCTGATAGCTCCTTGTATTATTTTCGTAGCCATTTTTGCAGGATTCGCCGTATTGCCTTTAGGACCAAGCGAATATCTTCAAGGTTCACAAGCGGAAGTTGGTTTGTTTTACTTATTGGCTGTGATTTCGATAGATATTATTGGTATTTTAATGGCTGGTTGGGCTTCAAACAATAAGTATTCATTGTTTGGTGCGATGCGTTCTGTGGCACAAATTGTTTCTTATGAAGTACCTTTGGGCTTGACGGTAATTTGTGTGGCAATGATTTCTCAAAGTCTTAACCTGCAAGAAATCAGTTTGCAACAAGGAATTTATACTGAAGAAACCAATTACTTGTTTGGCTTAAAATTTTTAGACATTGATGTTTCTAAAGTAGGAGGGTTCTTAACTTGGAATATTGTTCGAGTTCCCTTTTTCTTCCCAATTTATATTATCTTTTTTATTGCTACTTTGGCTGAATGTAACAGAGCTCCTTTCGATTTACCCGAAGCAGAATCTGAATTAGTGGGAGGTTTCCACACAGAATATTCTGGTATGCGTTGGGCTTTAGTATTTTTGTCGGAATACGGAATGATGCTTTTAGTGAGTATTCTTGGAGCGATTCTTTTCTTAGGAAGTTGGAATACGCCTTTCCCAAATATTGGTTTTCTGAAATTAGCCGATTGGACTTCTGGCGAGCCCAATACTTGGTCTGGAGCAATTTGGGGATTTTTCTGGTTGATTGCAAAATCGTATGCAGGAGTATTCGTACAAATGTGGATTCGTTGGACTTTCCCTCGTTTACGTGTTGACCAATTGATGTATCTTACTTGGAAAGTACTTACACCATTTGCTATTCTTGGAATTTTTCTTTCAGCTATTTGGCGATTGTTAATGTAGCCAAATGGCTTTCGGCTATCGGTCATCAGCTTTCATTTTTAAATAATTGTGAAAATAAGTTAAGATGAGATAAGCTAAGGCTGAAGGCTAAAATAAAATCCGAAATCCGACGACCGAAATCCGATAATCGAAAACTAAAAGCTAAAACAAATCCGAAAGCCGACAACCGAAATCCGAAAGCTAAAAAATGTCTTCACTCATCGTTATTCTTGGTCCAACTGCAAGTGGGAAAACACATTTAGCAGTACAATTGGCTCATCAGATTGATGGAGAAATCATCAGTGCCGATTCCAGACAAGTATATCGTGGAATGGATATTGGTACAGGTAAAGATTTGGATGAATACACGATTGATGGCAAGAAAATTCCTTATCATTTAATTGACATTATAGACGCTGGCGAAAGCTATCACATCTATCAATTTCAACAAGATTTTCAGAAAGCCTACACAGATATTATTCAAAGAGGAAAAAAAGCAATACTTTGCGGAGGTTCAGGCATGTACTTGGATGCCGTTTTGAAAGGTTACGAGTTTACTTCAATTCCGATAGATTTAAAGTTGAGAGAGCAATTACTTGAAAAATCTACCGAAGAATTATTGAAAATTTTTGAAGAAAACCAGAGCGTTTATTCAGAAAAATCGGATACTTCTACCAAGAAAAGATTAATCAGAGCCATTGAAATCAGTCTTTTTTTGAAGAACAATCCTACATTTAAAATTACACCACAAGCTATTCCCAAAGCTACATTTTTTGGTTTAAACCCAGCTACTGAACTTCGTAGAGAAAAAATCACAAAACGATTAACTCATCGTTTAGAAAATGGAATGATAGAAGAAGTACAAACACTTTTATCGAAAGGTATTCCTGCTGAAAAACTTATTTTTTATGGACTAGAGTATAAGTTTATTACGCAATATTTAAAGGAAGAAATTTCTTGCGAAATAATGGTTGAAAAGCTGAATATAGCCATTCATCAATTCGCAAAAAGGCAGATGACTTACTTTAGGAAAATGGAAAATGATGGGCTGAAAATCAATTGGTTAGATTCAAATTTACCGTTTAATAAATTAATGGATACAATTTCTGCGGAAATTGTTGAAAATCAATAGCTTTCAATTATTTTCGGGTGTTAATCTAAATCTAATGAGTACGTTTTAACGTATGTATTTTCAGAAATAAACCTTTATTAACCTTAAAAATCTACAATTATGGCGCTAGCAATTGTATCCATCATGTTATTAGGTATGGGAGTGTACCTATCTTTCAAAGTAAGTAATCACAGAGATGATAAATTTCCAATGAAACCTTAATCATCTGTTTCCAGTACTTCCAAAATATTCATTAATTCATCGAAATCGCCAAAACCCGGTCTGATTTCATCATTTCCTTTTAGGGCAAATCCTTTTAATTGGGTTTGTTCTAAAAGGTCATTTACATTTGATTCTTTCGCTCCAAAACCTAACAAGATTGGATACTGAAACGACCAAGCATCTACTTGACTTAAAGTTGCTTCATCAATTACGCCAAATTCGTCAGAATTTTCCAATAAAAAGTACTCAACCATTCCTTTCGTAGTTTGAAACAAAGCAGGAAGATTTGCCGTCGCAAAATCTACTTTTAGAATAATTGGCAAACCAATTCTTTGAATTTCAGCCAAATTCTCCCAAGCACTTACTTGTAAATAGTCGGGTTGGTAGTTTTCAGTTAATTCAATAATTTTTGATATATCTGTTGAATCTGTTTCTCCAACCACTTGTACGCCAGCTAACCAGCCACGCATTTCTTTGAATTTTTCAAAGTCAAGTTCATCCATCGAAAAACCTAACAAATCAACCCCCATTCCAGCGCAATAACGTGCGTCAGAAAGGTTATTTAACATTGATACTTTTACAGTTGTTTTAAGCATAATTTATATGGCTATCGGATTTCGGCTATCGGATGTCAGATTTTAGTCCTAAGCTTTTATTTATTTTTTCTTTTTACCAGAGATTTATTTGTAAGTCTTTAATCTTCCTTCTTTTGTCTTTTAACTCGCAGATTTTCTGAAATAAAATTCGCTGATTTACACTGATTTTATGTTCTTCAAGTACTTCGTTTTCATTCTTGTTTCTTTTGTCTTGCGTCTTTAAGTCCTAAAGTCCTCCAATCTCAAAATTCTAAAGTCTTCAAATCCTAAAATCTTACAAAACTACCAAGCTTTCTATCCAGAACCAAAAAATCAGAAATGATGTTGAATATTATTGTAAATTTGTAACATAATTGAGTTGATTCAATACTCGCATTTTTTATTTTTAAACGTCAGGCCTTGAACCTGAGCAGTGCAATGAGCAAACACGGAAGAATTTTAGTCGCCATGAGTGGCGGTATCGACAGTTCGGTAGCAGCAGTAATGCTACACGAAGAAGGTTATGAAGTCGTTGGAATGACGATGAAAACTTGGGATTATGCCTCTTCGGGCGGAACAAAAAAAGAAACAGGTTGCTGTTCTTTAGACTCCATCAACGATGCCCGAAACGTTGCTGTTTCTTTGGGCTTTCCACATTATATTTTAGATATTAGAAATGAATTCGGTGATGCCGTAATTGATTACTTCACGGGCGAATACATCGAAGGACGCACGCCAAATCCTTGTGTAATGTGCAATACGCACATCAAATGGGATGCACTTTTGCGTAGAGCGGATAAATTAGATTGCGAATTTATTGCCACGGGGCATTATGCCAATATCCGTGAAGAAAACGGTAGGCATATTATTTCAAAAGGTGCTGATACTTGGAAAGACCAAAGCTATGTACTTTGGGGCGTTTCGCAAGAAAGTTTGGCTCGTACAAAATTGCCTTTAGGACATTTGACAAAAGCCAAAATCAGAGAAATGGCAACAGAAAGAGGTTTTATGGATTTAGTGAATAAATCTGAAAGCTATGAAATCTGTTTTGTACCTGACAACGATTACCGTGGTTTTATCAAAAGAAGAGTAGAAGGCTTGGAAGAAAGAGTAAAAGGCGGAAACTTTTTGGACACGGACGGAAAAATTCTTGGCAAACACGAAGGTTATCCATTTTATACCATCGGACAAAGAAAAGGCTTAGGCATCGCTTTGGGCTATCCAGCTTTTGTGACTGAAATCAGAAAAGAAACCAACGAAGTAGTGTTGGGGCGTGATAAAGATTTAGAAAGAGACGGCATGGTGGTTGGTCAATTGAACCTATCAAAATATGCTTCTATTGATAATCCGATTGAAACCATTACAAAAGTACGTTACAAAGATGCCGGAACACCCGCTACCATTTGGCAAGAAGGCAATAAAATAAAGGCTCATTTCCACGAAGCAGTTTCAGGTATTGCACCGGGACAAGCGGCTGTTTTCTACGATGGTGACGACGTAGTTGGCGGAGGTTGGATTATGAAATCGTTCAAACAAGATGCTACTTCTGGTATTTTCATGGCAGAAGTAAACTAAAAAACATGCAAGAGATTACTCATTTTGTTGAAAAAACCACGAATGCGATAGCTGATAGTTATCGTCTGAAAATTCTATTAACATTATCTCAAAAAGGAGAAATGTATTGTGGAGAAGTTCAACAATTGATAGGTCTTTCACAATCTACTTGTTCGCATCATGTTTCAATACTAATTGAAAGTGAATTAGTAGCATCTAAAAAAGAAGGAAAGTTTCATAAGATTTCTTTGAACAGAGAAAATTTTAAAAAACTTTCCGCTTTCTTTCAGGAACTTTCTTAAACGTTTTTAGATTGTTAACGTATCGAAAAGTTTCGATGTGTTAACAATCTAAAAATATCATTATGAGTTCTAAATTATTCTCTTCTGCCAAACTTGGCAACATTGAATTAGCCAATCATATTGTTGTAGCTCCAATGACACGCTCAAGAGCTATCGGAAATATCCCAACTCCATCAATTGCTACTTATTATGCACAACGTGCATCGGCAGGCTTAATCATTACAGAAGGTACTTCCCCTTCGCCAAATGGTTTAGGTTATGCTCGTATTCCGGGTATTTTTTCTCCAGAACAAATTGCAGGTTGGAAAAACGTAACGGATGCTGTTCATGCAAAAGGCGGAAAAATATTTATTCAATTGATGCACTGTGGACGTGTAGCTCACCCAGCGAATATGCCAGCCGGTGCTTCTATCGTTGCTCCTTCGGCAATAGCTGCCGCAGGACAAATGTGGACAGATACTGAAGGAATGCAAGCACAACCAACACCTTTGGCTTTAACTATTGAAGGAATCAAATTAACTATTGCGGAATATGTACAAGCTGCAAAAAATGCTATTGAAGCAGGTTTTGACGGTGTAGAAATCCACGGAGCAAATGGTTATTTGATTGATCAATTTATCAATACAAAATCAAATATTCGTACAGATGAGTATGGTGGTGATATTACGGGTCGTGCTAAATTTTTGTTAGAAATTGCTTCTCAAACAGTTGAAGCGATTGGAAAAGACAAAGTTGGTGTGCGTCTTTCTCCTTATGGAGTATTTAATGATGTAGGGTTTTTTGATACAATTGATACTGACTATCAATACATTGCTGAAAAATTAAATGAAATTGGCGTTGTTTATACGCATTTGGTAAACCATGAGTCAATGGGTGCGCCAGCAGTTCCTCAGACAGTAATTGATAATGTTCGTAAAGCTTTTAAAGGAACATTAATACTTTCTGGTGGATATGATGTTGCTCGTGCGGAGGCTGATTTAGCTTCTGGAGCAGCAGATTTAATTGCATTTGGTCGTTCATTTATTTCAAATCCAGATTTAGTAGAACGTTTGAAACAAGGAGCTGAATTAGCTGTTCCAAATGGAGATACTTTCTATACTCCTGGTGACGAAGGGTTTATTGATTATCCAACACTTTAGGAATTGAGAGTTTTGAGTGCGGAGTGCTGAATGTTTTACACTCCTCGCTCCGCATTCAAAACTAGTCACTCATCAGCTACATCCTATACTTAAACGCTTTATCATCAACCGCTCGCATGGTGCAAAGTACTCCATTTAGATGGTCGTACTCGTGTTGCAGAAGTTCAGCAAGGTCATCTTCCATTTGCCAAGATTGTTCTAGCCAATGTTCATTTAAATAATGTATCGTTAGCGATTTATGACGTTTTACTTTTACCAAAAGGTTGGGGAAACTCATACAATCGTCCCACATTTCAAACATTTCTTCGCTAATATTATCAAAAACAGGATTGATAAAAACCACAGGTTTATCAATATTCATGTAAATTACTCTTTTCATAATGCCCAGTTGTGGGGCGGCGATGGCTCTGCCAAAATTGTACTTTGCCCTGATTTCTTCCATCACATTATGCAAATCTGCTACCCATTCTTTTACCAAAGGCAATTCTTCTTTGTTAACAGGTTCACAAACTTCATACAAACGTGGGTCGCCGAGTAACAATAAATCATTCAGATGTTTCATATCTTTGGGTTTGATTGACGAACAGATGTTTACAAGCTATGCAATTATTAGAAACCATACAAATCAAAGACGGAAAATTTCAGCATATCGAATACCACAACCAGCGATTTAATGCTTCCAGAAAAGCTTTATTTCAAGTAGAAGAGGCTGTGAACTTGGAAGGAATCATCCAAATTCCTGCGGATTTTTGTGAAGGAATTGTGCGTTGTAGAGTACTTTACGAAAGCGAAATACAAGAAATTACTTTTGCTCCCTATACTTTTAAAAATATTACAAAACTAAAAGTAGTAGCTGTTCCCAGTATTGATTACTCGTATAAATATGCTGACAGACAAGTGTTTGGAGACTTACTTCAACAAAACCCCGAAGCCGATGAAGTAATTATGCTACAAAATGGATTGATAACAGATTGTACCATTGCCTGTTTGGCTTTTTATGACGGAAGCCAATGGTTTGTGCCGTCAACACCACTACTGAAAGGTACTCGCCGACAACAATTATTAGATAAAGGATTAGTAAAAGAAAGAATCATCCAAGCAAGCGACCTCGCTACTTTTCAGAAAGTATGTTTAATCAATACTTTTAGAGATTTGGATATTGCCGTGGCGGTGGATTGTGAGGGGATTTTGTTTTGAGTGAATGGAGTCAAACATTAATTATATCACTAAATGAAATTGGCATATATAAAGATTTAATCGTCATATCACTAAATGAAATTGACATATATAAAGATTTAAACGTCATATCACTAAATGAAATTAGCATATATAAAGATTTAAACGTCATATTACTAAATATAATTGACATATATAAAGACTTTAAAGCCATGTTGCTAAATGAAATTAGCATATATAAAGACTTAAACGTAATGTCACTAAATGTAATTGACATACATAAAGATTTAAGTGTCGTGTCATAAAATATTCTTGAGCGATGTGGCACCAAAAAGAAAGTCAATATTAAACAATTAAGAACAAGTGTTTTTTATTATTTTTAGTAATTAATTTATCTCAAATTGCTATGCCCCATCCTTCTCAATCATCACCCAAATTTTATATTATTATACTTATTGGTCTAGTTTCTATTATAGGAGCAATTTATCTTGTTTATTTTCAGCCATTAAAAAACAGTTCCCAGTGGATTATGACCATTGTTCTATTCATCTTTGGTATAGCTTGTTTAACAGAACTATGGAGGGGAAAAATAAGCTTTGAAAATAATTTTATCAAATCAACAGGAATGTTTGCCGTTTTAGTGATTTTATGTGCTTTTATATTCAATAAAATTTCCCCTCCAACAGAGGAATCTAGTTTGAAAATACAAGTAAAAGATTGGCAAGGCACCTCTGTTTTAGCCAATGAAAAGCAAGTGATAAAGGTTAGCTCTGGAAAATTCAGTAAAATCTATGGCTTAAATTCTGAGAGTGAGGTATTACTTACTTTTATGCGAGATGCCGATAGTGTAGAGATTGAAGTGTTAAATTACAATTGGCAAATAGACAAACATGGTAAAAGTGCTATTTATTCTATCCCTAAAAATGAAATCCTTAATCTAGTTTTAGCACCTGCCAAAGAAAGATGTTGCCTCTATGGAAGAGTAATTTTTGATGACAATAAAACCCACAATTTAGCCAACATTATAGTACAAGCAGAAGGAGTAAGTACTACAACTCAAGCTGATGGAAATTATTTGCTAGAACTACCGATTGAAAAACAGTTGCAACAATACATTAATATTACTGCAACTGTAGCTAATTATGAAGGAAGTTGTATTGGCAACACAGCAAACCCTTGTAAAACAATAAGCTTAGTATTGAAAAAGTAATACTCCTATGAAAAGCATCTCAATTTTTGTTTACATTTTCTTTGTATGTATTCTGCATAGTTTAGCACAAGAACAGCTAACTATAAGAACAGTACTAAATACTTCTGAAGGGAAGGCTTTAGGTGGAATAGCTGTAACCATCAACGGAATAGGAAATACTATAACGAACGGAACTGGATTTGCTACCTTTCCCAATCTTAAAAACTCTCATGGGAAAACCTCGGGTGATGCCATTAATCTTTATGTAGAAAATACTAATTATGCTTTGGTAAATCATTATGACCTTAGAAATTATATTTTACCCAAAGACAGAAGTATGCCTATTGAAATTATTTTAGCTAAAAATGAAGAAAAAGATAGATACATCAAACAACATCTAGCTTATATTGGTAAAATTTCTTTGGAGAAAGATTTTGATAAAAAAGAAGGTGAATTAACTAAACAAATTGAAAAACATAGAAATGCTTTTGAAAAATTAGCTTTTGATAGCCAAAAGGAGCGTAAAAGTCTGATGTTTAGAATAGATTCACTTTACAAACAGTTAGATTTTATACAAAAACAGCGAGTAGAAAAAACGAATATCTCTGAACAAATTGCAAGCGTTTTAGCTCAAAGTTCTCAGCCTGATTCTTTTTTGTTAAATGCCTATGCCTATTTTAGGAAGGGTAATTTTGAGCTTGCTCAAAAAGTATTGAACCCCAGCCAAATAGACCAAGAGCGATTGGATTATGAAAATGAAGAAAGATTAGCCAATGCTCATACAACTTTAGCAAAACAAAACAAAAAAAACTATATCGCTAAATGTTTATTAAAAGCCCAATTATACAACTTAATACCTCAAATAGACTCCAGTGAAATTTGGTTTGAAAAAGCCTACCAAGCAGATACCAATAATACTAATACGCTTTTTGAGTATGCTTATTTCCTCCAAAAACAAAATAGACCCAAACGCCCAGCAGAATTATACGAGCGAGCTTTGCAAATTTATGAAACCTTAGCCAAAGCAAATCCCGAGCAGTATTTGACTAATGTAGCTACAACTTTAAACAATTTGGGTGAGTATTATAGGGTTAATAACTTAAAATCTTTAGCCCAACAAAGTTATAATCGAGCCTTGCAGATACAAGAAAGCTTAGTAAAGAACAATCCCGAACAGAATTTGCCTTATATGGCAATGATTCTAAATAATTTAGGGATATTTTATAAAGACAATAACTTAACAGAGCAAGCTCAAATAGCTTACAAAAGAGCTTTGCTGATAAGAGAAGACTTAGCTAAGAAGAATCCAGTAGTTTACTTGCCTGATGTAGCGACAACCTTAAACAATTTAGGAAATTTTTATAGAGCTAATAATTTAAGAGAACAAGCTCAGCAAGCCTACCAAAGAGCATTAGAGTCTTATGAAGACTTAGTCAAGAAGAATCCATCAACTTATTTGGCTGATATGGCTATGACTTTAAACAATTTAGGGGTCTTTTACAGTGATAATAATTTAAGTGAACAAGCTCAAAAATCCTATGAAAGATCTTTAATGATTTATGAAGACTTAGCCAAGAAGAACCCAGAACAGTACTTGACTTATCTGGCGATGACTTTAAGCAACTTAGGAGTATTGTATCAGGATAATAATTTAAGTGAACAAGCCCAGCAAGCCTATCAAAGAGCTTTGAAGATTTATGAAGACTTAGCCAAGAAGAATCCACAACAGTACTTAGCGTATGTGGCTAAGACCTTAAATAATTTGGCAGTATTTTACAACGATAGTAATTTAAAAAAGCAAGCTCAAGAAGTTAATGAAAGAGCTTTGCAGATTTATGAAGATTTAGCAAAGGTTAATCCTGAACAGTACTTGTTTGATGTGGCAACAACTTTAAATAATTTAGGATTTTGTTTAAGCGACAATAATTTAAAAGAGCAAGCTCAGCAAGCCTATGAACGAGCTTTGATGATTTTTCAAAACTTATCCAAGAATAATTCAGCCCAGTACTTAACTTATGTCGCTGGCACCTTAAACAATTTAGGTTTATTTTATAAGGACAATAATTTGAAAGGGCAAGCCGAGCAAGCCTATGAGCAAGCCTTGCATATAAAGGAAGACTTAGCAAAAGAAAATCCCGATCAGTACTTGCCTGACGTAGCGATGATATTAAACAATTTAGGGATACTATATAAGGAGAATGACTTAAAAAAGCAGGCATTGAAAGTCTACGAGCAATCTTTGCAGGTTCATGAGGATTTAGTCAAAATTAATCCTAAGAAGTACTTACCTGATATGGCTGGAGTCTTAAACGATTTGGGGAATTTTTACAGCGACAATAATTTTAAAGAGAAAGCCTATGTGCGAGCCTTACAGATTTTTGAATCCTTAGCCAAAACAAATCCTAATCAGTACTTACCTAACGTGGCGATGACCTTAAATAATTTGGGGATATTCTATAAGGACAATAATCTAAAAGTGCAAGCCCAGAAAGCCTACGAGCGAGCCTTGAAAATTTATGAAAACTTCGCCAAAGCAAATCCTGAATTATACTTATCTGATGTGGCGATAACACAAATTAACTATGCGTTATTTTGGGCAAATGAAAATGAGATAGAAAAAACTATGAGCTTTATGATAAAAGGGCTAAAAAGTTATCAAACCGTGGCTGTTTTATTAAATGATGATATCTTTTGGCAAAAAGCAAAAAGTGTAAAAGATGTTTTATCAAAATATATATCCATTGATTCTCTTTATCAGCATAAATTAAGCTTCGAGCAAGCGATAATAGAATTTAATTCCCAATATCCTTTAGCCACCAAAGAAGAGAAAGCATCCGCCTTAGGTAGTGCCTCATGTTATGCTTTGTTTTGTAAAGAGTACAAATTGGCAGAGGATTTTGCTCGCAAAGGTTTAGCCGTCGCTCCTCAGAAAAATTGGATTTATACTAATTTAGCTTTGGCACTTTTATTACAAAATCGTTGGGTAGAGGCAAAAAAAATCTATCAAGAAAAGCAAAATTTAATAGGTAATAATGAAAAACCATTGAAAGAAAGCTTTTTAAATGATTTAGTAGATTTAGAAAAGGCAAATATCACTCATCCAGATTTTGATAAAGTTCGGGCTTTATTGAAGTGAAGATAATAGCTCTCATACATTGTCCGCTACGACCAATCTGAAACAAACGTCAAATTGGGGAATCCTCACTCCAAACAAACATAATAACTCGTACTCCGTCCGCCGCCTGTTTGAAACAAGATGTTTTTTTGTACTAAATCTGCTAAATCTCGGGTAGCAGTTGCCTTTGAGGTTTTGGTGATGGATTGATATTTTCTGGCATTCATACCGCCCTCAAATGTTTCATCTTGAAGCATTTTATAAATTACTTTTTGTTGTTTGGCATCTACAAGGTGTTTAATGTTGTCTAAAAATCTGGTTTTCTTTATCGTAAAATGTACGGTGTTAAAGAAATCTTTTTGTGCATCCAATACAACTTTACCAAAATAGATAAGCCAATTGTTTACCTCTTTTCCTCGTTGAGCATTTTTTAATTGCTCGTAATAACTTGCCTTATCAATTGAAATTGTGGTTGAAAGACTCAGCAAAACAGGACTTTGTAGGTGTTGCGATAAGGCTTTTTCTGCAATGATTCTTCCGACACGTCCATTCCCATCTTCAAAAGGATGAATACTTTCAAAATACAAATGTGCTAAACCTGCACGTACAATAGCGTTATTGATGGGTGTTTCTCCTTTGGGGTTGGTATCGTTAAACCATTGTATAAAACGTTTCATTTCTTTGGGAACATCCTTAGAAGGCGGTGCTTCAAAATGTACTATTTCTTTCCCAATTGCCCCCGAAATAATTTGCATGGGTTCTTCGTGGCTGCGCCATATACCTGCATTGACGCTGGTATTACCCAACATAATAGCCTGATGCCATTCAAATAGCATTGTTTCATCTAAAAGTTTTTCGAAATGTTCTCTGGAAGTAACAATGGCATGGGCTATGCCTATCGACCGTTTATCTTTAACCGATTGGATATTGGTATTATAGCCTAAATTAATTTTGATAGAAGACATCACATCCTCTCGACTGATTAATTCACCCTCAATGGCAGAGGTTTTGATGGCTTCTTTGACCAATAAAGTAAGTATTGAAGCCTCCTTTTCATCTTGGGCTAATAGCTGAACGACACCTCCATTTTGTCCTGCAAGTGAATGAAATTGTTTATCAACTTCATCGAAAAGACGAATGTCGTATTCAAACTGAGTCCAGTTATCAAATTGCCAATTATACATGATGAGCCGATTAAAATATGTATTCGGCTCAAATATAGTAAAAATATGAGCCGAATAATGGGATTAATCGGCTCACGGACAAAATAAAATATCTCAAAGGTGGGACAACCTATCAAAAAGACGGAAGAAGCTATCTCTGAGATAGGCGACCTATTAAAATGACGGAAGAAACTATCTCTAAGATAGGACAACCTATCAAAAAGATGGAAGAAGCTATCTCTGAGATAGGATAGCTTATCAAAAAGATGGAAAATCCTATCTCAGAGATAGGATTCGTTTGGTTTGTTGCTAAAATAGGAGTATCAAACAGAATAAAATTCTGAATTGAGTTGTTTGTGAGAAAGAATGGATAGAAAGAAATTGGAAAGTGTTTTAGTGAAGCTTTTCTTCACTTGATTTAGTTTGTGAAAAGGCATAAGTACTAGACTAATTACATCAGAGGTGAAAATTATTCTATTCTCCAAACCAATAATTATTATCAATGTTTTGAAGACTTGTTCAGAAGGTAAGTTTGAGGCTACATTTTATTAAAGCTATTAATATGGTAAAATAACACTTGGAATGAGCCGTAAGCATGAAACTAAATATAAAATACTAATTATACTGATAACAATATAATGTAGCTTGTTCTTAGTTTTATTTGTAATAATTAAAACAAGAACTTGTAATAAATATGAGGGAAAGAAGTACCAATAAGAATCTATAAACTGGTTACTGGCATAGCCTCCTATTAGAAAAATCATTAAAATGGTTAAATATCGAAGTAAGATAAAACAAACTATATTGAGTATTACAAACATTATATTCTTTCCCATCTCTTTGATTTTTAATACACATAAACTATTCATTTTTACGAAAAATCCTTAGTTGAACCAATTACTTATCAGCTTTTATCATAAACGTTTCGCAAGTTGAGTTACGTTAATAAGTGGTATTTTAGTATTATATCTTTCATTGATTTTTTTAATCGTTTCATTGGCAATTACTGCACTACCAATAGCAGTGGGGTGTATTCCATCTTCCGAAAAGAAATTGCCATTGGGGAATGAGGGGTCAATAAATAAACCATCTTCGGTATGGTATTTACCCGCTAAAATCGTTTTATAAAGGCTATACATATCCACAATGGGTAGGTTATACAGTTTGGCAAAATGCTCGGTTGTATTGGTGTTTAATACATCCTTGATTATAATTCTGAATTGCTTGGCTTCATCCGCAGAAATTACATCTTCATCCAGCAAAATAGTTTTTTGATTACTTGCAAATGCCTTTTTTATACCATCCCTAGGAATTAATAGCGCACTGTTGCTCAATGCTTGCCCAGTTGTATTGTTTTTAAGCATTAATTGATTTGCTTGATATAAATGAAAGTATGGGAAATCAAGAAAATCAGGCATATTATATAACACCATTTTTAGCCCTACTTTTGTGTAGTTTCTAATAAATGTGTGTTTTGGGTAAAAGTATCCTTCATGTAACCTATTCTGAATAGCAAAATTTTGAGTATGGCATGCCCAGCCAATCCATGAATCTAGGTCTTCAAAGTGAAGTAGCAGATGTGTTTTTTTTTGGATTGTGTAGGCAAAATAATTAAATGGAGTTTCGTTTGTTCCTTTGTCAGCATAAAACCGAAATAGATAACTGAAATACGGCTCTTTGCCTTTAGGATAATAAAAATAGCTATTTGATGAATCCGAATTGGTTCCGGGGCCTTCTGGCCAAGATATATTATCTACATGGGTTCCTTTGAAGGGAGTGAATACTAGTGGCGTCTGTGAGATAATAGCGGTTTGGTTGGTTACTTTTTTCCAAGATGGCAGACTAGCTTTTCGGTCATAGATTAGATAACCGCTTCCATTACCTTGTTCTTTTTCAAATAATGGAGAGATAAATGATTGAAGTTGCATCTGATGGGCGATTAGCTGTGGGATAGAGGTCATTTGCCCTTCTCTATACAATCCTCCATTTCGACTACCAGATGGAAATGAACCACCGAGTGCTACCATTCTAATTGCTGAGGTATCTCCCTGTTGTCGAAGCGACTCGATATCTGGTGTGAAAGCTACGGGGGGCAATTGGATATCGTCTTTGACGGGTAAAGAAATCTCCTCTGTGATAATGGAAACAGGTGTTTCTTCTATTATGACTGAATCAGGTTTACATGCAGAAAGAACGGATATGATAAGTAATGAGTATAGCGTACTAGGTTTCATAGAAGTTACATTTTCTGGTCATATTCAGTAAACGAGTATAACCCATTGAGGTTTATTTTATATAATTATTCTTATTGAGACCAGCGTTGAAAAGAGCATGATTACTCGTCAAACAATCTGAATATTCGGTAGAACACATAGAATATTATAGAAATTATAACAAATAACAATATTGTATTCCAACTAAAATTACCTGTTATTATAAAGTCATAAATAACTAATATCAAGAACAATAATAAAATGCTTGAAATTGAATACTTGAGAAATGAAAAGATTTTTTTTATAGATGAATTAAACTTCATGATGTAGCTGTATCAGGTGATTGATTTTATTCCAATTTATATTATTAATCACTCAGTTTGTTCATAGCTTTGAAAGTACTGTGGAATATACTACAATTTTTTGTACAGGCAAACTTATAAAAAGCATAATATTTTTGCAATGTAGTATTGTTGTACACTCTAACGTAAAAAACAAACGCTAAGCCATGGTACTTTGATATGCTCCAAGCCTATCACTTCCAACTAAATTGAGAATCTCTCTTCTTTAGAATCCTTAAAAAAATCATTTCAATCAATTTAAGTGATAATTTACCTATTTCGCCGTTGGCAGTCTGAGGTTTGTTATCTAATTTTACGCAGATTTTGAAGACAGAATCGTTTCGGCGATTCTCAACCTGAACACGATAAAAATAACCAATGAGAGAAATACAATTCAGAGAGGCGCTTCGTGAAGCATTAAACGAAGAAATGCGTAGAGACCAGTCAGTGTTTTTGATGGGCGAAGAAGTAGCCGAATACAATGGTGCTTACAAAGTATCACAAGGTATGTTGGATGAATTTGGTCCAGACCGTGTGATTGACACACCTATCGCAGAATTAGGTTTTGCGGGTATCGCTGTTGGTGCAGCCGCTAATGGTTTGCGTCCAGTAGTTGAGTTTATGACTTTTAACTTCTCGTTGGTAGCCATCGACCAAGTAATCAACTCGGCTGCCAAAATGATGTCTATGTCTGGTGGACAATACTCTTGTCCAATCGTTTTCCGTGGACCAACTGGAAACGCAGGTCAATTATCATCACAACACTCATCTAACTTTGAAAACTGGTTTGCTAATACTCCTGGTTTGAAAGTTGTAGTTCCTTCAAATCCTGCTGATGCAAAAGGTTTATTAAAATCTTCAATCCGTGATAACGACCCAGTTATTTTCATGGAATCTGAATTGATGTATGGCGATAAAGGTCTTGTGCCAGATGGAGAATACTTAACTCCAATAGGTAAAGCACATATCGTAAAAGAAGGTACAGACGTTACAATCGTTACTTTCGGTAAAATGCTTTCAAGAGTAGTAATGCCAGCAGTAGCTGAATTAACTAAATTAGGCATTAATGCTGAAGTAATTGACTTAAGAACAGTTAGACCAATTGATTACGAAACAATTATTGCTTCTGTAAAGAAAACAAACCGTTGTGTAGTAGTTGAAGAAGCTAACCCAATTGCTGCTTTATCTTCAGAAATCGCTTATAACGTACAACGTTGGGCTTTTGATTTCATGGATGCACCAGTAATTCGTGTGAACTCATTAGATTTACCACTTCCTTACGCACCAACTTTGTTAGAAGCCATTCTTCCAAGCGTTGCTCGTACTATTGAAGCTGTAAAATCGGTTACGTATAAGAAATAATCGTTTCTGAAATTTAATATCAAAAGCCTTTTGAGTACCCTATGGTTATTCAAAAGGCTTTTCTACTATAAAATCATTTTAACCAACAATATCTACCATCATGTTACAACGCTACAAAAACATTACACTATTGCTTCTTGCTATTTTAGTTTTAGGAGGTTGCTCTTCAAAAAAATCAGATGATATTGAACCACAAGCAACAGCCTCGTCGCTCCCCAAAACGGTAAAAATCGAAACTTATGGCAGTAAAAACCCTACTTCCTATGCTTACACTTGGAAAGACAATCTTTTAACTTCCTATACAATTACAAGCCTAAATACTTCTACCAATAGGGATTTTGTAAGAACCTATGAATTTACTAGAAACACAAAAAACCAAATCAAAACTGAAAAATATAGTTATAAAGGTGCTGATTATGCAGATGGAAGTCAATCGTATGAATATGAATACAATACAGATGGCTCAGAAATTATATTAGAAAAATACATGCAGTGGATTTATAATAATAAAGGACAGTTGACAACCCTTAATTATACAAACCCATCTCAATGGACAAAAACATTTGAAAAGTTTGAGTATCAGAGTGATGGACAGTTGACAAAGTATCAATTCAAAAGTAATATTGAAACTATATGTAGTTTGGGAGAATTTACTACGGTAGAAAATCCTTTGTATAAATTCACGGAAAATACACAGTTTTTAAAATTGTCATACAGTGATGGACAGATTGTTGCGCTGTTTGCTTCTAAAATGATTCCTAAGTCGGTGATAAATGGTGACTTCTCTAATAAAATAACTTATACATTGGATAGTCAGCAACGAGTTAGCACCATTGCATTAGTATCTAGCTTTGGTATAACTTTGTTTAAAATTACTATTGGTTACTAATTAATAGTAGGGCTTATTAATGTTTTTTATACTATCTCGTATGAGTAATACGTGATTAACAAATAGCGGTTGCCTGTCAATTCCCATGACTGACCGCCCGATTTGGCAACACAACTAGCCCAGCTTGGCCTAGTGTTTTTCAATATGTCTGTGTGTAAAGGTAACAGCTAAATTGTGTTGATACTCATCTTGTTGGTGCATTGATGTCAAGAAGGACTGAAAATACCAACCCCAAGTTTTTTAATGCTTTATATTATCTTGCATTAGTAATGCTTGGTCAATCATTAAAAAGATGCTGTATGGAAAAAAGGGAAACAAAAAACGTTTACGAGGTCTATAACAAGATAGCTACTTGGTTTTCAGAAAATAGGGATGAGGTATTAATGGAGAAAAAATACCTAGACGATTTAATAGCTCAATTACCCGCTGAAGGCACTGTTTTAGATGTGGGTTGCGGTACCGGAAAACCAATATTAGCCTACTTAGTTAATCAAAACGTACAGGTTACTGGCGTAGATGCCAGTAGTAAGATACTTGATATTGCCAAAGAAAACCTCCCAACAACAACGTTTATTTTACAAGATATGCGTTATTTGGACATAAACAGACAATTCGATGCCATCATTGCATGGCATAGCTTTTTCCATCTTCCGGTCGCCGACCAACCATTGATGTTTACGCTTTTTGAAAAACACTTAAACCCTAATGGTATTTTACTGTTTACTTCTGGTACCGAAAACGGTGAAGCTTGGGGAATGTGTGGTGGAGAAAACCTATTTCATGCGTCTTTAGATACCGACGAATACCATAGCTTGTTAGAAAAACATTATTTTAGGGCATTGAAACATGTGATTAACGACCCAGACTGTGGTTATGCCACCGTATGGATGGCTAAATATTTACCATAAATAGGGTCTTATCATGTTCAAGTGTGATGGAATTTAGAAGAAATTGCGAGATTCTCGAAGAATCTCGCAATTTCTTTAAGTATTACAATTTGTATAATAGTTTTTAATGATTGATATAGAGAAAAAGCTTTAGTCTATATCACGAGGTCTGCTTTTTCGGTCAGAGTATATTTTTTTTATGAGGTATTCGGTATTTACTTCATCCTCCCAACTGCCGAATGAACTAAAGTAAGCCTTTTCTGACTCATCTTGATGATTTTCATTTGGTTTAGGCTTCTTTTCAGAAGTAACAGTAATTGTTAGTTGCTCTTCGTTTTTAAAGAGGTCTTTAATAGTTTTCAATAAACTATCATTAATTTCTGTAGGTTTGATGTTATAAGTTGCGTGCATAATTTTAATACTTTTACCGTTATTTTATGACTATTTTAGATTTATATTAAGTAAGGATTTACGCTAATTTTATAAATGAGGATATTGGATAAAAGTATTTAAATAAGCTATACTATTTTATCACAAATATATAAATTTTGTGAAATTTTCAAACAAAAATTGAAAATTTCTTAGATTGAAATGCGTGTTAAATGTGGAATGGATGTGTTTGGAAGAGGTTTTGTTGATGTAAATGCAATTGAACTTCTTAAAACTCTAAAGTCAATTGTTTTCCTACCATATCATCGGCAGATTCTAAATTGGAGAGTGAAATACCTAAGAGACGTACTCCTTTAGGAATTGGATATAATTGTTCAAGTAAATCAAAAGCGATTTTTTCGAAAAAAGTACTATCAAAAATAGGAGAGAGTGTGGTTCTACTTCTGGTAATGATTTGAAAGTCTTTGAATTTTACTTTTAAATGAACGGTTCTACCATATACTTGCGTGCGGTCGCAGTATTTCCAAACGTCGTCAATAATGGGTTTTAAACCAGCTTCTAATTCTACTCTTGTTTCCAAATCTCGCCAAAAAGTATTTTCAGAACCCACAGATTTACGTATTCTTTCAGTATTTACTGGTCTGAAATCAATGGCTCTGGCAATGTTATAGTAGTACTTCCCAGCTTTTCCGAAGTGTTTTGTTAGGAAGTTTTCATCGTATTGCCGTAAATCTAAACCCGTAAAAATATTCATTTTGTTCATTTTCTCGGCGGTTACTTTTCCGATGCCATGAAAACGATATACTTCTAAATCTTCTACAAACTTTTCTCCTTGATTTGGTTTTATCACAAATAATCCATCAGGTTTTTTATAATCTGATGCCAATTTTGCTAAGAATTTATTGTAAGAAACTCCAGCGGATGCCGTCAGTTGAGTTCTTTCTTTGATTTTCTCTTTAATTTCTTTGGCAATTGCCGTTGCCGAAGCGATGCCTTTCAGGTTTTCTGTAACATCCAAATAGGCTTCGTCTAAAGAAAGTGGTTCAATCAAATGAGTATATTCTGCAAAAATCTCTCGGATTTGCTTTGAAGCGACTTTATAGCTTTCAAAGCGAGGCTTTACAAAAATTAAATTTGGACATTTACGAGCAGCCACCATTGAGGACATCGCCGAACGAACGCCAAACTTACGAGCTTCATAACTGGCTGCTGCCACCACGCCACGCTCACGAGAACCACCCACAGCTACGGGTTTTCCTCGCAAAGCAGGATTGTCTCTTTGCTCCACAGAAGCATAGAAAGCGTCCATATCGATATGAATTATTTTTCGTATGTTTGTTTCGGGCATTTTTAGCTATGAGCTTCGAGCCTTGAGCTGTCAGCTTTCGGTAATCAGTTTTCAGCAATCAGATGTCGGGAATCAATTTTGTTAAAAAAGATGTTTACTTATCTCATGACTAGAAGTGAATATAAATGAAATAAAAGATTAAATAAAATACACTCAATCTTGCTTCTTTTGTCCTTTAGTCTTAAAGTCTCTAAATCACTAATTCACAATTCACTCAATCACAATTAAAAATATGTCTTTAGCCGAATTATTAAAACAAGATTTTAGTCCTGAATTCCAATTCCAAGCCTCAAGAAGTGGCGGAGCGGGCGGACAAAATGTCAATAAAGTTGCTACTAAAGTAGAACTCCGATTCAATGTAATCAATTCCGTTTTATTAGACGAAATTCAGAAAAATACACTACAAGAAAAACTAAAAAATCAGATTAATTCTGAAGGAGAATTAATCATTGTGTCGCAAGAAGAGCGAACACAATTACGCAACAAATCCGTTGTGATAAAGAAATTCTATGATTTGCTCAAGAAAGCACTTTTTGTTCCTAAAAAGCGAAAAGCCAGTGAACCCACTTTTGCATCCAAGATGGATAGACTAAAAAGCAAAAAAATCGCTTCGATTAAGAAAGTGAATAGAAGAGGGATTATTTTTTAATTTGAAAATTTGAGGATTTGAAGATTTGAAAATGATACATACTCTTAGTCAATTTGATGAGTTGCTAATTTGGAAATGAGGAATACACCATAGTTAGTTTTTAAATTAAATACCCATTTTCAAATCTTCAAATTTCCAAATCTTCAAATCAAAATATCCTTCTTCAAATTAAGTATATTTGCACCTTAAACAAATTAAAAATGCTTACTCCAAAATCTCAAGGATATTTTTTCCCTGCCGAATGGCATCCACACGTAGCAACTTGGCTTACTTTTCCACATAACGACCACTCTTGGCAAGATGATAAATTAGCCAAAATGTACCCTCAATATTTTAATTTCATCAAGGCAATTTCTAAAGGAGAAAAGGTTTGTTTGAATGTAAATGATGAAAAACTAAAATCATTTATTTTGAATGAATTGCCCAAATATGGTATTGATGAAACGCAAATTGAAATATTAATCAACCCAACAAATGATGCTTGGTGTAGAGACCACGGTCCAGCATTTTTGATTAATCCTGAAACCAAACAACGTATGATTGTAAATTGGGGTTATAATGCTTGGGGTGGGAAGTATCCTCCTTTTGATGATGATAATAATTTGCCTACGAAAATTGCAGCATATCGTGGTTTGAATGCCGTTACTCCCGGAATTATTATGGAAGGTGGTTCGGTAGAATTTAACGGAGAGGGAAGTGTACTCACTAGCCGCTCGTGTTTGTTGAATCAGAATAGAAATCCACATTTGAATCAAGCTCAAATAGAACAATACTTGTGTGATTATTACGGACAAGAACAAGTGCTTTGGGTAAATGATGGCATTGTTGGTGATGATACCGACGGTCATGTGGACGATACCGTTCGTTTTGTAAATGCCGATACAGTAGTGGCAGCAGTAGAGTATGATAAAAATGATGATAACTACGAAGTTTTGAATGATAATTTACAGTTGCTCAAACAAATGCGTTTGGTAAATGGCAAGCAATTGAATGTAGTAGAGTTGCCAATGCCTTCGGCGGTGGTGATTGATGAATTCAGAACACCGGGTTCTTATGCTAATTTCTTGATTACCAATGCTGGTGTGATTGTTCCTACTTATCAATGTAAGAATGATGATATTGCTTTAGATATACTTTCTGGGCTTTTCAAAGACCGTCCAGTGATAGGTTTGGATGCTACCGATATTATTTGGGGACAAGGAAGTTTCCATTGTTTATCTCAGCAAGAGCCTGCGGTTTAGTTTTTTGACTTTAAGATTTTAGGAAGCAAGACCTAAGATGAAAGACTAAAAGATTAGAGGTTTCAGGATGTTAGGGAAGTTCCTTTATATGCACTCTGAGTGCATTAGAGTTCGCTTGGAGTGATCTTACATAGCACTCCGAGTGCATTAGAGTTCACTTAGATTGGTCTTTTATAGCACTCTGAGTGCATTAGAGTTCACTTAGATTGGTCTTTTATAGCACTCCGAGTGCACTAGAGTTCACTCAAATTGGTCTTGTATAGCACTCTGAGTGCATTAGAGTTCACTCAAAGTGGTCTTGTATAGTACTCCGAGTGCATTAGAGTTTACTTTGAGTGGTCTTACAGGTCACTCCGAGTGCATTAGTAAGGGTTTTGGAAAAATTGATGAAAAATTTTAAGGTGAAGTAGAATTGGGAGGAATAGAATGGAGGATTTCTGTTTGCCACAAGCTAAATGCTATTTTTGATATTTAGCTTGTGTGGATAAGGAATTTATTTTTAAATTTATGTATTGGCTAATCTGCTTAAAAGAGTAAAAAGCTTACTTAAAATCAAAATTAATTGTTTTACCAATCTTCAAGATACTTTAATACATACCTTAACATTTTACAAACATGAAAACTACCTACACAAATTTCGAAATCACCGTTGAGAATCTATTCGGAGATAACCTTGTTTCATTTGAAATTACAGCTCATCAAGAGGGTAAATCAGGACGTTTTAGTGTGTTCTTCCATTCGTTTATCCCTTTTTTGAAAAAGCATTACCCTGAGCAAGGAAAATACATCCAACAAATCAGAAAATCTTTGGGTGGGTATGGTCCTAAAGAGGAAGAAGTACTTGCTGTATTACAAGATGAAGACTTTGACTTTGAACAATATTTCATTTTATTTGTTGAAAAAAACTACAATATAGAAGCTGAAATAGCGAGACAAACCAACCTAAGAAATACTCCAGAGACGGAAGAAGAAAAAGCTGATTTTAGAGCGTTCTTTAGTAAATTTGAGGCACTCATTCCTAAAAATCCTATTAATAAGAGTAAGTTTTTAGATACTTTGGAGCAAGTGGTACTTGCACATTTAATTGATAATTATCTTGAATTGACCAATGCTGAACCAGAAGATATTAAAAAACTGAATAGAATACTTGGAGAATATATTCCTAAATTAGGATATGATTTGATAGACCATATTGAAGACATTCGAAATAGAGATGCTTAATATTGATGACAGATTTGTCTGGCAACAATATGAAAAACCAAAACCCTAATAAATGCCCATACACGATATTACACTTCAAACTTTATTATTACTTTCTTGTTTTGCTTTTTTAGCTGGTTTTATAGACGCCATTGTTGGCGGAGGAGGTTTGATCCAATTACCTGCTTTGTTGATTTTTCTTCCACAATATGCTATTCCTACCATTATTGGTACGCATAAATTAGCATCGGTTTCTGGCACTTTGGTAGCGGCTTCACAATATATCCGACAAGTAAAAGTAGATTGGAAGGTAATGGTTCCGTCTATTATTGCCACAGGATTATTTGCTTTGATGGGAGCGAGGTTGGTTACTTCTTTGGATAAAAATGTGTTAAAACCTATTATTCTAGTATTATTAGTCTTGGTGCTAATTTATACCTTTTTGAAAAAAGATTTAGGGACAAACCATACACCCAAATACATCGGTAAAAAGTTTTTAGTTGGTGGATTGTTGACTGGGGCTATTTTAGGTTTTTATGATGGATTTTTTGGACCCGGTATGGGAAGTTTTTTAATCTTTGCCTTTGTATCAATTTTTGGTTTAGATTTTCTTCATGCCTCAGCTTATGCCAAAATATTAAATTGTGCTTCTAATATTCCAGCCATCATTTTCTTTATGTCATCTGGTGATGTACTTTTTGAGGTCGCCATTCCTTTAGGTATTGCTAATATTATCGGTTCAGTAATAGGCACTAAATTGGCTTTATTAAAAGGTAGCTCTTTTGTAAGAATCTTTTTTCTAATTGTTGTAACGGGTGTAATTGCAAGGTTTGCTTATGATATTTGGAAATGAAAAAGCCTTGCTATTGGTATTAACAAGGCTTTTAATTTGATGGTTATTTGCATTGATAAACATAATCAATATTTCGTCGTTTTATACTACTCCCAGTAAAAGTCTCTTCGCTAGATAAAATATAGCCTTTGCTATCAAAAGTATAAACAACTGCGGATTGTGTACTTACTGTTCCTAATGGGTCATAATAAATTAGTTTTGTTCGATGATTTTTATTATTTGCTCCAAAGCTAAGGTTACCATAATTAAATGGATAGACGACCTTTGTCTTGATTGCATTGAATGTCCAAGTTGTGAATTCATTGATTAAATACCTACTTGTACTTTCGTCGGTATAAAAGAGTTTAATGTAATTTCCATTGAGGTACTCTGCTTCATAAATGGTAAAACGGCTCTCAAATTTCTCTCCATTAGTAGCGTCATAAAAAAACTTAGTGGTTTTAATGTTATTTCCATTCGTATCATAAGTCTCATTATCAACCTCACTAGGGAAATTATCCTGTCCAGAATAATAATATTCTCTTTTATTTACTCTTCCATTTTTATCACAATATACTTTAGAATAATGCTGGCTATTTCTAAGAATGGTTACATAAGGCTTTATATCAGAGCCAAGGTTAGCCTTATTTTCCAAATAAGTATATTTTACATTAAATACAGCACTATCTGATAATCGTAAGGTTTTAACATTCAATTCAGCCAGTGTATGTTCATCACTGTAAGTATGAGTATATTCGTTTACAGTAGATTCATTGATATTCGTGTAGGTTTTAAGCAAACAATCTGGCGTTCCGTTTGTACTTAGAATACTCTGTAGAGATTTGTACTGTAGGGTTCGGGAGTATTTTGTGATTTTATCAGTTGTAAGTAATTTATTAAACTCATCAATGATTGTTTTCAAGCCATTTTCATCTTCACTAATTTCTAATATCCCATCTTTTAATGTAACACTTAATTGCATGTATTTTTCAGTATTCTTACTAATTATGAGAGATTTTCCAGATACCATATAAGTAAAATTTACGCCATCCATTGTACCCGTGCCACCTTCTCTAAAAACCCAAGTGCTTATTCTTGTGATATGCTGAGTAGCTCCATTGGCGCTGATTGATAAATCATCGGTTAAATCTATTGTTTTGCCACCAACAGTTGCAGCGCCATTAGCACTTTGAAATTTCCATGTTCCAGCGATATTCTGAGTAGGAGTAATTTCTTCAACAAGCTTTGTGGTACATGAAATTGAAATAAGTAAAACAATGCATAAAGCGATGTGTACAGATTTAGTAAGCATATAGATATTGATTTTAATTTGGGAATCTTTTTTGGAAATGAGGACTTCCAAGCCTAAATAGATTGGAATGCGGTATGTGTATTTTCAACACAGAAAAAACGCTATTTAGTTTTGTGAATAACTTACTGAGAATCTCCACGAAAGCTGGTTTGGTTACTATTATCGTTGGATTTATTTTGAGATGTGAGGGAGTATATGTTCTGTAGAGATTTTAGGAGAAAACAAAAAAAGCCTTTCTGCATATTGCAAAAAGGCTTTTGGGAGTGGTCTCGTAGGGATTCGAACCCCAAACCTCCTGATCCGTAGTCAGGTGCTCTATCCAATTGAGCTACGAAACCGTATTATTTTAATCTTTTTTCCCGTTGTTTGGGACTGCAAAGGTAGTAGGTTATTTTTCTAATCCAAAACAAAAAAGTAGAAAAATTTAAACTTTTTTGTAAGCTTCTGATTTTTAATAGTTTAAAAATAGATTTTTTTTACTGATTTAGAAGGAATAAGAAATTAAGTAAAAAATACCTCACTTACTTCGGTAAGTGAGGTATTCTACATATTACAAAAAGCCTTTTTAGTTGTGGTCTCGTAGGGATTTGAACCCCAAATCTACTGATTTGTAATTGCCGAAATCCGATAACCGAAATCCGACATCAATTAATATATTTTCTCTTTCTGCTCTTTTACTTTTGCATCAGTGATATAGTCATCAAAGTTCATCAACTTGTCTAAATAGCCTTTTGAACCAAGTTCAAGGATACGGTTGGCTACTGTCTGAGTAAGTTGGTGGTCATGACAAGTAAATAAAATAGTTCCTGTAAAATCAACCATCCCGTTGTTCAAAGCGGTAATTGATTCTAAGTCTAAGTGGTTGGTTGGTTCATCAAAAATGGCAACATTAGCGCCCGAAAGCATCATTCTTGAGAACATACAACGTTGTTTTTCACCCCCAGAAATTACTGTACATTTTTTCAAAGCTTCATCGCCTGAGAATAACATTCTTCCCAAGAATCCACGAATAAATGATTCATCTTTTTCTGTAGAATATTGACGTAACCAATCTACTAAATTCAAAGAACTATCTTCAAAATACTTGGCATTGTCGTTAGGTAAATAAGATTGGGTTGTAGTTACTCCCCATTTATATGTCCCTTCATCGGCAGTACGTTCGCCCATTAAAACATCGAACAAAGCACTTACAGCCAAAGAATCACGAGAAAGTACTGCTAATTTATCGCCTTTTGTTAAAGTAAATGATACGTCTTTGAATAAGTAACCGCCTTCAGGATTTTTTACTGATAAGCCTTCAACTGATAATAATTGGTCACCTGCTTCACGTTCTGGCTTAAAGTTGATAAACGGATAACGTCTTGATGATGGCTTAATATCTTCAACTTGTAATTTATCCAACATTTTCTGACGAGAAGTAGCTTGTTTTGACTTCGCTACGTTGGCAGAGAAACGACGAATAAATTCTTCTAATTCTTTACGTTTTTCGTCCGTTTTCTTGTTTTGGTCAGCACGTTGGCGAGCTGCTAATTGTGATGATTCGTACCAGAAAGTATAAGTACCACCATACAATTGAATTTTTCCGAAGTCTAAATCGGCAATATGCGTACAAACGTTGTCAAGGAAGTGACGGTCGTGAGAAACAACAATTACGGTATTTTTGAAGTTCGTCAAGAAGTTTTCTAACCAAAGGATAGACTCAATGTCTAAGTTGTTGGTAGGTTCATCTAATAATAAAATATCTGGTGAACCAAACAAAGCTTGAGCCAAAAGTACTTTCACTTTTTCAGAACCCGAAACGTCTTTTAATAAAGTATAATGCAAATCTTCTTTGATGCCCAAACCACTTAGCAATTGTCCTGCTTCCGATTCTGCTTCCCAACCATTCATTTCAGCAAATTCCGCTTCAAGGTCAGCAGCACGGTTTCCATCTTCTTCTGTAAAATCTTCCTTCAAATAAATGGCATCTTTTTCAACCATAATATCATAAAGACGCTTATTTCCCATGATAACCGCTTGTAAAACAGGTACTTCTTCATATTCAAAATGGTTCTGTTTTAACATTGACATACGTTCTCCGGGATTCATCGTTACTGAACCTGTTTGAGATTCGATTTCTCCAGATAGAATCTTTAAAAAAGTAGATTTCCCAGCACCGTTGGCTCCGATGAGACCATAGCAGTTACCTTCTACAAATTTGATATTTACTTCTTCAAAAAGTACCCGTTTACCAAAACGGAGTGATACATTTGATACGTTTAGCATTATTGTAATTATTATTGCTGGATATAGACATCAACAATCGGAAATTGTTCAGTCATCTTGTTGTAGTTGATTAAAAACTGACGAATCAACTATTTTGTACAAAAAATACATACAAAATTACGACAATGCGCTGAATTGACACGATAAAAAGCTGAGATTAAGAAATTATTATTAAGGTTTTAGGATTGAGAAGAAGAGGTGTAGAAAAAGAAATTGATTTCGGAATTTATAAATCCTTCACCAAAGCAGTCAAAGCTTGAACAGTTGGCGAAACTTTACTAGCTTTATAACACATTGCTTGGGCAATGGCTACTTCTAAAAATGGCGAGCCGTCGGCATTGACCAAGGCTTTACAAACTACGCCTTGTACTCGTGAAGCATCATAAAATGAAGGCACAAAAGCAATGCCTACGCCCAAACTTACCAAACCGCCCAACAATTCAATCGACGATACTTCTTGTACAATAAATGATTCCCGACTAAAACCTGCTTTTCTGCACATTTGCTCAATATCTTCAAAAACCGTGTGTAAAGATTTATTGATTTCAATCCATTTTTCATTTTTCAACTGTGCCAAACGAAGGTTTTCTGCTTGTGCCAATGGATGATTTTCTGAAAGCATTACTTTTAAATAACCCGTTTTAAAAGGCGTCTCTACTAAATTGTTATGCTTCAAAGGCAAAAGCGTAATGCCCAAATCTATACTTTCATTGTTCAAAGCATCTTGAACCGCCAAAAATGTTGGAAGTTCCACCAGTTTTACTTCTATTTCTGGAAAATTGATAGCAAATACTTTCATGATTTCTACCACACGAGTACGAATCATCATTCTGTAAATGCCCAAAGTAATTTCTTTTTGTTGTTTTCCTACTCGTCTGGCAGTTTCAATTGCCTTGTTACTACTTTCTAAAATATTTTTTGCTTCGTTCAGAAAAGCGTTGCCTGCTTCTGTCAAAGCAACTCTTCTAAACTGCGTTCGCTGTACTTTTATGAATAAATCTACGCCAATTTCGTCCTCTAATAATTGTACTTGCTGACTCAAAGCAGGCTGAGAAACATGTAATTTTTCCGATGCTCGTCCAAAATGTAATTCCTCCGCCACTGCTACAAAGTACTTTAATTGTCTTAATTCCATTTCCAATAAGTTTTTCTTATGACAATATTAAAAATAAATATTGGACTAAACGAAGTATATTTTAGATTTTTGATTGATAATTCGCTAAAAAACTATGAATGTCAATTTAAACAAGATGTACAAAGCTATCTTTTCATCACTTCTAATAACTTTTTTGAATCTTAATGCTTTTGCTCAGGACAATCAGCCCGAAGCACCGGGTTTAGCTTTTGTTTGCGAGCTAAAAGTATTATTAAAACCAGCTATCGTTGTTGGTGAAACACCTCATGGTTTACGCAGAATTATCCCGATTGCTGGAGGAACTTTTGAAGGTCCAAGTATCAAGGGTAAAATTTTAGACGGCGGTGCCGACTGGCAAATTGTAAGAAAAGATGGTGTTGCCGAATTGGAAGCACATTACCAAATCCAAACAGAAGATGGCGTAACGATTTATATCAAAAACACAGGTTTACGAGTAGCAACCCCTGAAATTGCTGCAAAAATTGCCAAAGGCGAAAGTGTTTCTCCAAACGATTATTATTTCAGGGCAGTACCAAAATTCGATGCTCCTGCTGGCAAATACGAATGGATGAACAACGCCATTTTTATCTGTAAAGGCATCCGAAACCCTGATAGCGTAAGCATACAGGTTTGGAAGGTACTTTAATTGTGATTGAGTGAATTGTGAATGAGTGAATGATTTTAAAAAAAATAAAAAATCATTAATTCACAATTCACTAATTCACAACTAAATAAATCACTAACTCACTCATTCACTCAATAAAACATGAATATCCCTGAATCGCTGATTGTTGAACAGCAAGATGAAATACTTTTAGTAAAAATCAATCGCCCGAAAAAGCGAAATGCCATTAATGACGAACTCATTTTGGGTTTGGAAACTGTCTTTTCTACCATTCCCAAAGGCGTGAAATGTGCAGTACTTTATGGAGAAGGACAACATTTTAGTGCTGGTTTAGACCTTTCGGAATTGCGTGAAAGAGACATCGTAGAAGGTTTACAGCATTCAAGAATGTGGCATCGTGCTTTAGAAAAAATCCAATTTGGTACTGTGCCAGTGGTAGCGGTCATTCATGGTGCTTGCGTGGGTGGAGGTTTGGAAATTGCTTCGGCTTGTCATATTCGAGTGGCTGAACAAAGTACTTTTTACGCTTTACCCGAAGGACAGCGAGGAATTTTTGTCGGTGGTGGTGCGTCGGTGCGTTTACCCAAATTGATTGGTGCGGCTCGCATGGCTGATATGATGTTTACGGGAAGAGTAATTTCTGCCGAAGAAGGAATTTTGATGGGTTTTTCACAATACTTGGTTTCTGAAAACAAAGGTTTAGAAAAGGGAATTGAATTGGCAAAAAAGATTTCATTGAATGCCGAAATGACCAATTATGCTTTGATGCACGTGTTGCCAAGAATTGTGGATTCTGGTGCTTCGGAGGGTTTGATGATGGAATCTTTGATTTCGACGATTGCCGCTTCTTCGCCAGAAGCCAAAAAACGTTTGGGCGATTTTCTGGAAGGAAGAGCGAAAAAGGTAGGTGAGGATTAGATATGAGATTTGAATTATGAATTATTAGATGTGTTAAGTTTCTCAGATTAGACAAATTTAAAAAGTTGTCTAATCTATCAAATCATCTTTTATTCACAATTCATTCATCAATCTAAAAAAATCTCATAATTATTAATTCAAAATTCATATCTAATCAACATGTTTAAAAACATCCATTTTGGACCAACAGCGACAAAAAAGACTATTCGAGAAGATGGTTCTATTCTGCTGAATTTGGAACAAGCATTAGAGGAATTTCCAGAAAAAATTACTCAAAAATTAGTGCATTGGGCTGAAAATAAACCCGATGAAGTTTTTATCGCAAGAAGAAACGCACAAAATAAGTGGGTAAAACTAACATATTCGGCTACGCTGAACCAAGTAAAATCTATTGCTCAATACTTGTTGAAGCTCAATTTTTCAGCAGATGAAACCATTGTGATTTTATCTGAAAACAGTATTGAACACGCTTTATTGGCTTTGGCTGCCATGCACATTGGCATTCCTTATACGCCAATTTCTCCTGCATACTCTTTGGTTTCAAACGATTTAGGCAAATTACAACATTGCTTAGAATTGATGAACCCCAGATTAGTTTTTGCACAAAATGGAAAAACGTTTGAAAAAGCTTTAGCCTTATCAAAAAACTTATTTCCCAATACTCAGCTTGTTTCGGTAGAAGCAAGTTCTGAAATTGATTTTTCTGTATTACTCAACACTCCTGCAAGCCACGAAGTAGATGTGGCTTTTGATAAAGTCCATAAAGATTCAGTTGCCAAAATATTGTTTACTTCTGGTTCAACGGGTTTACCCAAAGGCGTCATCAACACGCAACAAATGCTTTGTGCGAATTTGCAGCAAATCACACAAGCATTTCCTTTTTTTCAAGAAGAAGCCCCTGTTTTTATCGACTGGCTACCGTGGAATCATACTTTTGGGAGCAATCATAATTTTGGTTTAATCCTCTATAATGGCGGTACGCTTTATATCGACGACGGCAAACCTACGCCTAAAGGCATAGAAATTACGGTACAAAATCTACGAGAAATTTCGCCAACGGCTTACTTCAACGTTCCCAAAGGTTTTGAAATGTTGATTCCTTATTTTGAAAAAGAGCCAACTTTAAGAAGTACTTTCTTTCAAAAATTAAATATTTGTTTTTATGCAGGAGCAAGTTTGGCTCAACCTGTTTGGAACAAAATGGAAGCATTATCTATCGAAACGCTTGGCGAAAAAATACCCATTATTACGGGTTTGGGTTGTACAGAATCGGGGCCTTCTGCTCTTTTCGCTAATTGGGGCGGTAGTTATTCGGGTTTATTGGGTGTTCCGATTGCAGGTTTGGCAGTAAAATTGGTCGCAGACGGCGATAAAATGGAAGTACGTTACAAAGCACCCAACGTAACAAAAGGTTATTGGAGAAATCCAGAAGCGACCCAAAAAGCATTTGACGAAGAAGGGTTTTATAAAACTGGTGACGCTGTAAAATTTGTAGATGAAAATTGTCCAGATAAAGGCTTGATTTTCGATGGCAGAATTGCCGAAGATTTTAAACTTTCAACAGGTACTTGGGTAAATGTGGGCGTTTTGAAATCGAAAATAGTTTCAACGGGCTCGCCTGTGGTGCAAGATGTGGTGATTGCAGGTTTGGATAAAGAGTATATCGGCATTATTTTATTTCTGAATGCAGATGTTTGTAGAAGCTTGATTGGCGAAGAGTTAAGCAACGAAGAAGCTTTTCAACATGAAAAAATAAAAGAATTTGTTGATGAATTGTTAATCAAACTCAACAAAACAGCTACAGGAAGTTCTACTCGAATCGAAAAAGCTGTGGTAGCCATTGAAGCACCGTCGATAGAAATAGGCGAAATTACTGACAAAGGTTCGCTAAACCAAAGAGCGGTTTTGAAACATCGAGCAGAGATTGTTAAGAGGTTATTTGAATAAATTAAAACCTCACCCCCAACCCCCTCTCCTGCTGAGATGGGGCTTTAAATAAAAAGATTTACTCCCCTTCTCAACAGGAGAAGGGGCTGGGGGATGAGGTTTTATTATGATAAAATTTGTTCAACGGTATAGTTTTCTAAAAACATGAACATACAAAATAAAACTTTCATCGTTACAGGCGGAGCTTCTGGCTTGGGCTTGGCTACGGCAAAAATGGTGATTGATAATGGCGGAAATGCCGTTTTGCTCGACATCAATGCCAAAGCTGGTGAAGAGGCTGAAAATACTTTAGGCAAAAATGCTCGTTTCGTTCAAGCAGATGTAGCTGACGAAGCGAGTGTGCAAAATGTTATCGACACCGCTATCAGTACTTTTGGTGCTTTGCATGGTGCTATTTCTTGCGCAGGTATCGGACCGGGCGAAAGAGTAATTGGTAAAAATGGACCACATTCTTTAGCCAATTTCACCAGAACGATTACGATAAATCTCATCGGTACTTTCAATGTCATTCGATTGGCTTCGGCTGTTTTGCAGAATAATCCAACCGAAGAAAGTGGCGAAAGAGGTATCATTATTTCAACAGCTTCGGTTGCGGCTTTTGATGGACAAATCGGTCAGGCTGGATATTCTGCTTCAAAAGGTGGCATTGTTGCCATGACTTTACCGATTGCTCGTGAGTTAGCTCGCTTTGGTATCAGAGTAATGACAATCGCTCCGGGAACTTTTGAAACGCCATTATTGGCTGGTTTGCCCGAAGATATTCGGACTTCTTTGGGGCAACAAGTACCTTTTCCTTCCAGATTAGGCAGACCCGAAGAATTTGCGTCTCTGGCAAAACATATTATTGAAAATCAAATGCTAAACGGTGAAGTTATCCGATTGGATGGTGCAATTCGTATGGCGGCGAAATAGGTTTTTTAGCTATAAGCTTTGAGCCGTGAGCTTTAAAACTGAAGTAAATACTTATGGCTACTAAAACTAAAAAACTTAGGCTCATGGCTTACAGTCAAAAATCTCATTACTGAAAATCTAAAACCAGAAGCTCAAGGCTCATTGCTCACAGCTCATAGCTAAAAATAAATCTCAAAGCTCATTGCTCACAGCTTAAAGCTCACAGCTAAAATAACATGAAAAAAATACTCTTCCTTCTCTTCATTGCTCATTTTGCAATGGCACAAAATATTGCCAAAATTGATTCTGGTGTAGTGAATCAGGCGAAATATAGAATTCTTTTTCCTCAAAATTGGAAAGGAAAATTGGTCATGTATGCTCATGGCTATGAATTTATGAGGACACGACCTTTTCAGAGTCAAAACCCAGAGTTTTTAACCCGAATGCAGCCTTTTTTAGAAAGAGGTTTTGCCATAGCTGCTTCCGACTATCAGTATCAAGGTTTTGCGTTGCCACAAGGAGTTGATGATACAGAAGCTCTTCGTCAGTACTTTGTTTCAAAATATGGTCAACCAGATTCAACTTTTATGGTCGGTCATTCGATGGGTGGAGGCATTACTTTGGCTACCATTGAAAATCTTGGTAAAAATTACAATGGAGCATTGCCACTTTGTCCGCTGTCAAGTCGCCCGTATTTACAGTGCAGAAAAGAATTTGATATGTACGCTACTTTCAATGGTTTATTCCCAAATGTAGTTGCTTCGCTTTCAGAAATATTCGACCTTTCAAAACCCTATCAGGCTCAAGCTCCGAACCGAATGATGGCTAAAGTAATGGGTATCAAAAAGGCAATTATTGCAAAAGACTCGGCTTTAGCGGTGGCTTTCGCTAAACGTTTTGATTTGAAATTAGACGATTTACCTTTCTCTTTATTTTTCAATGAAAATGTGTTGAGAGATGTCGCACAAAAAGCACAAGGGAATCCATTCGATAATACGAATACTTTGTACAGCGGTTTTCCAGATAATTTATTGGTCAATCAAAAAGCAGAACGTTTGCCAGCAACGGCAAATCCTGATGTGATTTTTTCAAAATACGACCGCTCAGGAAATATTAATGTTCCGACGGTTTTGATGCACACCGTTTACGACCAATTGATTCCGGCTACTTATGGCGTTGTGAATTTTGAAAACATGGTTCATCAACAACATAAGGACCAGTACTTTACGGTAAAATACACCAACGGACAAGGACATTGCAACTTTACACCAAAACAAACTGGAAAAGCCTTTGACGAATTGCGTACTTGGGTAAAAACAGGGAATAAGGCGAAAGCTGGGTTTGTAGAGTAGGAGGCATTTGACTATATGCTTTAGGCTGTAAGCTTTTATTTTTTAAGTTTTGTGTACTTGCCTATAGTCTAAAAAAGCATTCATTAACCAATTTAATTTTATCAAAATGCAATCATTCACCATCAATGAATCTTTTCCTATGAATGCGTGGTATGCCGCCGCATGGGATTTTGAAGTAAAAAATATCTTATTGCATCGTAAAGTATGTAATAAGCCTATTTTATTATATAGGAAAAAAGATGGAACTCCCGTTGCTTTAGAAGATGCTTGTTGGCATAGGTTATTACCATTATCAAAAGGAAAACTGAAAAATGATACCGTCATCTGTGGTTATCATGGCTTGGAATACAATAGCGATGGACGTTGTACACACATGCCTTCGCAAGAAACGATTAATCCTTCTGCTTGCGTAAGAGCCTATCCTGTAGTTCAAAAATATAGATACGTTTGGGTATGGATGGGCAATCCTGCACTTGCTGATGTCGCCAAAATTCCTGATTTGCATTGGAACGATGACCCAGATTGGGCGGGCGATGGCAAAATGATTGAAGTAAAATGTAACTATCGTTTGGTGGTTGATAACTTGATGGATTTAACGCACGAAACCTTTGTGCATTCAGAAAGTATTGGTGACGAACATGTAACGGAAGCTCCTTTTGATGTTTTTCACGATGAAAATACGGCTACTGTTTCAAGATGGATGCTTGGTATTGACCCGCCACCATTTTGGAAAAGTCAGCTTAACAAGAAAATCAAAACGGATGAAAAAGTAGATAGATGGCAAATTATCAATTTTCAAGCTCCTTGTACAGTTACGATAGATGTTGGTGTCGCTCTTGCGGGTACGGGTGCTCCGGAAGGTGATCGTTCGCAAGGAGTAAATGGCTATGTGTTGAATACTATTACGCCAATGACCAGCCAAACTTGTATGTATTTTTGGGCTTTTAGCAGAAATTATAATATAAAAGACCAAAGTAATACTACAGAATTAAGAGATGGTGTTTCGAGAATCTTTTTTCAAGATGAACTCATACTCGAAGCACAACAAATTGCCATTAACGAAAACCCCAATCGTGAGTTTTATAATTTGAATATTGATGCTGGGGCGATGTGGTCAAGGAGAATCACCGACAAAATGGTAGAAGCTGAACAACAAAAAAATCAATAAATTCGATGAGGTTTAGAAATAACTGGATAGATGCTAAAGTGTCAGCTATTGAAGATAAAGCGAACAATGTAAGGCAAATTACGTTGAAACCCATTGATGGCGCATTATCATTTACGGTGGGTTCGCACATTGATGTTTCTGTCATAATCAATGATAAACCCGAAATAAGAAGTTATTCACTTATTGGCACGCAGCCGACCGACGGTGTATATATCATTGCCGTAAAAAGATTGGAAGCCAGTAGAGGAGGTTCTAAATATATGTGGACATTGGAAGTGGATAACCAAATTAAAATCTCACAGCCTTCCAATCATTTTGAATTGAGTTATGGAGTAAGCGACTATTTATTAATTGCAGGAGGCATCGGAATTACGCCACTCGTCGGAATGGCAGAAGAAATTAAAAAGAAAGGTCATGCAACGGTGAATATGATTTATGTAGGAGTAAATCCAGCCGAAATGCCTTATATAGACAGATTAAAAGCAGTTTTAGGAAATAATTTGCATCTTCATTTTAGCGATACTGATGGATTGTATGATGTAAATAGAATCTTTGAATTAACTAATAAAAATACTAGCGTTTACTTATGTGGTCCATTGGGTTTTATGAATGCCATTCGGAAAGTATGGGAAAAGAGTCCTTTTGAAAATACTAATTTGAGGTACGAAACCTTTGGTGCGTCAGGGCTTTTTGCTCCTCAAGCATTCAAAGTAAAGTTGCCACGCTTTAACCGTGAAATTGAAGTAACAGAAAATCAAACAATGCTAAAAGCACTCGAAGAAGCTGGTATTGATGTTATGTATGATTGTCAAAAAGGAGAATGCGGTTTATGCCAAGTAAATATTTTAGAATGTACAGGTGCTATTGACCATCGAGATTTCTTTTTTAGCGAAAAACAAAAACAGCAAAACAAAAAAATGTGTGCTTGTGTAAGTAGAGTCGCCAATGGAGACTTAGTGATTGATACTTCTTACAGAGGTAAAGTATAAATGAGAAATTTTTAAGATAAAAATGATAATACTTTGAAAATATGATAGATATAAACAAAGTAATTGCTATAGATGTACACACACATGCAGAAGTATCTTGCTGCCAACCGCACGACGATTATCGTTCGGAGTTTGACGAGGCTTTTGCGAAGTACTTCAAATCTAGCAAACGACCAACAATTCAGGAAACGGCCGATTATTATCGAGAACATAATATGGCTTTGGTCATGTTTACGATAGATGCCGAATTTGAAATTGGGAAGAAACGCATTCCCAATATCGAAGTAGCCGAAGGAGCATTAAAAAACGACGATGTGATGATTGCCTTCGCCAGTATTGACCCACACAAAGGGCGAATGGGAGCAAGAGAAGCACGTGATTTAATAGAAAATTATGGCGTAAAAGGTTTTAAATTTCACCCCACAGTTCAAGGTTTTTATCCGCAAGATAAAATGGCGTATCATTTATACGAAGTAATTGCTGAGTATAAATTACCTATGCTTTTTCATTCGGGTCATTCGGGTTTTGGCAGTGGTGTGCGTGGTGGTGGTGGACTTCGTTTGGAGTACTCAAACCCGATACACTTGGATGATGTGGCGATTGATTTTCCAGATTGTCCTATCATTATTGCACATCCAAGTTGGCCTTGGCAAGATGAAGCTCTTTCGGTAGCCATGCACAAACCTAATGTATATATTGATTTAAGTGGCTGGTCGCCGAAGTATTTTCCGAAACAATTGATACAATATGCCAATACGATGCTGAAAGACAGAATGCTTTTTGGAACGGATTTCCCTTTGATTACGCCCGAAAGATGGATGAAAGATTTCGATGAAGCAGGTTTTAAAGAAGAAGTTAAGCCTTTGATTTTGAAAGAAAATGCGATTAAAATGTTGGGCTTACGCTGAGATACAAGATGCAAGAGACAAGAAGCAAGAATTTTTGAATTTGAGATTTTAGGACTTGAGGACTTTAAGAGAAAAGACACAAGAGACAAGAATTTTTGAATTTGAGATTTTATGACTTTAAGAAAAATGATTCAAGAAGCAAGAAAAAGACTAAATAAGCCTAAAAGCTGAAAGCTCACGGCTCAAAGCTCACAACTTATCACCCTAACTAACTATGAAAAATGACGCTTGAAAATATAATTAATCGAAATTCCATGACGGGGCTGCAATACGCTACCATTGTCATTTGCTTTGTAATGAATATGCTAGATGGCATGGACGTAATGGTGATTTCATACACCGCACCCGCCATCGCCAAAGCTTGGGATACAAGTCCACAAGCATTAGGCATCGTATTTAGTTCTGGTTTAGTCGGAATGACTTTCGGGGCAATACTTTTAGCCCCTTATGCCGACAAAATTGGGAGGAAATCCATGATTTTATTGAGTGCAATTTTAATGGGAAGTACCATTTTTCTTACTTCTTTTGCTACTTCAATTTCCTATTTATTGCTTTGTAGATTCATTAGCGGTTTAGGAATCGGAAGTATGTTGGCAAGTACGGCTTCACTTACAGCAGAATATACGCCCAACAAAACCAAAGATTTTTGGGTAAGTTTTGTCATTTCTGGCTATCCTGTCGGAGCGGTTTTATCGGGTTTAGTAGCGGCTAAAATCATTCCTCAATATGGTTGGACAATTATGTTTCAGGTCGCAGGCTATGCTACTTTGGTAGCTATCCCATTGATTTACTTTTTCTTAGCTGAATCCTTATCGTTTTATTTAAAGGCACAACCTAAATTTGCTCTTGGTAAAATCAATCAGATTTTACTTCAAATGGGTGTTGATACATTGGTCGTTTTACCGGATAAGCCAAGTGAGCAGCATAGCAAATCCATCAAATCATTGATGACGAAAACCTATAAAATTCCAACGATTCAATTATGGGTTGCCTTGTTTTTGGCTTTTGCTACTTTGTACTTTTTAACAAGTTGGATTCCTAAATTAGCCACCAACGCAGGACTTTCGATTGAATTAGCCATTTATTCAGGGACAGTTTTCAATGTTGGTGCATTCATTGGCATCATTACACAAGGATATTTTTCAAGTAAATTTGGTTTGAAAAAAACCATCGGAGTATTCTTAATCCTAACGGCAATCTTGATGGCAGTTTTCCAATTGTTTATTGGATCAGATATTTTACTGTTTATTTTGGGCTTATTAGGTTTTGGGATTCAAGGCGGTTTTGTCGGACTTTATGCCGTTGCAGCAAGAATGTATCCAACAGAATTCAGAACAACGGGTGTGGGTTGGTCAATTGGGATTGGTCGTTTGGGCGGAATCATTGGTCCAGCTTTAGGCGGAATTTTGATTGGCATGGGACTTTCAATGAGTGCCAACTTTTTAATATACGCTATTCCAACAGTTTTTGCAGGAATTATGACTTTATATCTTTCTTCTAAAGAGATTAGTTAATGGCTGTTAGCTATCAGCTTTGAGCTATTAGATTTTTTATGAAAATCAATAGGGATGGTATAAATCCCTTCCCTATTGATAACCGCCTCCATTAGCACTACTTGAATCTTGACTTTTCAAAAAGACGATTTGCCAATACACAGCCAACCGAACCCGTCTCGATAATAATATAATCTGGTTTCATATTGTTGAGTTAGTCAATTAGTTTGATTTAAGACTTTTACAATTGTCATTTATTCCAAATTATTCAAACTTCAAGATTATATATTATGTCTCAAGCACTTCCATTGATATATAGGAGACTATACTTCCCTTTAGTAAGGTTAAGCTTCACACTAAAGTGGCAGTCACAGCCATCTTTAACGGCAGTTATTTGATAGTGGAACCCTTTAGATTCGTCTTTGCAGTTACAGTAAATGATGACTTCAATTTCATTATTAGCGTTAGTAACAGCTACACATTGCTTAGTGTAACTATTTACATTGTGGGTAATTCTGTTATTATTTTCAGAAATACACAACTCTAATAAATTATTTATTGCCAAAACATCATTTTTTTTCAGAGAGTACGGCTTTACTTTTTCGGAAAAGAAATCATAATAGTTCGGATGGTATGAGAAAAGAGCATAACTACTATCAAGGCTATTGATTGCGTACTCATCTTTTATACTTGTTTCAGTAATTTTAAGTTTTAATGGGGCACTTCCTCCAATAAATTCAACGAATCCGTTATTAATAACTGCAATACGGCATGTTAAGAACTGGAAGCCTCTGTCAATAAATTTTATTGTATCTTTTTCAAGCAAATATTTTCCAGAATACTTTTCATTTTTTTTATAGTATGAACTTTTTTGGAATATATTGAAAGTATAGGTACTATCATCATAAAATTTTATGGAAGCATTAACTTCATTATAGGGATAAATGTGTTCTGCTTCCAAAACGTCTTGCTTTTCTTTTTTGGTAGGTTGGCATTTACAAAATGAGAGAAAAATAATTAAGCTTAAAAAAACAGAAATGATTTTCATGAATTGATGAGATTTTGAAATATCAAGAAGCTAGGTAAACTTACAAATACAAATAATACAGTTTTGTTACTTTCCCTTTTTTCATATCTTTCATTTGTTTGATACTGCTATCCAAATTCTCCAAAACTTCAGAGGCTTGAATTTCTTTGACCTTTACGAAATCAAATTTGACAAGTAATTCTTTTGAAATTGTCACTTCACTGTCTTTTACTAGAACGTGTAAATCCGTAATATTATCATTAAGTGATTAATGTGTTAGTTTTGAATTTAAGGAAATAGACTGATTCTGGAAAAATAAATAAACAAATTTTCTGTATTTTTCAGAGAACTATTGATTCCCAAACGAATAAAATTCTGAAATATTAAATTTTAAAAGCCTAATAAATAGAGTACTCTATTGGTGTTTTGATGTTTGTCCATAATTCACGATTTGCAAATCGTGAATTATTAAAACAAAAAAGCTGTTCTAAATTTTCATTCGGAACAGCTTTCTTTGTTTACTTGGTTTTATAATGTACTTCTGATAAGGCTCGCAGTACTGCTGCACTTTTTTCAGCCGTGATGTCTCTTTGTGGATTGGCTAACATTTCATAACCGACCATAAATTTCTTGACAGTCGCCGAACGTAACAATGGCGGATAAAATACAAAATGCCAATGCCATTCGTCATGTGCTTCGCCGTCGGTTGGGGCTTGGTGAACGCCAGCAGAGTAGGGGAAAGAAGTTTCAAAAAGATTGTCATAACGAACCGTCAATCTTTTATAAGCGTTAGCGAAAGCATCTTTTTCGGCATCAGTCATGTCCGAAATTCTTGCCATTTTACGTTTTGGAACAATCATCGTTTCAAATGGCCAAACCGCCCAATAAGGTACTAAAGCCACAAAATGCTCATTTTCAAACAGTACTCTTTCTTGCTTGATTAATTCTTTTTCTACATAATCAGCTAATAAAGAGCGTTGATTTTTTTGCCAATACTTCAATTGAGCAATTTGCTTTTTCATCGGTTCGTCTGGGATTGACGAAGATGCCCAAATTTGTCCATGTGGGTGCGGATTCGAGCAACCCATTACAAAACCTTTATTCTCGAAAATCTGTACGTAATTGATAAAGTCTTTTCCGCCGAGCGTCAAATACTCATCAACCCAAGCATCTACTACTTTTCTGATTGCAACTTCTTCCATTTCTGGAACGGTCAAATCGTGGCGTGGCGAGAAACAAATTACTCTTCCCAAACCTCTTTCTGTTGCTGCTTTGAAAAGTTCGTCTTCTTCAAAACTGTGTGGAGGAGTATCTTCCAACAAAGCCGCAAAATCGTTATTGAAAATATAAACGTCTTGATAATCTGGATTTACTTCGCCATTCATGCGAGTGTTGGTCGGACATAAATAACAAGTTTCGTCATAAGCGGGGCGGTCATCGCCAGCCACTTTTTCTACTTGTCCTTGCCACGGACGTTTCGCACGATGTGGCGAAACTAATACCCAGCTGTCTGTCAGTGGGTTATATCTTTTGTGAGGATGCTCTTCAAAAATTGAGTTCATTGTTTTTGGCTGTAAGCTATGAGCTATGAGCTTTGAGTTTTTCTACTCTAAAAGCTTATAGCTCGTAGCTAAAATTAAACTATTTCTGTTCCGTTTGTTAAGGCTACTGTGTAAGTAACTAAATCTTTTTGATATTTTGCTTGATAGGCTTTTTTGATTCTTAGCAAAAAAGCTTCCGCTTTACTTTTTTCAACGATGTTGATAGAACAACCACCAAAACCACCGCCCATCATTCTTGAACCAACCACTGCATCGTCTTCACGAGTTTCGTCCACCAAAAAGTCTAATTCTTCACATGAAACTGCATAATTATGTTGAAGTCCATCGTGCGTTTCGTACATTTTTTTGCCGAATGTCGCCAAATCGTTTTGCTCAAGTGCTTCGCAAGCTACAATTACTCTGTCGATTTCACCGACCACATACACGCAACGCTTGTAAACATTTTCTGAAAGGCTCGTTTTGGCTTCTTCCACCATCGTCAACGTTAAATCTCTAAAGCTTTTTACATTTGGATAGATTCCTGATAAAATACTTAAGCCTTCTTCACATTCTAATCTACGAGTATTGTATTCAGAATCTCCCAAAGAGTGTTTTACACCAGAATTACAAAGAATTACGGTATGATTTGGCAAAGACAAAGGAAAATGTTGGTACTCTAAACTTCTACAATCCAAGCGAATTACAGCATCTTTTTTACCAAACATAGAAGCAAATTGATCCATAATACCGCAGTTTACACCAACGAAATTATTTTCAGCAGCTTTCCCGATTTTCACCATTTGCATGGTTTCTAAACCCAAATTATAAAGTTGATTTAAAGCAAAAGCCAAGCCTGTTTCTACAGCAGCCGACGACGATACACCAGCGCCCAAAGGAATATCACCACCAAAAACTAAATCAAAACCTTTAATTTTTTGTCCAGCTTTTTGTAATTCATCGACGACTCCGATTAAGTAATTCGCCCAGCTTTTATCAGATTTTTGAATCGTTGAAATGCTGAAAGTATCACTACTTTTCAAATCGTAAGCATAAACATTACAATTTTCATCTTCACGAGGTGAAATGGCAAAGTAAATTGCTTTGTCGATAGCCGCTGGCAATACAAAACCATCGTTATAATCGGTATGTTCGCCGATAAGGTTAATGCGTCCTGGCGCACGAACGACTAAAGAAGCTTCTTTTGAAAATTGTTCTTGAAATTTGGCAATGATATTTTCTGGATACATTTATGAGCGTAAGATTAAATTAGAATTCAAAGGACGATATTTTTTAGAAATATTCATTCAGACATTCTTGTCTTGATGATGGATTTTACTAGAAAATTACTAAAAAATAGGCTTGAACCATGAATACAAACATTTGCGCAAATTTTGCACAAACTTCTAAAATCTCCTTAATTTTACAAATTCAACGGTTTAGATTATGCAGAAAAGTCAGGTAACGATAAAAGATATTGCTCAGGAATTAGGAATCGCTATTTCTACGGTGTCGAGGGCTTTGCAAAATCATCCTCGGATTGGTCTTAAAACCAAAGAACAGGTTTTTGAAGTAGCCAAGAGATTGAATTATGTGCCAAATCCTGCAGCAATTTTATTAAGAAAAAACAAAACTTATACTGTTGGCGTGGTTTTCCCACATCTGCAAGAAGAGTTTTTTTCTCAGGCAATTACTGGTATTGAAGATGTAATTAGTGCTCAAGGTTACAATGTAGTCATCAGTCAGTCGAGAGATAAATTAGAGCGAGAAAACAGAGCGATTAAATCTTTTATCAGCAGTCGAGTGGATGGAGTAATTGCCTCTATTTCTGCCGAAACCACACAATATTACTCTTTTAAAGAATTAGAAAACTATGGGATTCCTTTAGTGTTTTTTGATAGAGTTCCCAAAGATGTAGCTGTCAATAAAGTAAGAGGGAATATTGTAGAAGCAGCTTTTGAGGCGACTTCTTTTCTAGCCAAAAAAGGAATTACAAAAATCGCTATTTTGAATGGACCTTCTAATTTAGAGATTTCTAACGAACGTTTAGAAGGTTATTGGAAAGCTCTAAAATCGTTGAATTTGTCCATTTTTCAACAATATATTAAATCAACAGATTTAACGAATGAAGATACTTTTAAGAAAATGGAGGAGTTGATGGCTTTGCCTGAACAACCGCAAGCGGTACTCTGTTTTAATGATTATGTGGCATTATTTGCCATGCAAAGTTGTAGGCAAAAAGGAGTTATTCCCAATACAGATATTCACTTTGTAAGCTTCGCCAATTTACCAATTACAGCTTATTTGGATAATCCGCCAATTGCTTCAGTAGAACAATTTGCCTATAAAATGGGTGAACAAGCCGCAATTTTATTATTGAAAATCATTGATGCAAAGCAAGATAAAACGCTAATTCCAGAAGAAATTATTATTGATACTGAATTGATAATACATTAGGATTTTGGATTTGTGATTTCGGGTTTCGGTCGTCTGCATTCGGATTTCAGACATCAGCTTTCAGTTTTGTACTATTTTAAAATAAAAATCCGATGTCCGACATCCGAAAGCTGACAGCCGAAACCCGACAGCCACAAACTATCACCATTTCCGAAGTACAAACTGCGTTGGTTTTTGTCTGGACAGCATCAGCAAAATACTTGCATAAGTAAGCGCTTCTAATAATTTGGTGGCTCTGTAAGCAGAAATATTCACCAGTTTGGCATACTCTTTTGCTGTAATTTTGGTATTCTTTTTCAGATAAGTAATTAAATATTTTACATTGGGTTGCTCCAACATTTGCTTGTCTATGTCCTTTTCAGCTTTAATCATCACTTGCGACATCTCTTTGGTTACGGGCGTTGTTTCGTCGTTAGCTCTTACATAAACGCTACGGTTTTGTTGCTCGTCTAAAGTTTCATGAGGTTTGTTTTCTGCTTCTTTAATATTGATAATCAAAATATTGTGTTTGCCTTCAACCTTTACTGAGGAATAAACAATATCAATAGGAGGGACGACTAACTCGTTAGCAGCATGAATAATTTTGGTCATTTCTTCTATTTCAGAACAACCTTTTATTGATTTATCATCGTTTACTCCAACAATTAATTGTCCGCCAGAAGTATTGGCGAAAGCTGCTAACGTGCGTGCAATTTTATAAGGACTATCAATTCTACTTTTATATTCTAGTGTGGTAGATTCTTTCTGTTTAAGGATTTCAAAGAGTTGTTTTTCTGTCATTCGGATTTTATGGAGTGATTATTTTTAGTTTAAAGCTCCTCGGTTTCTATTGTCAATTGATTAAGTATTGCTACTTGTAAGTAAATAATGAACAATTTCGGTAATTTTGGAATATACTTCATAACGTTAACTTAATATTTTGAAAACTCAAGGTTCCGAAATCCCACTTAAAGCTTATCTATATTTACTTTTGGGTGTTTTTTGCATTGCTTGGTCGGCTATTTTTGTGAAGATGGCAGATGCTCCAGCGCTAACTTCTGGTTTCTATCGTTACTTTTTTTGTTTTCTTGGTTTATTACCAATTTGGCTTTTTAAAGGTATTAAAATTCCTGATGGCAAAACGGCATTACTCATTATCATTGCAGGTTTTTTGTTTGTCGCAGATATGAGTCTTTGGAATCTTTCTATTCTTCGTACTTCTGCTTCGGTTTCTACTTTATTAGCGAATAATGCTTCGGTTTTTGTGGGTTTGGGGACATTGATTTTCTTCAAACAAAAATTACCTAAAATTTATTGGATTGGGCTTTCTGTGGCAATGGTCGGTGTTTTTCTGGTAGCAGGGAAAGATATTTTACAAAATTCGAGTGTAGGTTTTGGGCATTTAATGGCGATAAGTGCTGCTATTTTTTATGCAGGTTATATGCTAATTACTCAGCGAATCAGAGGCAAAGTTGATACCGTCAATTTTATGGCTTGGTCTTTATTGGCTTGTTTGTTTTTCTCTTTGCTGACTTGTTGGCAACAAGATTTAGAGATGATTCACTTCAATCAAAAAACGTGGATTGCCTTTGTTGGTTCGGGTATCATTTGTCATTTGGCTGGTTGGCTTTGTATCAATTATGCTTTGGGTTTTATTCCAGCGGCTATTGTTTCGCCAACATTATTAATTCAACCAGTACTTACTGCTATAATTTCCTTTTTTCTGTTGAGTGAAGTACTAAGAACCGAACAGATCATTGGCGGAATGATTGTGCTGTTCGGTATTTACTTAGTTAATAAAAAAAGCTGACTTTGAAGCCTTTGAATCAATAAATGAATCATTCTTTTGGTCAGTTCTTCTTCGTTTTGTAAGAAAAGTTGATACTCTTCAAGGGTAAAATGCCCAGCAATAATTCCTTCTAAATAATGCTTGAATTTCATGTCTTTTCTGATAGATTGATCGATGTAAAATGACTTATCTTTATCAGAAAGCTTGAAAAACAATCCCTTTCGTTGGTGACAATATTGAATAAAAACCTGAATCAATAATTCATTTTGTAATTTCAGAATCGGTCTTAATACTTTATTTTGAAATCGCTCTACTTCGCTTTCAGCCTGTATTTCAAAATCTATTGTAGGTCTAATTTTCTGTAAATTTTCTTCTCTGTTCATATTGCCGAAACCATTAAAAACTAAAATTGTTTCAAATACGAAAGTTTGGCAATTAAATGTAATTCATGCTGACGAGCCAATTGGTTCGTTCTGATTCTAGTTAAACCATCATTAGATAGTTGCGTTTGGAAATCATTAAAACCACGTTGATTAAACACCAAGTACAAAAACGATAAAGGTTGATATTCCCAAGAAAAACGCACATTCCAAACATCAAAATCACTGATAGAATTATGCTGATAAAAACCAATTAATTGTACTCTCGGATTCAGCGCAAATCTTCCTGAAATGGTATATAATTGATTATTACCAGCTACTTTATCGACACCTAAATTGCTATAACTATTATTGGTAAAACGTGCTTCCATTGAAATATGAGGAATAGGAGCAAACCTAAACGTACTTGAAAAAGTAGTTAAAGAACCATTATAATATTTTCCGAAATCAACATTCATCGAAAGCGAAATCTTTTTCGAAGCGTCTGTTTCTCCAACTATCATATAGCGGTCGTACTTAAATTTCCCACCTTGAATTGGCACATTAAAAAACGACAAAGTATCGCTTCCATCAGTATAATCAATCAATTGATAGAAGTGATTTGTCAGTACACCAAAACCGCCTCCATTTTGCAATGTAAACCAAATTGGATTGGTATTCCATTGTTGTTCAATGAGTTTGCCAGTTGTCGTAGAGTAATAATTTAAATAATAACCGCCTGGTTCAAAAGCTCTTACAAACTTCGGGAGCCATTTTCCACGATTCAGCCAATAAAAGCCTGCGGAGTTTTCAATCACATCTGGACGAGACACAAAGCCCATTTCTGGATTAAATGCTTTGTTGTTTACATTTTGTGTCAGCCAGTACATCCAATCAATTCCTCTGTGCGATAACTGATAATGCGCCGCTAAACCCGTTGAATTTTCATTGGTAGATTTAGACGTCATCGCCATCGTATTGATACTTGTACTTTCGTTGATGCGGAAAAATCCATCTGCTGAAGCAGTGATATTGGCATGGTCGCTATCGTTTTTCAAAGTAGCAATTCCTCCAATTCGGTTTTGTTTTCCAATATTTTGAGAGTAACGACCAACTAAGAAATCTGTAGCGCTATTGATGTCATTACCTTTTTGGCGAACATACATAAAACCAGTATTGCTTTTGGTAGAACGATTTACTATTCTTGCTCCCAACACAATTGGCACTGGATTTCCTTCTGCATCTAAGCCAATTCTTCTACTAAAAAATGGCTGAATACGCTGCTGACCACCAAAATATTCTTCAATGGGACTCAATCCTGCGGCAAAAAGAGAGGCATTTTCTAAGAAAAACTGACGACGTTCTGGAAAGAAAACCGATAATCTCGAAAGATTATTTACTTGTCGGTCGGCATCAGCTTGGGCAAAGTCTGTATTATATGTTAAATCAAGAACAGTATTGGGTGTAATAGCCCATTTTATTTCTCCGCCCATTTTTATTTTAGAACCATTCTTTTGGTCGTAAAACTCAGAGCCATCGTATTTATCTTCAGAAATTAACAAATAAGGTTGAAATCTAATATTTGCTTTTGGTGGTGGTGGCGAAATGTTTGATAATTTACCTGCATATTGCATTCTAGCAGGAGTAAACGAACGTGGCAAAGCCGACCAAATCGTTTGTTCGTTGGTCATTCTTCGCATTCTGAAGAAATTAATTCCCCAAGTATTAAAATCAGAACTTCGTTGGTATCTCAGCGTTTGCCAAGGAATTGAAAACTCTGCTATCCAAGCGGTGTCTGTTCGGGAAGTACGTACACGCCAAAGTCCGTCCCAATCTTCATCAAAAACTTGGTCGTCAAAAGCCAATAAATCTCTTTGTGAACCATAAGGATTAGTCATGAAAATCATGGCATTTCGTTCGTCATTAAAACCATCAATTGAAATACCGATTTGGTCGCTTCTGCCATAATCGAAATCACGTTGTAGATTCGTTACACGCAATGCTTTTTTGCCCAAAGGTTCATGCAAAATGGCAGCGATGTACAAGTAATCTTTATTGTACAATAATTTGAACACAGATTTTTGCGAAGCCTCTTGTTTTTGAAAAGGCTCAACTTGTACGAAATTGGTAATTGGATTTGCTGTACTCCACGCAGATTCTTCTAATTTTCCGTCAATTTTAATAGAATGCTCGATACGGACGGCTTGTGTTTGCTTTTTAATAGAATCTGGTAAGAAAATTTCTTGGGCTTGAAGTAGCTTACTAAAACAAAGAATTATCCCCAAAGCGTAAAAATATTTCATATTTAAATAATGTTGATAAAGAGGTTTTGTTTAATTAAATGAGGTTTGAGGTGACAAAAATTAGGGACACAGCAAAGCTACGTCCCTAGACCCCTTAACCAAATTAATTATTATTTTTCTTATTTAAAAAGATCTTTTGAGAAGATTATTTAAAAAAAGCTCCGTAATAAACACAAGTTTTTACGTTTACTTCGGAGCTTTTGAAATTTACTCTGTATAATTTTATGTTGATGAATTGTAATTCAAAAGATTACAGTTCGCAAATAACGTATAATTTGTATATGGATTTAGATAAATTCGCCAAAAAACAATATCCTTTCGACCAATAACGTAAATGATGTAAAATCGGAGAAAGCCAATTTGTTTTACTGTTCATCGAAAAGAATATATTTTTACTAATTTTTTGTATAAATTTGATATACAATCTTCTCAATATAAAAGCTATTAATCGTGCAATCAACTGCTTCATTTCCACATAGAACAGCCTTTTTTACTGATCTCCCCGCCAAAGGAGTACTTAGTCAGCGTTGGGCTTATCATTCCCTTTTTTGGATTGTACTAAGTATGTACAATATTTTGTACTTTGGCTTTTTGCTCAATAACTACACACAGGCGGTTTTTGAATATTCGGTAAAATTCCCATTTTACTTTATTCTGGTTTATGGAAATATATATTATTTAATTCCCCGTTTTTTACTTACAGGTAAATACTTTCAATATTTTGTATTTTTGGTTTTATCCACTTTGCTGTCGGTAGCTGTTATTCAAACGCTGATTAACCATTTAATTTTAATCAATTATTGTCCAGTGGGTTATCATCCAAATGTTTTATTCGACCCAAAACCTACAGCCAAAAGGATGTTCGATACTTTTTCGGTTTTAGGAGTAACCAGCGGGTTGAAACTAACGAAAGACTGGATTGATAATCAAGAAAAAATCAAAGAATTAGAAGGACAAAGTGTAAAAAATGAATTAGAATTTTTGAAGTCTCAGATTCAACCTCATTTCTTTTTTAATACCTTGAATAATTTATATTCCTTGACCATCAAAAAATCTGACTTGGCACCAGAAGTAGTAGTAAAGCTTTCAGGATTAATGAGTTACATGTTGTATGAGTCGGATAGCCATGAAACTACATTAAAAAAAGAAATAGAACATATTCAAAATTATTTAGATTTAGAAAGCCTGAGATTCGGGAAACGTTTAAATTTAGATTTTCAAATTGAAGGAAGTATCGAACAGCGTAAACTTGCGCCACTTCTTTTATTGCCATTTATTGAAAATGCTTTCAAACATGGGACTTCGCATGAAACAGGTGTTTTAGATTTGAAAATTACCCTTAAAATCTTAAATGGAAAATTACTTTTTGTGGTTGTAAATCCTCGATTTGATAATAGTTCAAATCGGAAAAAACACAAAGGTTTAGGACTTAAAAATGTTCAGCGAAGATTAGCCTTACTTTATGGGAATAATTATGAATTGAACATACAGCCTACTGAAAAACAATACTTTATTTCATTATTTATTCCTTTAAAATAGGCACATGAAATTGAAAACCCTTATAGTGGATGATGAGCCATTGGCATTAGATGTATTAGAAACTTTTATCGAAAGAATCGACAGCCTTGAATTAGTTGGGCGTTGTGAAAACGGTATTCAAGCTTTTAATTACCTGAAAAAAGGCGATATTGATTTACTTTTTCTGGACATAGAAATGCCAACTTTAGATGGAATGGAATTGTTGAAAAGTCTTCAAAATCCACCAAAAGTAATTATCACAACGGCTTATCGAGATTATGCAGTAGAAAGTTTTGAGTTGAGCGTGGTAGATTATTTATTAAAACCCATTCCTTTTCAACGTTTTGTAAAAGCTGTCAACAAAGTTGTACCGAAAGAAAACGAAACGAATCAACAAATAACTACTAGTGCTTCCGTTCAATTAAATGGTAACGAACGCCCCGAAGCGATGTTTATTAAAGTTGATAAACGCATTGTAAAGATTAATTTTTCAGATATTTTATTCATCGAAAGTTTAAAGGATTATATCCGAATTTACACTTTGGCAGGCACTTTTGTTACTTATCAAACCATGAATGGCATTGGTGATATTTTACCAGCAGAACAATTTGCTAGAATTCATAAATCATTTATTGTGTCGATAGCCAAAGTAACTTCTATCGAAGCAGGAGATTTAATTGTTTCTGGAAAAAGCTTACCAGTAGGCAGAAGTTTCAGAGATGGAATTTTAGAAAAGATTTATAAAACAGGTGTATTAGCAGTAAAGTAAATTTTGCTAATCATAAAAAAGCCATTCTTCATGCGAAGAATGGCTTTTTTATGATGTTTTGATACTTGATTACTCCAAATTATGTTCACTATGAATAACTTCCAAACGTCTTCCTTTAATGATTTTGCGGAATTTAGTTTGTGTCATTCTATGTTCTCTTTCAAAGCCAGCGTGATAAAATGCTCTGATGATAAGAATTAAAACCAATAAAGTAATGTCCCAAGAATATTGAACGGCATAAAACAGACCCATTGCAAGTAATAAACCTACCAAAATATAATAATAGCCATACCAATAACTACCGTTACGTTCTTGCATAAACCACACCAACGGAAGGTGTAAAGGAAAAGCCCACAATAAATTTCTGTTGTAATCAGTTACGCCGTGGTCTGTTCCGAACCACAAGAAAAGTAATAACCAACCAATTAGACCAGCAACTGAAAAAAGTATTTTATCAAAAGAGTATCCTTTCTGTCGCCTTTTCCAGTGAAAGTAGGTTTTGTAGCCAGTGAAAAGAAATATTAGTAATAGCCAAAATCTTGGAGTAAATATAAAAAGTGGCTCTTCGTCGATAGGAGTTGTTGAATAAAGTGGATTTTCTGAACGAACTAAAAAGCGTAAAACATGGTGCGTCATTCTTTTAGCAGCACGCATACTTTTTTGTAAATTTTCAGGTAAATAACAGGCTTTAAATTGTAAAATTCTTTCGTCAGCAGGTGCGCCTAAAGCAATGTTCATTCCCAATGCCGACCAATAATGATGTTTTCTGATTAAACATTTGTTCATCCATTGGCGGTAGGTACTATCATTCATTTCAGGGATATTTTGTAAATGAACACTATCAGTACAAGCCAACATCATGGCGTCTCTTACCCTTGTAGCACAGTTATCGTAGAAGAATTTATACATATAAACCCTTTTGTTGGGGTCGTTATAAGTATTTTCAAGATGATTATAAACAATTTGCTTTTGACTAGCCGAAATATCAAGTACTTGCTCAGTCATATTGCGGTGTTGTTGCTGATAATACTCTTGGTAAGCCATTAAAGGCGCATAAGACATTTTGTATGGAAGCTGACCTTTGACAAATTTCCAATAGAAATTTTCAGTTTCAAAGTCATATACACCAAAATTGTAAGCTTTATCTATTTGATTTTCAGGGTCATAAATCCATAAAAGCGTATGCCCAAAAGCATCATTTAGTTCATTGCCGGGTTCAACAGTAATTAAACTTACTTTGCTGTTTGCAGAAAGATTTTGAGCTTCGGTCCTGATATTTGTAGAAATCAGGAAGGCGAAAAACAGTATCAAATGTTTAAATGAAGAGAGGTATTTCATATATTAGTTTGGATTTGGGATGAATTAACCCCCTAAAATAATAAATTTTTATGCTTTACCAGCAACAACAATCACAATTTCACCTTTAATTGTGTTTGGATTACTTTGGTAGTGCAAAAGTATTTCAGATAATGTACCTCTGATATTTTCTTCAAAAACTTTCGTTAATTCACGAGAAACGCAAGCTTGGCGGTCTATTCCTAAGAATTCCGCTAATTGTTCCAGTGTTTTTAAAAGACGATGTGGTGATTCATAAAGGATAATTGTTCTTTCTTCTTCTACCAAATTTTTAAGCCTTGTTTGCCTGCCTTTTTTATGAGGAAGGAAACCTTCAAAAATAAAACGATCAGCAGGTAAGCCAGAATTTACCAAAGCAGGAACAAAAGCAGTAGCACCCGGCAAGCATTCTACTTCAATACCTTGTTTCAAGCATTCTCGCACCAATAAAAAACCAGGGTCAGAAATAGCAGGCGTACCAGCATCTGAAACCAGTGCCAATACTTTTCCTTCTTTCAATAATTTGATGATGCCATTTGTGCCATGATGCTCGTTGTGCGCATGATGTGCATATAAAGGTTTCGATATATTCAAATGTTTTAGCAATATCCCTGAATTTCGAGTATCCTCAGCTAAAACAGCATCAACAGATTGTAAAATTTTTACGGCTCTGTAAGTAATATCATCCAAATTTCCGATGGGCGTGGGAACAAGGTATAATTTCATAATAATTGGGGAATTTAAGCCTATATGAAGCAAATTGGAGTACAACCTGATTAAAGAATTAACAAATCTATCGCTTTAGCCAGTTTGTAATCTTTGTCAGTAATGATGTTTCCAGCATCATGAGTATTGAGTTCAATGCTTACTTTATTATAAACATTAGTCCAGAAAGGGTGATGATTTTGTTTTTCAGCCAAGAAAGCCACACGAGTCATAAAGGCAAAAGCCTCTGAAAAATCTTTGAAAAGAAAATCTCTTTTCAATTTATTGTCTTCTTCTATCCACATAGTTTTAATGTTTAATGTTAAGAAAACTGTATAAAACAAAAAAGGTTAGCTGTTAGGCTAACCTTTGTAGAGAGTGAGGCTCTACATTTTAGCCGTCCAAATATTTCTTTTTCACCTAGTTAGCAATTAGCTAACTTGCCTGCCGCCACAAGTGCCACCAAAAAATAATCAAAAAAAAAGCTGACTAACAATTAGCCAATATTTTTTTCTCAAATTCAGGAAATAAAACTACTATTTTCCCAGTGGTACTCGGTGAATTTGGGGCAGGCTCATCCTTTTTTAAGGAATTCATAACAAGTGCATTATTTGTTTGCAGTAACTGACTAATTTGTTCATCTTTTCGCCTTAATTGTTCTGATTGTTCCGTCATTTGTTTTTCAATTCTTTCAAGAATTTGTAACAAATAATTGTTCTCTTCATTGTCTTCTTTTTTGCCATCAATTTTTGAAAGTATGACTTCTGATGTTGTTTCTAATGCTTTAGCCCATTTTTCAATATCTTCCTTATCCATTGTTTTTCGATTAAAACTTTGGTAGATAGCTTGCCTTGAAATTCCTAATTGGTTTGCAATTATGGAAATAGATAGATTTTTTTCGGCTATTAAATCCTTGATTATCAAGCCAATAGGATATTTTGACATATTTTGTGTAATTATTTTAAATCAAATTACTTGACATTGTAAAGTAATTTAATTTACTTTGAAGTATAATTTAATTAAAGTTCGTTTAAAAATCATGTAAATATAGTTTAATGACAATATAATTTTCATTTACCCCTATATTTTTTTTAAAGAATTTTACTTGTCATTAAATAAGTATAACCATCATTAAAAAAATTATATATGAGTTATATAAACGAAAAAATACCCGTAAAAACAAAAATACAAAACCTTACTCCGTCTGATAGGAAAAGGGTTGAAAAGGCTTTCAAAGTGCTGTTACCTGAGTCTGCCGAAACTAGATTTATCAACGTTGTACGTAATTCAAAATTTGACTTTGATTCTAGGGAGGAAGCAGTTTTGGAAAAACTTTTTGTAAAAGTTAATGGAAAATGGAAGCTCAATGGAACTTATGAGTTTTTCCAATTAATCGGCGAAGAACTCCCAATGGCTTTATAATATGAAAGCTGTTTTAACCCCAATTGATGAAACTACGCAACTAACTGTAGGTAAAAGTTACCCTGTTAGATGTGCGAAAATGAAGGATGGTTCTTTAATACCAATTTTAGGGAAAAAGCATGCTGACCCTGAATTGGGTGTTGTTGGCGAGCATTATCATATTGATGGAAGATTTTTTCTGCCAAAATCAGTAACCGAAAAATATCAGATTGATGATGAAGGTAGAACAAATGTTATTCTATGCGCTGATGAAGTGGATATTGATTGGAATTGCATTGTTGAGCTAGTAGTTAAGCAAAAGAAATGTGTTAGGTTAACCACGGGTGTGAATCCACCTAGTCGAGAAGCAACAAGCATTTGGGCTCATTTAAAGGGTTTGAAGTACTATAAGTGGTATGACAAATTTCTAGGCAAAGAAGTTAACGAAAATATTTGTCCGCATTTGGGTACAAAAATGATTGAACATGATGGGGTTTTGGTTTGCCCTCTTCATAACCTAAAAGCTTGTAAAAAGGCTAAAATCATTATCAAATGAAATACCTCATAGGATTGCTTTCAATATTTTGCTTTTTGATTTCACTTGTAAAGTGTTCAATTGGCTTTTTTTTAGCAGGATTTGCATTACTTATTTATACATCCATTAAATTCGACTCACAACCATGAATCCTGTTATTATTGCAACTACTACGTTGCCCATCCACGGTTTCCCAATAGGTCAAACCATAAAAGTTTTGCCAATTGAAGGGAGATTTATCCCCATCGAAGATGCCAATGTGAAAAACCAACGTGTTTTTCCCAAAAATTCATTACAGTTTATTGGAATTAAATAGGTGTAGAGGTAATACATAAACCCCTAGGTTTTGCTTAGGGGGCTTTATGAATCCCTAACCTTTAAAAATAGATGTGGTTTTGATTTGAATTGCCCCCGATATTTTAGGGGGTTAATTATCTAAACTAAAAATTTTAAGCAAAAAACAGAATATTTATTTAAAATCCCCTGTGATTTTCAGGGGTATTTTTTAAAAACATTAAATCGGGTGGTTCTTAATTGGAAAAGGCTAATGTTGGAAGGTCGTTAGCTAATGGGAGTTCGATTCTCTCAACCATCACAAATGAAGTAGAGTCCATAGTGCGAGTAAAAAGGGAGGTGTGAGAAACCTCCCTATTAAAACTTAAATTTTGTAAAATGTTATCACAAAATCCAAACATTGTTCAATTGCCCATCTCTTCTCAGAACGGGAAGCCAGGCAATAACAAAAGTTTTAAAACTGGAAATTCTTTTTCGCTCAGCCCAATGCACGAGCGTTACAGGATTTTTAAGGAAACGTATAATGAATCACGTGAGGACTTAAAAAGCAAAATTAGGCTTACTCGTGACAATGTTGCGAACAGGATTTTGTACGCATTTTACAATAAATTCTATACATTAGAACTTAAAAGATGGGGTGATAAAAACCCTGAAATGCTACCCAATTTATACCTAAACAACCTTGATTTAATAGAGCGTGTAGGTGTAGAAGCGAAGTCAACCGCATGGCGAGCCATGAACTTTCTTTGTAAGGTTGACCTTGGTGAAGGTCGTGGTGTACTAATGCGGAAAATTTTTCATGGCTTTTATCAAGATTATACTATTCTTATAAACCCTTGGATTTTAACGGGTCAAATTATCGAAAATTGGGGAACGGAAACCGAAAAAAAATGGCAAAAACCTCAAAATTTTGAAAACCAAAACCAATCGCCCCTTTTGCCTCTGGTTGCAAATTGCAATCTACCTTTTATTAAAGGAACAATGCTAAAGCATAATACTACTATAAGTCTCTGTGGAAAAGCGGATAAATTTACAGTTATTCAGGAACAAGAAACAGGAACAAATGAAGAGAGTCAACCTGCTAACATTAATCCTTTCCTAAAACGTTATTTGCAAGGGCAACAAGCCCAAAAAAATATCCAAACGGCGGGTGGTGTCGAAAATAACGCTACGTTCCGTAGCGAGCAAATAAAGGGCAAATATTTCGGTAAGCCTTCAAGCACTGAAAAAATCACAAGTGCAGATGATACTTCCAAAAATGTGGATAACTCTGTTGAAAAGCTTAAGAATAATGAAATTAGAGCCAAATCAGTCGAATTAACGGTTGAATTATACCGATATGCGATGCCAATTTTGTACCCAAGACATCGAGAATCTTGTAAAACACAGCAGAAATTGATTCTCAACACCATTTGGATTCATTGGTTTAAGCCCTATGTGAAAAATAGGAACTGTACCGTTGAATTTTTAGAAAAAATGTTTGAGGATTTGAAGGAATTGGTTGTAATGACACGTGAAGAGCTTGATAATAAGCCTGATAGCTATGTTCACGCTAATCCAGCAGTATTTTTCGACATCACTTTTGCACATGGTTTGTTCAGAGCGTATGACAGGTTCAGAAAAAATAAGCTAAACAAAGACCGAAAGATTCTGAGAGCTGCCGAAAAATCTGTTAAAACTGGCAAAGTACCACGGAACATCAAAAACATACATTCAATGATCGATTTGGTTGCATATTGGAAGGCTCACATTGACCGTAAAACAGTCAACAAACAAATGATTTTGAAAGCATTCAATTTGTTTTTGACCAACCCGAAAAACCTTTCAATGAATGGTTTAAAAATTTAGAAAATTGAGTACCTCTACCAAAGAACGACAACCACACCCCGAGAAGTCGCTATACAGGGTTTGGATAATATTAAAAAATGGCGAAACAAAAACACATTACAGTTTCATCAACCGATTAAACCCTAAAAAGGCAAAAGAGTATATCAAAACAATACATGAAAGAATGGAAGTTGGGTATGCTTGGTTGATTGATAATCAGAGTGATGAACTGCTTGAAGTTTTTGACACAGACCACTGGCGACAGCCTGATTATTATGAATATTACCTCTTCAAAAAAAACAAAAATAAGTAAATGGCAATCCGCAATAAAATAGATAAAGAAGCTGTTTTTAACCTTTTTTCAAAGGGAAAAACCGCAGCGGATGTAGCGAAGGAATTGGGCTATCCATCATCGACAATGCGTATGTATCGGTCACAATGGGAGGCTACTATTTTAGACAAAGCTAATGCAATTTCTTCTATCAAAACAGAGGAAATAACATTAGCGGAAGATGAGCGAATTAGTGACGATAATTTTACGGTAAAATCTGAAAAAGAAGAGGTTATAGACAAAATTAGTGGCGTTTTAGTAACGAAAGATGAGCGAAAAGGCGATAAAGCTTGGTTGATATTAATCAATATAGGATTGATGAAAATTTATAGCATTAGTAGCGTTTTTAGCGTATTAATACAAATGCACGACATTCAATTTGTAGCTTTTTGTGTCGCTATTGTTGTAGTATTTGCTCCGCTAATCATGCTGATACAAAACGTTAAAAAGTCCTTACGTATTTACGCTATTTTGATAATGCTGATAGTGTTTGCCATCCAAGTTTTGTTTTCAGCTATCAATTTTAACATGAAGGTTTCTAACGAATTTATTGCTTCAGTATCGCAAGTTACAAGTCTTCAAAAATCGAATTTCGTGCTAACAATGGCATTCCTGATGCCAATACTTGAGCTTTTATTTGAAATCGTTTACCTCAAAATAAAATACCCTAATGATTAACTATATAATTCCAAAAAGACCAGGAGAAGAAAGAAGAAAAGCTGAAAAAGCTTATCAACAACAGTTGGTAAGAGATTATTTTCAGGGATTGCACATCCAAGATGTGAAGTCAGAAGTAGTAGGGACAAGAATACTTGACAAAGAAGAAAATTGCTTCAAAAGTATCAAAATTACTCCAACCAAAACCATCATAGAGCTATGAGCAAGATTACTACAGACAATTTTATTATCACGATTTTGGCAGAGTTTATCACTTTTTTATTAGTAATAATTGCCATGCCAATGTTAGTTGTATTCCATTTTAAAAGAAAACTACTTAAAAAGAAAGAAACGCTTCTCCAAAAATGCCTTCAAGAGTTAATCGAGAGAAAAATTGATTTTATGGTAAGCTCTGATAAACATGGTGTTGGTTGTTTTATTGAAAACATACAAGAGCCATATTTCTTCATTGATTTCGACACTGAAAATAAAGTATTTAACATGATTGGAAAAGATGTAAAAGTTATCACCACTATGGAAGGACTTTTGAAACTTAAACCCTTTGTTGAAAATGATAAATGAGTTATGCACATGGCAAACAATTTTTGTCAATCTTATATTAGGTACAATTTTTACTTTGTGCTTAGTGTACAATGTTCTTATCATAGATTCCCTAGGAATCAAGCAACTGCTTTTCCCCAAAAAAACAACTCTAATCAGTCAGTGTGTGAATGAATTAATAAAACGAAACATTCAGTTTACATACGAAAGTAAAGGGTTGTCAAATAATCTTTTTTGTGTAATTCATAATGAAGAGTTTTACGATAATTCAATATCATTTCACTTCTATTTTAAGGATAAAAATCAAGTTGCAATAAATTGTATAGACCATTCTTCAGACGAAAAAATTACTAAGAACATAACCGAATTTAATGAGCTTTTAAAATACAAACCCTTTACCATTTAATCAAAATTTTCCCCAAAAATGAGCGAACTTAAAAAGGTAAGAATTACCTATCCTGCAACTGTTTTTGTGTCAAAATTCATTTTTGTTGAACAAGATAAAATTGACGAAATGATTGATAACCATGAGTTAATCGTTGATTTTATTTACGGCAATATGACTCAGGAGCAAAAAGACTTCACTGAAAAAGATTCAATCCATTCAGCATACACTCAAGGTTATGCAAAACTCAAGATACTATGAAAAAAGACATCTCAATGGTAGAGCTTTTCAGTGGTACTGGTGGCTTTTCAGTAGGCTTTAAAAACGCTGGTTACAACATTACAGAACATTACTTTTCAGAAAAAAACAAACACGCAATCGCAAATTTTAAATACAACTTTCATGGAGCAAAATTTCTTGGGCCAGTTGCCAATGTTTCCGCAAGACAATTCTACAAACCCGACGTACTCACTTTTGGAAGCCCTTGCCAAGATTTCTCATTACTTGGACGTAGAGCTGGGCTTGAAGGAGCAAGAAGTATTCTTATCATGGAAGCAATTAGAATTATTTCTGAAAGCCAACCAAGCGTATTTATCTGGGAAAATGTTAAAGGAGCATTCTCCAGCAATGGTCGCAGAGATTTTTGGGCAATCCTGCAAGCGTTTGCCAACCTACGGGGTTATAGATTTAAATGGCAATTGCTTAATTCAAAGTGGATTTTACCCCAAAATCGTGAGCGACTGTACCTTATTGGACATCTTGATGGAAGAAGTTTCCCCGGAGTATTTCCTTTCACCGAATCAGATTTCAGGACTACTCAAAGGACAACAAACTCCCCAGTTATTAGAACTATTACAGCCGGTGCCAACTCAGGAGGACACCACTCTTCAATGACGCTTATTCATGATGTTTCTAACAAAAACAACTTTGGTAGAAACTCTAATAAACAGCATGAAAGGGTTTATGACCCAAAAGGCATTATTGGAACGCTTACAGGAAATAGATTGGATGATAAAGCTAAAATAATTACTACAGGTAGAGGATACGTTGAAGGAGATTTAAAGGATTATGTAGGAACTATCACATCAAGTTCCTTTGAGCAAAATAATCATTTATACTTCCAAAATACCATCAGGAGGTTAACAGAAATAGAATGCGAGCGTTGCCAAGGGCTTCCAGACGATTGGACTCGATATGGCATTTACACCAAAAGAGGCAAAGAAGTGACGAAAGAAATAGCAAAAACCAATCGCTATAGAATGATTGGAAATGCGGTTTCTGGAACGATGGTACAAATGATAGCTGAATGATTAAAAATAATTAAGTGATGAAAGACAAATATTTTCTATTAACAGCAATCTGGATATTACTGTTTTTTGGCTCTGCTATCAGTATGAGTTTTTTGACAGATTACCTACAAGCTTCAGGTTTTTTTGTTGATGAAAAAGTAGTCGATATGACAATGCAATGGGATAATTCAAGTAATAAATATATCCTAAAACAAGCGACTGACGGTTCGATTGACAAAAATTTCAAATGGGGTTATAGACACTTCTTATTCTTATTTATGTGGTTCTTCCTTTCGGTATTAAGTATCCTCAAAATTGGACTTTCAATTAATTCATACATCCAAAAATCAAATGAAACTAAGCGGTAAAGAAACAGCCCTTCAGATAAGCTCCATTCAACTTTTAGGACAGCTTTGTAAAGAGGATTACGGAATAGCGATGGCTATTTATCAAACTAAAATTGATTTTTTGGATGAATGCCTGAAAGTTTGCGATGTCAATGATTATCAGGCAATTTTTGAAGATAAAGAGAAGTATTTAACACTACATTTTATGCTAAACAACTGCCAAAAATAATGAGCGAATTATTAGAACAATTTGAAAAATTAATCCAAGAAAAGACAGTAGTCTTTAATCAAGATGTTGAGGATGGTTTCTTTATTCAAGTTTGCAATCGTGGAGAAAACTTTCTTCAAATAGCGGAAATCGAACCAGAACATCATAAAACGATTGAATCTGCTATTGTCGCAGCAGTTGGTTATCTCAAGAAACAAAAAGAAGATTTTGAAACAGTTTTAAAAGGAATTCAAGACCGAAACAAACGTTAACCTCAAAATAATATGATAAAGATATTTAGCGAACTTATCAAAGCACTTGCTTTTGGCTTCTTGGTTTTTATATTCTGTACAGTCATCAACGAACGCTTAGATATGGAAGAGCATGGTAATAAAACCAAGAATAGTAATGAAATACCATTCAATAGCAAAATCGGCAGCCTTCAATATTCTTTAGAGAGTAGAGACACCATCAACCGAATTATCATGCAAAATAGTTACTCAGGTAAATTTCATGAAATCGTTCTTCCTAAAGGCACAATCGTAAAAAGTTTAAAGATTAATTAAAGTGTTTTCAAACAAATAAACAATTCAAACAATGCAAAAATCAGAAGTTATCGTCGGTCAATTAGTTACTTATTTCGCAGTCATCAAGGAAGACGGCACAAAATTAAATCCATGTTCTACCCGTATTCTCTCAGAAGTAACCGAATTGCCATCAGGTGAAGAGGTTTGCCAGATTGAAGGCAAAAGAGGTTTAGTATCAATCCAACATCTTGAAATTGTACCACAAACTGAAAATTAATCGTCATGGTTGTACAAGAATCTATGGAGTTTGATTCAATAATTACTGTTCAAATTCTTGAAAAGGAAAAAAGAGATTGGGGTATAGTCGACTTAGAATTAGCATTTGAAGGTAAAGTACAAATAACACCTAAGAAAATGCGAGAGCTGGGTAAATGGCTAATCAACCAAGGGAAAAGAATCGGAAAAGAATACAATGTGAACGGTAAGAAAAAACGGAAAAAACATGAACAAATATAAACTTGGGGATAAAGTATTATCCCCAAGTAAATTGATAGTCAATGGTATTAGAGCTGAAGAAGTTGAAGTAAAGAGTATATCAGGAGCTTTAGGATGGCCTCTTTCAAGCGACTTAGTAATTGGCTCCTCTCGAAATGAAAAAACATGAATTTAACAAATACACATTTGGAATAAAGGATTTTCGAACAATAATAAGAACGTAGTAAATTCTATAGAAATATATGTTAATTATTCCCTACGCATAGTTTAATCCCAAATTGCATTGAGTGGTAGTTGTTTCTGGATGTTCCTTACCAAATATTTTATCCTGCTACAATACTACAATTTTCATATTATCACAAATAAACACTTATCATTATTAGACCACATTTATACTTTTTTTTAATGGACAAGTTTAATGAATTGATAATCAAGACAATTTAATTAAATATTGTATTGCAGTTTGATTGAAATGCCTATTTTATTATTCAGTATAAAGTAGCGAAATAAATGCTTATTTCTTCTTACACTCCTCGTAATTACTGATGATTTTAGAGGTGTTTATCTTACTCAATTTGGCTAACTCGAGAGCTTTTTCAAAAAACTGAAGAGCTTGTTTTTGATTACCATAATAGCAATGAACTTTAGCAAGGTTTTGATAGACTATTACCCATAAAACTTCTTCTTTGGCTACTTTACCATTTTCTAATAATTCTAAAGCATAAGTAAAGTAGTTAATAGCTGAAGTAAATTGGTTTCTACTAAATGTCATTATACCTAATTCATTTATAACTTCAGCTTGTTTAGATGTTGTTTCATTACCAAACCATGTTTTTTGAAAATAAGCAACTCCATTTTGCTTTTCACCTTTAACTAAGTAAACAAATCCCAAGTTATTATATAAGTTTTCAGTTGATGGATGTTCTTTACCTAATACTTTTTCAAATATCACTAATGCTTTTTGATAATAGTTAATTGAGGTATTATAATCTCCTTTATTGGAATAAACAACTCCTAAATTATTGTAGGAGTTTGCAGTTGATGGATGTTCTTTACCTAACACTTTTTCTTGTATCAATAATGCTTTTTGATAACAGCTAATTGAGTTATCATATTCTCCTTTATTGGAATAAACAGCTCCTAAATTATTGTAGGAGGTAGCAGTCTCTGGATGTTCTATACCTAATACTTTTTCTTGTATCAATAAAGCTTTTTGGAAATAGCTCAGTGCGTTATCAAAATCCCCTTCATGAAGATTAAGTGCTCCCAAATTACCATAGGAGATAGCAGTCTCTGGATGTTCTATACCTAATACTTTTTCTTGTATTATAAGAGCTTTTTGAAAATAGTTCATTGCGTTAACATAATCCCCCGTATCTAAATAAACTAATCCCAAACTATTATAGGTAGTAGCTGTTTCTGGATGTTCCTCACTTAATATTTTTTCTTGAATCACCAATGCTTTTTGGCAAAAGCTTATTGCTGTGTTATAATCTCCTTTTTCAGCATAAACTCCTACCATATTATTATAGGTGATAGCTATTGATGGATGTTCCTTGCCGAATACTTTTTCAAATATCTCTAATGCTTTTTGATAATAGTTAATTGCCGTATCATAGTCCCCTTTTTTGTGATAAACTAGTCCCAAATTATTGTAGGAGGTAGCAGTTAATGGATGTTCCTTACCTAAAATTTTTTCTTGTATTAATAAAGCTTTTTGATAATAGTTAATTGCGGTATCATGATTTCCAATATGTCTATAAACTAATCCCATATTACCATAGGTTATAGCTGTTTCTATATGCTCCTTACCTAAAACCTTTTCATATACAATCAACGCTTTTTGATAATAGCTGATTGCGATATTATAATCCCCTAGATTATGATATTCTAACCCTAAATTATTGTATAGGGTTGCTGTTTCTGGATGTTCCTTGCCTAATACTTCAACTATTATCAAAGCTTTTTGATAATAGTTAATTGCGGTATTGTAATCCCCTTTATGGGCATAAACCCTTCCCAGATTACTGTAAGAGGTAGCTGTGTTTGGATGTTCTTTGCCAAATATTTTTTCATATATTCCCAATGCTTTTTGAAAAGAGATAATTGCTAAAGTATAAATTCCTTTCACATCTAAAATATATCCTTCTTCAGACAAATAGTCAGGATTATTAGGCTCATAATACAAGGCTTGGTCAATCTGTTCCAACGCTTTATCTAATTGGTAATTAATACTGCTATTTCTTGCTTGCAAATAGCTTATGTGGGCTATTTCATGTTGTTGTTGAGCTATTTTGGTTTTGCGTTTTTGTTTAAAGGTTTCTAGCAGACTTTGATAGCCATAGTTATCAAAAATATCTAACCTTTTATTGACTTCAGTTAATAATTGACTTAGTTCAGTATCTTGAGTTTGATTACGGTATGCTTTTACTTCATCCTTTAATTTTTGGTTTTCTAATACTACTTTTCCATATTCTTGTAAAAAAGCTGTAGAGTCAAATATTCCTGACCCTTGAGATTTAGCAAGTATTTGTTTTAATAATTGGTTATTTTCTTTTGTCAGGGTTTCTATGTGAAGAAGCTCTTTTGCTAAAGCAGGTATTTTTTTGAGATATACAGCAAAAGCATCAAACTGTTTTTTATCAGTAAGGTCATATACTATCACATTTTCTCCTTGTATTACCTTCACTATATTTTGGCTACCTTCAATCTTTACTTCAGCGGATTGCCCTTTTTTAGGTTTTTGAGGTATTTGTCCCCACAGCTGAGTTGCAAGGATAAGCAATATGATTAATAGGAGCTTTTTCATTTTTTTCTTTTTTTGATTACTCTGTAGCCACCCCAAGCCAATCCAGTAAAAGTAGCTACTGCAATCAATGCTATAAATACATTTTCAGTGTTTTTAGCCCAATCAACAAAAGAATGTTCTTGTTTGATTGAAGTTTTATACAAATTAGAAGTATCTTATTTTATCCTCTCCTTAGCTTACTTTTAGTTTTTTTACTGGCCTGTTCTATTCCAACTATAGCTTTTTGACTGGTATAATTTCCTTGCTGTGTGATGGAAACATTGTTATCAGTACTTTGTTTGTGCTTATTTCCTTGATGGAAATTTTAGCCTCTTGTTGGGCTTTTATAGAGGTAATACTTAGGGGTAATATTAGGAAGAAGCAATAAAAGTAGATTTTATACATAGTGATAGAAGTTCAATGAATTGATAATCAAGACAATTTAATTAAATATTGCATTGAAGCTTCATTAAAAAGCCTATTCTGATTATTCGGTATAAAGTAGCTATACAAATTATTATTTATTCTTACATTCCTCATAATTACTGACGATTTTGGTGGTATCCATCTTACTAAATTTGGCTAATTCAAGTGCTTTTTCAAATAGTAGAAGAGCTTGTTTTTGATTACCATTATAGCAATGTACTTTAGCAAGGTTTTGATATACAATTGCCCATAAATCTTCTTCTTTTGCCACTTTGCCATTTTCCATTAATTCCAAGGCATATGCAAAATAGTTAATAGCCTCTAAATATTGGTTCTTGTGAAATACTTGTACACCTACTTGAATAATAATCTGTGCTTGTTTTGATAGTATTTGCTTATCTAACCATGTTTTTTGTAAATAAGCAATTCCATTTTCTTTTTCACCTTTAGCTAAGTAAACTAATCCCAAAAGAATATATAAGTCCGATGTTGATGGATGTTCCTTGCCTAATTTTTTTTCATTAATCCTCAAAGCTTTTTCAAAATAGAGTATCGCATTAGTATAATCACCTATGTTGTCATAATTTACACCCAAATTATAGCATAAGTCAACTGTGAAAGGATGTTCATTACCGAATATTTTTTCTCTAATACTCAAAGCTTTTTCATAAAATTTAATCGCTGTGGAATAATTACCTTGTTTATCATAAATTAATCCCAAGTTATTATACGAAGTAGCAGTTGATGGATGTTCCTTGCCTAATACCTTTTCTAGTATATCCATAGATTTTTCATAATAGCTTATTGCGGTAGTATAATCACCTTGATTTTTATAAACTAATCCCAAATTATTATAAGTCGCTGCTATTGATGGATGTTTCTTACTCACTCCTTTTTCAAAAACCAATAAAGCTTTTTTATAATACATTATTGCTTTAACATAATCACGTTGCTTGTCATAGACTGCCCCTAAGTTAATATAAGAGGTAGCTGTTTTTGGGTCTTCTTTACCTAACACTTTTTCATATATCACCAAAGCTTTTTGAAAATAGTTAATTGCATTAACGTAATTTCCTTGATTATCATAAACTAATCCTAAATTATTATATGTGATAGCAATTATTGGATGTTCTTTGTCTAATAATTTTTCTTGTATCTCCAAAGCTTTTTTATGGTAGTTTAAAGCAATTGCATAATCACCTTTATGATTATGAACTAGTCCTAAATTATTATACGTGATAGCTGTTTCAGGATTTTCTTTCCCTAATACTTTTTCCTCTATTAATAAAGCTTTTTGATAATAAATAATTGAATAAACATATTCCCCTTTCTCATCTAATATATGTCCTTTTTCAAATAAATATTCAGAGTTATCGGATTCATAAAACAAGGCTTCATCAATCTGTTCTAGAGCTCTGTCTAATTGATAATTAGAATGGTTATTTCTTGCTTGCAGATAGCTTATTTGGGCTATTTCATGTTGTTGTTGAGCTATTTTGATTTTACGTTTTTGTTTAAAATTTTCTAGAAGACTTTGATAGCCATCGCTATCAAAAACATTCAATTTTTTATTGGCTTCTGCTAGTAATTGGATTAGTTCAGTATCTTGAGTTTGTTTACGGTAGGCTTCTACTTCATCCTTTAATTTTTGATTTTCTACTGCTAACTTTCCATATTCTTGTAAAAAAGTACTAGGGTCAAATACTCCAGACCCTTGAGATTTGTAAAGCATTTGTTTCAATAATTGATTATTTTCTTTTGTCAGTGTCTCAATGTGATGAAGGTCTCTTACTAAAGTGGGTATTTTTTTTAAATATGCAACAAAAGCATCATACTGTTTCTTATCAGCGAGGTCATATACGATCACTTTTTCTCCTTGTATTACCTTCACTGTATTTTGGCTACCTTCAATATTTACCTCAGCATATTGTCCTTTTTTAGATTTTTGAAGCGTTTGTCCTGAAAGTTCAGTTGTAAGCATAAGCAATATTATAAATAGGAGCTTTTTCATTTCTTTCTTTTTTTGATTGCTCTGTAACTTTTTACACAGTAGACTATAAAACTAACTATAGCCATTAAAATCCCAATTATCACTTCAGTTTTGCTTCTCAAATCTTTAAAGATGGATTCATCTTTTACTGAAGTTTTCAGTATCTCAACACTATCTTTTTTATACACTCCTTGGTTTATTTTTAATTTGTTTTTACTGGCTTGTTCTAGTTCAACTGTAGCTTTTTGAATAGAATCATTTGCTTGCTGGGTTATAGAAATATCGTTATAAGTACTTTGTTTATGTTTATTGCCCTTGACTGTAATTTTAGCCTCTTGCTGAGCTTTTACATAAGCAAAATTTAGTGTTATTAGCGTCAAGCAATAAAAGTAAATTTTTCGCATAATTTATATATGTTAAATGAAATGATAATCAAGTCTATTTAATTATTGGATTGCTTTTTATTGAAAAGCTTATTTTCAATAAAAAGCAATAGATAAATAGAAAGACGATGTTTGAGATTATGAAGTACTAAAAACTATTTAAAAGATAATCTGTTAACAAATAACAAACTTGAAAAATATTAAACGATTTTCAAGAATTAAGTACTTTTAACTGTAAAAATAGATAAATATTAAAATATCAATAGAGCCACTTATTTTGCTGATAAGTGGCTCTATTGATATACCTCACTAGAGGCAATGTTTTTATTTTTACTTTTAGTCTTTTCTCTTTTTTTCTAAGATATACAGAGAACTCCATTTGGTCAATCTCTGGGGATTTAACATAACTATTTTAAAATCAGTACTATATAGTTTTTCAAATCAGGCTTACTTCTCATTCTTAAAATATGAAACTTTGTAGTTAATGGTTTACAACCCTAACTTGAGGATTTGAGCTTTTCGTAGCTCTTTTTTGGCTTGCCAATTTTTTATTACGAAGATATTCACTGAATTCAAGAGCATCTTTCTCAACAGTTTCTGGATTACTACTAATTAGAAATTCAGCTTCATGAAGTTTCTTTAAATTTGGTCTATTTCTCATAAAATATTATTGGGGGAAATATTGATTAACAAGAATTTTAGAATTTTTGGTATCAATTGCCATTAATAAGCCACTTCCAAACCTTTCAGCACCAAGCGTTAATTTGTAATGCTCAAACAATTTGGTTTTAGATTGAAATGAAATATAGCCATCATAATTCATTTCAAACGAAAGCTTGCAAGCAAATGCAAAAAGGTTGCCGGCTACACCTTGATAAACTTTTTGTTTCCCCTTATTGAATTTAGCATTTTCAATATGATGGACAAAAATATGGTCCTTTTTGTCCTCAATACTAATTAATCCATGCACTACTTTTGGGTTTTCTGTAGTAATGAGCTTGTAAATTTGAACATCAGGATTTTTAATGATTTTTTTCCAATCAAACTGCCAGTCGGATTTTACAATTTCACTTGCTTTTGCAAGTACTACATCGGTTTTAAAACTCTCTCCAGTCTTAACATTCTCAATGCTATTGGTAAGCTTATCAATTCGTTCAAATACGGGCATAAAATACGTTTTATATTATACAAAGATACAAAATAACGTATAGTTATCCACGCATTAAATCGCTTGATTTTTGATAAATTTTAGATTGAAAATTTCTTCTAAAATTTTAATCTCTTCTTCAAAAAATGTCTTCTTTGACCAAAAAAAATCAGGAAGTTTTCCTTTGACTCCAGAACTTTCAAGATGGCTATTAAACGTCTTTCTGTTTGAATAACCCATGTAAAATCTTATTTGTTTTTTTGAAATTATACGTCCCATAGTACAGATTATTGCTTATCGTTACCATATCGTTTCAGTTTCGTATCTAAAGCGTTTCAGGTATTTCAAGCGTATTTTATTTTAAACAACTTTGAGAAATAAAAAGGGACGTAGGGGTATGTAATCAGTTTTATTGTTTTTGGGGAAAATCAATAGCTTAAAATTACATATTTCCTACGCTTTTTCAATATAAATCGAAGGAAATATGTTCGGATTTGATTTAGTGAATTTCAAAGCAAAGCTTGATGTAGTAGAAACTACACTCGCTGAAAGTACATTTGAATTTACTGTAGATGATATTATTATCATCGTTTCACACAATAAGGTAGTCTATCTTAATTGGAAGGTAGAGCCAACGCCAGATGAGTTGATGGCTGCCATCAATGAAGCTTTTGAATTGCTTTCTGAGCAAACAAAAGAAAAGCGTGAAACATCTGTGAAAGAATTACTCAGCAGTGTTCCCGAACCCGTAAAGTCTATCCTTGAGAGACAGTATAACACTTTAGCTAATTAAATCATGGGACACATAGGCATACGAACTACAGACGAACTTGAGAAGGAATTTACATTAGAAGCTGCTTCAAAAGGCAAAAATAAATCAGATTATCTAAAATAAATCATTGAGGCTAGACATGCCATTGATTTTTTGAAGAATAACGATGGTTTGTTGATTATACTTACTCAAGATACCTTAGCTCGTTTTCAATATTTTGCAGGTTTGAAGAACATAAGTGTAGATGTTTGGGTAACAAATCTATTGCATGAAATGTACTTTGATATGGATGGAAATCCGTGTACAGATACTTCTATTTTTCAAAATCCAGAAATTGGCATTCAATCATCTGGTAAACAGGCGTTTACAGATGTGAACGCAGGTGTGAACAGCCCTGTAAACGGGCGTACACAGGTAATTTTTCAAAATCTTCCTGTTTTTGTACACAGAGGATTTGAAGGAATAATTCATGATTTTTACGAAAATCCAAGGGAAGATTTAATTTCAATGGAATATCTGCAAACAATTGTTGATTTATTGTCAGATAACCCTAAATCAGATACATTTCATGCAATCGAAACCTTTCAAATCTTGTTGAAAAATGCCCAAAATGTAATAAACTTTTACTATCAACAGGAACAAAATGCACTGACTCAGCTTCGTATGAGGCAATTAAACTATATGCTATACGAAGGCATTAAAGCCGAGGAAGTGCAAAAGGTTGAAACATTCTTTGAATTTTTAAATACATTCAAATGAAACAACTGGCAATCGTGGAACACCTCCAAGATGGTTCTACAAGAATAAGTAAAATCATAGGTGATGGAGATGAAGAATTCTGGCAAACACAGTTTGAAGTAGCACGAGAAGCAATCGAATTTCAAGGCACTATTTCAGACCTAGAAAAGTTCAATACTTTACATCTCAACCTACTACTTAGCCACTGTATCAAAGTTGGAGTAATCACAAAACAAAACATCAACCTTGAACCACTGTTGGTTAAAGTAGTGGAAAAAGAAGTGGCAAAAACTGCTTGGCGGTTATCCCGTAGAAAGAAACTAATGCGACAATTTGAGATTCAGTATCAGCATCTTTCAGGCACTTTTCAAAAATCCGTTTTTTCAAGATTGAGAAATGATAGCTTCCAATGGTTTAGAACTTTTATTTTCATAAGACTTCCCATCCCTTTTCAAAATTTGTATAATACCTTAAAACAATTAACCAAATAGCAATATGTCATTTTTGGATAAATTAAAAAGAGCAACCAACACCGTAAAAGGGACTGGAGATGCTTTAAAAATTGCCGCAGATGCTTTTGGCGGTTTTTCTCCAAGTCAACATCCCTATCAAGGAATGATGGGGAATCCTACCACTTCAAGAGGGAATGCTGGTCAGCTCAAAAACTATCAATATCAGCAACTGCAAAATCAAAATGAAGAAGAGGAAGAAGTTCATTATCATCCAGAGGTGGTAGAACGTGAGGTTTCATCTGCACTCTTGGAGTCTTTTCGAAAAAGAGCTACTATGAAGACTGATAAAATTATTCTCAGTCTCCAAAAAAAGTATTTATTTCAAAAAGTACTTGCGAAAATCGTTATTAGCAATCAGGGAGATGATTTGATTGCCAAAAAACATGAAGATTTAGAGGATGATGAAATAAAAGACCTTCCCAAAGAAGTACAAAAGATTTTGCGAAATCAAAAGCATCTTCAGGCTATTGAAGGCTTCAAGATTGAAGACTATTTCAAAGAATCTTGTATTGAGTATTTCACAATGGAGTTTGAGGAAGATTATCGAAACGGACTTACTCCAGATTTTAAAGACATTAACCCTATTGAATTGCTCACGATGAAGATGCAAGAGCCATTCAATAACCTAATGGCTGACTATGCGGTAGATTATGCACTTCGCATGAAGCCTGAAATTATAAAAGGTGCAACTGCCATTAAGTCTAAATACATTGATGGAGCAATCAAAAAAGTTACCAAAACTCAAGAAACGCCTGACCCCAAAATGGTTTTGATGGATATTGTTAATACGCAAAGCCATAGCATTCAAAGTAATGTACAAAATGAGATGGAGCAAATAGATAAGGACATCAATGATAAGTGGGCAGAAGCCGAAAAGAAACGAAATGAAGAAGAAGTTACAACAGATTCATTTAGCAGTAATGTTATGAAGCTTGCATCATTTCAAAAATCTCAGGAAGTAGTTAATTCAGAATTTGGTGCTGATTCACCAGAAGAATAATTATGGATAAGCCAGAATTACAAAGTTTTAATTGGCTGATAGCAGGTAGTCAGAGAACAGGAAAAACTGTCTCTGCATTATTCCTAGCAGCTATGCTTCAAAGAATAGCTTTTCAGTATGGTAAAACTAAAAGGGTTATCATTTTTAACCCACAAGAATACAATCCAATGTTTTCTTCGAAATCAAAGATTCAGGAAGCTGTTTCTTTGATTCAGCCCGGCTGGAAAATGCCAGGAGTATTCCATAAAATTACTTGTAGTAAAATCCTTCATGTAGCCAACGATAAATCTAATCTGTTTGATTGGACTGTAGTGACAGATGGCGAATTACAAGACTTTGTTAATCAGGCACACCACTTGCTAGATTTCATTATCATTTTCGACGATCTAAACAATGTAATCAAGGGTAACCTAACATCTCGTAAGTTTCAACATTTATTTACCATTTTGGCAGGTAATCGAATTAAGTGCAACGAAGTATTTTTTACTTACCATACTTTCCACCAAGTGCCTCCTAGTCTTTGGACATACTTCCAAAGGGCTATCGTAAAAGAAACAGATGATGATAAAGATGGTATTGGCTTCAAAAAAATTCAAAAAGGTAGAGACGTTCTCACAAAGGCACAGATGCAAGTTAGGGCGATGAACCAAGTTGCTAATCATCCAAACAGATTGAGGCTTTCTGAACTAATCGTGTGGCTAAATGAAGGCTACATTTTTGAACAATCAAATGGAGAATTAATCACCAAAATTGGTAACGTATATCATAGGGCGGTCGGAGATGATGTTGAACCTTTAGTACCTTAAACCATGTATCCAGAGCTTTGTATAATCATCATTTTAGGGATTTTCCTAATAGTATTTTTTGTAATTGTTGTCATAAGCAAGCTTTTAAAATGAACAAAGTCGATAAAAAAACAACTACGAATAAGGTTCATCTAAAAACCTTGGCAATAGAACATGAAATTCATTGTGATACTTACGTTGCAATCATGGAGCAATTTGATAATTATTTATGGCTTACTTATAGATTAAAAATTGAAAATCTAAAGGGAAAAGCTTTAATGCCTTGGCAAGTACACCTTTTAAGAAGGCTTAACCCGACTGATTATGAAATAAACTCAATGGTAGAGTTGAAGGAATTCGATGATTGGCACCAATGGATGTCAAATGTGATGATTATTTGTGCAGATAGTCGAGTAGAGTCTAAAAATATGATGATTTTATGCTCACATAAACGAGATGAGTCTAAAATGGTTGAATAGAGCTTGATTCAAACGAATGTAGTCTATACCTCAAAATGCCTTAAAAATACAACATATAGATTTGTTCAAATAAAATTCAAATCGCAATTAAACAAATCTTATATGGCAAAGAAATTTCAATTTATTAAGGCGAATGTCGGTGAAGTATTATCTATAAATGGAGCAACATTGACTAAAACCTTAAAAATCCACGCACTAAAAGAGGTGGATACCGAAAATTATGTTTATGGTTGGGAGGGTGATGTAGCAGGAAATTTCCATTTCTTCAACAAAACGTCCTTTAACCTAACGCCCAAAAAAACCATCAATGGTTTAATGTCGTTCACTGCAACAATTACAGATAGTGTATATACATCTGAAAAATTGACTGCAACAGCTTACGCTTACAATGCTGCTACTGGAGAATTTCAATGGGATACGATAAAGGCAGAAGACCTCAGTGACGTACCATCAGATATTGATTTGAGAAGTGGAAAATCTAAAACTGAAACAGGTACTGGTTCTGGAAGTGGTACAAGTACTGATAGTCCCAAAACTGCTTCTGCCGCTTTAGCCTCATTGCCAACTTGGAGTTGGTTCTTGATTGTACCTGCAATTGGTGTACTTGGTTGGATGGCAATTAAAGCAGTAGTAGGTAAAGGAAAGAAGAAAAAGGTCGTATCAAAGTAACCTTAAAACATTTTAAAACTAAGAAAGGAGTATAGCAATCGTAACGACTGCGATGACTCCTTTTTTTATTTATTTTTAAATGGAAAATACTCAAAATACCGCAACAACAACCGAAGAAACCAACAAAGAGAAAATCCAAAACAAGGCATTTTCAATTTTAGATTTCTTTATCGGAGCATTACTCTTTGGGCTTTTTATCGGAGTAGTGGTTGTTTTTGCTAACGGGACAATTAATCTACTAAGTAGATGGTCCCCTAGCCTAAAAAAAAAGCAGAAGGAGGATAAATCATGATGAATGTTGCTGATTATATCAGTTCGCTGACTTCCGCTGAAGCACGTTCTGGTCAAGGTGCTAAGGTGAAAGCCAATAAACGAACTGTAGGTAAATCGTTTATTTTTGGTACTGGTACTCCAAAAACCCTTTCTTTGGGTTTGGGTACTGTAATTGGGGTGCTTGACCAAGTTTCAACAATTACCGAAAAATCTGGCACTACGAGTGTAATCCGTAGATATGGTAAGGTACTATTAGATGAACCATATTACGACGATTCAAATAAGTATGTGTCGTACTTATGGTTTAGAATTGAAGACTTAGACTTTCTTGTATCAGCCTCTACTCAAGCAAAGCCAGTTGTTAATACAAAAGAGCTGAAAACTATCTATGCGATTACAACAGGAGGTTCAAGGCTTAGAAGCACACCAAGTGCGTTAAACTTGAGTAATCTAATTAGAGTCGTTCCTTATGGTGATATTGTTGGTTATACTAATTACGAAAGTAAGCGGTATCTCACAGTAACTTTTTATAAAGTTTTCTCATCAACAGGTAAAGAGCTTGGCTGGATTGGTAAAAATAACATTTCTGAAACTAAGCCACAGTCTAAGGGATTACCAAAAGAAACAGCTACTGGGATTACAGATGCAGAAGACCCACAGGCTAAATCTGAAAGCTCTTCACCGCTTTCTTTTACTTCTATTTTGCTGTATGTAGTGGCTATTATTGCAGTTATTTTGCTTGGAATTGGTGGTTATAGAAAATTTGGCAAGAAAGGAGAAAAAGCGAAATGAAAAAGGCATTTGACGTAATCTGGAGAGGCATCAAGAAAATAGCAGCATTCCCAGTATTCTGGTATGTTGTCATCGCTTTACTTGCTTATTTAGCTTGGAAAAGGCTCACAAAACCACCTGAAGAATTATTTTTGGAGCAACCTTTGCCAAATTCAGGGACTGGTATTCCAGTTGGTTGGAAACCTGACCCACTAGCCCTCAAATTCCATGATTATTTTGTGTCATGGTTTGGAGACTCCACAGAACTACACATGCTTTATAATGAAGCCAATAGTTTAACGGATGACCAATTCGTAGCTCTAGTAAATACTTACAATGCCAAATATGGAAAAGTTGATGGCAAAACTTTATATACAAGAGTAAAGGGATGGTTTGGGATTTGGTTTGGACCAGGTACAGACCAACAAGATAAGTTTATTCAAAAAATGATTTTGTACAAGTTAGACTACTAATGGCAAACGTACTAGAGAAGTTATTGGAAGTACTTGATAACAAAACGTTAGAAGGCTTCATCTCAGGGAAAACAGCCCCTAAAATTGACCTCAATACCAATGTTTCTGTTGAGCCAGAAACCGTAAAAACAATGGGATGGTACATCTTTTTAGCTTTCTCGGGTTCGTTCATCATTCTAGCATTTTTGATGTATTGGGCAATGCGTTGGGCTATTATTTCAGCCCTAAGAAATAGATAATCAATTGGGGAGTTTTCGAACTCCCCTTTAACAAAAACTATAATGAAAAAAAGTAAAGCTCTTCAAGACGCTGAACAGAATTTGCTTTTAGCACAAAAAGAATTAGATGTGCAACTAGAAAAGGATGGAGTGTCATCTTTAAACGATTTCAGAAATGAGAATAAAAACAAAAATTCTTTGGTGTTTATTCTTATCACGATTGCAACATCATTTTTATACTTTTGGTTGAATGATGTGATAATTACTTTGTATCCAGATGCGGGTGTTCATGCCATTGTAACATTGCACAAAGCCGCAGCTGTGTTGGTGTTTATGCTTTTAACCGAAGTCCTTTTGATTGGGCTGGAAAAGGTAAAAGATAACTACTTAACAAGATATGGTGATAGTAACAAATACTTGACCCTTGATAAAATAAGTGATTTCTACAATGCTGAACCCCAAACAAGACTATGGTTAAGATTCGCATACTTTGCATTGCGCTTTTACTGTGCAATATCTTTAGCTTCGGGCAATCTAATTTAGATTCAACCCGAAAAATTAGAGCCATTCAAAAAAAGGTAATCCTAGCTCAATTGAATGTGAGAGAGGAAACGGGTAATAATGATGGCTACCAAATTGACCTTTATCGTGTCTCAGTAGCCAAATGGCTGAATGCCATGAAGCCAAAGCCCGCATGGTGTGCCTGTTTCTATTATTTTTTATTCTATTCAATTGATGTAAAGTTAACGGTACGTTCAGCCAGAGCCAGAGAGTATTTTAGCGATAAGCTTGGTAGTTATAACCCAAATCTTAGAATTGAACGACCTCCAGAATTCGGTTGGCCCGTTGGGTACAAGTTTGGGAAAAATGCAGAAATAAGGCACATCGGTTCAGTTTATGAATGGAATCCCGACCCCAAAGTAACGATGTGTAGAATATTGGAAGGTAATACAAGTAGTTCGGGTGTAACTGGTGTGGATAGAGATGGTGATGGCGTTTACATTAAATGGCGCCCTAAATCAGCTATCTACAGGTGTACACCACTAAATCGTTTAAAAACAAATGGGAAATAATTTTAAGGAACTTATCACCATTATGATAGGCTTAATTTGCTCAGGTTTTGTAGGTCTTATTGTTTATGTATTTACATCTAATTCAAATATTACTTCAAAACGAATCGACACAAGGTCGAAGGAGAACGAGGAAAATGCCGAAGAGATTTCAAATGTTAAGATTGCAATAAAAGGTCTTGAAGGGAGAATCGTTTCGCTTGAAAATGGTCAAGCTAAAAACGAAAAACTTCTCAATGAGAAAATTGATAGGTTAGAGCAGAAAATTGATAAATTATTTCAAATGCTTCTTCATTCGAAATTAAATTTAAAATCAATAAACGAAGATGGATGAAAATAAAGTAACACCCAAGATGGAGTATTGGGGTTGGGTATTATCCTTGATTGCCACCATCATCACAATCGTTTGGATTGGGTACAATGCCACTAAAGAATACAAGCGACGGCACAAAATAAAGCTACAATAATGTTAGTATATCTTGGAAATATAGAGAAGGAAAATCAAAATGAGTTTGAGGTAGTTGTTAGGCAAATTTGTAAAGACTGCAAAATAGCGAACCCAAATTGGTTGATGATAATCATGTATGCGGAGTCAAATTTGAGACTTGTAAGTAATTCAATTGGGGCTTATGGTTACATACAAATTACCCCTTCAACGGCACTTGGGCTTGGTATATCCATCACAGAATTGCGAAAGCTTTCTTGGAAAGGATATATGCAATATGCAAAAGCGTATATTCAAGAGCGTATCAAGGATGCAAACGGAGTTGCTCCATCATCGGCTTATGAGTTATACGAATTGATACACTATCCTATATCTTATAGAAAGCCCGACAGTTATGTACTTTATTCCGAAGGTTCTAGTGCTTATTCAGGTAACAAGGCTTTAGATTACAACAAAGATGGTAAGGTAATTAATGCAGAAGTGAAGCAATTTATTGACAGCAAATGCCCTGTTTTTTATGATAAATCTATGCTTTTGAAACCCGAAGACTCTACCAATTATTACTATCAAAATTATCAAGTAGGCAACATAATCGTATCTGTTTCAATCGTCGTATTGCTGTTTGTCTGGATGCAAATTTTTAAGAAAAGAAATTTTAAAATAAAAAAACAATAACATGGAAATTTTTGGATTGGGTAAAAAGAAGACTCATAAGTTTAAATTTAAAAAAGGTGATAAAGTAATTTACATCGGTACTTTAAAAAAGTATAAAGGTAAAGTCATGACAGTTGTTTCGGCTGAACACGACAAGGAAAGAGGTAATATTTATGAGGTAAAACACGGTAAAACGATGCACGATTTTTCCGAAAAAGTCCTAATTCGTCAACGTGGTTTGGGTGAAGGTTTGGGGGAGGGTTTAGGCGAATTGGAAGGATTAGGTAAAACACCTAAATATACCATTCAGCAAGTTGACCAAATTGCCAAAAAAATTCAGCATAATTCTGGTGTGAAGAAAACAGTAACGGTGAAACATTACAACATTTCAAGAAGTAAAGCTAAAGAAATTGCTTTTGAAAAAGTAAAGTCAATTTCGCCAAAAGCAATTCTGAAATCAATCAAGTAATTTTTATCATTTAAACCAAAAATGCTGTATTGATGAAGTACAGCATTTTAATTTTATCATGAAAACAGGAAAATTCATTCTAATTGTCGTAGCCTTTTTTGTGCTTTTATTCGGTGTATATTACTTTCTAAACTACAATCCACAAAAAGTGTCTGCTAAACTTGATTTAAACACTTATGAGCCAGACTCTAGTTATCAGGCTGGTTTCCAAGCACGTGATTTAGGTTTTGCCAAAAATAATTTTCAATATGAAATTTCTGGACAGCTCTTCAATTCTTTGACAGAAACAGTACCTGCAAATGCTACGAAACAGTCATTTTATCCAATGACTAAACTAATAAGTACTGGAAGTGTAGTAAAATGGTCAGCAACCAATAGAGAAGATAATAAGGTAAGAATTAAGTCTGTTTGGGATGCCTACGGTAAAATTATTCAAGAAGCATCAGATGTACATAGAATTCCTGCTCATATCATTTTAGGTATTATTGCCGTAGAGCATGATGATTCTGTTAGTGTAAAAGATTCTGCCTTTTCATCTTCAGGTATTTATCTCGGATTAGCTCAAATTTCTCTATCGACTGCCAAAGATTCAGTACTTAGATACCCGACTATTGGTTGGATTACAAAAGCACAATTGAAGCCGTTTCAGGATAAAGGATTAATCAAGAATAACACAATTATTCTTACAAAAAAAGATTTGCTTAAACCAGATGTTAACATTCATGCTTGCGCAGCAACTTTAAGTGGTTTAGCCTTCAAATATGGCTTTATTAATACTTATCGCTGGATTTTTGCCTATAACCGTGGGGAAGGTAGAATGATTAATGACGGTACGCAAGATTTGAAAATGGATGAGCTTGTCAAGTATTACAGAAAAGTGAAAGCCCATGCTGTGGGGGCAAACTACATCACCAATATTTTAGGACCAAACGGTTCGGTAGATATAATTTTCAACGACCTAAACATCCAAAGCTAAATGCACCTACTGTTTGAGCATTACAAAAATATTGATAATTACTTCAAGCAAAGAATAATGCTTTTGGGAGTTAAAGGTGATTGGGTACACTGTGAAATCATTTTTGATGAATTGGATAACCTGAGAGCATCTTCGTGGGGAAGCAAAGGAACTGATTTTGAAAAATGGGAGAACATCAAGAAACCTAATCTTTTTGAGATTTATATGCTCCCTTCTGAAAATTGGCGTGAAGTGTATCAGTTTATGAAAAATCATGAAGGAACACCTTATGATAAATTGGGGGTAATAGGCATGGTTTATGGGATAGCAGTTCAGCATAAGAATAGTAAGTTCTGTTCAGAAATCTGTTATGAAGCCATTAAAAACCATGTTTCTTTGCCGATACCATCAGTTCGTCCATCATCAGTAAGCCCACTCCAATTACGAAGATGGATTATTAATTCAGGCGTTAAGCGTGTGCCATCATCGGCATTAAACAAATAATCAAATGGCATCAATTATTGGAAAATACCTGTACGTCAATGATGGCATTGAGTACGTAGAATATTTTGAAGCACCTACCATTTCATCAAGAAGCTATGGTACTGGTTACGGTGCATTACTTGGTATAGTAACCAAAGAAAATGTATCGGGTTTAGGTGATACCACCAAGTTTACAGAATTTGAAAAAGACGGAGAAAAATTCTATGTAATTTTTAATACAAGGGAGTTTAATCTAGCAGACTCTATTGTAAACGATAGTACACCAGTTTCAGCAAATACCTCTTCTGATAAAAATATCTTTGAAAAAGGAATCGACCTTGCGAAGAGTTTATTTGATTTTTTTGGCAAAAATAAATCAAATAAACCCGTGACAAACGGCACTGATGATACTGAAAATAGTGATACTGATAATGTTAAAACTGAAACAGAGGTAGCCAATCCAGTACTCACTTGGTTAAAAGCAAATTGGCTCTGGTTTATGCCAATGATAGTTCTAATTCCTGTACTTATTTTTCTATTAATTAGAAGTGCGAATAGAAAACGACTTGCAAGAAACCAATTTAATCAAAGCCCGCAAACACCAATTTTATAGTAATGGCTTATACAAAAAGAAAAGTTGCATTGGTAGATATTTCCGCTAAAGTTGGTTTTACTAAACTTACCGAAATAGCTTCGGCTATTCAAATCCAAATGCAAAGGGATGTTGCTCCGCATTGGGGTATTGAAGCTGACGTTGTTGCGTTTAAGTACGAATCTGAAGTGCCAAATGAATACTGGATAGCAACAGTAGTTGATTCTATTCCAGAGCGTACTGGAATAAATGGTTACCATTCTTTTACGGGTACTGGAGATGCTAGAAGAGCTTATTGTAAGGTTATTTACAGAAATTGGACAGACTTTGATTTTACACAAAGTAGATTTGAAAAAGTAGTAAGCGAAGAAATCATAGAAATGTGTATTAATCCATTTCTTGAAAATAGGCTGGTTGGTACAGACCCTGAGTTTCCGGATAGAACCGCTACATTCTTGGTAGAGTTAGGCGACCCGGGTAATAGATTGGATATTGGATATTATATCAATGATGTATTTGTAACTGACTTTATTTATCCGTCTTATTATAATGCAATCCACGTAGATGGTACAAAATACGACCACCTAGGTTTGATACCAAAACCTTATTCAATTGTAGATGGAGGTTATCAAATCTTCCAGCGAGCTGGTCAATGGTACAACGCCCTAAAAATTAAAGGCAAACTGTATTTCATTAAACAAGGTGAAGATATTCCACAGCAAGCAAGTGAAGACATAAATAGTACCTTTTTGATGTGGTTTTTCGGAGTATTCATCCTAGTTTTTTTCCTAATCATTTTGTTGGGAAAGATTTTTAAATCCAAATATTAACAATGGCAGCAATTACTAAAGATACAGAATGTTATGTGGGTATTCCTGGGGAGCAATTCGCTTATGAAACGACAAATTTCCCCGGCAATAAGCAAATTTTACAATCCTTCTATGGTGATACAGATGGTGCAGCAGAGCCACCAAAAGACTTAGTACTTCTTATAGGGGATAAATTAGGAATTGCTTTAGGTCAAGTTATTATTGATGGAGGTATTGAATACCAGTTGATGAGTTTTAATGTGACTGTTAGGGAGTCTAGTGGATTTTTGGGGTGGGGTCAAGGTACATACAGAGAGGAAAGAAGACCCGTCTATGTGAAATCAGAAATTATTACCCTAGATGCTGTTTGGGCTGAACAGGAACGATACAAGCGCCTGAACAAAGAAAAAATAGCCACTGAAGCAGCTGCTAAAAAAAAGCAAAATATTATTGATAAGCTGGCTGATGGTACAACTCCCCAAACGGGTAATGCCGCTGGAAATAGTTCATTAAACCTTACAACAATTGTATTGATTGTCTTTGGGTTTATATCAGTAATTATAGGTGGTGTTTTATTGTGGAAAGGCAGACAAGACAAAAAAAATAAACAATAAGGAAATGGGTCTATTTAATTCAAAAAGTTCAACAACATCGCTTCCTATTGGTTCTTCAACGCCATCTACTACCACACCCACAAAGACTACTACTGAAACGAATGATTCTTCTTCAACAGGTGGTAGTTTTTTAGATGTAATTGGTGGGATTTTTGGCGCATCTGGTTCTGGTTCAGGTTCAAATAAAACTAATACGGGTTCAGGAGACCCCGCATCAAGTATCGTTTCATCGCTTACTAATGTTGCATCGGCGTGGATTAATGGTGATGCAAATAAGCAAGTAGCAAAGCTTAATGTAGAGGCTGAAAAGCTGATGGCACAGGCAGAAGCCAGTAAGGCTGACCAAGCCCTTTACGATGCCCTGAAAGCACAGGCAGAAACAAAAACTAATGAGGCTACTCAATTAGCCAATCGAGCAAAATCAAACAATATAACCAATTGGTTGCTAGTAGCCTCTGTGCTTGCTTTAGCCTTTGGGATTATTTACTTAGTCTTTAAAGCTGTTTTTGGATGGACATCCAAAAAACAAAATCCAATTACTTAATTCAAAATGGTTGCATTCGAGCCAATTTCAATTGCTGTTGAAGTATTATCTCAAATTGGGATATTCTTTGCTGACAAAGATGCCCAAAAATCAATTGAAGATAGTAAAAAAATCCAAAAGCTTTATGAAGCAGAGGCAGAAGCAAGTAAAGAGGATACTGAATTGTATCTGCTTTTGGTAGCTAAGGCAAATAAGCAAAAACAACAAACAACCCTATTGGCTTCTCAAGCGATACAAGAAAATAAGAAGGTCGTATATACAATAGGGTTTGTTTTCCTTTTAGTCTTGATTCTCTTATTTTTTGTATTCAAAATAGCGTTTGGCTGGGTCAAAAGAAGATTATGAACAAGAAAACAATTCTCCTTATCATTCTTTCAATCCTTGCAACTTTTGCAGGGTTTTTCTGGTATTTCTCGGCTTACATCAAAAGGAAAACAAGCTCTTCGAACATTCCACAAACAGGCAATAAGGATAACGAAGTAGATAGTATTGTGATAAATAATCTCTATGATAAAGTGCAGACTTTAATTGATAGAGATTTAGTTATTCATGTCAATTCTTTCGCATTGATACCTGACTTAGCACCTGAAGACGAACGAATTATTGTCGTAGCAGTAGATGAGACGAAGGGTAATGTGAAATCAACCTATCTACACGATGCTAGTGGGTTTACCCTTATATCTTCTCAAAACAATGCAGAATTTGAATATGTAATTCCATTAAATGGGTTTTTAAATATCTAATATGAAACTTCAAAAAGTAGTTTTAACAGACACAGTTAATTTAACGAAAGAAATTAAAATCGCTGGAACAAGTGGTATTATTCATTTTCATCAAGATGAAATTGGTGGTCATATTGTCAATATGCCAGAAGGAGATGCTGGATTTATTAATTTAGCATTTGCTCCATTTGGTGTAACAGAGGTGAAATGGCGAGCAGATGACCAAAAGGTATATTGGACATCAGAAAAATTGACAAGTGATGTTTCAATTAACAATCCATCACCAATAAATGACTTAATTCTTGAAATTGTTGATACTGTATCAGCTAAAATAAAGTGGTCAGCACCACAGGGCTTTGAAGAAAATGATAATTCAAAAGCAGATTTGTATTATCTCATACTATCGCTTTCAAGTATTTCAGGTAACGCAGAAAATGGTAAGGTACTTAAAATTGTACCACTTTCTCCAGGTTCAGCAGAAAGTTACATTATACCAAACCTTGAGTCTGGAAAAAGATATTATGTGGCTATTTATTCGCAAAAGATAGCATTCGGAAAAACACGAACTTCTACAATAAGTAATACGATAACTTTCTTTACTACAGCCTTAGACGGCACACCAACTATTCCTAAACGAATTCCTATTTTTTCTGATAAAATATATCAACCACTAGCTAAGGTAGCTTTTGCTGAAGGCGAAATGCTTACAAATTATCCTGAATTTAAAAGGTTGGCAGAAGTTCAGAATTATTATATTGATAACAATGGTATTCCCGAAGGAACTCCTCCTTTCTTAGAAGTAGCCGCTACATCAAGTTATGGCACTTGGGAAATTTCATGGTTCAATGTTGGAGGATTTTACAAAATTTACATTGAATTAGATGATTTTTACACTGTGGATCACATTTATTGTTTGTTTGGAACAAATAATCGTTTCAAACTATACACAAGTGCTGATGGTATTAATTTGATTGAAGCTTTCGACAGAGAATCAAATCCTATTAATATGATAGAAGGTTGGACTAAAATTCCAATTAATAGTATAGCTAAAACTGGTGTAAAATATATAGTTCTTGCAGTATCTGGAGGATATTCTTGGTATAATGGTTTTATTCCTTATGGTACAAAAGAAAGTTCTTCTGGTGTTTTAGGGAAAAAATACAAAAGTTTTGTTCCGCAAAAAACTTTATCACAAGTAATGGGGACAAACCTTTTTGCAGACGAAAATCAGTTGGATTGGACTGCTCAGGTATCCAATTTCCATAGGCTTTATACAAATGCTTATTGGTTAATGAGCGGAATATATAGAGAGCCTGGAGTTGTATCTACAAATCCTGATGATATACAAATGAATTCTATTCTTTCCGATTTTGTTAACTGGGAAGAAAAATTTGAAGAAATGCAGAGTCTTGGAATTAAAGATTTTTGCATTACAATTGTTGCAGATTTTGTGTATTTACGTGATTCAGACAACACAAACGCAAAACCTTTAAATAAAGGATTAAATCAATTTGACTTAAACGTAACAACTAACCCGCATAGTTATAGTCATGTTGCTCGTATTATAGGAGCATTAGCTTATCGGTGGGGATTTAATCCTGATGCACCAGAAATATATAATCAATTCGTTGAAAATGATGGTAGAAAAGGTTTAGGATACGTTAGATACTATGAATTTGGTAATGAAAGAGATAGACACTGGCATGGAGCATCTGCTTTCTTTAATCCAGAAGAAATGGCAGCTTATTTGTCTGCTCTTTGGGATGGACATAAAGGTGAATTAGGAGTTGGATTTGGCTTAAAAGGTGCTGACCCAAATGCAGTACTTGTTATGCCGGGTATGTTTTCTATAAACACTGACTATATAAGAGTAATGAAAATGTGGTGGGACGTGTATAGAGGCAAAGGGAATTATCCTATTAAGTTCCTTAACTTTCACCACTATAATACTTATTCTGAATTAAACGATATGCCGACTTATGATTTAAGTGCTGAGGGTTACGCTTTAATGCCAGAGTATGGAGAGTTAATACATAGAACGAAAATTTTGAATACATTTCGTTCTTTAGAGATGCAAAATTGTCACATTGGTGTCACTGAATTTGGTTATGATGAAACTTATAAGGCTCTTTATGGATTTGATAAATTTGACCCAATTGATAGGTCAAAATTTAAAGCTTATGGGTTATTAAGGTCATATATGATTTATAATAGTTTAGGACTTGATGTTGTTTGTCAATATATATATGGGCAAACAGGTCAAGCAAATCCATTTTTTCTCGAAAGCTTAGGACCTCAACAGGTTTTTCGTGAAAAGTTTAATACTTCTATGCTTACAGAGGGTATCGAGTATTATAATTCACCTAACAGAAAAAGGCTTTTGCCTTTTTGGTATGTTGCAGCTTTCAAAACAGAACTAGAAGGATTTACTTATTCACATACGGTTATAGAAGCTGGAGTGGTGCGTATTGCGGAACTTGATATTGTAGTTGATTATTCGCTAGATACTTGGATTTTTGCCTATAAAAACATTGATACTGATGATACTATTTTAGTTGCATGGAAAGCCGTCGATGACTATAGTTCATATAATCTTAAATTAAAAGTTAGTAACTCAGCTACTATAATTGAATCTATTAATTTTGAAGAACAAGAGGTAAAGCAAGATATAAATGGAACTGTATTTAATTTAATACCGGTAATAAACTCCAGTGCTAAATACATTACAACAACAATTAGTGCATTACCATTAATAATTAAAACCTCTCTAGTTGGAACGAAAGTATTAAAAACTCCTAAAGATTTAAAAACTCAAATTTTAAGTCCTACAAGTATTAAAGTTGTTTGGATAGATGAAAATATAGGTCAAAACAAGGCTCGTATCTATATGAGTACTGAAGCAAATTCAGGTTTTGCAATTATTGAGGAAGTTTATCGAGATAACGCAGAAACTACTATTTCTGGATTAACACCTAATACTACTTATTATTTCAGAGTGCAGTTTGTAGATGGAGAAAAACTATCTCAAGTATCAGTTACAGTCGAAAGAAAAACAGCAAGAGTTTTGGTTGAACCAACCAACCTTATTCAAGATAAATCAACATCAAGCAATGTTGAATTAAAGTGGTATTACCCAATTTTAGAAGAAGTAAATGCTACAAATTTCAATTTATTTAGAAGTAATGAAGCAAATGGAATTTATGTTCAAGTAGCTCAAATTCCAATTAATTTACGGACTTATAGAGATTTTGGTTTAGTAGCATCTTCGAACTACTTTTATAAAATACAATCTTATAATGATGGTTCATTTTCTCCATTTAGTTTTACAGCAGGAGGTACAACTACTACACCTTCTTATGAACCGCCAACTATTTTATCTATTAATACAGATATTCTAGGTTCTACAATAGAGTTAGTTTTTAATGAAGAGATGAAAGATGAGCAAACTGCTATCAATGCCTTTTCTATCATAGAGCAATTTGCTGGAAGAACTATTTTTCACCCTGTAACAACAATATATATACCTCCTTTAGACAAAACTAAAGTGATTTTAAAGTTTGATGTTCAGTTATTCAAATCATCTACAATTTCAGTAAGCTACTCTGCCTCAGAAGGTGCATTGAAATCTTTGTACAATTTTGCAGTAAATACATTTACAAATTATCAAGTAACAAACAATGTAGCTGTTCAACTGGGTGCTGTAAGAGAATTTATTGAGTTGAACAGTATGCAAGTTGCTTTCAATACAATAACGTCAACTACTCCAAATGCTTCTGGTGTAGCTAACGTTAAAATATTAGCAGGAGCAAGTTCAATTGTACAATGGAACGTAGAAGATACCAATGGTATTATTCTAGGTTTAGATTATACTCCTGACCCTGAAGGATTTACAGGGATGGATTTCTACACTAGAAAGTACGCAGGAAAGCAAGAATGGAAAGAAGGTGATACTTCTGGCTTATCGACTCAGGCAATTACAAAAGGGCTGATGAGATTTCGGACTACAGGTTCAAGTATTTACTATGAACACAGTACAGACGGTGGTATTACTTGGATTAGAGTACACACGGCTAATCAGCCGAATGTAGATTTGTATATTAAATTCTATGCTGATGGTACTGGACAAAAAATCATCAATTTGGTTGGTTATAATTTACAGGGTACTTCAACGATTATTACGCCTGATGCTCCAACAAATATGGTGATTGATGATGAACTCAACTTAGTTTATTTCACGTTGAATCCAGCATACTCGCTTTCAGACCATCAATACTGTCCAAATTTTAGTTCATTTTCACCTACTTGGCTTACTATACCTAGTAACCCTATTTCAATTGGTGATATTAATATACCAATGGGCGATTTTGCATTGCGTGTGGGAGAGGCTACAGATAGAGTGCCATCTGCCGCTTTAGTCAGTACCGTAGATATAACAGGGACAATAAATAGTTCATCTCCCATCATGGTTCAAAAATCAAATGGTAGTACTGTACTATTCGGTTGTAATACAAGAGAGGAACTTGATGCTTGGTTGCCTACAGCTAATATTACCGAAAATATAACTGTTCAATTCAATACCCAAACTACCTATTTGTTGGACGGTGAGTACAATCCTGTATATAACAATGGTACAAATTGGATTACCTTTCAAGGAGCTGCTGGAATCAAACCTAAATTTGATGTTCAAGGGCTTGCTGGAACAGTTTGGAATATAAGAAGTTATACAATTTTAAGGAATCTGGAGCTAGGAAATGCCGACATTGAAGCAAATGCAGGTACTATCATTAGAGGTGACCAAAGACACCATTGTAAATTCTTTGACCTTACTTTCGATAGGGGCTTCTGTTGTATTAGAGCAACAGATGGTGGTACTGCTGGTTTAGGAATTCATAATTTTGAAATTGACAACATAACTGTACGTAATGTGTGGGGCGGTTCATTTAGAATTAATGGTGAACTCACAAACCCTAATTGCAATATGATTATCAGAAACATTAAGTTAGATGATACTTCAGGAAATGCAGGAATTGTAGGAAAAGGTGGAATTATTGCAAACTCTACTAGAAGGTACTCTCCCGCTTTGGTACTAAAATTGACAAGTGGCTATACGATTGAAAATATTTATAATCTGTCTGGAGACAAACTATATGATATGGGTGAGCTTGAAAATTGTTCAAATGCTTTATTGAAGAATGTTCAAGGAACTGAAATTAAAATCACAGGTGGGCAAGAGGCTTATACTCAATTTATTGAAACAGGTGTAAATATCAGACTTGAAAATTGTTATTTCCCTACCAACGCAAGCTATATGTTTGCTTTGAATGGTTTAGATATGATTCACTGCCAGTTTAAACTTTTCATTTACGATTGTAAGAATTTACGCAAATTCAGAGGGAATATTTTTCTTCAAGGACTATATGGTAGATTAATGACCCCTGCCGATATGCCACTGGAAGAAAACAATAACATTTTAATAGCGGACTCAATTACTGACCGCTATGTAGAATGGACATTTCCTAGTAATGCTGACTTTGCTGTTACAGAAGCAAACAAAGCGGACTATAAGTTAACAAGAGGGCAAAATACACTATTTGTACCTTATTTACAAAGGGCAACTGTTAATCAAAACCCTTTTGGTTCTTTGCGTGCCAATAGTGTAGGTAAAGGTTTAATCACGGCTGTTTTGGATGGTGTTGATGTAGATGTTAACCGTTTGAATCGAGTTTATCCGTCAGACCCTGGACCTTTCTCAGGTTTAAGACCTGATGCGAATGACCAACCAGAGCCTCCAACAGTAGTAGCAGACAATTTAGCTCGAACATTAGTATTTTCACATCCTTTAGGTTCGTCTCAAATTGTTTACAATACGAATGGTGGTCCATTTGTTCAGTACACTGGAGTAATTTCCATGGGTGATAATGCCAAAAGTGCTAATTACCACATGGCAAAAATCAAAGCAGCTGCTTATAGAGATGAATCAGCGGTAGTAGGTTCTCCAGCTTTTACAGACAAGCCAGTTAACGAGAATTATGAGGTTTTACAAACTGTAGAAATTAGTTTCCGTGGCGCATACCATCCAAGCAGTAGTGATTCAAATGTTAATGAATATGCACCAGACCCTACCGATACTATTGTTAAATCGGTAAATCTTATTAATAAGACAACAGGTGCATCTACAGGTATTACAATTAGTGCTTTTGAAACAGGCTTTACGGGAGCAACACCAAATGCACTACCAGAAGGGGCGTACATCAGAAGCGAAAATGCAATGAGAACCGCATTGGAACTTAACAATGGAGACCCAATAGCGAAACTTAAACTAACAGGATTGGACGATACCAAGTTCTACCAGTTTTATATTATTTCTTGTTCTCAGTATTCTGGACATCAGACAAAATTTACAATAGGTGATGCAATAGAAATTAAGGATACAGGCTTGAGTTACCCGTATATCGCCGATGGTGAATTGCACAGTAACCCAGCAGTTACCAAAATCAATGATAGGGTTTCCACAAGTGGTGAGTTGGTATTAGAAATAGAAAAAACTGGTAGTGGATGGGATGCTACAGTAATTAACTACTTAGTAATTGAAGAAACTACTGAGGCAAAACCAGTTTAGCATAATACTATCTAATGCCGTCTAGTGTAGGCAAGTATGTCAAAGACCAATTTTTAAAACTTTTGAAATTTAGCATCACTGACAGAATGTCAAATTTCAAAAGTTTTAAAAATTAATTTTGATGAAAAACAAATTAATATCAATCCTTTTAAAAATAGTACTCCCAATCGTACTGGTGTATTATTTAGTTCGTTATTTATTTGCGAACAAAAAAGAAAGTTCTGATGGAAATGCCAATGTAGCCACAGGTAATATTAGCAAAGAAGAAGACTCTTCAAACACAAACACTAATAAGCAGATTACATTGCCAGTACTTTTTGACGATGTAGCTACTCCATTCCAATTACCTTCCTTCAGAAATTTAGCTAGAACACTCGCACCACAATCTGGCAACCTTAACATTGCACATTTTGGAACTATTAATGCCCGTTACTACGAGGATGAAAGTGGCTATCCACGACCAGTTTGGGGCGTATATTGGGATTTGGAACAGTATCCATTTGGTGCTAAGAAACCGTGGGAATGTGGATTTAGTGGGTCAACAAATTTAGACACTGCTAATGATGGCGTAGAATATATTCATACTCCAGAGCAAGCATTAACCTACCCAACTTTCACAAGTGCAATTCCTTTTCAGTACAGAACACATAGTCAGTATGGTGCTGGTGCAGTAGAACCTTGGCTAACGGGTTCAGATGAAGAATTGTTTGAATTAGGACGAGGCGTTGGTCAGTCGAATGCCTTTGGTGGTGGAGATAATTTATTAGATGCTACAAAAAGACAAATTGTTGTCGTTGATGTTGAAAATAATACCGAAAATGGCTCACGTAAGCATAGACTTTTTGGTTTAGGTGTCCTAAGTAGAACTTTCGGATATTATTCTAGTATGTATTCAGGACTCTTTTTAGAAATGGGTTATACTGAAGACCAAGGTACAGGGGCTAAAAAGTACTACAATTACCCTGATTCTAATGGTAACTATTCACCACAAGTTAACATTAATGAAGATTGGAAGCCAGAAACCACAACAACTTTACCAAGTAAGGATTTAATTGGTCTAAGGTTAACAGATTTTAAAAGAGCATTACCTTGTAACGAACAATCATTTTACTATGAAGAAGTCGCACCACAAGGTAGTAATTATATTTTAAACACAGCAGGTGATTTTATAATCGTCAATAAATTTGGACCTAACAAAACAGTTAGACACCCAATGAGTTTGTTGGTAACAGCTCTACAATGGCAGTCTTACTATTGTTACTACAAACTAGGTAAACATCGTAATATGTTTATGCCTAAAATGGTGTGCGACCGTGGTAATTTAGGTAAAAATCAATTCTCAAGAAGTTCGACAGGTGCATTAATTGCTGATACTCTTGCAAGTCATACGAATCAGAATGTAGGTAGAAAATACGCATTTTTATTCATGATATCATTGTTTATGAATGATGTTGATGGCTGGATGTGGGATAGAGCAGTTGAGGGAAATCTAGGTGGAATTGATACTTATGGTGGTGCAACTGCTGCGGTAGAAATGCTAGAGTCTATTGGGGCAATTGAACATTACAGGTCATTAGTTCCCGAATTTTGGTTTACAGAATACAGCCTTGACAATGGGGTAACATGGAAAAAAAGCTATGCCATTGATTGGGATTCAAGTACTACTGATGTATTAGGTGTATTAATCAAAAAATCTGGTTCAAAGGTTTTATTGACAGCTTTTAGACCCGAAGGTGTTGAGCCTCTTTCCTTTATTGCTAGGACTCAGGTAGGATACAGAATGAAATACTTTAGCGTAGGAGTTAACGATTGGGAATCAGTACAATATGCTGACAAAGACCTTAATCTAAACCAAATTCCAAACGCCAATAAGACTATATATTGCCAAATGTTTGATGTAGAATAGCATGAAAAAGTATTTTTTAATTTCGATTTTATTTTTGTTTCAATTCAGTTGCGTGACCGAGAAAAAAGCTCGGTCACGTGCTATTGAATTTTATCGGGAACATCCTGCCGAGTTGGCTCAAACCTGTGCCGACAAATTTCCAATCGGTACAGAGTACATCAAAGGGTTCACAATAGTCAAGAAGGATACTACTATTAATAGAGCCATCTTTTTGAATTGTCCTGAAACAATTAATCCAATCACAAATACATCTTATGTGCCTCAAGTTAAGTGTCCAGAGGTTCAAACGATTTATATTGAAACAATAAGGGTGGATACCTTTAAAAAGGAGAATCCCGCTCGTGTTGAACAATATCGATTAGAAAAAGAAGATGTTGAGAAAAAGTTTTCTGTTTTAGAAGCGGATTTGAAGGCTACGAAGAATGAATCTCAACAGCGTTTATACCTCATCATTATTTTATGTGCCTTGGTTGGTTTGTCTATTTATTTAAGAATTAAAAAATAAGATGGATTTAGTAGTAAAGAGATTTTTGAAAACTAACAAAAGTACCATTGGCAAACTATATGTCGATGGTACTTTTGAATGTTATACATTAGAAGATATTGACAGAAATTTAAGCAACTTAATGACTCTTGAACAAATCAAGGAACTAAAAATTTATGGAAATACTGCAATTCCCAGAGGGAAATATGCTTTGGTAGTTCAACAGTCACCGTCGAACGGGAAAAGATACTTCTATCTACAAAATGTTAAAGGTTATACCGGCGTAAGAATTGAATGGGGTAATACTCAGATGGATACTTTAGGCTGTATTTTGGTTGGAACTACCTACACAACCGACAAAGTAAATAACTCTGTTGTGGCTTACAATGCCCTTGTTAAGAAAATGAATGCCACTAAAGGACATACCATCACTATTATGGATGAGAAAAATATATCCAATAGTTTTTGGGTCATATTGGTAGGCATTCTACTTGTTGTCACTTATTTTTTCAGAGTAAAAGTGATTGATTTTTTTAAAAAGCTACTTAAAAAATAGATGGAAAATTATTTTCAAAAATTCATTCAAAAGCCCACAAAAGCAGATTACATCAAAAAGCCTGTAGCAATCCATACAGAGGATACTTTTTATGATATTTGTAAAAAGTACATTCCTGCTTCATTAAAGCAAACAAAATTATTTTCCGAATATTTTAAAAGTCAGAAAAACTCTTACGTAACTTCTAAGAAAATATATGCTTTTGTAAAAACGTATATCAAATATCGTGAAGACCAAAAGGGCTTTGAAGAAATACGTTTTCCAAACAAACTTTGGAAAGATAAGGTTGGAGATTGTGAGGATTTTACCATTTTCTGTTCTTCTATTCTATGTAATTTAAGCATCAGCCATACCATCAGAATGGCAGATTATGGAAAAGGTTGGCAGCATATCTATATCAAAGTTGGTAATACTGTTTTAGACCCTGTACAGGAAATGTTCAATTATGAAGACAAAGGAAAATATCTTGATTATGAAATTAAAACGATTGGCTTGGGGAAATTACCTGTAAGCCTTTATTCTGCTCGTGAAAAGTTCATCATGAAGCTTTGGGAAAATTTTCAAAGTGATGGTGTAGCTTTCAGAAAAGAACTAAAAACGAATACTTTACCAACTCCTAATGTAGAGAGTTTAGTCGATTACATAAAGCAATATTTAGGAGTTACCTCTTCTTATTTACCAGCAGAAGAAAAAGTAATGATAATTGAAGGTCGGAAAACAACTGTTAAGTTTCCTGAACGTATTAAGGTTATCTTAGAAAATACAACGGTCACGTTTGACCCTGAGACTTTAATACTTTTAGTGATTAAAATTGGAGGAAGCGAAGCATTTAAGCCTACAGCTCCTTCAAAAAAAGAAAATAGATTGAGAAAGCAATTAGTTTCATTCCAAAAAGCACTTCAAAAGATATAATAATGGGCTATACAGGGAGTAATTACAACGGAAAATTAACAGCACTTGAAATTTCAAAATTAGTAAAGAATGATATTTTAAATGAATATCCAGATATAGATATTTCTGTTAATAAAAAATCATTCTCAAATGGATGGTCACTAAGAGTAGAGATAAAAGATTGTGGTTTTAAACCATTTAAACCTGATTATAATGGTTGGGATTCATTTTGGTATCAAGAACATCCAAATGAGAGTTATTTTAATAAAAAAGCTGAAGACTTATTAAATACTTGTAAAAACATAGTAGAAAGCTATAATTATGATAATTCTGATACAATGACTGATTATTTTGATGTATTCTTTTATTCGTCAGTCAAGTTCGATTTGGATACTCATATTCTTTTGTATTTGAAAGAAAGTTCGTGGGCTGAAACTTTAATAAGAAACAATTCAGAATTAGTAAAATGGGCTAAAAACAGGTTGGAAAAAAATAAAACTAAAGAGAAAATTCCTAAGTGGAAAACAGCATTATTGAAGTTTGAAAACAAATTAAAAACCCTATGAATTGGAAAGATTTACTTTTGTCGTTTAAGGACAAATTGACAAAGATTTCAACAATAGAAAGTCCTCTAAATTATATTGACAGTATTACACTTAGATTTAATAAAGGGGATAAGCTTAACAAAACTTCGCTTGAATTAGAAGCTAAACGTTTCGGAATTAGCAATGTCCGTGAAGTTAAAGAGCAAACTGAATATGCTTTAGTTGTAATTTATCGTAAGATGGCCCATGATGAAACTAAAACTGTTGAAGAGCGTTTTGAATCGATCATTGAATTTTACAAACGGCAAGTAAATTTATCTTTAAGAACAAGTACTTCTGTTTTGTTGCAGCAATATAGTACACCCGCACCAATTGCTTATTTAATGGGCCTATATTGTGGCATTGACAAACCTCATAAAAGTAGTCGATTCTTTGAGCCAAGTGCGGGTAATGGATTACTTACAATTGCTGGCTTTACAGATAATTTTGATGTGAATGAATTGGATGATATTAGAATAATCAATCTTAAAAGAGATAATTATGATAAAGTTTCCAAAATAGACTCTTCCAATCAGGATTTCTTCAAGGATAAAATCAAAAAGTATGATGCAGTGATAACAAATCCTCCATTTGGGGCTTTAGAAAAGCACGAATACCAAAATTTTGATGGGTTTACCATCAAAGACCTCGACCATCTTATGGCAATTTTGGCTCTTTCATCCATGAGAGATTCTGGTAAATCTGCCATTATTATTGGCGGGCATACTAATTACGATGAAGTTGGCAGAATTCAGGCAGGTAAAAACCGTATTTTCCTTAATTTCCTTTACAGTCATTACAAAGTACAGGATGTAATCAATATCAATGGTGATTTGTATTCAAGAATGGGAACTTCTTTTAACATCAGATTAATCCTAATTGATGGGCGAAAAAAAGAAGTAAGTGGTTATGCTCCACTTCAAGACAAAACAAATTCTAATCAAATAAATACCTTTCAAGAACTCTATCAAAGAATTTTTCAATGAAAAAATCAATTCTTTTCAATGGTTTAGGTGTACCATACATGCCACTTAGTAATTCAAAATCATTACAAGTAGATACCCCCGATTCTATGGGTAGAGAGACTGTTAAAGCTTTAAAAAAGCTGAAATCAATTATCGGTGATGTTGATGATTTTCTTTGTTTAAAACTTCAGTATTCTAATAAAGAATCTTTATACAGAGCCTTTGCTGCAGAACAAATTGATGCAATAGCATTAGCAATTTTTAATATTGAATACAAAAATCAAGGACTAATCATTGGCGACCAAACTGGTGTAGGTAAGGGTCGTGTAGCCGCTGGGTTGATTCGTTATGCAATGGCACAGGGTATTCTTCCAATTTTTATAACAGAAAAGCCCAATTTGTTTAGTGACATTTATCGTGATTTGGTTGATATTGGCTTAGAAGATGCCACACAACCCCTGAAAATTAAACAAAACGAAACTAAAAAGCTTATTCGTTACAAGCCATATTCAAGCCTATCTGAAGAAGAGAAAATTGAATACGGTTCAGCAAAAGAGTATAAAACCTTTCAAGAAGAAAATCCTTATGAAATCATAGCAGGTTATTCTGAAAATAAAAATCGGGATTTATCAAAAGGTAGTCATGCGATTCCATACATATTGAACGCCCGTGCTAGTGCTTCCGATGTGAAAGATGCAGATGGAAACATTTTGTATCAAGCGTCAGACCCAATTCTACAAAAAAAGGTGCTTGATACTATGAAAATACCTGCTGGATTTGACCTTGTGATGCTTACCTACTCACAAATACAGTCAGGCAATAAAATTGTGGCTGGTAGTTTAGAGCTTTCGCCAAAGGCTAACTTCTTAAAAAATATTGCTAAAAATAATTTGGTGATTTTAGATGAATCACACAATGCTTCGGGCGAATCTATTAGAGGTATGGCATTATCAATGGTTTTAAAGAATGCTTATGTTGCCTTTTTGTCTGCAACTTTCGCAAAGAGACCCGATAATATGCCTATTTATGCTTCCAAAACATCTATTTCTGAGGCTAATTTAAACTCAGCGGAGTTGTCAGAAGCTATTTATAAAGGAGGAGTAGCTCTACAAGAAATTGTTTCTTCTCAATTGGTCGGAGAAGGGCAAATGATTAGAAGAGAAAGAAACTTTGAAGGCATTGAGGTCAACTATGTTACTCTTGAAGCAAATGGAGGTAATGAGGTGAAAACTAAGGATAAGTTTGAAAAGATGTATCAAGAATTTTATTGTACTGATGAGAATGCTAGAGCTGACAAGAAAAAGTCTGATGCTGTTACTGAAGTAATGCGTGCCATCATTGATTTTCAAGAAAAATACATAATTCCAGAAGTCAAAGAACTTGATAACATAGCTTCTCTAAGTCAGTCTGAAGTTGACATTAGAAAAGGTGCTAAAGGAGCTGGTGCCGACACAACCCCATATTTTTCTAAATTATTTAATGTTTTCAATCAATTGTTATTTGCTATTAAGGCTGAGGCTGTAGCAGATAGGGCCATCATGCGATTAAAGCAAGGTAAAAAACCTGTCATTGCTTTTTCAAGCACGATGGGGAGCTTTGTTGAATCTTTGTCGAACGAAAGTGGAGAAGATGGATTTGAAGAAGATAGCCTTATCAATGCAGATTTTACTACTGTTTTATTGAAAGGATTAAAGGGAATCTTGAGGTACACTGAAGTTACATCGAATGGAGTAAGAGAACACAAGGAATTTGATATTAATAATTTTTCTGAAGATGCGATATCGGAATACAAGTTTATCGAAAACATGATTAGGACTACATCTTCTGGTGTTGTTCTTTCGCCGATTGACTTGGTGAAAATGAGAATAGAGCGTGCAGGTTATATAGTAGCTGAGGTAACAGGTAGAAAATTGGCTGTTGAGCTGGAGCAAAAAAAGTTGACCAATGCAGAAGCTGCCAAATTAATGAGAACTGGCATTGATAATCCGAAAATGGGATTAGGTAAAATTGAATCTCAAACTTTGAGATGGGTTGGACGAATTGTGAAACGTCCAAAAGAAAATGCAACTGATGCTTTCCGTAGATTTAATGACAATGAAGTCGATGTTTTGATGATAAATCAAAGCGGTTCTACGGGTGCTTCAGCACACGCTATTCCAACCAAGAAAGTCCCAGCAAATCAAGTAAAACAACGTGTGATGATTGTGTTACAATCGGAACTTGATATAAATACTGAGGTTCAGAAATTGGGGAGAATTAAACGAACTGGCGAGATTTTAAAACCAATGTATGATTACGTTACAAGTTCTATACCAGCAGAAAAAAGATTGATGATGATGTTGCAAAAAAAGCTAAAATCACTCGACGCCAACACTGCTAGTAATCAGCGTAATTCAGAATCAATTTTGAAATCAGCAGATTTTTTAAATAAGTATGGTGACGAAGTGGTAACACAATATTTAGAAGAAAACAAAGCTATTAATGCCCGAATTGGTTATCCGATTCCAAAGAATGAAAAAGATACTGACACAGAAGTACAAGTAAATGCTGCGCAAAAAGTAACAGGAAGGATAGCTCTTTTGAAATGTTCAGACCAAGACAAGTTTTATAATGATGTATTGGAATTATACAGAAGTGCTATAGAAATAAAGCTTGAGTCTGGGGATTATGATTTGGAAGTTGAAATTGTGGATTTGCAAGCAAAAGTGCTTGATAGAAAAATCATTGTAGAAGGCAAAGGAGGTAAATCTCCATTTAGTACTTCAACTTATGTAGAAAGATGTGATGTTCGTGAATTGAAAAAGCCTTATTCAGCAGACGAGCTTCAAAAAAACATCACTAGGCAATTAGAAGGGCTTAGTCCTGAAAAATACGCAATAACTCTTACAGAAATTTGTAGAGATAAACTCATTGACCTTAAAGAAAAGAGAATTTTAGAGATTCAAGAGAAGTATAAGGAACGTAGAGATAAAATATCAAGAAAAAAAGACATCAAAAAAAATGAGAATGTTGAAATGCGGTTTATAGCGATTGAGAATGCTTTGAATTTATACAAAATAGATGAACAAAAAGAAATAGCCAGTGAAGTTGAATCAGTGGATAAACAAATTAAATATTTCAACGAAAATATTTTCAAATGGTTTAAAATTGGTATGGTGGTATATCTTCCTTACATTATTGAAAAGCCATCCGAGGGAAATACATTGGGTATTTTCACTGGTTTTCAAATTAACGAAAAGAAAGAAAATCCTTTTACGCCGGGCAACATCAAATTAAAGTTTGCCATCGCTTCTGGTAAAAGAAGTAGAACATACAATATTACTGGTGATGGCTTAAAGTGGGTAAATGGAATTAAATCTATTTCAAGAAGTCCTGAAAAAGTTGACTTAAATAATTCTTACCAAAAATGGACTGAAGCTTCAAAAGCAAATTATTCTGAGAGAGCTATAAGGTATATTTTAACAGGTAATTTATTGCAAGCTTTTGGTAGCCCTACCTTTAATGAATACAAGCTTAAATTAATTGAATATACTACTGAAACAGGTGAAATACGAAAAGGAATTTTGATGCCAGAATACTTTGAATATGGCAAAAGAACCTATGGAAGTGCAGATGATATGGTTGCAATTCCTATTGGAAACGGATTGAAAGTATTAAGAGGTGTTTATCAAGGTACAGTATTAACAACTAACATTGGTATGACGATACAAAATAGTCCTTTATCTTCAGTAAGGAGTTACATTTTTATTTTGCCTATCAAAAGTAAAATGAGTGAAATTTACCTTGATTCATCTCTTAGAAAACTTACAATAGAAAAGGATTTTGTAAAACAAGGAAGTGCATTTAAGGCAATTGTAACGGATGATAATTTGCCAAAATTCTTAGAAATTCTTCAACAAAATTACAGCTTGTCTTTATTGGTTTCAGACCGTAATCTTAAAATAACTGGTTATGAATTTAGTGATACCAGTTTAACAGATGGTAAAGAATTAAGTAAGCCTTTGCCAAGGCCCATTACCTTTAAAAATGAACTATTGTCATATAAATTGAAACTCAACCAAATTTAGATTTTTGACAATTTTAAAAAGACCTTCATTTCACTTTGAAGGGCTTTTTGTTTTTTATGGGTAGTAAAGTTGAATACAGTCTAATTGAGTTCAGTCAAATAGATAATAGATATTTCTCTTTAATAATTTCTCTAAAATTTGAGAAATGGATACTTCTTTCGAACGAAATAAAGGTATAGATGAATGGCTAACACCACCCTATATTATTGAAGCTTTGGGAAGTTTTAACATGGATCCTTGTAGTCCAGTTAAACGCCCTTGGGATACGGCTAAAAACCACTATACAAAAAAGCAAAATGGTTTATTACAAGTTTGGAAAGGACGAGTTTGGTGTAATCCTCCTTATGGAACAGAAACAGCAAAATGGCTTGAAAAGTGTTCAAAACATAAAAATGCTATTGCTTTAACCTTTGCCAGGACTGAAACAAAAATGTTTTTTGAACAAGTTTGGAATAAAGCTGATGCAGTTTTTTTTATAAAAGGAAGACTTAATTTTTATACTGTTAAGGGCATTGAAGGTGATAGTGCTGGTTCACCATCTGTTTTAATAGCCTATGGTAAACAGAATGCAAGGATTCTCCAAAAATGTGGCTTAGAAGGGAAATTTATTCAACTAAAATAAAAAACAATGATTTCAGCAAGTAATTACATCCAACAATCATCAAATATCCCGTTCAACGCTTTACCACCAGTTTTAAAGGATTTTGATAAGGTTTATCGTTCAAACTTCAAAGAAGCCAACGACGACCCATCCCTTACATCTGTCATTTCGCTTTACTACCAAAAGCTAAATGAGTATGTCGCTAAAACTCAGGTTCAAGCACCAAAGACTGAGAATTCGGCAGCAAAACAGAAATACAAATACCGTCTTAGATTGCAATTGCAAGAAGAGGCAAGAATGGCACTAAAATAAATTCCAATCAATGAAAGCAAACATAGCATTTATTAAAAATTTTGATACCACAACCTTGGCAAAACTCGATAAGGTATCTCAAGAGAATTATCAACTTCTTAAAGAAGATACCGAAACCTTTACCGACTTTTCAATTTTTGATGTTGTGCCAGATGCAGCAGCCACTTTGGAATCATGGGTTAAAACAGTAAAGGCAACTATCAAAGAGGTTGAACTCCCTAAGCCTTTGCTTGTAAAAGCACAAAAGAAAGAAAAAAAAGTTTCAGCTCCTATAAAAACTACAGAGAAAAAGGAAGTAGCTAAACTAGAAAAGTTAGCATCAGAAAAGCTCAGCGAGGAGTCGGATAAAAATAAATTATTAAAACAAACGCTTAGAGATGAAATTAAGCAGATGTTAGAACAAGTAAAGGAAAATTCAAAATTCAAAGATAAAATTTTTTTAGAACTTTCTAAATACCTTCAAAAGAATCAAACAGGTTTAGGAGCAAGGAAAGATGATGAGCTTACCAAATTAAAAGCCAGACATAAATTCTATAAGAATCTACTCAAAGGAGATACAGCAGACTTTAAGGCAATTGCAAAAAAAGTGGGATTATCATACACTATCTCAAAACCACGAGCTAAAAGAGCTAAGAAAGGATTGTTGGGAGTTAAGAAACCTAAAAAGGAGAAAACTTTGGGACAAAAAATATCAAGTTTCTTCGGATTTTAAAACCAATAAAGAACAATGGGAACAATATTAAATCTTTTCAACATTAAAGCGACTTACACTAGATATAAGTCAAAACAACTAGTATATTCTGGCCCTAAATGTCAGATTGTAATCGAAAATCTTGAAATTAAGGGAATCACTTATAATCAACAAGATCTACCAAGTCCAGAGGAGATTAAAAATTTACTTAATAAAGCTGTTCGAGAAATTACTCAGCAGGTTTCTGCTGAGTTTGGGTTTTAATCAATTCCATAAATACAACACTACAGTAATTTAAAGAAACAGCCTGAGGGAATTTCCCTCGGGCTATTTTAGTTTGTAGTTCTACACCTATTGTTTTAAAATTAGCAAACTTTTTTGTAATTAAAGTGTACTTTGTTATTAAAATTTTGGATAAAATATTTCGATTTAAGGCCTTAGATTATTTGAAATAACGTATTTATACGCTAAAATGTATGATTTTAAATTTATAATTTTGTTTTTTTGTTAGATAATATTTGGAATTAACAATAATAGGGTAAAAGCTTGAATTATTCTATTTTTAAGAATATTTTTAGCGTGAAACAATGTTAATTATCTTAAATATAAATAGTTATGTAGTGTATATTGATTATGGCATTGAATTGTTTTTGAAATCAACTTGTGTTGTCTTACCATATTCATATATTTGTATATTTTGCCAATTTTCATAAACAAAGTATTGTAATTAATGAAATTTACGATCTTTTAAAGCTTTAATTAAAATTACAAATAAGTTCAATGTCTATGTAAGATTTTTTTAAACCCGCCATTGTGAATAAGAATAACCAAAATATCAAAGAAAATATAAAATCCATAAGTTCAGAAATTCTGAATGGTGAAAATTATTCTAGAAATGATTTCGCTAGAAGTATTCTGAATTACCCAGCCATGATGGTACCATCTGTTCAGGAACCAATTATAGAAAAGCTTTCAGATGCGTTAAAAAATAATGTTTCTTTATTGGATCCTTTTATGGGGGCATCCAATACGCTTGTTACAGGTATGAAATATGGAATGAATGTATTTGGTCAAGATATTAATCCACTTTCAATATTATTAAGTCAAGTAAAGACTAGTTACTATCAAATCGATGAACTTACTGATGCAGAGCAAAGAGTAATCAGTACTATTAACTCTGATACTTCTCATATAATCGAAATATCTTTCTCAAATATTGATAAATGGTTTACTAAGGATATTCAAATTGAATTGTCAAAAATTTATAGAGCTATTTGTAAAGAGCCAAATCTAAAAATAAGAAAGTTTTTTTGGGTAGCTTTAGCTGAAACGATTAGATTGACCAGTAATGATAGAACATCTACTTTTAAGATGCATATGCGGTCTATCGAAGAAATAAATATGAGACAAGTTTTTGGAATAAAGACTTTTGTATCTGTTTGTCAAAAAAACATTAAAAATATTAATGATTATATTTCTGTTCTTATAAAAAATGATCATATAAAAGATGGAAAATATATTAAAAGTGCTGATGTAGTTTGGGGTGATACAAATACGGAAATCAGGACAAATAAAACGTTTAATCTGCTTGTTACATCTCCTCCTTATGGTGATAACCAGACTACTGTAACTTATGGGCAGTTTTCCTATTTACCTTTACTATGGATACCTGTTAAAGATATTGATAATTCTATTTCAATTGACTACTTAAAGACTTCTCAAGCGATTGATAAAAAAAGCTTAGGAGGTGAAATTAAAGAGAAGATATGTGATATTGAGGAAAGAGTTTTTCAGAAGTCCCCCACATTGAAAAAGTTTATTACAAATTTTCAGAATGTTGAAAGAAAAAAAGCAGCGAAAGTTACTAGGTTTATAAATGATTTGGATAATAGTATTGATGTAATGCTTCCCAAAATGAGAAAAGGCTCTTTTTTGGTTTGGACAATAGGTAACCGGAATGTAAATAAACAAATAGTAAGAAATGATTTAATTCTGAGTGAACTTTTTATGTCTAAGGGTATTGAGTTATTTACAGATTTAGAAAGAGAAATACTAAGTAAAAGAATGCCTGGTAGAAATAATTTCTCAGATACAATGAGTAAGGAACGAATATTGATATATAAAAAAACTAATTAATAAGCGAGATGATAAGCCTAGATTCTTTTTCAAAAAATCAACAAGAAGCTATAATTACTAATGATAAACATTTACGCATTATAGCTTGTGCAGGTTCTGGAAAAACAACAACTGTAGCGGGAAAGGTAGCTTATTTATTAGATTGTAAAAATGGATTTGATATCAAACCTGAAAATATTATAGCGTTTACCTATACTGAAAAAGCAGCCGGAGAATTAAAAAATAAAATTCTTAATAATGTAGGTCGGTATAGAGGTATGGCTGATATGTATATTGGTACAATACACGGATGGTGTTTAAAATCACTTCAGGAAAATCAGTATGAATATCAAAGTTTTTCAGTATTAGATGATATTAAATTAAAATTGTTTGTTGATAAGAATTATGATATAATTGGGATGAAGGAAGTGACGAAGCTTTCTAACCCCTCAGTTTCCCTTCGTCGTTTCATAGACACTTCTCTTTTTATCAAGATAATGGATATTGTCAGAGAATCAGAGATAGAAAAAAATAGGAATTTTCCTGATAATATTTTAAAAGCAAAAAATAAATATCAAAAAGTACTTTTATCCAAAAGATATTTTGATTTTTCTATGATAATGGAAAAAGCTTTAGAATGTCTTCAAGATGATACCAACTTGGCAAAATCAATTAGAGCTAATTTGAAATACTTAATTGTTGATGAGTATCAAGATGTAAACCCATTACAGGAAAAACTTATTAATCGTCTTCAAGAAATTAGTGGTTGCAAATTAGTTGTTGTAGGAGATGATGACCAAAATATATATCAGTGGAGAGGGAGTAATAATAAATATATTATAAACTTTGAGGATAAATTTGATAGAGATAAGGTAAAGACAATTCCTCTTTCTCTAAACTATCGTAGCTCTGAAGGTGTAACAATCTTATCTGAAACACTAATATCAAATAATGTAAAAAGGATTCTTGGGAAAAAAATGGAATCTTCTAAATCTCAAAATTTTAAACGAGATAGTGATATATTATATAATAGATATACTGATGTTAATTTAGAAAATGAAGCAATAGCACAGTATATAAACGATATTTTAGGAGTAAAGTTTAAAGATAATGATGATGTTGAACCAAGAGGAGTTGCATTTTCTGATGTTGTAATATTACTACGTACTTGGAATAAAGCAAGTTCAATTGTGCAAGCACTTGAAAAGTATAATATACCATATATTACTGCGGGGGTGAATCAATTATTTGAAATGGATGAAATTAAAGCTGCTCTTGCTATTTTTAATTATTTGTATGGTGATATTGATGAGGAACAACTAAAGGAAAAATGGCTAGATATTCCCCATGCTAAAATTAAACTTGAAAAGATTGATCATGCTATATCACAACTTTCTGAAAAAAAACCTAGCATTGGAGAAATTAAAGATAACTGGGAATATTCATTGCAAGATATATTTTGGAATTTTTTGAGTAATGCTGAAGTTTATGAAGAAAATTTTATAGATAGCTCATCTAAGGAGCTTGAGCAAAGAAGTAAAGAACGAGCTGAAATTATTTTTTTTAACCTTGGAAAATTTAGTCAAGTAATTAATGATTTTGAAACTATAAATTTTAACAGTACTAGTCCTAATTTTCATCTTTTTAGCTTTTTAAGTTTTATTACTTATGTTGCAAAAGATTATTATCCTGAAGGGTGGCTTAATAATCCGTATAAAACTCCTAATGCAGTTCAAATAATGACTATTCATCAAGCAAAAGGACTTGAGTTTCCTTGTGTGGTTATACCAGGCTTGAATCATAATTACTTACCATCTAAAAAAAGGGGCGGATTAAGTGAATGGCATTTTTTGGATAGAAGTTTAATTAATGAACAATCCAGATATGAAGGGGATGATGATAAAGAAGATGAGAGAAGATTGTTGTATGTTGCTTTGACAAGAAGCCAAAAGTATTTGCTATTGACACAAGCACCAGACTTAAACAATAGATTGTACAAAAAAGAATCTCTGTTTGTACAAGAACTTATTAGTGCTAAAATAAATTCTTCCCCAATTATGATTACTGATTTAAAACATAAATTTTCTATCAGTGAAAAGATTGATCCTAAACCCAAAGAAAAAATCAAGAACATTTCTTTAGATTTTACAAGCCTCAAAGATATTTTTGAGTGTTCCTACCGCTTTAAATTAATTTCAGTATTTGGTTTTTGCTATCCTTTAAATCAAAGAATGGGAGTAGGTAGATCATTTCATAATTGTTTAATGGAAATTCATAAAGAAGCAAAAAAAGGATTTCTTCTCAGTGAAGATGAACTTAGTGAGTTAATTAATAGACAAACACATTTCCCTTATTTAACCAAATCGATTAAACTAAGTAAACCTTTGTATGATAAGGTAAAGAATAATGTTGAAGAATATTATAAAGATAATTTAGATGAATTTAAGAACATCGAATTTGTCGAACAGGAAATACAATATAAAATTGATAGTAATATACTGGTTGTAGGGAGGATTGACTTAATAAAAAAAATTGGCGATTCTGGGCATTATGAAACTACGATTGTTGAGTTTAAGAGTGATGAAGATGATGCTGATGCACCACTTACAAAAGATCAATTGAAACTCTATGCTTTGGGACATAGAGAGCTGACGGGAGAAATGGCTAACTATATAATGACTTATGTGATAGGGAAAAATAAACCAAAAGCTCCTGTAAAACTTTATGATAATGATTTGGAGGAGATTCAACAAAAAATTAAAGACTCAGTCGCTTTGATACGTGATGAAAAGTTTATTTTAACTGATGAGAGGGAGATATGTAGTGAAAACTGTTATCAAATTAGATTATGTAGTAATAGAATTAAGTATAACATAAAACCTAGAAGATAATGGGGATTATTAAGGAAAGAGGTTTAGCTATTTCTACTTTAAAAAAGCTAACAGAAGATCCAAATAAGGTTTTATTTATACATTATTCCCAAAGTAATACATTTGATGATGACGATTATGGGAGTATTTCTCCTATTATTACATCAATAGTAATAAAATCTTTAGATGGACAAATTGATCAACAATTTGCAATTCATTTTGAGGCAGATAAGGCAGATATTCCAATTGATGAAATTCAAAACTCTTATCGCGATTTAGAACTACGTATATTGAAAGCATTTAATTCATTTGTCAAAAGGCATAGCGATTGTAATTGGATTCATTGGGATATGAAAAATATTCATTTTGGTTTTGAAGGTATTAAGCATAGATATGAAAAAATATTTGGCAACTTAAATGATTTTAATGAAATACCTGTAAATAATAAAAAAAATTTATTTGATATTATTGAAAAAATATATGGAGAGAAATTTGTAGATGGTTCAGATACTCTTAAATCATTAATGAAATGCAACTCAAACAATATTGACAATAATGCATATTTAAGCTCTGCAGTTGAATCAACAGAGTTTGGACGTAAAAATTTTGTAAATGTTATAAAATCGGTTGATTTAAAAGTAGATTTTATAAAAAAAGCAACAAACAAATTGATACAAAGGAAGTTGATTGTATCGAACAAAAATAGGTATGCTATATTTGCTGATACAGTTAATCATCCAATATTTACTTTTATTGGTTGGATAATTGGTATTATAGGTTTTTTTTTAACAATATGGTCTTTGAAATGATTAAAAAAATAAATCTATACCATGATTACAGCAAACAAAATTGAAAAGATAGTAAAAACAGGAGTATTGCATGCTCTTTATCGAGAAGATGGTGGTTGGTATCATCATTTAAAGAGATTTCCTGGTGCATTGTTTGATTATCATGGTTATGTGCTATTTGAAACGAAAGAGGATTATGACAACAATCCTTCTCTTATACATCGTCAGGATTTAAATGTGAAGAATGGAATATCTTCATTACCCAACTATAGAAAGTTTGTTACAGAAGAAATCAAACAAATAGAATCTTTAAAATCTACATCAAAAAAGATTATTATATCAGAACGAAAGATATTAAATATCATAAAATCTGATTTAGATTCGATTGAGGAAGAGAATTCAAACCATTTTGAAGGTGGAACTAAGAAACGCATGATTAGCTATTACGAACGGAATCAAAAGCTACGTGCAAAAGCAATCAAAATACATGGTACTACCTGTAAAGTATGTCAATTCAACTTTAAAGATAATTATGGAGTACATGGGGAAGATTACATTGAAGTTCATCATTTAGTACCTATCCATACACTTACAAAATCGACCAAAGTTAATCCTGAAACTGATATGATTGTTGTATGTTCAAACTGTCATCGAATGATTCACCGAAATAAATATCAACAATTAGCAATTGAAGAATTAATCAAATTACGGAATGATGTAATAAATTCAGTATAATAATGGCAAAAAAGAAAAGACATCATTATATACCAAGATTTTATCTTAAAAGGTTTTCAATAAATAATGAAGGCAAATTCCTAGGGTTGTACAATCATAATAGTGATATATTTGTTCAACAAGCTTCTTTGAGACATCAAGCTTATGAAAATTTTCTTTATGGAGAAGATGATGAAATAGAAAATGCTTTGGCTGACATGGAAGGGAATGTAGCAAGGATGTTTTACTATTGGACCGAAGAGAAACTACTCTATCCTCCACCATTAGAAACAGAGGGCTATAAATTATTAAAACGTTTTATTTTGTACCAGATTTTTAGAACTCCAAAGTCTGGCAATGATATGATACAAGCTCTTAATCAAGGATTTAAAACTCTTGTAAAGGAATGTGAGTCAGAGTTTTGGGGAAATATAAAAGATTGTACTATAGTGCATGAAAGTCCTGTTTTATTTGGACTTCTTAATTCTATTGGGCATGAACACTTATTAGACTATCTTGATTGTAAGTTTTTAGTAAATCTTTCACAATTGTCATTTATAACATCTGATGCTCCTGTAATTCTTTATAATCAATTATTGGAGAAGTCTGAAAACTATATGGGAGCTACTAGTCTTACAGCAAAGGGTCTTCAAATTTTTTATCCAATTCATCCACGATTAATGATTTGCTTATACGATTCTAAAGTCTACGACTTTGGTAATGGGTGTATCAATTGTTGCTCTACTGAATCAATTGAAGAAATACATCAATTAAATGGTTTACAACTTATCAATAGTAAGTCTCAAATTTTTTTTGATGAATTTATTTCAGAAGAATATATCAAGGAATTATGCGATCATTATGAAGAGTATAGAGGAACAGCAAAAAATATTAATAAAATTATCAATAAAGGTTCTAGAAAATTCTTTTTAACAAGTTCTGAAAAAACTCATATAGATTTGAGCTTAAGCTTTTTTAAGTTAAAAGTTAATCCAAATGACTTTACAAAGGAGCTTTGCCCAATAAGACACCCATCATTGGAACGGCCGTCAAATAAGGGAATATCTTTTGAAGATCAATTAAATTAAACTGCTATACTTCTTTTGTTACTATTTTCTATAATAGCACTTTTAAAAACAAATATTCCATTAACTAATAAATCTCATATCACCCCTTTAAAACTATTTTGAAAGGTCACAGTTTTATAAAAGTGTTCCAACATTTCAAACTAGTAATTTACATCCATAAACTATTTTACTTGGTTTTTAAGATAATCAAGCATTTCCGAATAATTTGGCTCAGTTGGCTTACGTAAATCATTATATTTATTTTTAGCCAAAGAGTCAAGAGCATCCTGGACAGATACTTCGCTAGTTAAAACTCCCATGTGGATTTTATTTAGGTTAATAATTGAGAGGTCATTAAGCTGACGCATAGTATAAATATCGAACTTTAACGCTCTTTGACTTGCTGAGTCTACAGCGTATACTCGGTAAATATCTTCAAGTTTACCAACGATAATTGCTCTATCTGATGGAAAATGGAGTTTTAAAAATGGCCAGCTTTCGGCTCTTAATGGCGTGAAATGAACATCAAGATTTAATGGATCCACAGTATTGTCTTTTTGTTCATGAAATGCTGACACCATTTCTTCGAATACACTTCCATTACCATGTCGGCGCAACTGAAACTCAATATATGATATAATACCGCTCTCGGATTTTTCGTATGGGAAATCTTTGTCACTCATTACGTCTTTGGCCAAGTCACCAAGTGGTGTGTCAAATGATACTTGTGATTTTAAAAATTCTATGATAGTCATAATATGAAATTTAATAAGAATAAATATGTGGTGAATAATCAAATGTGTAACGCTTATGGTATCTGATATTTATACAAGTTATAGACTTAAGTTTGGCAACATTTGCTAACGAAATATTTCATCCAATTTCCAAAGTAAATCCAGTGCGACCGGCCATCCTGAACGTACGTAAATATTTAGCAAATTCATGATTTGTGCAAATGCTTGTGGTTCTGTTAACATACTTTTATGGTCTGCCAGTAGTCGTTCTGTGTATTTAACCACCTCCTGGATTGCAGAATAATCGAAAGTATAATTGGTTCCTACAGCCATCGTAGTGATCTCGCTAGTAGTAGCTAAAGAAAACCGTGCATCAAAACGAAGTACTTCACCCATGATCTCAATAAAATAATGGGCACTGTGACCTTGCATATGCCCACCTTTCAATTGCCGTGATATACCAAGAATCTTTTCAAGTAACGGTTTGGCAAAAAAGTAAAAACGGAGTTGATGTTCCTGGTTTATTCTGATGGTGTTCTGCTGTGGGATTACTTGGCTGACTTGCATAGAAAAATAAATCTGTTTGATTACCGTATCGATAATTACAAAGGATTGTTGAACTTCTTCTATAACTTCGTCATTAGATTTTGTAGAAAGTAGCATTTTCTCACACATATTAAGTAACATCATTAATGTATCCAGCACCCTTACACTTTTTTCGACATCAGTAGGATCTAAATAATTACGATTTTCAGGCTTAATAATTTCAAACGCATTAGAGACCAAGACTGGGCCAATGGATAGATTATTTTCTAAGCATTGTCGCAGTATGTCTTTTATTCTCACATCTCCCGTAAATCTTAAAAAGGCTAATGCTATTGACAAAAATGAGGCCAGATATGAATAATGTCCTTCTGGTATTTTAAATATCTCCGACTTTGCCAGTTGATAAGCATTAATGAAGCGATCTGGTTCTGTTGTGAATATCTTAACGTTGTTAAGACGGCCAATAATTACAGATTTGGTAAACCAGTCTGTCTCTTTGTCAAGTCGTTCGTTAACTATTTCCCAAAAAAGTTCTTTTTGCGTAGGGTATAAATGATGTAAGGATTGCATGATACCAAACCTAGTTATGGCATTTTTGTCGTTAGCATACTGTTTGATAAGTGGTAATAGGTCAACATCTTTTGTACATGCAAATAATTTAGGAAGGGCAAAGGCAGCATTACTGCGAGGTGTTTGTGAATATATACTTCCTGGAGATGAATTTTTCTCCGCAAAGATATCTGAATCAGTATAATAATTCAGGCAAAAAAAGAGCATCTCTTTGAAAGTTATGTATTGCTCAGGTGATAGTTGAACCTCATGCTTAAGAGTTAAATTGGAATGAAGAACTATTCTGCAAACATCTGCGACATTGGTCAAAATAGTTTGTTTCAATCGCTGTGATACTTCGGTATTGTCTCTGACTATTACAAATGTTTTGTTTGCAGCTTTTAATGGCTCTGCATAGTTTTCTGCATCGGGAACATCATTCGAAAAATGATTTGTCAGCCACTCCATTTTCTGGTTTTCGGCAAGAAGTTGTTCATTTTCCTGTTTTTTGATGTCCACACCTTGCTCTGTCAAAAACATTTCGGTAGTATATATCTCAGAGGTTGAGGTATACGATACCAATGGTTCATTTTTCATCACTTCTGATGATGACATTATAGCAATGGATTTCGCCTCTGTTAGTCTTTCTTTGGGTATCCTACTGAGCAATCGCAAAATGTTCATATTTCCTAATGCTGACACACTGATATTTTCAGGATATGCTAGTATCGTTTTTTCCAATTGATGTACCTGTTCTTTGGTGTAAAATTGAATAGCTGATTCCAGAAATGTGCCAGCAGCAACGATAGTATCGTCGCAGTATAATATAGCTGGTTGTAACAGAAGATTAAATAATAGATCGTGTAAAATCTCTGGGTATGATGTCCCAAAGTCAAGTAGCATTTTCCAATTGTAAGCACTATTAGCACATGAGAAATACGATTTCAAGAGTATCTTTAGCAATTCAATTTCATTTGTGCTTATAAGTTTTTCAAAATAATTGAGAATGTACTGTGTATATTGAATGGGTTCTGTGCTACTCATAGGATGATACCACGAATGTGATAAATCAACCTGATAATGTGCATTTATGTCATCAACTAAAAAGTCAAACGGGATTTTAATTGTGTCGAGAATAACCAATCCGTCCAAATTCTTTTTTTTAATAAAATTATTTGAAATTGACAATGCGATGGGTATTGCCAGTTCTGGGCTAGAACTTATAAATTTCGGAAATATCTGTTGTAATCTATAATGACAAATATCAAATTGGTCATGTCTACTTGATGTAAAACTCATTAACACTCCGGAGTACATTGGTGCCTGATCGAAGGAATTTTCCTCATGAGCGGAAACTTTTTCATAGATTCTCGCACAAAATTGTGGATCAATCATATAAAACTCCTTAATATTTTCAGTTAAGGTAGAAACATAAGCGATGTTAAAATCTGGTTGGTCTATAATATCCAAAATCAGTTGTAAGCAAGTCCTTGATGCTTCAATGTCCGTTGAATAAGTTTTTGCAATAAGTGATATACCTGTATAGCTTGCCAGTTGGTCGACACTTTGGTTTACCTTATTAGCTAGTAGGAAATTTATTAGATTTCTCGCTGAATTTCCACATATTGAAAAAGTAGCAACATCTGCTTGTATAATAGGATCTTTAATCAATCCTTCGAGTATAAAACTAAAGTCCCATACAAAAGCTAATTGTAGATTAGTAGACAATCTTAAAAGTAACGAAGCCTGGGCTGCCTTATTTGTTGTTTCTTTTATGAATCGTAGTGCCTGTAGTACATTAATTGTCTGTGAAATATTATAAGAGGTAGGATCATCTAAAAATTTAAGCTGATTCGTATCAACAAATTCCTTTGCTACTATCGTTGAAGGTATGAGTTTATTAAACAAGGAAATCACATCATCTGTACTCAGAGATAATTCGTTATAAATCGTCCAAAACTTAGCAGGATTTACATACCATAGATTCGCAAAAAAATATATAAAACTTGGGCGTAGAAAGAATGGCCTTGCCTGATCAGCAGCAATAAATTGAAGTAGCTCTATTGTATTATCTTTTAATACAAGTTTACTGACTGCAAAATCAAATAGAATATTATGAGCAAAGGCCATTTTGGGTGAATAAGAACCCTGCTCTGTTAGTATGTTCTCTCCTAATAACTGTTCTGTGATTAATAGTTTATCAATGTCAATGTTACTCAAATAATCTAGTTTATCAACTGATATTACCCGATTTTCGACCATTTTTAGTGTAAAGTCTTTTAAAAACAATTCCATCTGAATAGATGGAGTAACCTTATACACTACTTTTATCCAATACATTTGGAGTAATTCAATTTCAGATTTTAATACTCTAATTGTGTCAGTACTGGTATCTGTTTTTGAAAGGATGATATCCAACAAAGAAAGGAAAAATGGTATTCTAAATATTTCTTTTAGTTTGGCTGTGCCTTCTTTATAAATGGTATTTAACTTTTGATACCCTGTAAGAAATTCACTAAGTTCTTTTTCAGATAGTATAGGAATTTTAAATCTCCGACAATGAATATTGTCATTGTTGAATTCAGCTGGAAACAATTCGATTAGCTTTTGTGATCGGATAGCATCATAAGTTCTTACACTAACCACAATTGACCAGTTAGGAAGCTGTTGTTTTGCCTTAGTAATCTGTTTAAGTATTACTGTTTTTAGCTTTTCATCTTTGATGGTATCATAGGCATCAAAGATGAAAATTCCTTTTGTATTGTCTGGTAAGCTGATAAGTCTAAGTGCATCAATCCAGTTTTCACCACTTACACCAAGTGCTTCAGCTATATCTTTATCGCTGCCATCGCTTAAAAAGTCTATTTGTACCATTGTTGCTGGAATTTTTTTTTCCAGTAATAGGCTAACCATTTTGCTTAATAAATAAGTTTTACCAACACCAGGTTCTCCGATAACCACCCCACTTTCCTGTTGAAAAAAGGTGTGCATTTCCTCAAGGAGTTTGCTTCTATCAATCTTCATTTCTGATTTCTTTGGCTAATGATTTGTCTTTTTTTAATATCCATTGGGGTAGGGTGCCCTTCTCTTCTGAAAAGTCAGTTTCTAGAATGTCTTCTTGTACAACAAGCCCGAGATCTTTAAAACCAGATGGCTTACTAAACACTAGTTCACAAAGTGTCACGGCGCTATCTATTGCCATCTTTTGATTTTTGTGTTTGTTCTTCCCCTTGTTTCCATCTGCAAAGTCGCAAATTCCTTTAACCAATATCCAATCGACCTTTCGTTGGTCGCAGGCAGTATAGATTCCAGCGCCCTCCATTTCGCCACCTTTTGCCTCGGGATACTCTTTCATTAATTGATTTTTGAATAATGTGTCGTCAATTAATTTCTCACCAGATAATATCAGACCTGGAATTATCTTAGGAATTCTACCTTTCTGTTCATAGCTCCATCCACTAACTGATTTAAACCGATCCAGTAATAGCGAGCTTGTAGCTCCTTCTTTTCCTCGGAACAATATATCATTTTTGCCTATTCTCTGTGGATCATAAGGTTGAATGCGCTCAGCAACCAATATATCACCTATTTTTTGCTTACTTTTGTTTGCACCAAAAGCAATTCCTACCATCAAAACAATTTTAGGGCTCCAGGTAGTTATTGCATCAAGAGTGGTAATGATTGATGCATTTTTTCCAATTGATCCCATCTCGTTGCAAGAAACATGTACAGTAAAAAATACACCAAATACACCTACATAGTAAGTGTATTTGTGCGTTTGAATTTGGAGAATATCAGTGAATCCAGGTAGCGGCTTTATATGTTCATGTAGAACTGTTTTTTCAATCTCGGTCGCTGTTACGATCAATAAATTGAATTTGGATTGATATGCATTGACAAAACTGTCATCTAAGTATTTATAAGTGGCCATTGAATTGAAGTTGTTCTAAAATGCTAAATTTATTGAAAAAAATAAGCATTTTGAAGTTTTGATAACTGTTATGAGTTAGCAATGTCAAGATTTAACTTGCAAATTTCTATCTGGAATAGTGTGAGAATTGTTTTCCATTATTATAAGGACTACACTACAACTTTTGATAAAGAGGTACTTTTAACCATTTCCAGTTATTCGACAATACAAACCAGAAGAACCTATTGGAGTATTTGGGCGAATTAGTAGGCTTGTGTATATACCAATTCTTCCAGAAACGTCGTTAACCTCAACTTGATTAAAAGCATTTGTTGTTTTCTTCCTATTTGTTGCTTTCAATCGTATAGTATAAATTGAGTTAATTTGGTAGGTATGGTATAGCTCTTTGTTTGAAATCGGTTCTTGGGTACCATCTACCCAAACAATAGTAGCAGACTCATACATATTTGAGGTATTAGTTACCGATACAACACCCTCTCCAGATTGTTTACTCACTTTGAAAGATGCTTGTGGCTCAATGTCAGATTTACAGCCACTGTAGATTAGAACTAATGAAGTTAATAGAACAAAATGTGTTTTTTTCATTTAAGTGTTATTATTAAGGGATAAAAAATGTTGTAAAAGTATTTATTTTAATATGAATATTTTAGCGTAAAAGTACCTGTTTTTATTGATTGTTTCTTTTCATTTAAAAAACGCTATTTTTTTAGATGATTGAGAGAACTAAAATGTTATAGCATTAATAGTAAATAAAAAACCTAACTGAGAAGCTCTTAGTTAGGTTTTTTTATTTACGAAATTTATTATTTATCAGTTTTGATATTATACCCCTTCCCTAAAACAGAAGTGTTGTAATTAACATAAGTAAAAAGAATAAGAGGTATAAAAAACCTTTTGGTTTCATATTTCGGTTGCAAAATACCATCTACTTGGTTTTGTTTACAAGCCTGCAAATACACTCGTTCTCTTCTTGTTTCCTCTGATTTCCCTCCGAAGGGGATAAAAAGAAACCAAACTTTACTGTAAGTTTTGTCAGATTCTACGTTTTTACCTACAATGATGTCTTCTTTTTTGAGATTTTGGATGTTAGCAGCTTGGTCGATGGTGTTAACACCCTGACCTACTCGGTTATGATTTACTGAAGTACAAGATGAAATAAACAGTGAAATAATTGAACTTAGGCCTATAATTGTCTTTTTCATTTAAGTTTTATATTTAAGGGATAAAAAATGTTGTAAAAGTATTTTGCTTTGTATGAATAGTTTAATGTAAAAATGCCTGTTTTTTTATTGATTGTTTCTTTTCATTTCAAGAATCACTCTTCTTTCATCTGGTTTTGCATATCTTTTTACATACTTTTCGTTCTTAATCCCTAATAAAACCATTAAAGCCTCATTAGTCCAACCCTTAACGTTCAAAAGCCAGTCTGATAGTGTTTTACGTCCTGCTTTAACAGAGATTTTCAAAATTAACTCTTCAGGAAACCCTAATTCATCTGCAATTAGTTTTAAAGTATCATTCATTTTAGAATTCGATTTGATTGAGATATTTTGCCAACCACCATACTTTTCAATTATTTGATGTACTTCCTGAAAGTATGGTACTTTAGCTGTAACAGTTGTTTTTACACGAGCTTTGAATAACCACTTTTCTCCATCAATACCTTTTCTCTCAGCTTTATTAATATTTGAATCATTTTGTGTGTTTTTGATAATTTCTTTAAGGTCGGCATAATGGAATCCAGTCCTACAATAAAGTACAAATACATCTGCTACTTCTTGCTTAGCCTTTGTCCGAAATTTATGATTTTTCAAAATCTCAAACTGGTCTTGAGTTAAAAAGATATTTTCATCTGGTTCGGGTTCTTTAAACATTATATCATAAATTGGAGTATGGTGGCATTGCTTTAAGTTTTTGAAACCCCATTTGGCAACTTGTTTAACCACTTGGCATCTTTTGTGTACAGTTAGTGGTGCAAAGGCTTGGATGTTTTTCATCCAGCTTCTGAACTTCCTCAACTTATTTACATCAAATTCACTGATTTTTAGGTTTAATTGTTTTTCATAAATAAAGAAATTCAGTAAACTATCTCTAACATTTTTATACTTTGTTAAAGTGCCTTTGCTCAATTCTTCTCTTTGCTCCAATGGGTCAGGTTCTTTGATTGCAATTAGAAACATATCGAATACTTCTATAAATGAAGGCTCTTTTAAATCAACTTCATTTTCACCCACCTTTAAAATAGCCTCTTTGAGCATTTTAACATTAAAGCTTTTTTTCTTTCGTAACAAATCGTTGTAAGCAATAAAAATGTCTGATTCGATTGTTGCTAATATTTCATTTTTAATTGAGGCATTAGGAGCATTACTTCTTACTCTCTTTTTCTCAATATCCCAATCTTCTGTAGCAATTTTGATGTTTGTTGAACCTAATTCTAACCTTTCTCCATTGTAAGAAATTTTCGTGTAGATTTTTGAAAAATTAACATCTTTACATCTGTGGCGGATAAACAGTATTTCCATACGGTGTCCAAGTATTTTTTTTGACTCATCGGTGATTAATATTATGTAGTTTAATTCTCAAATATTAAGAAACTATTAAATTAAGCACCGAAGCTTTTTGTGAAAATATTTTTCTTTCATCAAGTGCCACCAGTCAAAACTTTAGTGCCACCAAAAGTGCCACCAACTTGAAAGGTGTTTGTACAAGCATTTGAAAATGATATTTTGAATTTTGGGATGGGAATATTGCTTTGAATGGCTTAAAAGCAAAAAATCCTACCGTTTGGGCGGTAGGATTTCTTAGGAGAAAAAGAATATTTTCTGTGGATGTAGAGAGTGAGGGATTCGAACCCCCGGACCTGTTACAGTCAACAGTTTTCAAGACTGCCGCAATCGACCACTCTGCCAACTCTCTTCGTTTTTGATGATGCAAAATTAGTGCTTTCTTTCTTTTTGTGCAACTTTTACGCAAAAAAAATATCAAAAAAAATATCAGTGAATGTAAGTTTGGCTGATTATTAGGGAGTTAATGTGTAAAAAAACTTTAAAGTTTTTTTACACATATCTATTTTAAAGGTCGCTCAATGGCTTTTTGAGCTTGTTTTTTCAGTTTTATCTCTTTTTGATTTTAAAATGTAAAGCAATTTTGATCAAGTTTTTGATGATGAATCAAAGCCTACAAGGAAATATCAATCCAATAACGCAATACTTTAATTTTTGTAAAAAAATAATCAACAAAATATTATCAAATTGATTCATCAAGTAAATCTCAAAAAACTGACTTATGAATCAATTTTTAATGTTAAAGCTTTCAATTTTCTATCTTGTTTCACTCCTTAATCTAAAACTTTTGTCGTAAATTGTCGCCTATTTTAGTTTGATAAATAAGTACACGATGAACAAGATAAAACAACTCATTCAAAATCTTAGTGTTATTATTCAAACAGCGCTGTTGAATTCTCTGCATTTGCTTTGGCTTCAAATAGATAAATTGTTGGTAATAATATTGGGTGAAGAACAGGTACAAATACTTTATAAGCGCCTCGATAGTATAAAGGCTTATTTTTCAGATGCAAAACAAAAAATTAGCCAAAGTTTTGATAAAGAATCTGCTTATTATAAACCGATAAGAACACTTTGGAAATCATTTGTATGGACAGTACTGGCAGGTGTTTTCTATCTTTTTTGTATCCAAACCAACTTTTTGTGGTTAACTGGTGAAATGCCTTCGGTAGGAGAATTACAAAACCCTAAACTTTCTCAATCATCAGAGATTTATTCAGAAGATGGTGTTTTAATGGGGAAGTTTTTTCAAGAAAATCGCACACCTATCAAAAACTATAAAGACCTTTCTCCTTTTTTGGTAAAAGCATTAGTAGCTACAGAAGATGCTCGTTTTTATCAACATTCAGGAATTGACTTTAGAGCAATTTTTGGCGTAGTAGCTGGGATTGTCACTGGAGCAAGCGAACGTGGTGGTGGAAGTACCATTACGCAGCAATTGGCCAAAAACCTTTTTAAAACCCGTAAAAAAGAAGGAGTTGCCAAAAAAGGAGTATTTGGTTATGTACCAGTTTTGGGCAAGTTTGTCATCAAAACGAAAGAATGGTTAACAGCCATCAAACTTGAAAGATATTATACCAAAGAAGAAATTATTTTATGGTACTTGAACACCGTTGATTTTGGCAGTAATTCTTACGGAATAAAAGTAGCCGCCAAAACATATTTTAATACTTCACCAGATAGCTTAAATGTGCAAGAAGCTGCGGTATTAGTTGGAATGCAAAAAGCAACCAATACTTATAATCCTAGAAGGAATTACGATAAATCTTTGAAAAGAAGAAATACCGTTATGTCACAAATGGTGAAGTATGGTTATTTAACGAGAGTTCATTATGACTCGCTTTCAAAATTACCAATTAAGTTGAAAATAAATGAGGAATCTCCTTACGATGGTTCAAGTAATTATTTTAAAACAGCCGTAGCGAAAGCATTAAAAGAATGGGCAGATACAAGTGATGTTGAATTAGATTTGTATAGAGATGGACTAAAAATTATTACTACTGTCGATTCAAGAATGCAAATCTATGCAGAATCATCTGTACAGGAAGGAATGCGAGCTTTGCAAAAAACTTTTGATAATCATTGGTCTGGAAAAAATCCTTGGTCGGATGAAAAAGGAAATGAAATTCCGGGATTCATCGATACTGTTGCCAAAAGAACTAGCTATTATAAAGCTTTAGCAGCAAAATATAAAAACAACTCAGATTCTATTTGGCATTACATGAAAAATGTAAAGCGTAAAATGTGGGTTTACTCAAGAAATGGTTCTGGAGAAGAACAAATGACGATGAGTGCTTACGATTCTATTGTGTATTACAAGCGTTTTTTACAGGCTGGTATGATAAGTATGGATCCGTTCACGGGGCATATTAAAGCTTGGGTTGGTGGTTTAGATTTTCAATATTTTAAATATGACCACGTCAATCAAGGGCGTCGTCAACCTGGTTCTACTTTCAAACCATTTGTTTACACGACTGCAATTGATGGTCCGAAAGACATGTCGCCATGTACACAAATTAAGGATGAACCTTTTGAAATTGAAGTAGAAGAAAAAGGCGAGAAAAAAATCTGGCGACCACATAATGCCGACGGTCGATTTACTTATACTTCGATGTCGCTACGAAGGGCGATGGCTCGTTCTATCAACTCTTGTGCAGCTTGGCTAACGAATGAAGTCGGTCCCGATTCTGTAGTTTATTATGCTCATAAAATGGGTATTAAAAGTCCATTGGCGGCTGTTCCATCCATTGGTTTAGGGTCTAACGATGTTACTTTATTTGAGATGGTAGGTTCTTATGGCTGTTTCTTGAATGAAGGAATTTATACACAACCCATGTTGGTCGTTGAAATTCAAGATAGAAACGGAAATACGATTCATACTTTTGAGCCAGAACGCCATCAAGCCATCAGAAAAGAATCTGCTCAGTTAATGAGATACATGTTAGAAGGTGGTTTAGAAGAACAAGGAGGTACTTCACAAAACCTTTGGTCGTTTAAAGATTTATTTGATGGAAAAGACCGCTACAAATCACGTTTTGCTGGAAAAACGGGTACAACTTCTAATCATTCAGATGGTTGGTACATGGGTTTAACCAGTAATTTGGTAACAGGAACTTGGGTAGGAGGTGACGATCGTTCCATTCACTTTAGGAGTGGAGCTTATGGCGAAGGTTCTAAAACGGCATTGCCACTTTTTGGGCGATATATGTCAAAAGTGATTAAAGACCCAAGTCTTGAGGCATATCATCCTGTACCTTTTGAAAAATTAGATCCCAAACGAATTACTAAGCCTTTCAACTGTACGGTAAGATATGCTGCTGTAAACGATTCAACCAATGCCGATAGTAATTATGTTAGGTCTGATTCACTTGCACCAGTAAGGTCACCCAATGAAGCAAGACCAGATTCATCGGGTAGAGGAAATTAATTTATCGGAAAAATAGCAAGAGCATCTAAGTATATTTAGATGCTCTTTTAAATAAATTATAAAGTTATGACCAAAGAAAGCATCTCGGAATACTTCAAGGAATTACAAAATCAGATTTGTGCTGCCTTAGAAAATGCCGATGGAAAAGCAACTTTTCATGAGGATAATTGGCAGCGTGAAGGCGGTGGCGGAGGAAGAAGTAGAGTTATCCAAAACGGAAATGTTATCGAAAAAGGTGGAGTAATGTTTTCTGCTGTTTGGGGAGATTTACATGAAAAAATGTTAGCCTCAATGGGCTTGACAGAAAAGGTTGATTTTTTTGCAACAGGAGTATCTATCGTTTTGCATCCAAACAGTCCGAAAGTGCCTATTATTCACATGAATGTAAGGTACTTTGAGATGTCTAACGGAACATATTGGTTTGGCGGTGGAATAGACCTGACGCCACATTATGTTGTGGAAGAAGATGCAGTTTGGTTTCATCAATACTTAAAATCTGTTTGTGATCAACACGATGAAAGTTATTATCCTAAATTTAGAAATTGGGCGGATGATTACTTTTTCAATACGCATAGAAATGAAACTCGTGGGATTGGTGGAATATTTTTTGATTATCAAAAACCAAATGAATCTCGTAATAAACAGGACTTGTTTGCTTTTGTAAAAGCCATCGGAGAATCTTTTGCACCGATTTACACACATTTTATGCAAAAGAATAAAGATTTACCTTTTACTGAAAATGAAAAAACATTCCAAATGTTACGCCGTGGACGTTATGTAGAATTTAATTTAGTTCATGACAGAGGTACGAAGTTTGGACTCGAAACCAATGGACGAACAGAATCCATCTTGATGTCGATGCCACCAATGGCACAATGGGTTTATGATTATAAAGCAGAGAAGGGTTCGGAAGAAGAGAAAACCTTGAGTCTTTTAAAGAAGGGAATTAATTGGGTTTAGAGGCAACTCTAAACCTTTTTTTATTGATGACGAATTTTTTCTTCTAGTAATTTGATTTGAATTTGCAAAGATTTTATTTCAGAAACTTTACTTTCAAGCAATTGCTTTAGCAATTGTAATTGAATTCCCAAACCTTCTATTTGTTGGTGAAGTAATTTGTTATGAAATTCTAATTGTTTGGAAGGATTACTAAAATCGTTAATATTATCTTTTGGCGTTTCAACTTTAATCTGTTGATTTTGTCGTAATTCTTCCACAGAAACTACAGAAAAATCTAGTTTCTGCAAATTATCTAAGTTGATTCCGAAGTAATTACAAATCGCATCACAAACATCCAAAGAAGGGAAAGTATGCCCATTTTCATAATCAGACAATGCACTTTTACTTACATCCAGTATTTTGCCTAATGCTTCTAATGTCAACTTATTTCTTTTTCTCAGAATTCTGAGATTGGCACTAAACTTACTTTCCATTTAATCTTTGTATTTATTATGGCAATTGAAGTATTGATAGGATGTTCGTAAAATTAATAATTTGCTTAAATGGGTTTTTGTTATTTCAAACCAGAAAGGTCTCCGCAACATCTTTCGCAGAGACCTTTTTGTTTAATTATTCAACTAAAGTACATGCTTTGGCAGAAAAATTCAATTGATAGCTCCGAAGATATTACTCAGCATCTGCTGACCATACAATTTTTTTCTTTTTACCAACCACTAAAACAATTCTAGTTGGGCTTGGTAAAAGCATCAATCTTGCATTGGCAATTGGGTTTTCTTCTAATTCTACTTCAACACCAGCATCAGCACCTACTTCAATACCACCATCGCTAGTTTCTTTGAAAGAGCGAGCTAAATAAGCGGTTGGTAAAAGTACATCAGACTCTGGACAATATTCTTTGTGAATTTCTTGAAGAATATTTTCTAAAAAGTCGCCGTATTTATCGTTAAAATCATCTTCTAAATCGTGAAGTGCTTCTTCTACATCATCATAATCACGATGGTCGTAACCCATTTGGCTAAGAGCGATTCGTTTTTCAAACAAAGAAAGAAGTTCTTTATCAAGTTCCTGAATATTCATTGAATTAAATTTTGTAATTGATATATGATACAAAATTGCAAAGTCCTGCGTTGAATCTCAAATTTATCGACAAAAATTTATCTTTACAAAATCCTAAATTAAGAAGCTCAAGGGAGCTAAATCCCAAGCTTGTTGTGGATTATGTAAAATTTTTCCATCACTAATTTCTAATGGAGAAGCGATATTATTATGGTAAAGTTGCCCAGTTCCTAGTCCTTGAGGCAATGGATTGTTGAATTCTGCGGTAAATTGTGTGATGGCATTCAAACCAACATTCGATTCTAAAGCTGAAGTAAGCCACCAACCAATTTTTAAACGATTGGCATTTTCAATCCATTCTCTACATTGTTGAAAACCGCCAACTAAAGTAGGTTTCAAAATAATGTATTGAGGCATTATTTTTTTTAGCAATTTATATTTTTCAGTATATTCACGAACGCCGATGAGTTCTTCATCCAAAGCAATTGGGATAGGCGTAACCTTGCAAAGTTCTGCCATCAAATCTTCATTTCCTTGACGAATGGGCTGTTCAATAGAATGTAATTGGTATTCTGAAAGTCGTTGAAGCTTTGGTAATACTTCATCAATCGAAAAGGCTCCGTTGGCATCTACTCTTAACGTAACTTGTTCGGGTGTGTAGCGTTTTCGGATATATTCTAATAATTCACACTCTTTGTCAAAATCTATCGCCCCAACTTTTATTTTGATGGTATCATAACCAGCTTCCAATTTTTGGTCAATCTGGCGAAGCATAAAATCTTTACTTCCCATCCAAACCAATCCATTGATGTCAATTTGGCGTTCAGCTTTGGCAAAAGCATTGTTGAAAACTTTTCGTTTTCCACCATTCATTAAATCAAGCATGGCGGTTTCAAAACCGAAAACGACAGATGGAAATGATTTTTCTAATACTTGTTCAAGAATGATGTTGAGATTCCAAGGATAAACTTCTAATTCGAGCGTATTGAAGTTCTCGCAGATACCCAAAAGCTGTAATTCAAAATCTGGTCGGTCGTCGATACTGAGTCCTTTCAATGGCGCACACTCGCCTAAACCGAAAACCGTCGGGTTATCAGAGTCAAAAATCTTAATGAAGTAGCTATCTTTGTGCGTTAGCACACCCCGAGACGTTCCTGCCTCGAATTTAAAATCTAGCGTATATTTTGCAAAGACAGCTTTAAGACTCATTTTCTGGTAAGCCCAATTTTTTTAAAAGAATTTAGCAATAAGGTTTGTGCCGAAATAAATAAATTTCAGCAATTATTTTACATTAATCGTCTGATTGTCTGTGTATTAATGGTTCTGGAAAGATCTTCTGTGAGACAAGTACTCCGTTAAAGTATCTTAAAAGGGATTTGAAATTAGTAAAAAGTCAGAACTCTTTATGAATTTTGCAGTGTAAAATTTTTATTTTTTATGAAAACTGGAAATTAGATAATTTTTTGAATTTGATTTTAAAGAAAAAATAAAACCATAATCCCAGCAATAGCTAATATTTTGCTAGCGCCCATTTTATTCTTAATGCTAAAAATATGCGTTTTCTTCTTTTACCTTTTTCTTGGCTTTATGGTTTGGTTACCGATTTTAGAAATTACTGCTACGATAACCAGTTTTTTAGCGTGAGTACTTTTGAAAAACCAGTAATCAATATTGGTAATTTAACCGTTGGCGGAACAGGGAAAAGTCCACACGTTGAATATTTAATTCGTTTGCTTAGAAAGGATTTTAACATTGTTACGCTAAGTCGTGGTTATGGTCGAAAAACAAAAGGTTTTATTGTCGCAGATGAAAATGCTACAGCCGAAACGATAGGAGATGAGCCTATGCAGTTTTACAATAAATTTAAAAATGAAGTAAAAATTACAGTTGGTGAAAAAAGAGTAGAAGCTTTGAACACTATTTTTTCAAATTTCCTTGCAACAGATTTAGTGATTTTAGATGATGCCTTTCAACATCGTGCCGTAAAACCCTCTTTGAATATACTCTTGATGGATTTTCATCGACCGATTGACAAAGATTTTACTTTTCCTGCTGGCAGACTTCGTGAAAAAAGACATGGCGCTGAAAGAGCAGATATTTTAATCGTCAGTAAATGTCCTGATAATTTGTCAGAAACAGAGCAGCAACAAATTGCCAATAAAATTACTCCATACTTGTCAGCTGAAACGCCCATTTTTTTTACTGGAATTCGTTATGGAGAACCGCAAGTAATGAGTCAAAATTCAAACAAAGATTTTGCTGAAACAATATTATTGGTTTCGGGCATTGCCAGACCAGAACCTTTTGAAACGTATTGTCAGCAACATTTTAAAGTAACACAACATTTAATTTATAAAGATCATCATCATTTTACGGAACAAGATTTTAGGTTTATTTTGGATACTTTTGATAAAATTCCTGCAACAAAAAAAAGTATTTTGATGACAGAAAAAGATATGGTGAAATTTCAGATTTTTCTGGAAAGTGAAAAATCGAAAGCAATTCCAATGTTTTATTTGCCTATTGAAATTTACTTTCTGAATGAAAGTGAACAAGTATTTAATGAATTAGTATTGAAAAGCTGTAAATCATCAAAAAGTAAAGCCTAAATTGGTAGATAAAAGACTTTTATATTTTTTGAGTCATTACAAGCGAAATCCGCTTGACCCTCTTTCGCCTTTTTTATTTAATTTTGCATCGTGAATTTCAAAAGATATATCCTAACATTTTTAGGGCTTCTCATTTCAGAAGTCTTGTTGGCTCAGTTCTCTACTTCAGGTTTTGGTACGGGAACGCAATCAACCAATAATTTTCCACAAGGAAAAACAACAGATAAAGCTAAAAGTCCAACAGGAAGAGCAGGCGTAGATGACTCAACAAAAGTGATTTATGGACCAACTTCTACCAAGTACTTTTTAGAAGAAGATGTTTTTAATAATCGTAAAAAACTTTATACGATTGATACAACAATTGGCGAAGGACATAATTTCAATTTTGTTCAACGCTATAGAAATATGTACCAAGATTTAGGAAATATTGGTACAGCCATTCGTCCAATTTTCTTTCAAGCACCCGAACAAATCGGGACAATGCTTGGCTATGATGCCTATACATTGTACGCTTTCAAGCCCAATCAAGTACGATACTTCAATACTCGTTCGCCTTTTACCAATTTAGTTTATGTAACGGGTGGGAATACCCAAGATTTATTACAATTTGAATTCAGCCGAAATGTTGATTCTTTGTGGAATTTCAGCATCAATCTACAAAGAATTGTGAGTAACAAACAGTTGGTAACAAGTTCTACTTCTACCAATAAAAATGCTTTGGGTCATTGGGATTTTATGATTCATACCAATTACCAAACCAAAAACAGAAAGTATCAACTTTTGGCTTATGCCAATTTATCAGATCATAATTCAAACGATGAAGGCGGTGTTTTGCCACAAGGTAGAAGCTATGATTTGATACTTCAACAAGGTAATAATGCTGCTATTTTGAATAATGCTGCTACCAGAGATAAATTTTATAACCTTCATCTTTATCATGAATACGTGGGTTATAAAGCTTTTCAGGTATATCAAGTGCTTGATTATCAGACAAGAAAAGTACAATTCAGAGATCCAGATTATATTGCGAATTGGACGAACGGTTTTTATCCAATCGCTTACGATACTTTAGGAAAAGCTTCTCGCTATACCACAGATGCCACAGTAACGGGCAAAATGAAATTAGATTCACTTTATAACGAAAGTCAATACAGCATTTTTGAACATAAATCAGGTATCAAAGGCTTTTACAAAGGTTTTAATTATCGCTTGCATTTGCGTCAGCGTTTCTTTGGATTCACCAATCCTTTGTACAATTATAGCATTAGTAGAAATGAAAATTTCTTGGGAGTTTGGTTGAATCAATACTTCAAAGATAGTACAAGGGCTTTTGCTGAATTGGAATACTTATTAACAGGAAGTGATTTTAAATTGAATGTAGAATTTCAAGGAAAATGGTTAAATATTGGCGGAAAAGCCATGTCCACTTCGCCAACTTTGGTACAGCAAGTAACATTTAATGATGGTTTTCGCTGGGATAAAAATACTACAGCTTTCGTGACTGACCGTGGTATCAGTAACAATATGCAAACTTATCATGCTTATGCTTCGGCAAGTCCTAAGTTTGGGAAATTGACGCTTCGACCAAGTGTAGATATTAATTTAATCAACAGTTATATTTATTATGATACTCTGGCTTTTGTAAAACAGGCAACAGAAGATATTGCGATATTCAGGGCTGGTTTGGGAATGGATTTAAGAAAAGGAGCTTTTTCCACCATCAGCCAATTGTATTTGACAACAACAACTGGTCCAGATTTAATCAGAATTCCAAAGATATTTGCCAGTACTCGTTTAGCTTTTGATTTATTGTATAAGAAGAAACTCTTTATCCAAACAGGTTTAGAGCTTCATTATAAATCAAATTATTATGCCGATGCCTACATGCCAGCCATTCAGCAATTTCATTTGCAAGATAAACAGATGATAAATGGCTATTTGCAAGCAGATGCTTTTGCCGATATGCGTATCAACAGAGTGCGTTTATTTTTCAAATTTGCCAATGTAGCTCAGGGAATTTTAGGAAATGGATATTACGCCGCTCCAGGTTTTTTAGGAATGGGCAGAACTTTTGGCTTTGGCTTGCAGTGGTTGCTTTTTGATTAGTTAGTGAATGAGCGAATTAGTGATTTGTGAATGATTTTATTTTGTTTTAAAAAAATCTAAGTTGTTGCTCAATATCAAATTTAGTAATGAATTGTTAAGTCAAAATTTTGAAGTCAATCACTAAATCACTCATTCACAATTCACAATTTCAAAACATGACGAACGAACAAAAACAATACGCTACCAAAACGATGTTAGGATTAAAACTCCCGACTGACCCACGTTGGGTAAATATCGCTGAAAAAAATATTGAAGAAATCTTGATTGACCACGCTTATTGCGAGCAAAAAGCGGCTTCGTCTTGTATTTCATTAATAATTCAATTTCCTGAAAAAGAAAAACTCAGAGAAGTATTGATGCCTGTGGTTTCGGAAGAATGGGCGCATTTTAGAATGGTGATTAAAGAATTGGATAAACGTGGTTTGCCTTTGGGGAATCCTCGAAAAGATTTGTACGTGCATCAATTGTATGAAGGAATGAAACGTGGCGGTTCTCGTGAAGAACAACTGGGCGAAAGATTATTTATGAATGCCCTCATTGAAGCCCGCAGTTGCGAACGTTTTAGATTACTTTCTTTAGAAATTTCGGATGAAAGTCTTAGAGAATTCTACCATGAATTGATGATTTCGGAAGCGGGACATTACGTAAACTTTATTGACCTAGCGAAAGAGTACTTGTCTGAAAATTATGTAAAACAACGTTGGAATGAATGGCTAGAAATGGAAGCAAACATTATGAAAAATTTGGAGTTGAGAGGGGATAGAGTGCATTAAATTGAGGACTTTAGGATTTTGGGACTTTAAGACTTTAGGACAAAAGATTCAAGATGCAAGAGACAAGATTTTTTGATTTTGAGATAAAAGACTCAAGATACAAGAAGAAAGATTTTTTAGACTCTGGGATTTGAGAGCCAGAGATTTTTAAATTACAACTTGTCTTATACTAAGGTTTTGTTTTGTCTATAAAATAAAATTGATGTAGCGGCAACTCTTGCAGTTGCCGCATTCAAAATGGCAACCGCAAGGGATTGCCGCTACTTGTTTAGTTTATCAAGCTCTTTTATCTTTTTGTCAGCTTAATGAACTACATTTCATAATTTATACTTCATACTTCATACTTCATACTTCAAATTTATATTTATCTACAAAAAATGAAGTTTGATAAATTTTCAAATCTTCAAATTTCCAAACTTTCAAATTAAGCTCATGCAAACCTTCCTCGACCAAGCCGCTGAATATATTTTTAAACAACATTCCCTCAATCAGCTTAGTCGGGTTTGTATCGTGATTCCTTCTCGACGTGGGGTTTTGTACTTCAAAGATGCTTTGGCGAAGCTTTCTGATAAACCCTTTTTAGCTCCTGATGTACTGGCTATCGACGATTTTGTGAATACGATGACGGGCGTTCGCCAAATCGATCAAGTGGCTTTGTTGTTTGAATTGTACGATGTTTTTAAAGAAATTGACCCGAACGTTGTCTTTGAAAGATTTATGACTTGGGCAAGTACTTTGCTAAATGATTTTGATAAAATAGACCAATATTTAGTAGATGCCAAAGCCTTGTTTTCGTACATGACGGAAGCCAAAGCTATAGAACGTTGGCAAATGCAATTGGGAGAGTCGCAGAAAGATAAAAATCTTAAAACCGACCGCACCGACCGTTACTTCAAACTTTTCGAGAATATTTTTACGGTTTATCAAAACCTTCGTCAGCGTTTGGCAGACAAAGGTTTGCATTACCGTGGAATGGCTTATCGTGAATTAGCCGAAAATGTCGAAAAATATATTTTAAGCAAAGAGCGTCATACAAAGTATTACTTCGTAGGCTTTAATGCCTTGAGTGATGCCGAAGAAAAAATCATTCGTACTTTATTAAAAAGAAAAGATTTTGCCGAAACTCTTTGGGATTCAGACGCTTATTATCTCTACAACAAAGACCAAAAAGCTGGAAACTGGCTTCGCTATTATAAAAATGGCGATGAGAAAAATGGTATTACTCCTCTTTTTAATGAAGAATGGAAATGGCAGTCGGATGAATTATTAAAGGGTAAAAAGAAGATTCAAATTATTGGAGTAGCCAATGCAAGTGTACAAGCGAAAGTAGCTGGACATATTTTTAAGGATTGGGAAAATACTTCAAAAACAGACGCAACAGTTCCTAAATCGCAAACGGCTATTGTTTTGGGAGATGAGAATTTATTAGTACCTGTGATGAATTCTTTGGATGAATCAGTCAAAGATTTTAACGTCACGATGGGACTTTCTTTGCGAAATTCTATGCTTTTCACCTTGGTTGATGCCCTTTTTGAATTACAAAAGAATTTAGTAGAATTTAAAACAGAAGACGGCGGAACGGTAAAAATTCCAAAATTCTCACATCGACAAATTGTAAGAGTACTGAATCATCCATTTTTGAGGAGGTATGAGTTGATAAGGTTTAAAGTGGAACAAAATGAACCGAAAGAAAACCCCATCCGCAAAACCCTCCGTGAAATCACTGAAAGAAATCGTGTTTTTCTTAGCTCAAAAGAGCTTTTAGAAATTGCTGAAAATGAACCACTTTTCGAGAGTATTTTTAAACACTGGCATAACAAACCTAAAAATGCAGTCAAGTGTTTTTATGAGTTAATCGACTTATTAAGAGAAGTTTATAAAGAAAATCAAGATGCGATAGAAACTGAATATCTCTATCAATTTTACTTGATTTTACAAAGAATGGAAGTAATTCTGGAAGAACGTGGCGACACCGTTAGTATCCGAAGTTTCAAAACTTTCTTGTATGAATTGATTAAACAAACCAAAATTCCTTTTGAATCTGAAACGGATGAAAGTTTACAAATCATGGGAATGTTGGAAACCCGTACCCTTGATTTTGAAAAAGTAATCATTTTGTCGGTCAATGAAAAAACACTTCCGCAAGGTAAAAGACAAAATACTTTAATCCCTTTTGATGCCCTCAGCGACCCACAATTTAATTTACCTACTCATAATCACGCTGATGCTGTAATGGCTTACCACTTTTTTAGGCTCATGCAGCGTGCCAAAGAAGTAGTACTTGTGCATGTTTTGCCTTCGGATACTTATGGTGCTGGCGAGAAAAGTCGCTTTATTTTGCAGATTGAGCATGAATTATCTAAGCTAAATCCTAATCTTGATATTACTTATCCGAATGTAAAATTTATTGGTTTGGAAGAAACTGAGGATAAAGAAGAAACACCTTTGTTGATTCAAAAAACAGCCGATATTTTGGCATTTATTGAACAAGAAATTACTGAAAAGGGGATTTTCCCTTCTCAGATTAATCAGTTTTTGGATTGTTCGCTCAAGTATTATTTCACACGTATTGCTGGAATTGCTCAGGAAGAGGAAGTAGAAGAGAAAATAGGAGCGGATACGTTTGGGAATTGGATTCATAAAACTTTTGAAAATATCGACAAAACCTTTGTAGAAAAAGGAAGTAAAGTAGAGAAAGAAGATTTACAAACAGTACTCGAAAACATTGATACTTATCTGAAAGAAGCCTTTCTCCAAACCAATCAAGGTTTGAAAGCTGATGATGGCATGAACTTTATTCTCTACCAAATTGGGGAAACGATTGTTAAGAAATTTATCAATTACCAATTGGAAAATGAGGTTTTCCCGATTGAATTATTGGATGTAGAAAAAACGCTGAAAGTAACGTTCAATGCCCAAGTAAATGATAAAGTATTGCCAGTGAAAATTGCAGGTAGAATAGACCGATTGGATAGAGTGTCGGGCAATAAAATTAGAGTAATTGATTATAAAACGGGTAAAGTTGAAGCCAAAGAACTGACCATGAAACCAGAAGATTTGGAAGAAAAACTATTGGGCGATACTGATAAAGATAAATTCAGACAACTTTGGTTGTATAAATACATGGTATTGAAACAAATGCTTTCAACCAGAGGCTTGAGTATCAGAGGAACAAAATTGCCCGAAATTGATAATGAAGTAAGTGCAGGTATTTATTCATTCAGAAATATTGATGCAGGTTTATTAGAACAAAAAATCGCCTTCAATGCAGGCGAAACAGCGATGGACTTTGTAGTCGATTCCGAAAAATACTTACAACAATTCGTCAGCGATTTACTCAATCCCGAAACACCTTTTGAAAAAACCAAAGACCAAGACAAATGTCAATACTGCGATTATAAAAGGATTTGTGGGAGGTAAGTTTGATGATTCTTATCTCACAAATTCCGAGTCTTAACTCAGAAAAGCTGTATGCTAATACACTTTTTCTGACTTGCAATACACAAAATCTGAGTTAAGAGTCTGAGAAATGGAGTTAAAGCTCACTAAAAGTGTATTGTATCTCAGAAAATCCGAGTTAGTACTCAGATTGACTGCCTTATTACTCAGAGAAAGTGAGTTCTAATGCACAAAAGCTGTATTCAAGCTCAGTTTTTCTGAGAACACTCTCGTAAAATTTCATTGCTATAAAAAATAGCTGATGACTCACAGCTTAAATCAATGAAACTTCAATTCATGTCTCAACCCTGAATACTTTCTTAAATCTAAAGCCAAAGCACCAATTTTTAAGGAAACTTCTGCTCTTACTGGAATTTTATTTTCATCGTCGGTCACCCACATTTTTACAGATTCTTCATCTGAAAAGAAATTATTTTTAGGTAGCTGTGGCGTGATTTTGAAAGTACTTATTTTACCAAATTTGGTGTTAATCGTTTCTTTTCCACGATATTTCAAACGCATGTTATATACTTCGCCTTCAAAAAAGAAAGTAACTGGAACGGCATCACCAACATTCATTTTGGAAAAATCAATTGTTCTGATAAAATAATAGCCACTTACTACGTCTTGGATATATTTAGGAAGTGTGTAGTTTTTCTTCTCTTGTTCATCATTCAATTCGAATAATTTAGCCGTATTCGTATTATGATTAAAGATGACTCTTTGCTCTTTTCTATAATTTCCCTCTTGTTTTTTCATGTAAAACTGTTGAGGTAAAATCTGCGAAGCATCAATATAGGAAGTCCAAGTATCACGTACTTTGCTAATCCAATCTGTCACGCCAACGGTTCGGGCAACAATTCCAACTTTATAACAAGGACGCCCATTGGCATTTTGTAATTTATCATCAACATCAACAATCGCTTCAGCGGCATTTACAAAACCGTAATGCACACGATATTCAATATGCTCGCCAGTGCCAAAACTATCTTGTTCAATTACTCTTTCCTGAAGTGCTGATTTGAAACCCATTGCTGTGATGATGACGATGAGAAGCAAAAATATTTTTTTCATATCAATATCTACTGATTATATTTCTTTTGGAAGAATTTCAAAAACTGGTCGAAATTCCCATTAAATTGTTTTTGGAATATTTCTTCAAATTCATTCTGTTGAGAATGGTAGGTTTTAAAACCTACGAAATAGGCATTGTTGGGTAATTCTTTTTTGCTGATTTTTGGTTTGGGGAGTACTCGTAAGCTCTTATAAATAGTATCTTGGTTTACTTCAATTTTTTCAATTAACGCATACTTTAATGAATCCTTGCGTGCATCTAAAATATTTTTACCTTTGAAAGTTTGATAAAGGCTATCCAGTTTCAACGTTCCTCGGTTTAAATGTCTTACATACTTGTCTCGGATGATTTTTGCTTGAAGATATTTTTTTAATTCTGGCGAATCAAGACCATATTTATGAATTAAAAAACGCTTCGCACCATATTCTCCAATTGAATTTGCAAGGTTTTCACTTGTTTCATGATTATCCTTCACAAAAATTGTTCCATGAGACATTTCGTGAATAATAAGGTTCGCTAATTTCCCATCTGAGTAATAAAGCATACTTGATAAAATAGGTTCGGGTAGCCAACCTAATGTAGAGTATGCGATGCCTTGCCCCATTTCGGTATCATAACCTTTTTGTTTCCAAATATTTTCTTCTTGATAAGCAGCTGTAGAATCAAAAAAACCTTTGTAGGCAAAACTACCAATAATGGGGAAATCAAACATAACGGCTTCCATTTCATAGCGTTTTGCCACCGTCAGCAAGTAAACCAAAGGTTTGCCAGATTGGTCATAGAGCGTCTGATAGACATCTGGATTATCGTGTAATCCCAGAGAATCAATCGCAAAACGGCGTACTTCACCAATAAATAAGATACGTTTTTTTAAGGAATCGGGTACGGTTTTATCTGCTAAAACTTCTTGCAATGGACGAGTATTAAAAGCAACATCCAAACCGCCTTTGGCTTGTTGGTAAAAATAGACTACCCATACTCTTTGCCAGAAAAGTATTAAAGTAATTAGGGCTAAAAACAAAAAAACAATTTTATATTTTCGACGAATATTGAATGCCATAGAAAGCAGATATTTAATACGATTAAATTCATTGTGAGCAAATTATTGAAAATATCTTAGAATACACCTAAAATCTTTTGATATGAGTACCGATTTGCTTGCCACAAAATTATCATGATTTGAATAAATGCCTTAAAACAGCTAATCATTTTGTAACTTGCACAAAATTTCGGGAAACCAATTAAAGATACAAATCAACAATGAAACAAATCATCTTCACTGAAAAAGCACCCGCTGCTATCGGCCCATATTCGCAAGCAGTACTTTCTAATGGAACTTTGTACATTTCAGGGCAAATTGCCTTTGCTTTGGCAGAATCAGGAGCAAGTATTCAGGATGAAACTCGTCAGGTAATGGAAAATTTGAAAGCAATTTTAGAAGCTGCCAACATGACTTTCGCAAACGTAGTAAAAGCTTCTATTTTTGTAAAAGACATGAATAATTTTGTAGCCATTAATGGTGTTTATGGTGAATATTTTTCAGAGAATCCTCCTGCACGTGAAACCGTAGAAGTGGCACGCTTGCCAAAAGATGTGAATGTAGAGATTTCTTGTATTGCAGTAATTTAATTTTCAAAAAATGTCAGATCAAGTAAGAGTACGTTTTGCACCAAGTCCAACGGGAGCTTTGCACGTGGGCGGTGTTAGAACAGCATTATATAATTATTTATTAGCCAAAAAGTTGGGCGGTAAAATGTTACTTCGTATTGAAGATACCGACCAAACTCGTTTTGTAGAAGGTGCAGAAGATTATATCATCGAAGCCCTTTCGTGGATTGGTATTACAATTGATGAAGGCGTAGGAGTAGGCGGCCCACACGCACCATATCGCCAGTCAGAACGCAAGGCGATGTATATGGATTATGCGATGCAACTCATCAATTCAGGAAAAGCTTATTACGCTTTCGATTCAAGTGAAGAATTGGATGCTATGCGTCAAACTTTTGAAAGCCAAGGTTCAGCGTTTCAATATAATGCCGCTACTCGTGGACGTTTGAAAAACTCTTTGACGATTTCGGAAGAAGAAACACAAGCTAAAATTGCCGCAGGCGAGCCATTCGTGATTCGTTTGAAAGTACCAGCCAAAGAAGAAGTACGTTTCAAAGATATTATTCGTGACTGGGTTCATGTACATTCTTCAACGATGGACGATAAAGTACTGATGAAGTCGGACGGAATGCCAACTTATCACTTAGCCAACGTTGTGGACGACCATTTGATGGAAATTTCACACGTAATTCGTGGAGAAGAATGGTTGCCTTCAGCACCTTTACACGTATTATTGTATCGTGCTTTTGGTTGGGAAGATACCATGCCACAGTTTGCTCATTTACCTTTATTATTAAAACCAGAAGGAAATGGTAAACTTTCAAAACGTGATGCAGATTTAGGCGGTTTTCCAGTTTTCCCTTTAGAATGGAAAAATCCAGACGGTTCAATTGCGAAAGGTTTCAGAGAAGAAGGATATTTGAATGATGCAGTGGTGAATTTCTTAGCCTTTTTAGGTTGGAATCCTGGTACTGAGCAAGAATTATTCTCGATGAATGAATTAGTTGAAGCTTTTACTTTAGAAAGAATCAACAAAGCAGGAGCGAAGTTTGATATTAATAAAGCGAAGTGGTTCAATCAGCAATATTTGAAATTACGTTCTGATGAAACTTTGGCAACAGAATATTTGCCGAACTTTGAATTAGATAAAGCGTTGAAAATCGTACATTTATTCAAAGAAAGAGTAACTTTCCCACAAGAAATTACGAAAGAAGCAGAAGCGCTTTTTGTAGCACCAACTACTTACGACGAAGCCGTAGTTGCTTCAAAATGGAATGATGATGCGAAGAATGGAATCACTGCCTTCAAAGATGCTTTGCCAGCTTTAGATAATTTTGTAGCCGATGAAATCAAACACGTTTTGAATGATGAATTACAAAAATTGGGCATCAAAATGGGAAAAGTAATGCAAGCTTTACGTGTAGCAACCACTGGAGCAGGAGCAGGACCAGACTTAATGTTGTCGATGGAAATTATCGGAAAAGAAGCTGTGATTACTCGTTTGGAAAAGGCTTTGGCGGTTATGTAAGTGATGAGTTGTGAATTGTGAGTGATGAGTAATTAATATGTTGAATGTACTAATTTTGAACTTCAAATTTTCAAATTCATAAAATGGCAAAGAAAAAAGAAACTCCTAAAAAAGAACTCCCAAAAGTTCATAATGAACTTGATGGATTCGATATTTCAATCAACTCCTTTGGTGAAATCAATAGAAGTATTGATATTGAAAAAATCAATGAGTTTTTGAATAAACACATGGACGATAAAAAATTGAGAGGAAGAGAATAATCTTTGCTTTCAATCAATCAAAAGATGAATATAGATCAAGAATTATTACAAAAGATTGCTCATTTGGCTCGTTTAGAAATGCCAGAATCTGCTGAAAAGGAAATGAAAGATTCTTTGGAATCGGTATTGAATTGGATGTCGGAATTGGATGAAATTGATACTTCAAATGTAAAGCCACTCACGCACATGAGTTTAGAAATCAATGCTTTGCGTGAAGATAAAGTAATTCCAAATATCAGTCGTGAACAAGGTTTGAAAAATGCTCCTAAGCAAGATGGGGAATATTTCAGAGTTCCGAAAGTAATGGAGTCATAAAATTAAAAAAGAGGATGTCTTTCTAAGGCATCCTCTTTTTTGATGAATTATTTTTTGTTTTATAAAAGCTTGCTAATAATATTCTCAACAGATATTCCTTCTGCTTCTGCCTTGAAGTTTCTAACAATTCTGTGGCGAAGTACAGCCATTGCTACAGCCTTTACATCTTCAATATCTGGCGAATATTTTCCACTGAGTAAAGCATTACATTTAGCCGCTAAAATTAAGTTTTGAGAGGCTCTTGGTCCAGCTCCCCACTCTAAATATTTATTTGAAATAGCATCTGCTAATTCTGTGTTTGGTCTTGTTTTATGAACAAGCGTCACTGCATATTCTACTACATTATCAGCAATAGGTACTCTTCTTACCAATTGTTGATAGGCTAATATTTCTTCGCCTGAAACTTGTTGTACAACCTTATATTTCTTGTCTGAGGTCGTATTTTTAACAATGTCTAATTCTGCTTGATAAGATGGATAATCAAGCGTTACCATGAACATAAAACGGTCTAATTGTGCTTCTGGTAATGGATATGTTCCTTCTTGTTCAATTGGATTTTGAGTTGCTAAGACAAAGAAAGGTTTATCTAAAGCATATTTTTTTCCAGCAACTGTTACCGAATACTCTTGCATGGCTTCTAAAAGGGCAGATTGCGTTTTTGGGGGCGTTCTGTTTACTTCATCTGCTAAAACGATATTGGCAAAGATTGGACCTTTTACAAATCTGAAATTTCGTTCATTATCTAATGTTTCTGAACCGATAATGTCAGAAGGCATTAAATCTGGAGTGAATTGTATTCTGTTGAAATCTAAATCTAATGCACCAGCAATAGTTTGAATGAGAAGTGTTTTTGCTAAACCGGGTACACCAACCAATAAACAATGTCCTTGACAAAAGATAGCGGTAAGAAGCATTTTAACCGTTTCATCTTGACCGATAACAACCTTTCCGATTTCTGAAGTAAGTTTCTGATAGGATTCTTTTAAAGCATCAACTGCTTCAACATCTGACTTAAATTGAACCATATTTTCTATTTTGTTTGTCGATTTTGTGTCTTTTTACACACAAAATTTTACTTACTATTTTATGAGATGTACTTATAACGAAAAATGTCAGATTAATCGTAGTTTAACCTGACACAATTTAATTTAAAACAAGATTTTTACCAAAGAATAATGAATCTTAAAATCACTGATCATTCGTTTTCATGATATTACATTCTTTATATTCATCAACAATGTAAATAAATACATCGTTTTTGGCGGTAGCAAACCATTTTTCAATGGCAGTATTTCGTTTTCTGTTCAATGCGTAATTTGACATTCTTTGGAAATCGTCTTCTAAATTCGCATAGTGTGGAGGATGTTTTGCTTTGTAATATAAAATTCTTACTGCCGAACGTCCATCTTCAGTTCTGTATGGCATTGGTGGAGTAATTGTTCCTACCGTCATTGAATCAATCGTGAAATATAAACCAGATTCCATCGTGCCATCTAAAGCCATTTTTATCGAACGAGTTTGTGGGTCAGTAATCATTCCACCACCATCTTGTGTTGCTTTATCTTCTGAGAATTCTTTCGCAGCACGTTCAAATTTGATGCTATCTCTTTGAATTAATACTCTGATACTATCTAAGAATTTTGTTGGTTCTACAACGTCTAATCTTTGATAGTCTGGTCTTAATAAAATATGTAAAGCATGATATTCTTGTCCACGTACTTCTAATAATTTAATTAAGTGAAACCCAAATTCAGATTCTACTACATCCGACATTTGATTAGGCTTTAATTTCAACGCTGCTGCTTCAAATGGAGCAACCATTTGCCCACGTTTAGCAAAACCTAAATCGCCACCTCTTTTTCCTGAACCTAAATCTTCGGAATATAATTTAGCCATCTCTTCAAATGACTCCCCATTTTCAGCTCGTTTCTTATAATCGTATAACCTTTTGTATAATTCGTCTCTTTGTGACTTGGTTGTTTTTGCGAGCCTTACGATGTGTCCTATTTCTACTTCAGAAGGCATATAAGGAATAGAATCTTTAGGAATTGCTTCAAAGAAACGTCTTACTTCTTTAGGCGTAATTTTTACATCACTCGTAATTTTTTCTTGCATTTTACGAGTTGTCAATTGTTCTTTAATAGCTGAACGAAGTTCATCTTTTAAGGAAGCAATACTTTTGCCATAAGCTTCAACAATATTTTTCTGAGAGCCAAACTGTTGTTCCATTTGTTCCATTCTGGAAGTAAGTTCAGACTCTACTCTTTTGTCTTCAACAGTAATTGAGTCAATCTCAGATTTTGCTAACATCATTTTGCCAACTACTAAACTTTCAAAAATTTGACAAGTAGATGGTGCTCCAGCCTGACCACTTTGTTTGTATTGTTGTACTTGAGATTCTAACTCTGATTTTAAGATATAATGGTTGTCAACTTTTGCAATGATTTTATCAATTACAACTGGCGTTTGTGCCTGTATTGCTTGACAAAAAAGCAGACAGATTGCAAAAAGGGAAATGAAGAATTTCGAAAATTTCATCTAAAAAATGAATTAATATGAAACGTACAGGGCTTTATGGTTTTTGAAAATGTACGTAGATTGACAAAGATAACGTTTTTTAATCTCTAATTTGATATGCTTGCACCGTTAAAAAGTGTTAAGAACATCGTCTAAATCATAAAGACAGAATAAACAGGCTGTTGAATATGAAAAAAGTCAAAAGAGAAATGTATTTACTTCTGCTTTTGACTTTCTTGTTTAATCTAATACTCTTTGAATTTCACTTTCATTTATCGTTAATGGATACTTAGCTTTCAATTGATTGAGCCATTCATCAGATAGTTGTTTTTGGTAGTCTCTGGTTACTTGTCCACGAGCTTCTTTAAAAGTTTTTGTTCTTGGTTCTTCAACTTTCTGAATATTGATTGAAACAAATCTACCTTTGACGTTAATATTTTTTTCTCCTAAAGTCCATTCAACAGCACTTAAGTACTCATTTTCATCTTTTTTGAAATAACCTTCTTCGGCACTTAAACTGTTTGGTTTTAAAGCATTAAAACGTTTTACAACATCTTCCATCGAATCAGATAAGAATCTAATGCCAATTCTGCTGTTTTTACTTCTATCCGTTTTCGAGACTGGCTTATATTTTCCATCATCTTTTTCGATGATTCTCATTGGCGATACGCCACTATTGATTAAGAGATTCACCGCTTTTTTCGCTCTTTCTGCCGAAATACTTTCTTGCTCTTCAGGGTCGGAATTCCCAGTTACTTCAACAACATAATCTCTGTTTTTTAATAGAATGATGTTTAAATCATACAACATTTTTTGAGCATCGGCAGAGAATGCAGATTTATCTTTTTCAAAATAAATATCAGGAAATCTACGATTCATCGGATAAGGCGCTTTGGCTAACAGCGTTTTGGCTTGTTCCAAAGTTTCTTTGCGGTCGCTGGTGATTACTTTCGCTAAAACTCTGTGCGTGTATTGATATTGATCGATATGCTGATTGTAGAATTTTACTTGTGCTAAAGAATCTAGCGATTTTTCAAACACATTATCATTCAACATCTGTTTTTGAAGAATACCTTCTCTGTATTCTTGAATATCAGCACGGAATTCTGGGAATTTTACTTCAAGGTTAGCTTCTTCAAATCTTAAGTTCTGGTTTTCTACAAATAAATCGTACCAATCTTGTGGAGTCTTTTCATCAAGCGCTTTTAATTTGGCTAATTGACGTTGATGTTTGGTGACGAAAGTATAAAAATCTTTAACGGTTGAAACCGATTGATTGATTGTGAAAAGAGTTTTACTTAAATAGTCTTCAGAACCAATTCTGTCTTTGTAGAAATTGTCGATAGCTTCTTGTTTTACCGAAACAGTTTCTTGGAAGTTATTATCTTTTTGTAAACGCTTTACTAAATTATTTTTGATGATGACATTGCGTGAAGCATCAGCATTGATTTTTTGGCGGATAAAAGGTGCCATTTCATCATATTTTGGCAAACTTTTCTTTTCAATAAGTCTGAAAATATGCCAACCCAATGAGGTTTGAATAGGCAAAGTGTAGTCGTTTTTTTCTTTTAATGCAAAAACCGTTTCTACAATTTTCTGGTCAATCAATGTACCAGCATCCCAAAATCTATTCATTACGCCACCATTATCTTTGGTGCGTGGGTCTTCAGAAAATGCTCGGCAAACTCCTTCAAAAGGTTCATTTCTTTTGAGGTATTCATAAGCTTCGTCAATTTTCTTTTTAGCAACAGTGGCTTCGTCTGATGAAGCATTTGGAGCAAGACTTACAAGAATGTGTGCTAATTTTACCTTCCCTCTGAAAGAATGTCTATCTAATACTTTTATCAAATGAAAACCTTTGTTGGTTCTAAAAGGAATAGACATTTCGCCTTTTGGAGTATTGTAGGCGGCAGTTTCAAAGGTGTAATTGTTTTCTAATACAGATAGAAAACCTAAATCGCCGCCTTTTATTGCGGAGTAAGTATCTTTAGAATTTGTTTTAGCTAATTGTTCAAATGATTCGCCTTTTGTAATTCTGGCTCTGAGCGCCCTTAACTCATTGTAAGCCGCCATTGTATCGGCTGGGCTAGCATTTTTTACTAAAGGAATAAAAATCTGAGCTACTCTTACTTCCTCACGCATTCTTTCATACGATTCTTGGATGAGTTTTTCTAATACCTGTTTATCAACTAAATATGGATTGGCTAATTCTTTGCGATAACTATCTATTTCTTCACGAAAAGCACGAGTAGTATCTTTCCCCATGCGTTCTGCCGCATACACAACTAACTTATAATTGATATAATTATTGATAAATTCTTTCTGATTATCTTTTCTGATGCTATCGCTTTGAAGAAGCTTTTGGTAGGTTTGGGCGAATTCCTTTGAGTTGATAGTTCTATTCCCGATTTTAAGTACATAATTTTCATTTTGAGCTTCGGCAGTGGCGACCGTTATCAATAGTAATGCAATTAGCCTGTATATTCTGGTTAGTGATTTATTCATTATTTTTCAATCTTAATTGTTTGAAGCAATTATTTTCAAACCTTGATACCCCTAAATTTATTCGCTTCAACACACAAAACGTATAAGTACATAGTACCTTATGTAACTATTAAATGCTTATGTTTATTGTAAGAGAATTACAAAAATATAAATAAAAAACCAGCAAAGTATTATGTGTATTTTATTAAAAACCAGACATAATGCAGTAACTTGTTGTTTATTAGTAGATTACTATTTTAATAAAAAAGAATCAACGAATTTTTAACTCATAAGTGAGTTTGTATCGGAAAGTGTTTTTGAGATGTTCGCCTTCAAAGGTTAAATCTACAGGATAGTTTTTCTGAGTATTTGAGAGGGAATCTAATTTTAGTTCAAAAGTGCTTTGTCCGAGTAAATCGTCTTGGTCGAAACGATCGGCTACTTTCAAGCCTAAACCAGCAGCTTGTAAACTGGCGAAAACAATTGCCAAAGGGGTTTCGTATTCAGCAATATTGATAATGGTAGCGGGTATTTTTGCTAAACCTCCTAATTCATTGATTTTCTTGATGGTACTCATTGCTTTTTCGTAATTATCAACTTCCATCAAAATTACAGAAGATAATAATGTTCCCTTTTCAGGAATAACAATTTCTAATTTTTTGAATTGATCAGCTTTTACAATTTGTCCTTTTTTTAAGCTTTTTACCCCCCAAGAAGTATTCACTACTTTCAATATTTTTTTGTTTTCATCTACTAGCGTTAAAGCATAAGTCAAAGAAACTTCATCTGCAAAACTTAAATCTTCTTCCAAATCAATGGCTTCAATTGATTTAATAGAGATTTCTACAATTTTATCTTTTTTAACCACAGGCGTTGTAACTGTACTTGTTGTACTGGCTACTTTAGCACTTTTACAAGCAGTAAAACAAAGACTGATAGCAAAGAAGAAAACGATTTTTTTGAAGGCAAAACGCTTTGCGATATGTTGAAGATGAATATAAAACATTGTGATAGTGTTAGTGATTTTGTTTATTACTCAAAATAGGGCATTTCTGTGCTTCTTTGCAAATTTTCTTTTAAGTGATTGAAGATGTCAATCGTATTCATTAAATCTTGGTATTTACCAACATTTATTATTTGCTCATGTACCAAATTTGTAACATCAATTTTTAACCTCATCAAATATTTTAATTTGTCATGAAAAGTATTGAAAATCAGTTGTTAGTCAATCATTTAGAAGACAGAGTGGAGCTTCATTTAAAAGAGAGTATTAGTCTGTTTCAGAATCTTCATGAAAGTGTTTTGTTAAAGCCTTCCATTAATGGAGGTTGGAGTATTGCTCAATGTTTAGAGCACCTCAATACTTATAGTCGTTATTATTTGCCAGTCATTAAAAAGGCATTAATCAATCAGCCTCAACAGGAGGGAAGTCTGGTTTTTAAAAGCTCATATTTGGGTGCTTACTTTACTCAATTGATGGAACCTAAAGAAAATATGAAGAAAATGAAAGCCGCTAAAAATCATAGTCCAGTAACAAATTTGGATGCTTATGCAGTAGTGGCAGAATTCATTGAACATCAAGAAGAATTGTTGAATTTATTAAAGCAAAGTGTTGCAATAGATATGAATGCCATTCGTATTCCGATTTCAATTACAAAATGGATACGATTGAAATTAGGAGATGTTTTTCAATTTTTAATTGCCCATAATCAACGCCACATCGTACAAGCCAAACGGAATTTATACATCAGTTATAATGTACCTGTAGAAGATTAGCCTTTTTCTGTTTCCTCTAAATGCTATTGATAAACAGTGTAGCAATACATATCCTAAAGAAAATGCTTGATGTAATATATGTCAAGCATTTCTTTTTTGGATTTATGAATGAAAATTCCTCAAACTCATTATTTTTGTTTTAACAATTATTTTAAAACACTTATGAACGAGGCTTTTCTACACTTTCTCTGGCAATTTCAATATTTTGATAAATCTTGCCTTCAAACTACTGATAATGAATCTCTTCAAGTATTAAAAATTGGGAGATACAATACGGATGCTGGTGCTGATTTTCAAGATACTCGTATCCTGATTGGCGAGGTTGAGTGGGTGGGTGCTGTAGAAATTCATTTAAAATCTTCTGATTGGAATCTTCATTCACATCATTCTGATGCTGCTTATCAAAATGTGATTCTTCATGTAGTATGGGAGGACGACAAACCGATTTTCCGAAGTGATAACACTAAAATTCCTACGCTAATACTTTCAGACAAAACAGACAAAGCTTTCATTAAAAAGTATTCAGATTTAGTAGAAAGTAAGGCACAAATTGCTTGTCAAGCGCAATTTCAACAGGTTTCAGCCTTAAAGAAATTTGCGATGCTGGATAAAGTATTAATGCAAAGATTGGAAAGTAAGGCTTCTATTATCCACGAATATCTTAGCAAAAACAAACAAGATTGGGAAGAAACTGCATATCAAGTATTGGCAAAAAACTTTGGTTTTAAACTGAATGCTGAACCTTTTATGAGATTATCACAAAATTTACCGCTGAAAGTATTGAGTAAACATCGTGATAATCTTTTTCAAATAGAAGCTTTGTTGTTTGGCGTAGCTGGTTTTCTTTCACTCAATAATGTTGAAGATGAGTACCAAAGTAAACTAACCAAAGAGTTTCAATTTCTTTCCGCAAAATATCAATTGCAAGAAAAAGTATTGGGTTTGCATGAATGGAAGTTTTTACGTCTTAGACCCGCTAATTTTCCAACTGTTCGATTGGCACAGTTTGCTAAAATTATTCAAGAAAACATCAATCTATTTTCAGTGATGTTACACCTTGAAAATGTGGAGAATGTTTCTAAAATCATGCGAGTGAAGCAATCTGCTTATTGGCAAGAACATTATTTATTCGGTAAAAAAGCTAATGGGAAAGTAGCAATCATTGGTGAAAGTTCTGTGCAAAATGTAATTATCAATACAATTGTACCTTTACTAGTGGCTTATAGCCAGCAAAAAGATGAAGTTCATTATCTTGAAAAGGCGATTCGTTTTTTAGAAGAATTACCTGCTGAAGAGAATAATATTACGAAACATTGGCAAATGTTAGATTTATCAATGAAGTCCGCTTTTGATTCGCAAGCTGGCATTGAATGGTTCAATGTTTTCTGTCAGCATAAAAAATGTCTTTCTTGTGAAGTAGGCATTAGTCTGTTGCGAGAAAAACTATAGTTTCAAACCATAAGCTAAATCGCCTGCATCGCCTAAACCTGGCACGATGTAATATTTTTCATTCAAACATTCATCAAGTGCAGCGATGAAAAGCTCTGCTTCGGGTATTTGTTCTTGCAAAAAAGTAATACCTTCGGGTGCAGCTATTGCTGATGAAATAATTACTTTTGCTGGCTTACCATATTTCAATAAAGCTTGATAAGATTTCAACAAAGATTTTCCCGTAGCCAACATTGGGTCGATTAAAATAATAGTTTTATCCGTTAAATCTGGACTTGCCAAGTAATCCATTTCCACTTCAAAGCTTTCGTCTGCAAGATGTTTTCCTCTGTAAGCACCAATAAAAGCATTTTCTGCTTTATCGAAAACATTAATAAAGCCTTGATGAAAAGGTAAACTCGCTCGAAGAATTGTCACTAAAACAGGTTGGTTAAACAATAAATTAGTTTGAGCAACCGCTAATGGCGTTTGTACTTCGGTACTTTCGTAAGTTAATGTTTTTGAAATTTCATAAGCTAATACTTCTCCTAATCGCTCCAGATTTTTCCGAAATCTCATCGAATCTTGTTGGATTTTTACATCACGAAGTTCAGCGATAAAGTGATTGGCTATCGAGTTATTTGAAGTTAAGATAAACATAGTTTTTTGTTTAGAATAAAGTTTCAAGGATGTTTTACTCAATCACAATATCATATTGATACAGTAAACCTCTGATGCCATCATAAGAAAATTTCGCCTTTTTAATGTTATTTTTCTCTGGATTGATGGCGTAATGTTCGGCTGTTCTAAAATCTGTTTGAGCCAGATTGGTTTGTTCAAAAACAGTATTTAATAAATCGCAATGATTAAAAATTGCTCCCGTTAAATCTGCTTCACTAAAATTTGCTTCTTGAATCTGACAATGTTCAAATTTAGTTTTCTTCAATTTGTTCCTGAAAAAGTAAGTATAATTTAGCGAACAATTTTTAAAATATACTGAAAATAAGAATTCTTTGCTGATACTAAAATCTACACCAATGATTTTACAATCGATGAATTTCACCGTTTTTAAACTTGTATTGTTCAGGTTGACGCTACTGAGATTACAACTCTCGAAAGTACAATCAATAAAATCTTTATTGGATAGGTTGGTATTTGAAAAATCACAGTTTTTGAAAGTACAGCTATCGTACTCTTTTCCTGTAATTACTTGTTTTGAAAAATCGATTTTTTCAAAAACTTGTTCATAAAATTCTTCGTTCATTCTTGTATATTTTATCGCAAACTAAAGCTTTTTGTTATCCATCTTATCAAGTTTCTTCTTGATTTCATCAAGTAAAGCAAATTGTTTTGCCTGAGATTCAAACAAGGTTTTGATTTGTTCTTCCAACAACAAATCCATTTTTTGTTGTAAACTTCTGATTTGCATTTCTGCTTTCAGGTTAATCAAGTAGTCATTTTCACTTCTCATTCTATCTTTTTCTTCCTGACGATTTTGGCTCATCATAATGATTGGCGCTTGCAAAGCGGCAATACATGAAAGTATCAAATTCATCAAAATGAATGGATAAGGGTCGAATCGATATTGAACAATCATGGCGGTATTGAAAATAATCCAAAGCGTGAGGATTATACCAAACATGATGATGAATTTCCAACTTCCACCAAACTGAGCCACTTTATCAGAAATAGCTTGCCCTTTTGTGATGGTTTCGATAGGAGGATTTAATAGATTCTGGACAATCAATCGTTCAGATTTTATCGTTTCTTCAACGATTTGATGGAGCTTCTGTAAATGCTGATTCTCATCCGCTAAAAGTTGCTCAAAATTGATGTCTTTTTTCATAATTTTTTTAATGCGTAGTGCGTAATGATGAATGAGTAATAAGTTAAAAGTTTATCGTTAAAAACACTACGCATTCATCATTACGCATTAAATAGATAAAAGTTTTTCCAAATGATGATACTCTATGCCAAAGTACTCTTTTGTGGCTTTTAGCTTTGCCAAAATTTCTTCTTTTTTAGATACCGCATTCGGATTTTTAATTCCTACGACTAATACATTTTTAGGCGTATGAGCATCTGAAATAAATTGAAACACTTTAGTTTTATAGCCGAAGTATTCCAAAATCATCGCTCTGATGCCATCCGTTACCATTTCTGCTTGTCGCTCTAAAAAGATGCCGTACTTCGTCAAGAAATCTAATTCATTAGACGCTTTATGTTTTTCAATTTCTCTTCTGATTTGTTTATGACAGCAAGGTGCAACCACAATCAAATCGGCATTGGCGGTGATTCCTTTATAAATGGCATCGTCTGTGGCGGTATCGCAAGCGTGCAAAGCAATTAAAATATTAGTACCTGTACTGTCATAATCTTCAATAGTTCCTTCTACAAAATTGAGTGTTGAAAAACCTGTATTTTGAGCAATGTTATTACAAAGTGCCACCATGTCTGGGCGGAATTCAACGCCTGTTACTGTTGCTTCAAGTTTCAACACATTGGTTAAATAATCGTACAGAGCAAAAGTTAAATAGCCTTTTCCAGAACCCATATCGGCTACTTTTAATTGATTTTGCGTAGGAATATCTTTGATTAAAGTACTCAAGATTTCCACATAATGATTTATCTGACGATACTTGTCTTGTGCATTTTTATAGACATTTCCTGTTTCGTCAGTAATCTTTAATTCATGTAAATAAGGTTTTTCTTGTGGCTTTATCAAGCGATGTTTCGCTTTGTCATGTTCCAAAGAAATAGCTTTCGGATTACTTGAATCAGTTTTACGCAAAACGGTTTTCTGATTTAATTTTTCGATGATTAAATCAAATTTGCTTGTGAAAAGCGTAGCAATATTAAAGCCTTCTTGCAAGGCTTTTTCAACATCTTTGATGCCTTCTGATACCGTAAAATTCTTTACAATATCACGAGTTTTGTAGCGATAAGTAAAGCTAAGTTTTTCTTCTTTTTTGATTAAAACTCTTTTGATATAAATATTCTTGAGTTGCTCTTCTGTGCCTTTATAATTGCCCAAAGAGATTTTTACGAAGGAATTATCTTGCAGACTTTCAGAGAAAGTATTGATAAAAGTCGCTAAGTGTTCTGATTGATTCATAATATTTTTTATTTACTCAGCGATTTCAAATTTTTGAGGAATTTGCAATTCTTTAGCGTAATAAGCCGTAGCGTATTTGTGCAAATATTCCAATAAAGTATTCATATCTGCATGAAAATCAAATTGAATATCTGGGTGCATTTTCACTACTTTTTTTAACAGAAAATCTGTTCTTTTTACGACATAAAGTGCTAAAGTATCCGATTTTGAAGAGTATTTTTCAATCCATTTTAACTGCTTTTCAAAACACTCTTTCAGCAATTTCAAGGTCAATTCTACTTCTCCATATTTGTCTTTGGTTACTTTTACATGGCGAGTAATTTCTGCATTGGTATAACGCATATCCATCATCAAATAACCCGAAGAGTAATTGGTGGTATCATATAATTTATCAATCAATACTTTAATGTCATCCCTTCTCGACTCCATCGTTAAGCTTTCTTCTACCAAAGTAAAAGTCAATTGTTGAATCAAAATATCATCTTTGCCGATGAGTCTTAGCAATAATTTATCTTTCTCTTTCTGAGGCATCGCCACAATTGCCTGCTGTAATTCTTTTTCTATTTTTGCCATATTGAATGCAAAACTGGATGCTAATGATTTATCTTATCTTTGTAACAAAGTTACGGATAAATGAGTTTTTAAAGTATTATTCCTGAATTACTTGTGCCGACACTCAATCTTATGAAATATAAAGGACTCTTTTTTGCCATCAGTATTATTTCACTTTGGGGCATTTCGCTTGCCTATTTGTTGAATTATCCGATAGATTTTTATAATCCTTTGGTATATGTTTTCGTGTTGCTTCAAATGCAACTTTATACTGGCGTTTTTATTACGGCACACGATGCTATTCATGGCGTTGTTGCTCCGCACAATAAAAAACTCAACTATGCCATTGGTTTTTTGTGTGCTACGCTTTTTGCTTATAATAATTATGAGAAATTATCGAAGAAACATCACTTACATCATAAAAACGTAGTGACTGACGAAGACCCAGATTATTATGATGGAAACTTTTTTAGATGGTATTTAAAATTTGCGTTAGAGTACGTTACTTTCTGGCAGATTTTGTTGATGGCAATTACTTATAATCTATTGAAATTAGTTTTTCCGATGGAAAACCTGATTGTTTTTTGGGAAGTGCCAGCGATTTTGAGTACGCTACAACTTTTTTACTTTGGTACTTATCTTCCGCACCGTGGCGAACATGAGGCGAATGATATTTATAAATCTCGAAGTCAGAAACTCAATCATTTTATGGCTTTTATTTCATGTTACTTCTTTGGCTATCATCACGAACACCACGCTTATCCATACTTGCCTTGGTGGAAATTGGCGGAGGCTAAGGAGAAAGAAGAATTGAAGAGTTTGCAAAATTGATGAAGCTCACATAAAGTGCATTATGTGTGAGAAAATGATAGTTAAAGGTCACAGGTGAAATTTCCTTTTTACTCATGGCATGACTTCAAGTCATGCCATGAGTAAAAAGGAAACAGCTTAAGGATGTTGTCGTTGAAAGCTATAAAGCCTCCATTTAAATCCCGAAGGGATGTCAGGATTATAATAAAGCATTGAAATATCGTTTACAGAACCCTGAAAGGGTGAAACATTTAATCGTATCATCCCTTCGGGATTTATATATTTATATCAATTGCACAAAAAAACGGCATCAAGAAAACATATTCCTGATGCCATTTTTTGATTAACCACACTGAGCCAATTCTGTTAAAAACCGCAATTTCCCGCAAAAAAGAAGGAGTATTCCTTCTCTGAGATAGAATTTTGGTACTTGAAATAGCAAAGTTTCTACCTAAAACCGCAATTGTCCGTAAAAAAGAAGGAGTTTTTCTTGTTAAAACCGCAATATTCCGCAAAAAAGATAGAATTTTGCTACTTGAAGAAGCAATTTTCCATATAAAAGATACAAATTTTCCTCTTTTATATGGAAAATTGGGGTAAAAAGAGGAAAATTTTATCCTTTTTGTTAGAATTTAGCTTTGACAAATTCAAATTTGTCAAAGCTAAAAGTTAAAAACTAAGCGACTTAATTAGTCAAATTATCTAACAAGTAAATTAAGCTTGCCATTGATGCCGCACCCATTTCTAATTCACGTTGGTTTACGGTATCAAAAGTGTCATTTGAGGCATGGTGATATTCGAAATAACGTTGAGCATCTGGTTTAAAACCGATCAATACTGAGCCTTGTGGTGCCAAAGGGCCAATATCAACACCGCCACCGCCACGTTCAATTTCATGTAAACCATAAGGTGCTAACAGTGTACGATACGATTGAACTTTCGCTAATAATTCAGCCGATGCACCTTGCATACCAAAGCCACGAGGAGTAAAGCCACCATTGTCAGACTCTAATGCGAAAATATGTTTCTCATTATTTTGCTTGGCTAATTCTGCATATTTCACACCGCCACGGTTTCCGTTTTCTTCATTCATAAACAATACTATTCTGATAGTATGCTTCGGTTTGATACCTAAATTTTTGAATAAACGAGCCACTTCCATCGACTGTACAATACCTGTTCCGTCATCATGCGCACCTTGCGCTAAATCCCATGAATCTAAGTGTCCGCCCACTACAATAATCTCTTCTGGATGTTCAGAACCTTTAATCTCCGCCACCACATTATGCGAAGGAGCATCAGGTAAAGTTTCGCAAGACTGTTTGAAATAGAATTTTGTATTCGGATTTTCCTTCAAAGTTTTGCTCAATAAAGTAGCTGCATTGGTACTCAAAGCTGCCGCAGGAATCAATGGCACACCCGTTGCATAGACCATAGAACCTGTATGCGGAAAATCGTTTTCAGTACTACTCAACGAACGAATGATAACGCCTATAGCACCTAATTTTGCTGCTTCATTTGCACCACTACGACGTTGGTCGCCAGCTTGTCCATACGCTTCAAAAGTATTAATCTTGGTAGGATCCATCGGGCGATTGAAGAAAATGATTTTGCCTTCGCATTTTTCTTTGCCCAAAGCTCTTAGTTCTTGAAAGGTTTTTACTTCAATTACTTCTGCCGTAATCCCTTTTTTAGGCGTAGCCACCGACCCCCCCAAAGCTACTAAAGGTACTTTGATTTTCTGTTTGCCATCTAAAATATAGCCTTCTTCTTTAGCACCACGCACCCAATGTGGCACCATGACATCTTGTAAAAAAACACGGTCGTAGCCACCGCTTTCTAAAAGTGTTTTTCCCCACTGTACTGCTTTTTTAGCACCTTCCGAGCCACTTAATCTTGGTCCAACATTGGTGGTTAAATCACGAAGCCATTCATAAGATTTGCCATTTGAGAGAGATTCATTGAAGAATTTACGAATCACGGTTGAATCATTATCTTGAGCAAAAGAGGATAATGATAACGATAAAATTAAACTTGTGATGAAGGTAGTTTGTTTTTTCATTTTTTATTGGTTGATGATTCCTTTTTAGTTTATGAGCTTATGAGTCAATGAGTTTATTTAAAAAGATGAAAATATGATTAACAAGATTAAAAATCTTATGAGAATTAATGAACCCACAAACATAAAAAGCGATTCCCACTCATAAACTCATAAACTCATAAACTCATAAACTACAAAGAATTCATTGTGAAGTATTGAAGTTTCAATTTAGCACTTTCTGCCAAGATTTGCTCTAAAAAATGTATATCAAAGCCATATTCTTCTGGTTTATGAGTGATTTTACGCAGAGGCTTATGACCAAAAAGCATCATAACGGCTTGTTCTTTTTGTGCTTTGGCCAACCCTTTTTTAATATCTTCGATAGTCAGATTAGCACTTACATCAATGATTAAGGCATTTACTTTTCGGGTATCATCGTGATGATGATATATTTCATCCATGTTTTCTACTTCTCGGCGATAGGTAAAACCGAAAATGTTTCTTTCTTTCATCGAAACATCACGTAACAAGCTAAAATGTTTTAACAATTCACGGTCGATATACCAAATCTGTGAGCCACCCGGATGTGCAAAAGTAGTAGGAGAGAAACCTTGTCGCTTCATAGTTTTCAGGGCTTGGAATACTTCTTTTTGCATATATTCTTCCAGAGAGTTTTCCCAAACATATCTTATCGAAGCCACGTGCATAGCACCATGACAGCCGATTTCATGTCCATCGGCTTGTAATTGATGCAACATTTCAATTTCTTCGGTCGATAAACTATCAGGTTGCGTAATGTAAAATGTTACTTTTGCATGATACTTTTTAAAGAGTGGTCTTAATTCAAACCATTCTTTAATAAATCGGTCATCAAAAGAAAGCGCAATTCCAGCAGGCTGAGGAGCTTTTTTTTCTTGACAACTGATAAAGAAAAGAGCAATTAAAATATAAACGATGTTGAATTTCATAATTAGCTTTTTACAAACCTGTGAGGTTTTTAAAACCTCACAGGTTTATTAATCCTAAAGTCTTCAAGTCCTAAAATCCTTAAGTTCATAAAGATATGTTTACCAAACCCCAAATATTTCAACAATTCCCCAAACTAATTGCCGCTGAAAGTACTCGGAAAGATGGTTATAGCGAAGCACCTTATACTTCATTGAATTTAGGTTTGCATTCAGGAGACAATCTTGAAAATGTTTATAAAAATAGAGATAAATTCTTTGAAGCACTCGGTTTTTCAGCAGAAAAGGTAGCCTATTCTTATCAAATACATGAAGATAAAATATTAAGTACAACAAAAGCAGGTGCTTATGAAGGTTTTGATGCTTTGATTACTAATCAAGCCGATGTATTTGTAACCGTTACAGTGGCAGATTGCACACCCATTTTGATTTATGATGATAAGCAAAAAGTAGTCGCTTCCATTCATGCAGGTTGGCGAGGAACGGTTTTGGGAATTGTCACTAAAACTATTCAACAAATGGTGGCAGACTTTGGTACAAATCCCGCAGATTGTTTTGCATACATTGGGACTTGTATTGATGAATGTTCTTTTGAAGTAGGAGAGGAGGTAGCCCAAAATTTTGAAGAGAAATTCAAAAGATTTGATGTTTAAAAAGCTAAATACTTTGTCGATTTGAAACAAGCCAATCAGGCACAATTATTAGAAGCGGGAGTGCCCGTCAATCAAATTGAAATCTCTAAATTCTCCACTGTTTTAGATAATGAAAGTTATTTTTCGCACAGAAAAGAAAAAGGAAAAACAGGAAGAATGTTAGCCATTATTGGCATTAAAAATGGTTGACTTCTGAGAATAATCAAATATAATTGCAGTATTTAAAGAATCTGTATTGGAATAGTTATATTTTTTGCAATTGTGAGAACTAATATTCGTAACTTTGTGTCTGTCAAGTAATTAACTCGGATTAAACGATTATCACTTTTTTATGTGAACCTCAGCTTAGAGTATCGACAATCATTAACCGTGTATCATTAAACAACACAAATTTATGAAATACTATCCTTTATTGGCCGAAATGATTCTGGAAGAATCAAAGAGCCACAAAACAGAAAACTTGAAAGCATCTCAAGCAAATGATGCGAATAAAAGTTGGTTAGAGCGTTTTTTCGATTTCCTAACGCCATCTAACATTCACGTTGCCACTAAGTAGCAATTTATAGATTAGAGAGAGGTTTTCTTGAATAAGGAAACCTCTTTTTTATGGTCATTAAAACAAAAGAGAATGCCTTTAACGACATTCTCTTCGAATTTTCTAATTAAATAGATTTGAGTTATTTTTCACTGTAATGAAAAATCATTAATTAGTTGCCTCCACTTTTTACACGACCTTTTTCGTCTTCTAAACCAGTTTTACGTTGGCGTGCGGCGGCTACTTTACTATTTCCAAAACGGTATGAGAAGTTTAAGCGAATCACTCTACTTTCCCATTTGTTTCTTACTTGTACATCAATATCGTTGAAAATGAACGAACCACGGAATTGGTTAGACCAGAATACATCGTTAACATTCAATTTCAAAGTAGCTTTGTCTTTCATTAATTTCTTTTGAATTCCGAACGACATTGCTCCCATCGGGCGACCCGCCAATTGTCCTTCTACAAATGGTGACATATACCAACCACTTAATTCTAAAGTATATTTTTTAGGCAATGTAAATTGGTGAGTCATATTTAATTGATAAGTAGTAGCACGAGCATCCAATGGTTGAAGGATAGTCGAAGAACTACCATCTGAAGCAATAATTGTTTTTGGAATATCGCCCACATAATGATTGTTATACAAATTCAAATAAGTATTACTAAACCACCATTTTGTAACGGGAACAGGCACTGAGAACGAAATTCCCATGTTTTCGACATAACCAATATTGATTTTGGTAACGTTAGTCGTTTTCAAAGCATTATTTTGTTCTAAAATATCAGTCATTACACCATTTGTACGGCTAAAGTTTACTGTAGTTGTAATGGCATCTTTGAATGTATGCGATACTTCAAAAGCGTTGGTATATTGTGGTTGTAACAATTCATTTCCTCTTTGGAAAGTATATGGGTCAAGGAAAAATAAGAACGGATTCAAATCTTCATAACTTGGACGGTCGATTCTACGACTGAACGAGTAACCCAATTGGTGGTCTTTTGATAATTTCTGACGGAAAAATACACTTGGGAAAAGATTCGTATAATTTCTTTTCAATAATTCTTTTCCTAATAAAGTACCTTGTCCGTTGGTATTTTCAACTCTTAAACCTAATTGAACACTTACTTTTTTGAATTCCTTAGAATAGTTTACATAACCAGCATTAATGTTTTCTTTGTAAACAAAATCACGAGTACGAGTTGGGTCATTTACATGAGTATTGGCATCACCCACTAAGAAATCAAAACGCATATCATTGCCAGAATGTACATAACTTGTTTTTAAACCAGCTTCAAATTTTGATGTTTTATTGATTGGATAAACTAAGTCTGTTTTGAAAGAATAAATATTGATTTTAGAATCAGTTAAACCATCTTCATTTCTTTTTTCACGTAAAATATTCTGAGTATCGTATTTTGAAGTGCGATACTTCATCGAATTATTGGCATCGTAACGAGCATAGTCTAAATCTGCAGTGATTTCTCTACCAGTTGAATCAATTACATGTTTGAAGTTCAAATTAGTTGAGTAATTTCCCCAATTGTTATTAATACTTCCTAAAGTTCTTGAAGTAGTATCCAATTGTGCCATCGCATTTTTGATTAAAGTTTCGTTGTTTAAATCTTCGCTCCAATTACCATTCATGCCATTGAATAAGAAACCAATCGTATTCTTTTTGTCAAGGAAATAATCAGCTCCCATTTTATAAGAGAAAGAATTATTTCTACGGTCATTATCTCCAACTTGGTCGAATCCAGAAATTACTTTACCATTTTCAAAAAACTTACGGTTAATGGTTTGAACTTGAAAACTTTTACGGTCATTCGCAGAAAAATTTCCGAATAGGTTTACTTTACCATTTCTGTAATTTAAGTTTAAACCAGCACTTTCTTTTGGTAAAGATTTATATGGACCAAAACCCAAACCAACATTAGCCGAACCATTCAAGCCAGTATTTTGATTCTTTTTTAAGCGAATATTAATTACTCCTGCATTACCTGCTGCATCGTATTTAGCAGGCGGATTGGTCATGATTTCGATTTTATCCAACTGAGACGCTTGCATGTTTCGAAGCATATTGGCTAAATCACCAGCCGACATATACGTTGGTTTACCATCTAACATTACCATTACATTTTGCTTTCCTTTCAATGAAATATTTCCGTCTTTGTCAACCGTAACGCCTGGAGATTTTTCTAAAACTTCAATCGCTGTATTGCCTGCTGAAACAATTGAGTTCTCAACATTCACAACAGTTTTGTCGATTTGCTGTTCGATGAAAGGTTTTTTGGCGGTAACCTGTACTTCACCCAGCTCGTTTGAAGCTTCTGATAGTACTAATTTTGTTAATTTAATATTTGGAGTTTCAGCAGAAAGAATAAACTTTGGCGTGTAATATTTTTTATATCCCAATTGAGAAATATTAACGATGTAAGTACCATAATTTACTTTTTCGAATTCAAAAGTGCCGTTAACGTCGCCTAAAGCACCTTTTACCAATGATGAGTCTTTTGCGTTCAATAAAGTAACTGTAGCAAATTCTACAATTTTACTTTTATCGTCTGTGATTTGCCCTGAGATTTTTCCTTGAGCTTGTGCCTTAATATTAGCTAAACTAAATATGGTAAGGATAGCGTAAAAAATTGTTTTCATGATGAGTGAATTTTAGGTTTTTAGATTTATTGGTTAAACATTTTGGATGATTACTGTGTCAAAATTAATATTATGCCAACTACCTTGTTATGCAAACTACTTAATCGGCTTCCCTAAAGGATAAATGGTTTGTTATTTACCGTCAATGAAAAATTGAAACGTTAAGGGGAATGATTTGTAGCTAAGATGCAGCCATGCAGAAAAAGGTTGCAGAGAATTGAAAAAAAATCTAAAAAAGATTTGAGGACAAAAAAATAGGCGATTCAGTATATCAACTAAATCGCCTATTAGAGGGATGGATTATTGATTATTTTACAATTTCAGAAATGATTTTTAAGCCATTCAAGGTTAGTAATTTATCCACTTCATCAAATTCATCACGAAGTGGTGTTAGAATAGACGACAGTCCACCAGTAGCTAAAACGAGACAATCTTGCCCAACTTCTTTTTTGATTTGCATAATCATTTCACGAACCATTCCTACATATCCCCAAAGAATCCCTGCTTGAATAGCATGAACCGTATTTTTACCAATGGCAGATTCTGGCATTACCAAAGGTACTTCTGGTAATTGTGCCGTGTTTGAAAAAAGCGATTTTACGGCTGTTTTCAAACCCGGAGCAATTGAAACTCCTAAAATTTTACCTTCGGCAGTAACAACGGTAAACGTTAAAGCAGTACCAAAATCAACAATTAAACACGTTTTCTTGTAAGTATAATAGGAATAAGTAGCGTTGCAAACCAAATCCGTACCGATTTCATAAGGGCTTAGAATTTCCATTTTCAATTGGTCATAGATTTCTGGACCAATGATGATTGGGTCGAGACCAAGCATTTCTTGAACCGTTTCTTTCAAAACATGTTTTAAATCTGGCACTACGCAACTAATAATCGAGCGATTGATTTCACTGATTCTTAGGTTGTTTTCCAAGAAAAACAAGCGAAGTTTTGCTTCAAAATCAGAAGAACGGCGAGAAGAATCAGAAGGAATTCTGAATTGATGAATCCATTCCTGTTGATTATGAATTCCGAAAACTACGTCGGTATTACCAATGTCTATGGCTAAAAGCATATTCTGTAATTTATAATATTAAAAGCCAATTTTGCCTCTTCGTTTTCCTTTTCCAGCGTTATTAGCATAATCCAACATCTCTTCAATTTCTTTCTCAAAACCACCAGAAAGAATAGGGAATCTCAACCAACTTCTTGGATCAAGGTTGCGGTCGTCCACATGGAAACTTGGTGCATAGCGTTCACGTTTCCACTGATTTCTAGCGAAAAGTCTGAAAAATCTTTCGATAGAAGTAATTAATTTTTCACGAGTGTAAACACCTTCAAATTCCATTTCCATGATTTTTAAACAATCTGTAGGAGATTTTTTATCACGAATTGCGGAGGTTTCAATAGCGTTTAATAAATCATAAGGCATTAAATCTTCTTCGTCAATCTGTTTAGCTTCTAGCGGGCGTAATTCAGCAGTTGGCTGTAAATTATTCATGGCATTTAAGCCTTTTATTTTATGGGTTCCGCCCAAACCAGTGTTTTCTAACCAACGCAACCAATGACGCAACCAATGTTTGTCGATACCCGCAATTGGTGAAATAGAACCAGAAGTATCGCCATCCATCGTTGCATAGCCAACCGATGCTTCAGAACGGTTAGAAGTCGATAAAAGTAAAGCATTATTGATATTTGCCAACAACCAAGCACTTGGGCTACGAACCCTCGCTTGAATATTTTGTAATGCAAGGTCGTCGGTCTGCCAAGATAAATCTCTTCCAATAGCACCTTGAATCAATCCTTTATAAGTTTCAACCAAACCATTAATGTCAATGTCATAAAAAGTAGTGTTCAAATCTTTGGCTAATGAAGTAGCAGAGTGACGAGTATCCGATGAACTATTTTGTGTTCCTTGGTAAATATTTGTAATCAAAGCAGCGGATAATTCTGCGACAGAAGTACATTGTTGAATCGCTTTGATGTATTTTAATTTTTCTTTGAAACCATCTAAACCAAGTTCTGTAACAGCCATTTCGATGGCTAAGTAACACAGTGCAGTAATGGCAGAAGAATCAGCCCCACCAGAAAGTGAAATAACCCAACCATTTGAACGTGATTTTCTTAAATAATCGAACAATGCTAAAGCGATAGCTCTTGCAAATTCTTCTTCTTTCTGAAAGCCATTTGCTTCCCAATGTTCCAAAGCATAATGATTTTTGAAAGGAGGAATCTCTGGATAATCAAAAAGTACTTGAATTATTGCATTGCTTGCCTTGAATTGAAAGAGATTCTGACTTTGTTCTAAACGAATTTTATCTAAATCAATTACCGCTGAAGTCAAGTAATAATCTTTATAAGAAAATCTTGTACCAGAAACGAGCATTTCGCCCGCTTGGGCAATCATCGCATCTCCGTCGAAGATGGCTCTTCCTGCCTCATTTCCGAGTAAATTCGCATAAATATAAGCAACACCGAAAGCACGAGAACCATCTTGAACAAGGCGTTCACGAGTTTGGGTTTTAAAGAAAGCAAAATGAGAAGCCGTTGGATTCAGAATAACATCACAACCTTTTAAGTAAAGCTCTCTTCCCGGACGATTCGCTACCCAAGCATCTTCACAGATTTCAAAACCAATTTTTACACCACCTACTTCAAAAAGTAAATCGCCAACAGGATAAGTAAATTCTCCGATTCTTAATTCAGTTTTCTCACCCACAGGCCAATGTTGAAACCAGCGAGTTTCATAATGAATACCATTGTTCGCCAAAGTTTTCTTACAAGCGAAGCCTCTAATTTGCTTATTGACAATTAAACAAGCAGCATTATAAATATGATTATTGATACGAATGGGTAAACCTACACAAACTGCAATGCTTGAAGTATGCAGAACAATATCTTCTAAAGCATCTAAAGCGCTGTCGCAAGTACTTTGTGCATAGAACATATCTTCGCAGCCATAGCCAGTAATACATAGTTCAGGAAGGCACAAAAGACTGATTTCTTGTTTTTTCGCCTCTTCAATACAAGCAATGATATTGTTTTTATTACTTTCCCATGCTAGAGGTGTTTGATTAACTACTCCAGCGGCCACTTTAATTAGATTCATATTATTGTATTTGAATAGCTAAGGCTAGTTCTTTTTATCGAAATTCACTCTTTCGCCCGGAAGCGTATATTTGAATTTAGTTTTACCTGATTTTTTATCTTTCTTTCCGTTGAATTTCTTATTTCCTTTTACAGGATTCCACGGTAAATGTTTTTTGGTAGTTGTCCATGAAAAGGCAGCTCTTGGTCTAAAAGTTCCGCCTTCGTGTTTATGCTCTACAGCAACCCTACAGTTTTTCTCAGGGCAGCGCTTCGCCCAAAGACATCCCGATAAAGAAAAACAGGAAAGCAAGAAAAGGAAAATGTAGTAAAAAGGATTATATTTCATCAGCGTTGAGTTTGCCTGACAAAAATACATCATTTTGAACCATAACGAAAAAAGGGGAGGAGAGATTTGGAGACAAAAGTATGAGTCCTCAGGATGAAATTAAATTTATAAAGTAAGAATAGCCATTCACAATATCTTTTGAAGAAGTTTTGCTCAGCATTCAGGATAACTCATGTTGGTTTTCTGAGCGTATTTAAAAAGCGTTATGAAATAGTTCTACAGATTGTGTTGTACTAACAAAACCAACATCAATACTGATTACAAAAAGTATTCAGGAACGTATCAAAGCGGTTTATCCTGTGAGTTCAGAAATTGGCGGTTGTATCTCGATGAAAGTTTTAGAAGGCGGTTCGTTGGCATCAACCAATGTTTACTTTTTCCGAAACACTCAAACAGATTCATCAAAGTACAGTCCTGACTATTCAGAGTTTTACAGAGCCGTTCAACTGATTCAAGTCAACAACGAATTACCGTTCTTTTTCCACACGCACCCAACAAAACTAGGAATTAACGGCTACGACTTTAAAAGTGCTAATTTCTATCTAACAAGTAGTTTACAAGATAGAGACGCAAGTTTTTACCCGATTCTTTATTCAGATGTTTCTTTGGTAATGCAACAATCAATTTTTGTAAGAGACGAAAGATTTACGGGTGGTTTGGGTGTTGGGATGTACTCAGGTGATATTTTTCCGCTATCGTTCAACCGTTTAGGCAATGTTGAAATTATCGCTTTAGAAATCGTCGCTTTGATAGTGTTTGTCACGTTGCTCAACAAAAAATACAACGTTTTGAAATTTGCCTTCGTTATTATTGCAATTGTAGTAATTTATTATTTATACCACAAACCAAAGTATGTTTCTCAGAGTAACGGGGATATTTTAATAACAGTTTAAAAATCATAAAAATGCCATATCCAGATTTAGCACTAAATAAATACCTGTATGAGGTAAATATAGGTATAAAGGAAGAATCAAAAAGAAATGACAAACTTTTCTCAGGATATTCAATAAATGAATTAAGAAATCTAAAACTAGAAGAGGTTAAAAGAGTTCAAGAATTTTATTGTAATGTTTCTGGTAAAACAGGTTATTATAAATATGATGCTTCAGATACTGTTACTGTTGATGATTGCGGGTATTGTCTTGTAACAACCGAAGGTTTAAGACTTAAAAGAAACGTCTCTGATAGAGTGTTGTACACTTGGTTTGAAGAGTATCAGGGTTTAATTGACCATACTGAAATTTTAGATAAAGCCGTAAAGGTTTCAAAGCTTTTGCAAAAGCCATTATTCCTTAAAGAGTATTCTACTATTATTGTTAATAAAAGCTATCTGATTTATCAGAATTTAATTGGAGTCAATTCTATTATCAAACTAATCGACAATAGCACAATTCCACACAATAAACCTATCCTAGAAATAAAAAATCATAACGTTTTATTAGATGGCTTTAAGATAGATGGAAATAGAGCTAATAATATAGGCTTATTTGATAGAGGTATTAGAGGTATTTATGCAGATAAATGCAAGAACTTAACCTTTAGTAATATAGATGTTGTTAGTACTCGTGATATAGGTGTTTATATTACCAACTGTCCGAAATTTCTATTTAAGAATTCTAGTGTTGATGATTGCGGCCGCTATGGGCAACAAATGATTAATGCACAGGCTGATAGAATTGGTTGTTTAGTTGATAACACAGTAACAAAAGATAGTGAGTTTTTTATGTGGAAAGAATCTGCTATTGAAAACGTATCTTTTACAAATTGTGGGCTTGATGGCTTAGTCTTGGGTGTAGGCTTGAAGTTATTCAGAGCTACTTTAAACTATAATGGCAAAGAATTTAATGAGAACGATATTGGTGCAGGCGGTGTATATGTTCGTCCACCACAGCAACTAGAAAATGCGGTTTTGGATGGACTAAGTATTTTAGACTGTATTGCAGTTGGCAATAGTGGTCTTGGTATTGATGTGGGGAATAATAATGGTTCCTTATTAAACCCTAAGCTTACTAATCTTATAGTTTCTGGTAATACCTGTTATGATAATTACCTAAATGGTATTGGTGTAGCAAGTGCGGAGAATTTTGTGATTAGTAAAAATATCTGTTATAATAATGGTGTTAGAGTTCTCTTAAATAACAATACTGCAAACAAAAGGCGTTCTGGGATTCTTGTAGCTTGTGTTAATAATATTGCCTTTAAAAATGGTACTGTAGAAAATAATGTATGCTATGATTCTCGCACTGAAAAAACTCAACAAAATGGGTTGATGTTTTGGGGAACTACAAAGGCTTATGGTTCTGAGAATATAGTAGTTCAGAATAATGATTTTACTAGAAATGCAGGAAAGGCAATTCTTTTTGAGTCTGAAAGCCCCGTTATTTCAACCAGTTTATTGACTGTCCAAAACAATCAAGGGGTTAACTCTTTTACTTTTGTGCCTGTTAATGGTGCAAAATTACCCCCTATAGGTTCTCATATTTATCTTAATCCTAGTGTGGGCATTAATTGTCTGGGTATTGAACAAAGTACAATTAATAACATAGTTACCCTTGAAAATGTATCCGTTTTTGATATTACATTGGTCAACTCTGCAAGTTTTAAAATGCTTGGTAATGAAAATTTGGTTCTGAAACAAAATAAACCTGTTACGTTTATTTTACAGTATGAAACAGGTGCATTTGTTTGGAAACAACTTGCTAATAAATCAAGCGATGTATTTTATAATGGACAAACGGTATTGCAAAATGGAGGGGTCGTTACATATCCACCATCATCCCGTTTTACTGTAAACTCTACTTATCAAGGTTCTTTGGCGGTACCCCGGATGACAAAAGCCCAAAGGCTTGCCATCGTTTTACCTGCCATCGGCTTAAAGGTATATCAGCTTTCAGAAACTGGCATAGAAAACGAAGAGGGGGAATATATGTTTAAGTCAACTGGGTGGGTAAAAATCAATTAAACAACTAATAGCAAAGAAAAGAATGGAAACATAGTTTAATATCTCAAATCATCCTGCGATAAATGGTTTTACTCGCAAAGTACAAGTAGTTGGTCCATACGTGGACTTTGTACAAAAGACGGTCGTTTGTCCTATCGACATTCAGCATTATCAAAATGATGTGCTTTCCGTAAACTATATTCCTTCTCAAAGAGTAGCACTGATGACAAGCAATGAAAAATTTGTTGACGCATTGGGGCAAAGAGTTGAACTTGTAGAAGAAGATTATTTAGACGAACAAGGCGTACAGCAAACAAAAAAAGTACCGCCTGTAGGTGCTATTCCTGAATTTGATTTTTTGTTTTCTTATGTAAGCCAACTACCAAACCAAACGCTTGGTGATACTATTTTAGAAGTGCTTCATTTTATGATAGCACTAAACGACCAAACTGGCAACTTCAACGATTTAAGCAATTTCAATTCATAATCATTTATGAACCGCCCAATACTTTACACCCTAACATTTGTATTAATGTTAGGGTGTATTTCTGAAAAGAAAGCCCGATTCAAAGCAGAGCAATTTTACAAAGACCATCCAAAAGAACTTGCTCAAACCTGTGCGAAAAAGTTTCCTATTCATTCACAATACATTGAAGGCATAACCATTGTAAGGAAAAATACCACGATTGAAAAAGGCATCTTGCTTGATTGTCCAGAACAACAAAAAACATTATGTTACCCTGATAGCAAAACAATCTATATAAAAACCGTTCGGGTTGATACCGTCGTAAAAGAAAATACTGCAAAGGTTGCCATGCTTTCAAATCAACTCAATACTGCTAATAATTTGATGCTTGAGGAAAATAAAATTAATCTTAGCTTATATAATAAAATTGAAGAAAGTAAAAAGAAATCTGAACGGTTATTGTTGATACTTATCGCAATTGGTACACTGTTCGGAATATCGGTATTCTTCAGATTAAAAAATATTATTTGATGCTGGCCATCACCAAAGATTTTATATTTAATGGTTTGGTAATAATCAAAAAGCCAGTTCGATTGAACGGGCTTTTTTTGTGGTACTGGAGTATCGTGTTTTTGTGTGATACTGGATCGCTTATTTGTTTATTTATTCTTTTTGAAAATGTCAAAAATACTTTCAATCAGGTTTAAACTTTGTTGTTGAATATTATAATCTTTTAAGCATCTGTTTACGCTTCCTATTTCATAACCAGTCTTAAAAGCTCGCATTCTTGATTGAGCATCTCCATGAGCTTGCGGGTCGGTCAATATTTTTAGTCCTTGGTTTCCCTCTGAAAAATCAGAAAGTAGATTCCATAAAGTATTTATGTTTATCGTAGGTTCAGCGGTTACTTTATTCTTTTCGATATTAAATAAAAAAGTACCTGATAAACAATCCGCTTGTAGTTCTTTATCAATGGAAAGTATCGAACTCTTTTGTAATTGGTGTTGTACTGAGTGTCCGTACTCATGAGCAATAATATACCGAATTACTTTAAAATCATATTTGTTTTGTACAACTTCTAATAAATCCTTACTTATGGCAATTGAAAGTGAACCACCGCAATAAAATGCATTTGATGTTCCGCAAGCTGTAGTAATTGGGTTTTCTTTATTGTAGTAATAAACAGAAGGGGGAATAAAAGTAAGTTCTTTCTGTGAAAACTTCATTTTCCAGTAGTTTTCAATCTCTTTGATAGAATCGTCTATTTCTTGTTTGTTTACTTGTGCAGAAACAAAAAGTGGGAGTGTGTAGAAAATTAAGGAAAATAAAGTTTTCATAGTTTAAGTTTTTTACAAATATAATTTTTTACATCAAATGTTTGGTTTCTGCTAATACTCTTTTCTCCACAACCTTCAAATAATGCCTTTGGGTGGTAATGATAGAAGTATGTCCCAAAATCTTAGATACCACGTCAATACTCACACCACGTTCAGAAAGTAACATTCCTGCCGTTTTTCTAGCCGTATATGTTGTAATTGAGATGTCCACACACAAAAGCCCTTCAAAGACGTGTAGATGTCTATTAATCACATTAATGTCATGGCTGGGTAATTGGTAATTGATGGCTTCTAATAATTTCCTGAGTTCTGGCAATATCGGGATAATGGCTTTATCGGTGTAACGTTTTAGGTTCTTTTGTCTATCTATCTTCAAAACGATTGATTCAGAATCTTTGATGCGTTCCAAATAATGTAAATCACAATGGTTAAGCCCTGAATAAGCCATCGCTAAGAAAGTAATTCTAGCATCTTCCAAAATTCCCGTAAACTGAAAGCCTGCCAATGTTTGAAGCTCATTTTGTGTTAAGCTTTCAATCTCTTTAGGCGGGTTCCGTTTATACTCTTCAATATCCAACGGATTGGCAATAATGTAAGTTTTACGTTTGGCAAAGTCTAACACCTCACTCAGGTAAGTAAGGTTTCTTACTGCATAATCGTGACCAATTTTCTTTTCTGTATTTCTTCTTTGTTTTTTCTTGATAAGGTACAAATACAAACGGTGACCGAAATCAATGTCAATTTCGTTTAGTTCCATATCCTTATCTTTCAAAAATTCAGAAAGATATTTCATACAGTTGTACCAACGTTGGATAGTGTTTTTTGCTAGTTGCTTAGGCGTACCGTTCCAACATTCTTTTTTGTCTGTGATGTACTTTTGGTAAACTTTCAGGAGTGTGAGGGCTGGTAAATCTTTACCCATGTACAAAGACAAAGCCCTGATTTGTTTTGCTGATTTGGTTGGTTCTGATAAGCTCCACAATGTCCGATTCTATTTTTAGTAACATTGCTCGGTTTGTGTAGTCTAGTGGAGAATTACCGATAATAGTTTGTTTGAGATTATCCCATTGTTCGGGATTGATTGAAATTGACGTTGCGATGTCAGAAGCAGAAACACCATTGATTTTGATGCGGACGTAGATTTTACGTTTTTGGGCTTTTACAATGTCGGTGCGTAATCTGAAATTAATAGAATACATAAGCCTTTTTTTGTCATGAGTAGATATTTATTTAAGATGAAACTTTCTGTACCTCAGAAACAAAAAGTGTACCTCAATCTGTACCTCAATATAAATATCTAAGTGTGAAACGGATGAGAAAATGAAAAGGGCTATTGCGAAGAATTAAGGCATAAAAAAAGCCATTCAAGTAAATGAATGGCTAATGAGTTTTGTACTTGAGCCTTCTATCGGGATCGAACCAATGACCTACTGATTACAAGTCAGTTGCTCTACCAGCTGAGCTAAGAAGGCTTTTCTCAACGATTAGCGAGATGTTCTTCGTTTATCGTGATGCAAAATTAGTAGGTTTTGTATTACTGTGCAAACGTTTTGGAAAGAAATTTTTAACATTTTCTTAAACTTTTTTGCAAGTTTCTGAATTTCAAAAGATTAAGCAGTGAAATTTTTTTCAAAAAAAACAGGGCTAATGATTAAATTAGCCCTGTTTTGGTGATTTTTCATCTTTCAGCTTCTCTGATTATTTTAATTTGATGTTTCAAATCTGCTAAATCTTTTGCCGCTTTTTGAATTTTTGCTTCAACATCTTGGCGAAGCTTATCCGCATTTTTAGATTTTGCGAAAAATTCTAAGTTATTTCTGTAAACTGCAATGTCATTTTCAATGGTCTGCATTTTACGACGGATGTCATTTTCTTTACGGATTAAATCTTTTGGCGATTCTCCGTGCGCTCTCACCATTTCAACTTCATTCTGTAAACTCAATTGCTCTCGTTCTCTACCAGAAAGTTTAGCCATTGCACTCACATATTTGTTGATGGCATTAATATAACGTTTTCCGATATTTTGCATTTCCTTTTTAGGAACAAAACCTATTGCCGACCATTGTGCTTTGAATTCAGCTAGTCTTGCTGTTTCAGCACCTTCAGAAGCTTCTTTTTCGATTTGCTCACAAAGTGCAGTTTTGTTCACTAAATTAGCTTCAAATTCTTTTTCTAAAGTTTGATTTTTAGCTCTTTTGGCATTGAAGAAAGTATCACAAACGTTTTTGAATTTACTGTAAATGACATCTTTTTCTTTTTCAGGAACATGACCAATCTCACGGAACTCTTTTTGTAAACGAATTACAGTATTGGTAGCTTCTTGAGATTCATCTTCATTGGCTAATAATGCTTCTACCTCTTCAATAATTGCATTTTTAGCTTTTAGATTTTCTTCTCTTTTGATTTCTAGTAAACGGAAAAACTCTGTTTTGTTTCTGAAAAACGTTTTAATATCCGACCAGAACTTATCGCTCAATTCTTTGCCTTTTTCTTTAGGCATAAAACCTTTGATGTTATTCCATTGGTCTTGTAAAGCCAAAAGTGCTTTGGTGCGGTCGTTCCACTCGGTAATTGAAGCAGAATTGAAGCTTGCAAAAGGTTGAATAAGCTCAGCAATTGATGTTTTCAAAGCGAATACTTGTTCTGCTTCTGCTTTTGAGGCTTCTAATTGTTCACGACGTTTGCCATAAATAATGTCCAAAGCATCTTTTACTCTTTGCCAGATAAGTTCGTTTTCTTCTTTTGGTGCTGGACCAACGTGCTTGTACTCCTCAAAAGTCGCTACAGCTTCATCTAACATTTTACCAGTAACGTTTTCTGTTTTCGACGTTTCTGCTATTTTTTCGATTTTACTACACAACTCAATTTTGTGTTGAAGATTACGCTTGCGGTCAAGTTCTAATAACTCAAAATAAATACTACGATTACTGTAAAATCTATCAACTAAAGCGTGGAATGTTTGCCAAAGAGTATTGTTGTGTGGAGAATTTACATTTCCAGCAGTTTTCCATTCTTCTTGAATCTTCTTGAATTCATTGAAACCAGATTTGATATGTGCTGGATCACTGCTGTCTTCACCTTCAACCAACGTGCGAAGACGATTGATAAGTACAGTTTTTTGACTGAAATTCTTATCTTTTTCTTTTTCAATGTTGGCAAAATACTTTGAACGTTCCTCTTTAATAGCTTTAAAAAGCGTATCAAATTGTTCACTTGCAGTGTCTAGCTTAAATTCGAATCCATCTTCAGAACCTTCGTTGGCTTCTTTAAATTTAGCAAGTGCTTCTGCTTTTTCTGCACTTTTAATTTGCTCAAATAATGGTCTAATTTCTTTCAAAGTATCTTCAGATTTTCTGAAAATACCTACCGAAGGATTTTCCTTTACTTCTGCCAATACTTTCTCTAAAGTTTTCACAAAATCTGCTTTTTGAAAGCTAGAATAATCAATTGCTTGGGTTTCAATTGTTTCTGTCTCTTCAATTGTTTCAAGTACCGCTGATACAAGAATAGGCTCAGGTGTTACTTCAGAGATTGTTTCAATGGGTTCAGGGGTTGCTGCAACCTCAAGAATAGATACTTCTTCCGCTTGTGTGTTAGCTGCGGATTCTGTTACTTCGATAGCTTGTGCTTCGATTTCTTCTTTAATTTCTTTTGCTTCTTCGTTAATCATGCGTTCTTTTGACAGCGCTCTACAAATCAGAATTTAATAAGATTAGAGTCGGCTGTTACATTTGAGATAAACATTTAACAATCAGGTTTTTCAACCTGCTGACAGACAGTTAATGATTGTTGGTTTGAATTTATTACTAAAATAATGAATTAAAGACTCAATCATTAAAAGAAAATATCAAATTCTCTTGATGAGTTTTTTAGGTAATTTTTTTGTTTAATTACTTCACAAAGAATTTGCTACAAAAATAAGTAAAATACTTACAAACAAAGCTCAATAATCATCTTTTCACAGAATCCTTGTCGCTTTTTTAGGAAGATTAAGCTTCTTTACTCGAAATCCTCAGTTCTTTTGGATAATAATTATTGATTCTATTAGGAAGTATTTTCGCCCAACCTAATCCAAAGCCTTTGAAAGTCATTAAAGACCAGCCTTTTATCACTTCTTCCAAAACAAAATCTTCTCTTCTTAAATACTTATTTGCTTCTTCTGTGCTGAGTTCAACTTTGTTTGTTTTTTCGGATAAAAATATACTCATAGCAAGCTCATGGTCAGGAATTAAATCTTTATTAGATAGTTTTCCGATTTTTGTGCCTACTTTTTTAAGATTAAAATTAAACTGGATTAAATTAATGGCATGTTCGTGTGTAGGCTTGATTAAAAAATAATCTCCATTTTTTTCAAACCAAGTATGGTCATCAACGTCTTTTATCCAATTTCTGAAAATTTCTCGTTCAGTTCTACGATTGTTATTTTTGATGGGTTTACCAGAGCGAATAAATACTTCTTTTTCTGACGATTTTTTTTTGAAGGCTGTAATAAAAAAGCCTTCTCCTTTTACATGGTCAGGGAAAAGTCTAAATGAGCCTTCCGAAATTATTTCTCCACCAAGTTTATCGGTATTTTTTGCGGTTAAATGCTCAGCATTAAAAGTAGTTTCTATCCAATCTACCATTTCTTCATTTTCTTCTTTAGAATAAGATGATGTTGAATAAATTAGAATTCCGCCTTGCTTTAAGCTAGACCAAGCATCGCTAATCATTTTCTTTTGTTTTAATGACCAAGCTAAAACATTTGCATCCGACCATTCTTTCAAAATATTGGGGTCTTTTCTCATTAAACCTGAATTCGAACTTGGTGCATCAATCACTAATACGTCAAAAAAACCAAAAAGACGCATGAAATCTTTTGGGTCATTATTAGTCACAATCGTGTTCATTGTACCCCATTTTGTCAGATTATCACTCAAATTATTACTTCTATTTTGAATAACATCATTACAAATTAATAAAGAATCAGGCGTTAATAAACTGGCAATTAATGTACTTGTTCCACCTGGTGCAGCACATAAATCAAGCACTTTTAAATCTTGAGATAAATCGACTGTGTTTTTCAAAACTTGTTCTAAGTACATCGAACTTGCTTCTTGAACAAAAAAAGTACCAGCATGGAAAAGTGGATTTTGCGAAAAGTCGCTACGAGAGGCTAGGTATTTTCCATAATCAGACCAAATTACGGGAGCTTCATCATTAAAAAAATCTGAATTTTTAAACGGATTTATGCGAATAGAAGTAGGAGATGCGTCATTTTCATGCGCTTTAATAAAGGTACTTTCATTAAAACCTTGAATGTTTTGCAATGAATTAATTAATGTTTGGGGGACTTTCATAAAGTGAAATTACACAAAAAAGCCAAACTGACGACTAGTTTGGCTTTTTGCTTAAATTTTTCAATATTTAAAACGTTTGAAAACGCATCTGATTACTTAGTTTTTATTTTTCCAACAATCCAGTTTCCTACTTTTCGGCCTTGCACTAAACCATTTTCTAAAGCTGGACGGAAATGAATTCCTCCATATAAACGGCTAATAGAAGCTTCTTCAGCGGCTTGTTTGAAAGAGGTAAATTGACGAACTGGTAATCCATAAGGAATTTCAGTTGAGTCCGCAAAAGCAACGTTATCGCCTAAAATTGATGATAATGCCACTGACGCTGCTCCAGAAATTACCGAGTGTCCAGAAGTATATTCTGGGAAAGGAGGTGTTTGCAAAACAGGTTGCCAATCTTTATCAATATTAGCGTTGATAACACTTTCTGGACGAATACGAACCGAACGATATTTTTCAGTCCAGCAAGAAATGAATCCGTCAAAAACAGCAATTGACGTCATTAAGTAAGCCTGTGCTGTTTTATAAATATCAGCATTGGTATTTCTGCTTACTTGCGAAACAATTCCCATCCAATGTCCGCCTGGAGATACTTTTTTAGTAGCAAACATAGCATGACCAGTAATGTTCATCTTGAAAGGGTTACAATCCCAGAAATTACAGATAGCTCTTTGTTCATCCGTCAAATTTTTAACGGTATTGTAGCAATCCATTACTTCATTATAATATTCACTTCCTTTTGTTAAATCAAATTTTGAAGGTGGTGGCGGAGGAAATTGAGCAGAAGAGTCTAATGTGAAAGAGCGAATCTTTTGCCAATTTGGCTCAACGGCATCCATATAAGCAGGAGGAGTAGGCACCCAAGTTCCTACTTTATTAGTCACCGTAAAACGGAATCCACGTGTTTGTTTATAATTATCCTTTTTAGAGTAATTCATGATAGAAGCCGCTACAGAGTCACCAAAGGCAATCGAATTATCAAAAACCTCTTCCGGAATACCTGTAGCTTTGTATTCTTCCCAAAGTTTTTTCTCGAAATCTACATAAACATCTTGGGCAAAAGTAAGGTTTTTACCAATGGTTAAAAATGCTCTGGTAGCCGCCAATGGATAACAATATTGTTTACTTGAATCTGGCTTATAAACTTTCTCAAAACCATTGAATTGCCCAACCATTGATTTCAGCCCTTTGTTCGCTGGAACAAGTGCTTCATAAGCAGCTAAAGAGGCATAACTATATATACGACTTGAAACTGGAGGAGGAAAAATGTCATGAATAATTGATTCAGTAACTTGTAACTGTGTTTTTCTTAGGAACTCAGGATTTTCAGCGGCTTGTTTCCAACTGCCGTCATCTTTTTTACAACTGAATAATAAAGTAATACACGATAATATCAGTAGAATGTTTTTGTTCATTGTTTGGGTTTTAAAATGGTAAATCAAAATTACAAAACTTTTTTTCCTAAAAAATGGAAATTGTTAATTTTAAGGATGATTTTTATCTTTTTTTTAATTATTCTGATAATAATTCTGAAAATGAGCAAATTGAAAATGCTTTTAATTACTTCTTTAGGCTTGTCTTTTGTCATCAATTGTTTATTCTGTAAATTTTAAAACATAAAGCTTTTTTTGAAGTTAACTAATAGAATCAAATCATAGAACATTGAAAATACTTATTGTTGGCGCAGGCATAGCTGGACTTTCAGCCGCTAAAATTTTAGCAAAACATCATGAAGTAACTGTTATTGATAAAGGCAGAGGAGTAGGAGGGAGAATGGCTACCCGAAAAATTGGTGACTGCCAAGCTGATCATGGAGCACAATATTTTTCTGTACAATCGAAAGATTTTCAGTATTTTATAGATGAATTGTTAGCAGAGAGTATAGTCTCAAAATGGCAATTGGCACAACGGACAAATATTCGATATTTTGGAAGTAAAGGCATGAAAATGATTCCAAAGAAAATGGCGGAAAATATCAACGTGATTCTCAATGAAAAAGTAAGTAAAATTGTTGATAATAAGCTTCTCTCAGAAAGTGGAAGGGAATATATTTTCGACCAATTAATCCTTACTCAGCCCGTTCCACAAATTCAGGAATTATTAAAGCAATCATCAATACTTATTTCTGCTAAAGATGAGTCTGCCTTAAATTTGGTTAAATATGAGCCTTGTATTGCCGTAATGGCTGTTTTAAATAAAATGACAGAAATCCAAAATGGAGGAATAATGCTGGAAAATCAACCAGTAGCTTGGATAGCAGATAATTTTCAAAAAGGCATCTCAACAAAACCTTGTGCGACACTTCATGCTTCGGCTAATTTTAGTACTGAAAATTTAGAAGGAGATTTAAACGTAATTGCTCAAAAAATGCTTGAATCGGTGGAAGAATTTATTCCAAAATCATCCGTTGAAACGTTTCAAATACACCGCTGGCGTTACAGTTTAGCATCAAGTCGTTATCCCGCAACTTTTTATCAATTTGATGACAAAGCTATTTTTATGGCAGGAGATGGTTTTGGAATTGGAAATGTTGAAGGTGCATTTTTATCAGGTTTAAATGTGGCTGAATTTATACTAGAAACTTCACTTAAAACGGCTGAATAATCCACCGTTTTAAGTGAAGTAAATTTATAAGCTTTCAGCAACCTTTCTACCAGTCAACATCGCTGCATTCAAAGATGGATAAGCAGTATAATCGCCACATTGATAGAGTATATCACTGATTTGCAATGGAAATGTTTCCTTATTTTTCTGCTTAAAACTTGGTAAAGCTTGTGGAATATGATAGGTTTTCAAATGTTGCCAAGTGGATGCTTCTTTGCCAAACCAAGTAATTAATTCCTTTTTAATACTTTCGGTCAATATTTTTTCATCCTCTTTCACATCTCCTTGAGTAGAAACAGCAATTAAAGATTTACCAGCTGGGGCATAATTAGGAGCAATATCACTCGGTACGCACAGATTATGGATTTTAGCTTTTCTATCTGGATTGAGTACTAAAAGTTTTTCTGTAAGGGGTGATTTATTTGCTGAAAAATAAGTACAAGTAGTTTTGTTGAATGTCAGACTTTGAGTTTTCCCTAAAAGCTTTTCAGCAGTTAAACCATCTGTTGCTAAGACAATTTTTTCGCCATACAATTTTTCTCCATTTTCTAAATAAACCCTATTTTCTTCAATTTTTACGACTTTGGTATTGAAAAGTATGGCGTTTTTTGGCAAATGATTAGCAATCTGTAAAGGAATTTCTTGCATCCCATTGGCTGGAATTACAGCATCACCTTCATAGAATTTTCCAAAAATAAATTTGAAAAAATTGGCAGAAGTATTTAACTCATCTTCAAGAAATATACCACCGAAGAAAGGCTTGAAGAACTGCAAAATCATTTTATCAGAAAATCCAAAGTTTTGTAGATATTGCAAGGTTGACTGATACTTATTTTCAAAAATATCTTCTTGCATATTTTGGGTTTCGATAATCAAACGAAGGATTCTGAGCTTGTCGGCAAATGTCCCAACATTTGAAAAAAGCGCTGCAAACAAAGCCGATGGTTCTTGTATCGGATTAAGCATTTTCGTGAATTTATGTTGTTCATTGTCACAAATCAAAGCGCCAGATGTGAAAGGTTGGAGATTTAATTTTTCATAGTTTAGCAATTTTTGTGCTTCTGGATAAACAGTCAATAAAATCTGAAAACCTCTATCAAGTAGAAATCCATCTTGTTTGTCTGTTTTTACTCTTCCGCCAACTGTATCACTAGCTTCTAAAATCAAAGAGTCAATTCCTCTGTCTTTTAAGTATTTGGCACATGTCAATCCAGCTATGCCAGCTCCGATGATGATAATCATTTCTGTATTGATTTAATAATGATAGAATATATTTCAGCCTCAATTTTATGTAAAATCTAGTATGTTTATAGGATTTATATTATTTTGACTGTTTTTCTTTATTTATTAAAAATAACTAGCTATTTCGTAAAGAGTTTTGACTTTCTTGAAAATTATATAAAACCATTATGACAAAATGAAGGAAAATATAAATATTCTAATATTGAAAAATGGGTCATTTGCCTGACAAATTAAGAGTAATCAGTTTTTTATATTTACATTCATCTAAAGAATTACAGAAAAATGATTTTCTGTTTTAATATATAATGTATTGGTATTTAGTAGTTTATGTATTTTTTTGCTTTAAAATGAATTTATCTTAATCTAATTTGTTAAAACTAATAACATACAAATAATATACTTTTCAGAGATTTTTTATTATTTTGCATCACATTTAAAATCTATATAAAATTGAATTAAACCGATAAACTATTTAATAGATTATTAAAATTTCGAGGAAAATTGTATTTTATTTAGATTGCTTAAAGGGTTGATTTATCCATATACAAGTATTTTGATTGGGCTGAAAAGTGAAATCATCATCAAATTTTTAATATTATAAGATATGAACTATCAAATTCACGAAGAAAATGGTTACAAGTACATCGACGAAGGAGAAGGCGAAATTCTTTTTTTACTTCACGGACTTTTCGGTGCATTAAGTAACTGGGAAGGAGTAATTGAGGGCTTCAAGGGTAAATATCGAGTAATTATTCCGATGATGCCAATTTACGAAATGCCAATCGCAAAAGCTGGATGTGAAGGATTAACTGAATTCATCGAAGGTTTTGTGAATTGGAAAGGCTTTGATGAGTTAACACTTTTAGGAAATTCTTTAGGTGGACACGTTTCATTGATTTATACATTGAGAAATCCTTCAAAAGTAAAAAGATTAGTGTTGACAGGAAGTTCAGGGCTTTTTGAAGATGGAATGGGTGGTTCGTATCCAAAACGTGGAAATTATCAATACATCAAAGAAAGAGTAGAATATACTTTTTATCGTCCTGAAACAGCTACAAAAGCATTAATTGACGAAGTATTTGAAATTACCAACAGTGCTTCTAAAGTAATTAGAATAATCTCGATAGCAAAGTCCGCACAACGGAACAATATGGCGAAAGATGTTGTTAAAATCAAAGTACCAACACTATTGGTTTGGGGATTGAACGACACCATAACGCCGCCACAAGTAGGTCATGAATTCAATCGTTTAATTGAAAATTCTGAATTGCATTTTATCGATAAGTGTAGTCATGCTCCGATGATGGAGTGTCCAGAAAGATTTAACGAAATTTTGGATGGCTGGCTCGAAAAAACTCCTATTCGTGTAGTTGAGTTGGTATAATCAACTTAAAATTTGGAATTTATCTATAATTAACTATATTAGCTTTAATTATATAAATTTCATCGACATAATATGCACGCTAAAGACTTCATTAATCCAATGTTACCAGTGCTAAAATCTACAGATACTGTAGGAGAGGCGTTAAACTGGATGGAAGAATATAGAATAGGACAATTGCCATTGATTCATGAACAAGAATATCAAGGTTTGATTAGCCATGATATTTTGCTTGATGCCGATGAAGATTTACCACTTTTGGCATTACAACCTGAATTTGAAGACGCTTTTGTCAATATAAATCAACATCTTTTTGAGATTCTGAAAATTGCTCAACAGTACGATTTACAAGCAGTTGTTGTGCTTGATGAAGAACAAAGTTTTATAGGTACAATCAGTGTTCAAGAATTATTAAATCAGTTTTCTAAAAACTTAGGCTCACAAGAAATTGGGGCTGTATTAGAAATTGCAGTTGAAAACAGAAGTTATTCACTTTCAGAAATTAGTCGTTTAATAGAATCTAATAATGTTAAAATTATCAGTTCATATTATACAAGTGGTTCTGGACTGGAAGACTCAAAAGATATTTTAACCTTGAAATTAAATCAACAAGATATTTCAAGAGTAATCGCAACACTCGAACGTTTTGAATATGATATCGTTGGTGCTTATAATTTTGAAGAAATTACTTCACCCGATAAAGAACGATACGATATGCTGATGAAATATTTGAATTTATAATATTAAGCTCTTGAGAAAACCTCAAGAGCTTTTTTGTTTTTAAAGTGATTGTGAAAAACTTTTAAAAAGAGTAAAAAACGCAATTTGTTCGAAAACTATCAATAAATCCAATATTCAATTCCCAAAAGTTTGGGAATTCACATTCTTCTTTCTTCTTTTGTTTTTCAGATAGAAAATCAGGCTTTTTTCTTAAATTTAGAAAATAAGCTTCCAATCAACACAGATCATACAAGATGAAAATAGCCATTAACGGGCGAAATTTTAAGGATGAAATCAAACCTTTTGTTCAACTAATGTTTGATTTTTTGGCTCAGAAAGGAGTTGAAATCCAAATTTCCGAAATCTATCAACAATTTTTGACTGAGATTGGAGTCAGCCATCATGCAACGCAATTTTATACATCTCAAGAAGATTTATTTGATGCAAATATTGTATTGAGTTTGGGCGGAGATGGTACTTTGCTAGATACTGTTACGCATGTAACTAAGCGAGAAACACCAATACTTGGCATAAATACTGGTCGATTAGGCTTTTTAGCGACAGTTTCACCCGACAAGATTAATGAAAGTTTAGAAGAAATTTTTGCAGAACGCTATACCTTAGACCCACGAACGTTGGTAAGTGTGGAAACCCGCTTAAATAATGAACCAATAGATGTTTTTAATGGGATAAATTTTGGATTGAATGAATTAGGAATTATGAAAACCGATACTTCTTCAATGATTATGTTAAAAGCATATTTGAACGGTGAGTTTCTGAATACTTATTGGGCGGATGGGCTGATTATTGCTACTGCAACAGGTTCAACTGGCTACAATCTTAGTGTTGGCGGTCCTTTGGTAATGCCGAGTTCAGATATTTTTGTGATTTCGCCCATGAGTCCTCACAACTTAAATGTGCGTCCTTTGGTAGTTTCAACAGATGTAATTCTGGATTTTGAAGTAGAAAGTAGAAGTAACAGTTGCTTGATTTCTTTGGATGCTCGTTCAAAAGTGATTGATAGCAATGTGAAAATCAGGATGAAAAGAGAAGCTTTTAAAGCCAACATTATTAAACTGAGCGATAGTAATTTCTTGAATACTTTAAGAAGTAAACTTAATTGGGGATTTGATGCAAGGAATTAATAAATCATTTTAATTAAAATTAAGCAAGACGAATCCATTTGAATATATTATTTTCGTTGTAAAATTTAATTGATACTCATAACAAACTTAATGGTTTTACGTTAACAAATTGTTTGTTGATTCAATTGAAAAAGAATAACCACATAGATTCCATCCATTACCAGACAAATATGAAAAAATATTCTTCAATACTTCTGATACTGATAATTTGTGCTTTGAATACACAAGATTCTGAGGCACAATTTAGATTTTCAAATCTTTTCGGAGGCAAAGATAAACCACGTAAAAATAGATTGTTTGAACCAAATTCAACAGTTAGTTTAGGCGTAGGTACTTCAAGCTATTATGGTGATATTTCTCCTTACAACAGATTTTTACAATCTACAGTAAATGGAATGCGTTGGAATGTTAACTTCAATTTTACTCGTCAGTTTTCACCAACTTTTGCGCTTCGTTTTGGTCTTACTTATGCCAGAATTTCTGGTGATGATAATTATCTTGAAGGAGTAAAAGGTTATGAAGGTAATTTTATCAGAAACTTGCATTTTAGAAATGATATTAAAGAACTTTCAATTGTTGGGCAATATGATTTAGTACGTACAAGTCGTAGTTATTTGCGTAGAGCTAATATTATTCCTTATATTTTTGGAGGAGTTGCAGTTTTTGCTCACGATCCGATGGCTAAACCAGATGCTTCTTTGTATGGTAATGATTGGGTTCGCTTACAGCCTTTAAATACAGAAGGGCAAGGTCTTCCGGGCTATGCCAATAATCCTTATTCATTAATTAGCGTTTCTTTTCCACTAGGTGTTGGCGTAAAGTATAAACTGAATAAACATTGGGATTTAGGGATAGAAATGAGCTACCGTTATACTTTGACGGATTATTTGGATGATGTAAGTGGTAATTTTGCTGATCCTGCTGATTTAGCAGCTCAAAGTCCACTGGCAGCTTCAATGGGAAATAGATCATTAGAACAAATTGCTGCTCGTTCTGGAAATGACCGTACACAAGGAGTAATAAATTATTTGACAGATATAGGCATTTATAGTGCATCCGCACCTATCAACCCTTTTAGTTTGACTGCAATTCCAGGTTTTTCAGACAAAGCTGATTTACGTGGAAATCCAAAATATAATGATGCTTACATGTTAACAACAGTGAAGTTGATTTATCATATTCCTAATAAAATTAAATGTCCAGTTACTCGTTAATCAGTCTGGAATAACATTCATGAACGGTCAGGTGTTTTTCGCCTGACTTTTTTATTAATTATGACATTATCAAAAAAGTTTCTCCTTTTAGTATTTAGCTTATTAAGTGTAAATACTTTCGCACAAAAAATAGAAATAGGAGGTGGTTTAGGAGTAATGAATTATAAAGGAGATATTTCTCCCGATTTTCACCCAGCTTTTGCACGTTTGGGTGGAAATTTGCTTTTTAGATATAATCCTAACAAAATCGTTAGTTTCAGGTCGAGCATTGTTTTGGGCTCAATTTATGGAGATGATAGCAAAGTAAATGATTCTTTTAATCAATTAAGAGGACAGACTTTCAAAACATCTATTAATGAATTAAACCTAATTACTGAATATAATTTTTTCGACTACAAGTACAATCGTTATCACAAAGATTGGAGTCCTTATGTTTTTGGAGGATTAGGTTTAATAAAGTTTTCACCTAGAGATACACCTGTAACAAATTATAAAACCTTACAAGTAGTAATTCCTTTTGGAATTGGCGTGAAATATAATCTGGCTGGACCTTGGGATATTAACCTTGAATTTGGTGCTAGAAAAACCTTTACAGACTATTTAGATAATTTAGGTGGAGACAACCCAGCTTTACCTAAAAACCAACAAAATGACTACAGTCGTGGTGATATGTATTATTATACTTCACTGTCTTTAACCTACAAATTTATCAAAGTATATTGTCCTTAAATAAGAAATTTTCATGTTTTGAACTATTGAACGTAAGAGTAAAAGCTGAAAAGCTTTACATTATTTATGTTTGATACCGTTTTTATGCCCTTTTAATATCATACTTGCCAGCAATAAGGGCTTCCTTGATTTTGAATAGGATAGGGAATTCGTTAAATTTGTCATATTATTCCCAAAAAGTACTCCTAGTCTATTTTTTGACTTATTATCCAAGTTTCAAAAGCTACAAGAGTTACCCATCTTGCTAGGAATAAAGGGCTTCAAACCTGCTTATTGCGTATTTGGAAGCCTATTATTATAAGTTTTATGTGTTAAAAAGTGTTAAATCGGTGAAAGAACAATTAGACCCTAACAATCTACCAAAACATATTGCCGTTATCATGGACGGAAACGGACGTTGGGCAAAACAGCAAGGCTTCGTTGACAGAATTTTCGGACATAGAAATGCTTTAAAAGCAGTAAAAGAAGCCATTGAAGGTAGTGCAGATTTAGGTGTGAAATATTTAACACTTTATGCTTTTTCAACTGAAAACTGGAATCGCCCAAAGGCTGAAGTTGATGCTTTGATGATGCTTTTAATCAGTGCGCTCAAAGATGAACTTGAAGATATGAAGAAAAATAATGTACGACTAGATACCATAGGTGCTATCGACACATTACCTGAAAGTTCACAACGAGTACTTAGAAATGCCATTGAAGAAACCAAAGATAATACTGGTATCACAGTTATTTTGGCACTAAGTTATAGTGGAAAGTGGGACATCGTTAAAACTGCCAAAAAACTAGCCGAACAAGTAAAAAATGGAGAGTTGGCTGTTGAGGATATTAATGAGCAACTTTTCGAACAATCATTAGATACCAAAGGAATTCCAAATCCTGATTTGATGATTCGTACAGGAGGCGACCACCGTATTAGTAATTTCTTGCTTTGGCAATTAGCTTATTCTGAATTGTATATTTTTGAAGAATTGTTCTGGCCAGACTTCAGACGTGAACACCTTTTTGAAGCAATCCTTGATTATCAAGAACGTGAACGTAGATTTGGGAAAACCTCAGAGCAAATTAAAAACCCGGTAAATGCTTAAAATACAAATGTTTTCTTTCTCATCTGAAATGAGAACTATTCGCAAAATGAAAAAATATACATTATTACTTTCATGCTTATTCATTTCTTTTCTTTCACAAGCCCAATTGCGTGGAGCAATGGGAGCACGTTCGCCAATTGCTGAAAAAGCAATTGAAATGAATTACGCTGAACCTAAAGAATATGAAATTGCTGAAATTACTACTACTGGCTCTAAATTCTACGATGGCAATTCAATGATTTCTCTTTCTGGGTTAAGAGTAGGAGATAGAATTAAAGTACCAGGAGATGCTGCTACGTCTGCCATTAAAAAATTGATGAGTCAAGGGATTTTGGAAGAAGTACAAGTAGAAGCTACTAAAATTGAGGGAGAAAAAATTTGGTTGAATATCGTTATCAAAGAGCGCCCTAGATTGTATAAATTAGAATATACAGGTATTAAAAAAGGAGAGCAGGAAACATTAAGCGATAAAATCAAAACCTACAAAGGAAAAATCGTTACTGAAACGGTTAAGAAAAACGTAGAGTTGGCCATTAGAAAGTTCTATCAAGATAAAGGCTATTTGAATGTTAGTATCAAAATTGCTGAAAAAACCGATTCACTTCGTGGTAATAATGCAACGATGAAAGTAGCTATTAAAAAAGGAGATAAAGTAAAAATTTCTAAAATTGAATTTGTAGGTAGAACAGAGATAAAAGAAAGCGTACTTCGTCGTAAATTAAAAGGAACGAAACAGAAAGCATTTTATAAAATCTTTACTTCTTCAAAATACGTTCCTAAAAAGTTTGAAGAAGATAAACAGAAATTGATAGAATTCTACAATAAAAAAGGATATAGAGATGCACAATTGATTTCTGATTCAGTTTTTAAAGATTCTGATAGAACTGTTAAAATTATCTTGAAACTAGATGAAGGGAAACAGTATCATTATAGAAATGTATATTGGGAAGGAAACTACATTTATCCAGATTCTGTCTTGACTGAATTATTAGGCGTTAAAAAAGGAGATGTTTATAACGTTGAAGATTTAGAAAAGCGTTTGAACGGTAAGCCAGGCGAAGATGTTAGTTCGGCTTATATGGATAATGGTTATTTATTTTATCAATGTGAGCCTATTGAAACAGCAGTTGCTGGAGACTCAATGGATTTAACTTTCAGAATTACTGAAGGTAAACAAGCGACTATTAATAAGGTAATTGTAAACGGTAATACTAAAACTTCTGACCACGTAGTAATGCGTGAAATTAGAACTTTACCGGGACAAAAATTTAGTAAATCTGCTATCATTCGTACCGTTCGTGAATTATCAACTATCGGTTATTTTAACCCTGAAAAAATTACACCAAACCCAATTCCAAAAGCAGATGGAACGGTTGATATTGAATATAACGTAGAAGAAAAACCTTCTGATCAAATTGAGCTTTCAGGTGGTTGGGGTGGTTACATCGGTTTCGTAGGAACTTTAGGTGTAACTTTTAATAACTTCTCTGCAAGAAATATCGGTAACTTAAGTGCTTGGAAACCATTGCCTTCTGGAGATGGACAAAAACTATCTGTTCGTTTTCAAGCGAATGGTACTTCTTTCCAAAACTACTCTTTATCATTTACTGAGCCTTGGTTAGGAGGGAAAAAACCAAATTCATTCTCTATTTCATTGAGTAGAAGTATTTCATATCCATACAAAATTCAACAGTACAATCAGTTGAGTGGTTACGGTTCAGGTTATGGTTACGGAAGTAGCTTATATGGAAGTGGTTACGGATATGGCTATGGTACAGGTTTAGGTTTAAATACTTCAACGTCTGATAGTGCTACAGCTGCTCAGAATGATGCTCACTTTAACAGTACTACTTTAGCATTCAGTTTAGGTAAGCGTTTGAAAGTACCAGATGATTATTTCTCGTTAAGTAATTCATTATCGTTACAATTAATTGATGTGAAGAACTTACCATATTATGGTTATCCAGAAGGTAATTCGGTAGCGGTTTCTTTTGTAACGAATTTTTCAAGAAACAGTATTGACAACCCAACTTTCCCACGTTCAGGTTCTAGTTTCTCATTGACGGCTTCGTTAACTCCTCCGTATTCTTTATTTGGAGGCGATAATAAAAATTTAATTGAATACCACAAATGGATGTTTGATGCCTCATGGTTTACACCAATTACAAGTAAATTGGTTTTCCACATGAGAACGCACATGGGTTTCCTTGGTTCATATAATTCAAATAAAGACATTACTCGTTTTGAACGTTTTGACCTTGGTGGTTCTGGTATGCAAACAGGTTATAATGTCATCAGCCGTGACATCATCGCTCTTCGTGGTTATAAAGACAGAGTGTTTGGTTCGCAAGGTAGTTTACCAAGTGGTGGGGTTGCTTACAATAAATTTGTAATGGAAGTTCGTTATCCAGTTTCTTTAAACCCATCAGCTACGATTTTCTTATTAGGTTTTGCAGAAGGCGGAAACAACTTTGCTAATTATTCAGAATACAATCCATTCAAATTATATAAATCAGCAGGTTTTGGGGCTAGAATTTTTATGCCAGCCTTCGGTATGATTGGTATTGATTACGGTTTTGCTTTTGATAAAGTACCTGGACAAACTTCAAGTAATGGCTTTGGACAACAAGCTTTTACTTTCTCGATTGGTCAGCAAATACGCTAATATAAAATTGAAAAACCAAGCCGATTTGATAATTGGCTTGGTTTTTCGGTATTGTTAATCTTTTGTTAATCGACATAGAATAGCAATAAGATATTGTTCAAGGCGTTAATCAAATACATTCACTAAATTAACCACCTTAGCCATGAAAAAGCGGATATTTTTACTAATTTTGCCATTCCTGTGTTTTTGTGAAAGTATAAAAGCCCAAAAGTTTGGTTATATAGATACCGAATATGTTACTTCTAAATTACCTGAATACAGAAATGCTCAGGAAGAAATTGAGAAATTAACAAGTAAATGGATAAAAGAAGTTGCCGCTAAAAATGATGAGCTTTCTAAATTAGAAAAAGCTTATAGATATGAAGAGGTACTTCTTACAGAGGAAATGAAAGTACAGCGATTGAAAGTAATTGCTGAAAAAGAGAAAGAAGCGAAAGAGTTACAAAACAAAATATTTGGTTTTGAAGGTGAGTTGTTTAAGAAAAAACAAGACATCATGAAACCCGTTTTGGACGAAGTAGCAAAAGCGGTAGAAAAAGTAGCTAGACTTAAAAAACTAGATATTCTCTTTGATAAATCTTCGGAAGGTTTAGCTATGTTATATACCAACCCAACCCATGATTATACAGATTATGTAATGGAAGAACTTGGAATTTCGCCTGAACAAATCAAAGAAAAACAGGAAGAAGAAGCCAAGCAGACTGAAGATAACAAAGAAAACAGTAACACAACAAAAAGTAAATCAAATAGAAAAGGAGCGGTAAGCAACTTCAAAAAAGAGTAATTAACCAAATCAGAATAACAAACAAAATGAAGAACAAATTTTTAATTGCTTTATTTGCAATTTTTGCTTTAGCAACAGCTAATGTAAATGCACAACAAAAAATCGGTTACATCAGCTTAGATTACATTTTAGCTCAAATGCCAGAAGCAAAACAAGTAGAAACTGAATTGACGACTACTAAAACGCAATATGACAACATGTATCAGCAAAAAGTGAAAGATTTCCAAACGAAATTAGCTGATTATGAGAAAAATGCTGCTACAATGGCAGATGTAATTAAAGCGGATAGAGAGAAAGAATTGCAAGGAATGCAAAGCAGTATCGAAGAATTCCGTCAGAATTCATCTACTTCTTTACAAAAGAAACAAGCTCAATTGTTACAACCATTGTTGAAGAAAATCGAAGACAATATGCACGGTGTAGCAAAAGAAAATGGTTTTGCTTTCGTATTTAACTACGATGCAGGACAAGGAACTACTCCAATCGTTTTACATGCTCCAGACGATGCAAATATCTCTGACTTAGTGTTAAAAAGAATGGGTGTTACTCCAAAACCATTTACTCCAGCACCAGCAACACCAGCGGCTACAACTCCAGCAGGAGGAGCTCCTAAAAAATAATTGAAGTTTATCTAAAAAAGAATAGGCTGTCTCATTGAGACAGCCTATTCTTTTTTAACCAATATAATAAAGTAAGGATTCTTTCATTTCGCTGGTAGAAACCGAAATGTCATAAGTACATTTCCCGATTCCTTCTAATAAAGAAAATCTGATTTCTTTGCCTTTGTTCTTTTTATCTTGTGCCGTCAATGCGATAATTTCTTCAATTTCAGTTTCTTTAATCGTCGCTTTTCCATAGACTGCAAAGATAAATTCTTCAATTACTTCCAATGATTTTTGGTCAATCATTCCTCTTTTAAAAGAAATGTAAGCTTCGCAAATCATTCCAGCCGCTATGGCTTCGCCATGAAGTAAGTGTAATTTTGGTTTGCCTAAATAAAACGTTTCAATGGCATGACCTAATGTATGCCCGAAGTTTAATATTTTTCTTAAACCTTTTTCTGTTGGGTCTGCTGCTACAACTTCTTGCTTAATTGCCACAGAATGAGCAATTAAATCCGCAAAGTTTTGCTCTTCAAAATCAATTTTACGAATCTCTTCCCATTTCACGGCATCTCTGATTAAACAATGCTTGATAATTTCTCCGAAGCCAGAACGTAATTCACTTGCAGGTAAAGTTTGTAAAAAAGCTGGGTCGATAAGTACCGTATTCGGAATTTTAAAAACACCAATATGGTTTTTCAAACCATTAAAATCAATCCCTAATTTACCGCCAACACTGGCATCTACTTGTGAAAGTAAAGTGGTTGGAATCTGAATAAAATCAATTCCACGCTTGTAAGTGGCTGCACAAAATCCGCCCATATCGCCAATTACTCCACCACCAATATTAATCACCAAACTATGTCTATCTAAAGATTGATTCGTTAAGCCTGTCCAAATTGCTTCACAAGTACTTAAATTTTTATTGGCTTCGCCAGATTTAATTTTTGTTACTTGGTGCTTTGGCAATAAAGGTTTAACGATTGGATAGCAATGACGATGCGTTTTTTCATCAACAATTACATGAATTTTGGTGTATTGGTTTTCAGCCAGAAATGCTGGGAGACTTTCAGAAATATTGGAAATAATGACAGACATTTTTGAGTTTGATTAACGTTTTGGACTTCCTTTTCATCCATAGCTTTGAATGGGCTACAAAATTAATCAATTATTTTCCATCAAGGCTTACCTTTTTGGTTTTATAAAATGTATTTCACCAAACCTTTGTAGGGTTTTAATAAGTCATTTTCTGGCGAAAGCTCTGTAATTAAGTAATCAATTTCATTTAATGTACATACTCTTAAACGTAAATCTGAGTTTAATTTTTCAGAAATCGTGGTGGCTACCACTTGTCTGGACGATTTAATCATCGCTTTTTTTACTTGTACCACTTCATAATCAGAATCGCTGATACCTTCTTGGTCGAAACCATTAATTCCCAATACACATAAATCGGCTTTGATGTCGTTGATTTTACTCACTACTTCTCCTCCCACGCTAATTTTAGAAATATTAGAAATTTTTCCGCCTAAAAATATTACTTCAACATTTGGGTGTTCGGCTAATTCCAAAGAAATTAAAGGACTTACTGTAAAAAAAGTAACATGCAAATTATTAGGAAGCTGATTCGCAATGGCACGCATCGTAGTTCCGCCACTGGTCAGAATCGTCATGCCATCTTTAATTAGTTTAATCATTTTTGTGGCAATTACCTTTTTTTCATCATAAGCATAAGTATCAGCTTGTGTAGCGGAAACATTGTATGATTTCGAGAGTGCGCCCCCATGTACTTTTACGATTTTATTTTCCAGTGCCAATTCGTTCAAATCACGACGGATGGTATCTTCTGAAACATTCAGAATCAGACTGAGATCCGAAGAAAGTATTTTATTATGAAGATTAATCTGATGAATAATCTCCAATTGTCTTTCTTTCTTGAGCAAGATTTTACTTTCAATAATACTCATGCGTTTTTTTGCGGGTTTTTGATTGAATGTTTGTTAAAAAAGCAGATTTAGGGTGAAATTTTACAATAAAAATAAACATTTTTGAATAAATTCATTATTTTTGTTTAAATATGATTCTGATTTCTGCATGAATTCGCCTGTTTTTTGTTTTTGTGGCGAATGAAAGATGCATAAAAAGGCATTTAAACCTTCACTCAACCCCCAAAAATCCAAATGAAAAAACATTTCCTATCTACTTTGCTTGGACTGTTTGTCATGTTGTTCTCTCTGAACGCTTTGGCACAATCCACTGTCGTAAAGGGTAAAGTTTTGGATGAGAGTAATGAGCCACTCATCGGTGCTTCTGTCATCTTAAAAGGTACTCAACTTGGTACAGCTACGAATGTCAATGGTGAATTTACTTTAAATGTCAATGTAAAAGCTGGCAGTTATGATTTTGAATTTCGTTCTGTAGGTTTTCGTTCAGTGATTAAAAAAGTAATGATTGGCAAAGAGAGTCCAATTGTTTTGTCAGTACAATTACCAACTGATGCGCTTGGTTTAGACGAAGTAATCGTAACAGGTACTTCTGTGGCAACAAGCAAAAAGCAATTAGGAAATGCAGTTACTTCATTAAAAGCATCAGATTTACAGTATTCAGCAGCTACTTCAATCGACCAAGCTTTATCTGGTAAAATTGCTGGGGCACAAATTACACAAAATTCTGGAAACCCTGCGGGTGGTATCAGCGTTCGTTTACGTGGTCCAAGTACGATTGTTGGTTCTTCAGACCCACTTTATATTGTAGATGGCGTAATTGTCAATAATGATTCTCGTGAATTATTAGACTTGGGTGGTTATGCACAAAACCGTTTGGTAGATTTAAACCCAAATGATATTGAGAGAATTGAAGTAATTAAAGGAGCAGCGGCTGCTGCTATTTATGGCTCAAGAGCAAGTAATGGTGTTGTGCAGATTTTTACGAAAAAAGGAAAAGATGGAAAGGCAAATGTTAGTTTTTCATCAACTTTCAGAGTGAGCGAAGTGCGCAAAACTTTACCTTATAATACTTATGGAAAAGCATTTGTCAATACTACAATTACTGACAAAACGCAGATGGACGTAACTCGTTACGATTATCAAAAAGATATTTTCCGTCAGGCAGTTGGTAATGAACAATATTTATCGGTTTCGGGTGGAAATCAAAATTCTAATTACTTCTTTTCAGGTTCGATGTTCCAAAATCAAGGAATTATTAAAAGTTCAGATTTTGGTCGTTCAAACGTAAGAATGAGAATCGGTCAACATTTGAATAAATGGGCAAGTATTACTGTAGGTGGAAATTATACTTATAGTAGCTCAAATGAAATTCCAAATGGTGGTATCAATGAAGCTTATGGAGCTTTAACAGGATTTATTTTCTCGAATAATTTCGTGAATCCTGCTAAAAACGAAACTACTGGTGCTTATCCTTCAACAGCTCCAACGGCAGTATTGCGTAGAACAAATCCTTTAGAGGCAATCGACCGCTTCAAATTCAAACAAAGTACTTCTCGTTTTACAGGTGATGTTCAATTAAATCTTACACCGATTGATGGTTTAGGCATTGATTATACTTTTGGTTTGGACACTTATTCTCAATTAGGAACTGCATATATTCCTCCAGTGAATACAACGCCAAGTTATGATGCAGGTTTGTCTCGTCGTGCAGATGCGAATGTTTTACAAGTAAACAACGATTTGAACATTCGTTATCAAACAAAAATCGGAGATTTAATTGAATCAACAACAGGAGTTGGTGGAACGATTCAATACGACCGTTCACAAACTACTTCTATCAATGCACAACAATTAGGTGTTTTTGGAGAAACTGTTAATAATGGTGCTTTGATAGTATCGGGAGAAAGTCGTTCGGAAAGAGCTTTTGCAGGTATTTTTGTGCAACAAACTTTTGGAATTGCTAATAAATTGTACTTGACGGGTGCTGGTCGTTGGGATGCTGCTTCGGTTTATGGTTTAGATAATCGTTGGCAGTTTTATCCTAAAGCAAGTGCATCTTATGTACTTTCTAACGAAGAATTCTGGAAAAATACTTTCGCTGATGTTTTACCGAACTTTAAAGTAAGAGCCGCTTGGGGACAAGCTGGTAACTTAACGGCTATCGGTGCTTACGACCGCTTTACGAATTATTCGCCAGTAACAACGGCGGGTTTGAATGGATATTTAGCTCCATTGACTTTAGGAAACTTCACGGTAAAACCTGAAAGACAAACAGAATTAGAAATCGGTACAGATTTCAGTTTATTGAAAGATCGTATCGGTGTTGAATTTACTTATTATAATAAAGAAGTAAAAGACTTGATTTTGAATCGTACATTGGCGCCAACTACAGGTTACAACAACCGTTTTGTAAACATTGGAACGATGACTAACAAAGGTTTTGAAGTAATGGTTAGAGCGATTCCAGTACAAAACAAAGATGTAAAATGGACTTCGACTATCACTTATACCCAAAATAAAAATGTTATCGATGGGGTAGAGGGGAACGGAGTATTACCATTTGCGGGAGGTTTCAGTCAAGTTGCCGCAGTAAATGGTTATTCTCTTGGAGCTTTCTATTCAACATTCTTTGCTCGTAATCCAGACGGCTCTTTATTGTTGACTCCAACTGGTTTTCCCCAACGTGAAAGAGGTACTCAGTTAGCAAATGGGCAATATACAGTTGGTAGAGATGCAACAGGACAACCGAGTGGAGCGATTTTGAGTAAAGTAATTGGTAATCCGAACCCAACAGCGGTGTATTCATTCATCAATGAAGTAGAGTATAAGAAATTTACTTTCCGTTTACAATTAGATGCAATGCAAGGTTTTGATGTGTTCAACTTTACTCGTAGAGTTGGTGAACGTGATTTGTACGGAGGTTTGGCTGGTTACGAAGCAGAATTAAAAGGAGAAGTACCAAAAGGAACAAGTGCGGCTTTGTTTAGTATTTTCGAAAATTATATCGAGAAAGGTTCATTTGTAAAAGTACGAGAATTATCTATTTCTTACATGGCTACTCCAAAAGCATTGGGTTTGAAAAACATTCGTATTTTATTGGCAGGACGTAATTTATTGTCGTTCGATAATTACAGTGGTTATGATCCAGAAGTAAATTCTGCTGGACAATCGAATGCTGTTCGTGGTTTTGACTTTGTGGAGGTGCCAATCCCACGTCAATACTCAATTGGCTTAACGGCTAATTTCTAACAATCCAGTGATTTAAAGATGTTTAATATTCATAAATAGATTATTCATTTTTTAATAAAGAATAGACAATGAAATTCAAGATAAAAATATTAACAACCAGCCTTTTAGTAGCTTCAAGTTTGATGCTGACTAATTGTAGTTTGGATATTAAAAATCCGAATGGTCCAACAGACGCTCAGATTTTAACAACTCGTGACGGACTCATTACTTTAAGTGTAGGTTTACGTCAGAATTATTCAACTTTAGGAATAAGTTCCTTGATTTTAACACCAGGTACAACGACTCGTGAAATAAAAGGAATTACGACATTTACTAACATTATTGAAATAGAAGCGGGTGGAACAGCTTTGCCAACTTTCAATGGAAATGTATTGGGAGTATGGTCGAGAATGTATCGTGTAATTGGTATGGCAGACGACATCATTGCCAGTGCGCCAACGGCATTAGCAAGTGATGCAGCGATGAAGAGTGGAGTGGTAGCTCATGCGAATTTATTTAAAGCGATGGCTTTAGGAGGCTTGGCTACTTCATTCGAGAAAATGCCTTTACAAACGGATAAATTAGGACAAGCCGTTTACTCAGACCGTACAGAAGCCTTAAAATTAGCTGTAAAATTATTAGACGAAGCTGTAGCGATGATTTCAGCAACAGCTCCTTCAGCAGAGTTCAGGACAAAAGTAACAGGTGCAGATTTCGACCTGATTAATAGCATTCAAGCTTATCGTGCAAGGTACAACATGATGCTTGGCAACTTTGACGCAGCCATTGCAGCCGCCAATGCAGTGGACTTGTCAAAGAAGTCATCATTCGTTTACTCTTCACAAAGCCAGAATCCAATTTACACAGCCACGCAAATCAGCAAGGATTATGCGCCTCGTGACAATTTTGGTTTACCATCTACTTTGGTGGAAAGTGACGACAAGCGTTTGGCTTTCTATTTAAGTACTCCTGATGTGGTAGTAGGAGGAGAGAAGTTGAAGAAATTAGTTGGTTTCTTTGATGCTGTTGACCGTGCGATTCCTGTGTATTTACCAGATGAAATGCGTTTAATCAGAGCAGAGGCTAATCTAAGAAAAGCTACTCCAGACCTTGTTTCAGCATTGGCTGATATTAATGCCGTTAGAACACAAGCTTCTGGTGATGTTTTTGGCGTAAATGCTGGTTTAGGAGCTTATTCTGGAAGCCCAACAAAAGATGCTTTACTTGTAGAAGTTTACAAACAACGCTGTGTGGAGTTGTTTATGACAGGTATGCGCTTAGAAGACAGTCGTCGTTTTGGAAGACCAGCGCCACCAACAAGCTTGGTAGAACGTACCCGTAATTTCTATCCATATCCAGATCAAGAAAGGTTGACGAACCCAAATACGCCAACCGACCCAACCATTTAATCATCATAATCAAACTAATATATGCCAAATAACAGGGCGAGCGAAAGCTTGCCCTTTATTGTTTTTTGGGATAAATGAATTTTAAAGCTAGTTAGCAAAGATTTCTTTTATGAGAAATAGTAATGTTTATAAATGCCAAAAGCCCCAGTAAAACTGAGGCTTTTGGCGTTAAATCATTGAGCTGTTACTAAATATGCTTTTCAGCATGATAACTTGAACGAACCAAAGCTCCTGATTCTACATATTTTAAACCACGCTTTAATCCTTCTTCTTTATACATCGCAAAAGTGTCTGGATGTACCCATTCTATTACTTCATGGTGCATTTTAGTAGGTTGTAAGTATTGTCCTAATGTTAATACATCTAAACCATTTTCAACTAAATCGTCCATTGCTTTGAATACTTCTTCTTGCGTTTCGCCCAAACCCAACATAATGCCAGATTTAGTTCTTTTCCCAAATTCTTTGGTACGTTTGGTTTGTTCTAAGGAACGAGCATATTTTGCTTGTGGACGAACATTTCTGTACAAACGCTCTACTGTTTCCATATTGTGAGAAACTACTTCTTGTCCACCTTCAATCATTCTATAAAGTGCATCCCAATTTCCTTTTGTATCAGGAATCAATGTTTCAATTGTCGTTTTTGGTGATGCTTCTTTTACTTGTACTACTGTTTGATACCAAACTTCAGCACCACGGTCTTTTAATTCATCACGGTTTACTGAAGTAATTACAGCGTGTTTTACGCCCATTAATTTAATGGCTTCAGCTACACGACGTGGTTCATCGGCATCATATTCGTTAGGACGTCCTGTGGCTACTGCACAAAAAGTACAAGAACGAGTACATACATTTCCTAAAATCATAAAGGTTGCTGTACCTGCACCCCAACATTCGCCCATGTTTGGGCAATTTCCTGATTGACAAATGGTATGTAGTTTATATTCATCTACAATATTACGTACTCTTGCATATTCTTGACCAATCGGTAATTTTACTCTTAACCAACTTGGTTTTTTAGAATGCGTTGAGGCTGTCTCTGCTTTTGGAGCTATTACTGGAAGTTCTATCATCGTCTGTCTATTCCTTGAACAATACTATTATGCTACAAAGTTAAATGCTAATAAAATAAAAACGTCAGGAAAATGAAATTGGTTTACATTTTCCTGACGCTATTTTTGAATATTCAGTTAATTCAAGAGTAATATTTGGTTTAAATATCTTTCAACCAATTCATTTTTAGGTTTTCAGCTTATTTGATAATTACCTTTTTCCACCAAAAAAGATGGTTAAATAACCTGAAGTAAATACACTTCTATTCTCCGCCGTCGCCATGATATTTACTTTTTTAGTATATGCTTCTGCTAAAAAACCAATCTCTAAACTAATATTTGATTGGCGAAAAGCGTCTAATTCAAAGTTTAAAGCAGCTTTTAAATTCACTCCAGGCACTAAATTTGCATTGCCTAAACCTTCAAAGAAACCACCGCTTCCATAAATATTATTGTAATTATGTTTGGCAGGGTCGTATGCTTCGTCACGAATATTTCCTCTTCCATAAAATACTTGTACGTAATATGGCTTTACAACTCCAATCGTTGGTCCGCCAGCAATAATTCCATTAATATTTACGCCACCATCTGATGATTTATGAAACAAATTAATTTCACGACCATATTGAGGGCGAATCGCAAAAAGGTAATTCTGTTTTCCATCAACATAACTACTTCCGTTGCCTAAGAAACTAATTGTATTTTCTTTTGGATGGTTTACATTCACAATTTCAAGGTTGAAATAATGAAATTGGCGATGCAAAGCATTATTATCAATCACAATTTCTTTACGTGCCATTAAACCGCCTAACAAACCAGAATTCGTATTGGTTGTTAAGCCAAACGATAAAATAGAATGGTAATTTTCTTCATCGACCACTTCTCTTGTCTGAGTAGTTTTAGTCGAAGTATTTCGGCGCTGTGCTTCAATTGTATGAAACGACAATGAAGCTAAAATGAAGAATAAAAGTGTATTTAGTAGTTTTTTCACAATGGTTTAATCAAAAATTTTATATGAATGAACTAAACATACAATGAATATTGATATTTATCAGACAATCCACAGTTTTTGTTTCTAAAAATGAAAATCAATGTCAACAAATTATATAATTATGATAAAAATACGGAATATGACGCTATTTGTTTAAATTTAGGACAAAAATCATCAAATATTTAACACATAACAACAACATAATGCCAACAGTAAAAACTACCTATTTAGGCGACCTCCGTACCGAATCAACACATTTGCAATCCGGTACACAATTACTTACTGATGCACCTACCGATAATATGGGTAAAGGTGAGGTTTTTTCTCCAACCGATTTATTGGCGACTGCTACGGGAACTTGTATGCTAACTACTATGGCAATTTTTGCACAACGTGACGGAATTGAATTAGCAGGTTCTGGTGTTGAGGTAGCAAAAATTATGTCTCAGACACCCCCAAGAAAAGTAGCTCGTTTAGAAATAAACTTAAAAATGAAGACAAATATTGTCTTGACAGAAGAACAAATTAAGAAACTAGAGAACATCGCACACAAATGTCCTGTTTCACTAAGTTTGCATCCAGATTTGGAACAAGTGGTGAGTTTTGAGTGGAATTAGTATTATTGAGTGAGTTAGTGAATTGTGAATTAGTGATTTTTCATAAAAAAAAACATTCACTAATTCACAACCCACTAACTCACAACTATTATACTACGCTACTTTTTCTGCTAATTCAGCAAATGAAATATCAAAATGTGAAGCATCATAAATACATTCACCATTTTGAATTACTAATACTTGTGGAGATTGATGTTCAACATCGAAAGTATTAGCAATTTCGGTTGAAATTGGACGAAATTTCAATAAATCTAAGTAATAAGGTTTTAGTTCGCCTACACTTTCTTGTTTCCAATTTCTTTCCAAACGATTTAAGGCAGTAGATGAAATTGAACACGTTGTGCTGTGTTTCAAAATCAAAATGGGTTGTTGTTTAGATTCCTCTTTGATAGCCTCTAATTGAGATAAATCTGTTAATTGATTCCAGTTCATTGTAATTATTTAGCGCTTCTTCGCTACTTCAGATTATGTAAATGCTTTGTGTTTGTTTTAATATGAAACTAATTAGCTGTAATTTTGATTCAAAATTAATTCAAATTTCATTTGTCAAAGCTACTTTATCATATTTCAATTTACATTTACCAGTTATTAGTCTGGTTTGCAAGTCCTTTCAACAGTAAAGCTAAGCTTTGGATTCAAGGTAGAAAAAACTTTAGCAATCAGGTTTATGCTAGTGATTTCTGGATAAAAAAAAATACTTCTGAAGTGCCATTGGCTTGGTTTCATTGTGCTTCATTAGGGGAATTTGAACAAGCCCGACCAGTAATTGAAAAATACAAAGAGGAATTCCCAACGCATCTTATTTTACTTACTTTTTTTTCGCCTTCTGGTTACGAGATTCGTAAAAATTATGCTGGAGCAGATTATATCTGTTATTTACCTGCGGATACTTCTGCGAATGCCCTTGAGTTTATCGAATTGTTCAAACCAGCTGTAGCCTTTTTTGTGAAGTACGAATTTTGGTATAATTATTTGAGAATACTTTCAGAAAAAGGAATTCCAGTAATTTCTTTCTCGACTATTTTTAGAGAAAATCAAGTTTTTTTTAAAAAATATGGGGGCTTTTATAGAAGTATTCTAGCTTACTTTACGCATATATTTGTACAGAATAAAAAATCGTATAATTTGCTGAAAAGTATTGGTATTCAGCAAATTAGTGTTGGAGGAGATACACGTTTCGATAGAGTAAAACAAATAGCCGATGCCAAAAAAGAAATTGAAGTAGTAGCCCAATTTAAGGATAAAAAACCTGTGTTAATTGTAGGTTCATGTTGGCAACAAGATTTTGAAGTAATTGCGCCAATGTTGAATGATTTTAAGCATGATTTAAAAGTAATTATTGCACCACATGAAATTCATGATGAAGAAATAACGGCTTGGCAAAAAGTGTTAAAAGGAAAATCTATCAAATTTTCTGAAATTCAACAGTTAAAAAATGGAGAATTAGAAGCTGCCCAAACACTTTTTATTGATAATATAGGAATGCTTTCTTCGCTATATCAATATGCAGAATTTGCTTGGATTGGCGGTGCTTATCGTAAAGGTTTACACAATACTTTAGAGGCAGCTACTTTTGGCTTGCCTATCTTTTTTGGCAATAATAATTACCAAAAATTTCAAGAAGCTATGGATTTGATAAGTATTGGTGGAGCATTTGTGATTGCAGATACTGCGCAATTTAAAAGTAATTTCGAGCAACTATATTTTGATGAAACGTTAAGAAAAGAGAAGTCTGCTACGATATTAAGTTATGTGAAAGAGAATTTAGGAGGGACAGCAAAAATTATAAAATTTATCAAGGAATTATCAATATTCTGATACAATAATGAAAGGATTAGTATTACGTTCAACGGGTTCATGGTATGAAGTGCTAGACGAAAATAAGCACGTATGGCAATGCCGTTTGAAAGGAAAATTTAAAATACAAGGATTAAAAACATCTAACCCGATTGCGGTTGGCGATAGAGTAGAATTTGAAATTGAAGATAAATTAGAAAATATGGCGACAATCTTTAAAATTGCGCCTCGTGAAAATTATATTATCCGTAAATCAGTTCATAAAACAGCTCATGGACATATTTTAGCTGCGAATCTCGACCAAGCGGTGATTATTGTTACTTTAAATTATCCTAGAACTTCATTGGGTTTCTTAGACCGTTTTTTAGTTTCAGCTGAATCTTTCCGAATACCAACAACCATTGTTTTTAATAAAATAGATTTACTTTCTGAGGAAGAAAAAGATTACTTGGCTGATTTAGCAGCACTTTACGAAAGTATTGGTTATCCATGCGTATTTACTTCTGCGGTTGGGAAAATCGGCATCAAAGCCTTTAATGATATTTTGAAAGATAAAATTTCACTAGTTTCTGGTCATTCGGGGGTTGGGAAATCTACTTTGGTGAATCAGATTGCGCCAGAATTAGATTTAAAAACAATGGAAATTTCAAGCTTTGCTAATAAAGGAGTACACACTACAACTTTTGCAACGATGTTTGAAATCGAAGAGAATTCTTATATCATTGATACGCCCGGCATTAAAGAATTAGGATTGATTGATATTGAAAAGCAAGAATTATCACATTTTTTCCCTGAAATGAGAGCGTTATTAGGTGAATGCAAATACCATAATTGCAAGCATCTTAATGAACCTAAATGTGCAGTAATGGAAGCCGTAGGCAGTGGTGAAATTGCAGAAAGTCGATATAATAGTTATTTGAGTATGATGGGTGATGATGATAACAGAAGATAGTTTACACAGTTATATCTTCTGCTATCGACACCGAAACACGCATATCTAATAAAAAAATACTGCCAAATTGTGTTGCTAAAGCAACATCAGCAGCATCTCTGCCATAAGCTAATACCACTCTGTTGCCTTTTGGATAGTCTTGTGTGGCATCAAAAGTGTACCAACGTCCGCCAATGAAAGCTTCAAACCAAGCATGTAAATCCATCGGGTTTAATTCGTGCAAATAACCCACAACCATTCTAGCAGGAATACTCAAGCTTCTACAAAGGGCAATTCCTAAATGTGAGAAATCTCTACAAACGCCAACTTTAGCATAAGCAGTATCTTTGGCAGAAGTAGAAACATTACTGAAACCATATTGATAAACAATATTGTAATGAATCCATTGTCGGATTAATTCCACTTGGTCATATCCGGGATAAGCATTTCCAACAATTTGAAAAGCGAGATTTCCTAATTGGTCAGATTCGCAATACCTACTTGGGAGTAGATAAATCAATTCTTCGGCAGGTAAATCTTCAATCAACACAAATTCCGCTCCGGGCGCTACATCAATTTCATCAGCAGTTTGTACAATTGATGAAGTAAAAACGGTGAATTTACCCTGAGGACTTAATAAACGTTGACATAAGTTTCCATAAATATCGGTGTACTCAGTAATAGGAACACTAGGCTCAAGAATATATTCCTCCTTGATAATCCATTGCCCAGAACCGCTTCTTGGTCTGAGCATCAGAATTAACGGAGTAGAGGAGTAAGCTTCGTAATCAAGTTGGCAACTTATTTGAAGTTTCATGATTTTAGCTTTTATTCTGATTTAGATATTTGTGAAAATGCTTGAATTTGTTTTGATTAAAAATAATTGAGTAACCGTTTGCCGAAAAATTAGTTATTTCGTCTGCCTCTTAAAAAACTAAATACGGCAAATATTAAGGCTACAAAAAATAGTATTTTAGCGAAATAGGCAGCATTGGCGGCAATACCTCCAAAACCCAAAATGGCTGCAACTAAGGCAATAATTAAGAATGTGATTGACCAGCGTATCATAGCTATAAAAGTTTAAGTTGAACAAGAATATATTGTTACTAAACTTAAAATTTTTATACCATGATTAATCACACCAAATTATTGTCATTTCCTCAAAATGATGATAAATAACAAATAAAATGAGTAAAAAGCTACTCATTTAGGGGAGATTGTTTGAATTACAGGGTAAATAAGTGTAAAAAGTGATTTCCTTCCAAAAGTAAGAATAAATAGTTAATTTGCAGTGCTTAAAATTTGTAAACTATAAATTAAATAAATCCAAAAACTTGAAACCATCAATTACAAATCCTACACATCTTTGGGGTATTGATTTAGGAGGTACAAAAATAGAATGTGCCGTTTTAGATAAATCAAATGACTTGGCTGTAATCTGTAGAAAACGTATTCCTACAGAAGCTGATAAAGGGTATCAACATATTATAAGTCAAATTGTTAAGTTAGTTAGTTTGGTCATTGAGGAAATCGACGAGCAGCCAGCTCAAATTGGTTTTGCTACGCCGGGTGTTTTAGACCCTGCTACACTAACCATGAAAAACTGTAATACTGTTTGTATGAACGGACAACCAATGCACGAAGATTTAGAAAAAGCATTGGGCATTCCTGTGAAATTAGCCAATGATGCCAACTGTTTTGCATTAGCAGAAGCATTGATGGGAGCAGGGAAAAACTTTCCAAAAGCAGAATTAGTATTTGGAGTAATTATGGGAACTGGCGTTGGTGGTGGTTTAGTCGTTCATGGAAAAGTAATTGCTGGACATCATGGAATTGGTGGCGAATGGGGACATAATATCATTGAGGAAGGTGGCGACCCATGTTACTGTGGAAAAGCAGGTTGTGTAGAAAAAGTAATTGCTGGCCCAGCCCTTGAAAAATATTATCAAAAAATAAGTGGTGAATCACTAAAGTTGAAAGAAATACTTGAACGTTATTTAGCTAATACCGATGAATTTGCCACGGCAACGATTGAAAGATTATTAGAATATTACGGAAGAGGAATTTCAACATTGATTAATGTACTTGACCCAGATTTAATCGTGATTGGCGGAGGAGTAGGAAATATAGACTTACTTTATACGGAAGGTTACGAAAGAATCAAGAAATATATTTTCAATAATAAAAAGATTTCAACTCCTATCGTAAAACCAATATTGGGTGATAGCGCTGGCGTTTTTGGTGCAGCACTTTTGTAAGGAAATTTTATTGATTTAGAAATGGGATTTTGAACTTGTTTTGTTCGAAATCCTATTTGTTTTATCAGATAACGAAATCAAAAATTATTTTCTAAAAACAATCGCTTTGACAGGTTCTATACGAGTAATGACGAAAGTGGGGATAATCAGTACGAACAACACCAACGAAACTGTAGCCAAATTCAGTAGGAGTATTACTGGCCAATTCATCATAATCGGAACAGTATTCATATAATAATTCACAGGGTCGAGAGGAATGAGCTTAAATTGTTTTTGTAAAAGACAAAGTCCAATTCCAAGCAAATTTCCATAGATTAATCCTCTGAAAATCATCGAAAAGCCACTCCATAAAAATATCTTTCTGATTTGCCAATTACTTCCTCCCAAAGCTTTTAAAACGCCAATCATCGGAGTACGTTCTAACATCAAAACCAATAAAATTGAAATCATATTAAAGGATGCTACAAACAAAATAAGGCTCAAGAAAATCACCATATTTCTGTCCAACATTCCTAGCCAATCGAATAAACCCATGAATGTAGTTGTTACTTTTTCTAACTTCATATCAGGTTGAATTTTGCGTTGAATCTTTTTCGTAACAGCATCCAATTGCTCAAAATCACTGATATAAATTTCATAACTTCCCACAGAGTCTGCTCCCCAATTATTCATTTTTTGTATCAAACGAATGTCGCCAATGATTAAGGTTTTGTCAAACTCTTCCATTTGGGTTTCATAAATACCTTTTACGATTAATTTTCTTGGGCGGTCTGGGGCATTTAAGAAGTAAATAATTACATCGTTTCCAACGGTTAAATTCAGTTTGTTGGCAATAATATTACTGATTAAAATATCTTTTGAATACTCATCTTTTGAGAAACTAATTTGCTGACCTTTGATGATGTTCGGCTCAAATCTTTTAAAATCAAAGTCACGATTAATGCCTTTCATTACCACACCTAAAATATCTTGACGAGTTTTCAAAATGCCCGCCTTTGTAGCCGCAGTTTGAATATGAGCAATTTCTTTGATGCTTTTATGATTTCTAAAAAGGTCGCTTTGCTGAGTAATGGGATTTTCTTCGTAAGATTCGTTTGCCGAAAACTTCGAAACTTTGATGTGTGGTGTAAGGCTAAATAACTTCTGATGAATGGCATCTTTAAAACCAAATAATACTGCAAAAGCAACAATCATCACCGACAAACCAATTGCTATACTGCCCACACCGATGCGAGTAACCGTCCCAGAAAAAGAAGTAGTTTTAGTATTTTGAATGCGCTGAGAAATGAAATAAGGGAAATTCATGCAGTATTTTGTAATTTTGTTTCTTGACTACAAATTAAGTAGTTTTTACTGGTAAAATAATTGATGAGTCGATTTTCATTCTGTGTAATTTAGTAAAGCGCTTGCTTTTTTATCTTTGAAAAACTTAAATCTCATCACTAAAAACTCACAACTCAAAGCTTACCTTATGCTTCATACAACAAAAATAATCTTCATTCTAACAGGTTTTTTGCTAATTTCTTGTGTTTCTATCCAAAAAAATACAACAGAAACGCTAAAAACGGGTGCTGAACAAACGGCTTTGTATTTACCAATGTTGAAAGGTAAAACTGTGGCTTTGGTGGTGAATCATACTTCTGTGATTGGGAAAACACATTTGGCAGATTCTTTAATTGCGTTGGGAGTAAAAGTTAAAACGATTTTTGCTCCAGAACATGGTTTTAGAGGAACAGCAGATGCTGGCGAACATGTAGCCAATGGCATTGACAAAAAAACAGGCTTGCCAATTGTTTCTTTATACGGTTCAAATAAAAAACCAAGCGTAGCACAATTAGAAGGAATTGATATTGTGATTTTTGATATTCAAGATGTTGGAGCTAGATTTTATACTTATACTTCTACCATGCACTATGTGATGGAAGCTTGTGCAGAAACTGGCAAAACAATACTAGTTCTTGACCGACCAAATCCAATGGGTCATCTTGTGGATGGTCCAGTGTTAGATAGAAAATTTGCTTCATTTGTGGGTTTAAATCCTGTGCCAGTGGTTCATGGTTGTACCGTTGGCGAATTGGCAGGAATGATTAATCAAGAAGGTTGGTTGAAAGATGGCGTAAAAGCAAATCTAAAAGTCATCAAGTGTTTAAATTACAAGCATTCAACGCCTTATACTTTACCAATTGCTCCTTCGCCAAATTTGCCCAATTTACAATCTATACTTTTATATCCTTCTATTTGTTTTTTTGAAGGAACAGAAGTAAGCGTGGGTCGTGGAACGGATAAGCAATTTCAAGTAATTGGTTCGCCAAATCCAGCAAATGGGAATTTTACTTTTACGCCTGTAGATAAACCGGGTGCAAAAAATCCACCACAAAAAGATAAACTTTGCTACGGTTTAGATTTAACCCAAGTTGATGCCCGAAAAGAGGGCTTTACTTTAAAATATGTACTCGACTTTTATCAAAAAGCGACGGATAAAACTAAGTTTTTTACCAGTATTCCTTCGTTTGATAGATTAGCAGGTTCTGATGATTTACGTAAACAAATCATTGCAGGAAAAACTGAAGCTGAAATTCGTGCTACTTGGCAAAAAGAGTTAGAAGCCTATAAAGTTATCAGAAAAAAGTATTTGCTATATGCTGAATAAGCTCTAGAGCAATTATGTCGATTAATAAACATTAAATAAATCACACATTTTGAAACTCCTAAAGTTCTTCATAAAACTGTTTTTGATTGGAATTTTACCATTGTTAGCCATTGATGGAGCAAGGAAATTAGATTTAAGCCTTGACCCTCGCTCGCAAAATGCGTACATCGCAACAATTATCGACAAAACTAAAATGCTAGCATCCGTGCCTACTCCGAGATTGGTGTTGATGAGTGGCTCAAGTATGGCGTTTGGTGTAGATAGCGATTTGCTCGAAAATGAATTGAAATTACCCGTTGTCAATGCGGCTTTGCATTATAATTTCGGTAGTCGCTACATGATGGAGGAGCTGAAAACGTATCTAAAAAAAGGCGATGTCGTATTGTTAAGTTTAGAGTACATGGTTACTTCTGAAGGAGAATATAACGAACAATTGATTGCTGCTGATTTTTATCTTCCTTCAAAAAAATGGATTCATTTTCCGTCTTTTACTGAAGAAATGGGAGCTTATGCTGTACACCGATTGACGGATTGTAGATTAATTATCGGTGAAGCCATCAATCATTCCAGAAGTAAACCCATCAGTATTGCCGATACTACTTCTATTTTTTATAGAAACTGTTTTTCACCAAAAGGAGATTTACTCTGCCATTTGAATAACCCTAAAACTGAAATTGTTTATCCAACCTTGTCTTCATCGGACTTTACGAAACAAATCAGAGATTTGAACGATTTTTATGCTTTTGCACAAAAGAAAGGAGCGAAAGTATATTTTACTTTTCCATGTTTGGCACAAAAAAGTTATGAAGAAAATATGGATACGATTCGGAAAATAAGTCAGCAAATTCAAAAAGAACTAAAAATTCCGATTTTAGGAACAGCAGAAAATGCCTTGATGGACGATGCTTTTTTCTACGATAACGCTTATCATCCAAATGTAAAAGGAAGAGAGATTTTTACAAAAAGACTTTTAACACTCTTTGAAAACAGTGAATTCAACGAAAAAAAGGAGGATTTAGAATAAGTTATTATCGCTAACTTCGCATCAGCAAATTGTAAAACGAAAAGCTTTTTCACAACATTCCTCATTTTAGCCTTTGTGGATTATCCTAAAAATATAAAAACCAATGCTTAATTTTCTTATTTTATTTACCATCATTTTAGCTTTTTTTGATTGTTATTTTAATTCAAAACAAATCAGAGAATCTTTGCTAAAGGCTTTATTGGTAAATGCTGTTTCGATTGTTTTTAGCACTGAAATTTTAAATGTATGCTTCAAAATTAATTTCGTTTATATTCTAGGTTTTTGGATTTTACTCATAGCTTTCCTGCTATTTCGCTTATCAAAACACGTAAATAGAAAAGAGAAAGTAGTTGAATTGATTGAAAATATTAAAAAAGAAAGTACTGGTGTAAGTCTTTTTTTGATTCCTATTTTTATCATTTTGAGCATTACACTTTTCCTCGCATTGATTTCGCCCGTCAATAATACAGATTCTCTTACTTATCATTTGTCAAGAATTATGTATTGGCTTCAAGATGAACATCTTAGTCATTTTGCAACGAATAATCACCGACAGGTAGCCTACAATATTTTTTCTGAATTAGTAATACTTCATTTATACGTTCTGGGGAAATCTGATTTTGCAGCCAATTTGGTGCAATGGTTTAGCTTTTTGGGAGCTATCGCCGCTTGTTCATTATTGATAAAACAATTAGGAGGAAGTATCAAAACACAATGGTTTGGCGCATTGATTGTAGCAACAATTCCGATGATTGTGCTTCAGGCAACTTCAACACAAAATGATTTAGTTGTTTCGTTTTTTGTAGTTTGTGGGGTTTACTTTTCTTTCAAATATGTTCAAGAATTTTCACTAGAAAATGCTATTTACTTCGGGTTGAGTTTGGGATTGGCTGAATTAACCAAAGGAACGGGTTATATTTTTCTTTTTCCATTTTGTCTTTGGTTGGCTTTTCGTGTTTTGCTGGAAAAAAACTGGTGGAAATTATCTAAGATTTGGATTGGGCTTATCCTAATTGTAATGCTAAGTGTTGCTATTAATTTGGGTTATTATGCCAGAAATTGGGTAATTTTCCATGACCCACTCGGTCATGCTTCTGACAGAATTTCTTTGGAAAATCACTCTCCAGCAGCTTTAATTTCAAATATTACTCGCCAGATTTCGCTTCACATTGGTATGCACTCACCAGGAAATATTTGGAATAATTTCTGGATGAATATTTTACTGACACTTCATGATTTTTTAGGAATTAGTATTTCTGACCCTCTGACTACTTTTGGTGAAGACAGTGTTTTTAAAATTCCAAGGTTCAGCACTACCGAAGATTTTTCTGGAAACTTTCTGCATTTTTTACTCATTATATCCGTGTCTTTTTTCTATTTTCTGAAAGGGAAAAAAGAACAAACACTTAGTTTATTTTGGTTTGCTTGTGTATTAGGATTTATTATGTTTTGTGCTTTACTTAGATTTCAACTTTTCGGGAGTCGCTTGCATAGTCCTTTTTTCTTGTTAATTTCATGTTTTTGTGCTTTAGTAATTGCTGAAAGAAAAGCGATAATCAAACCAGTCGTAATCGTATTAAGCTTGGCTACTTTACCTTTTTTACTTTTGAATTTTCAGAAACCAATTCTTTCGTTTCATGGACTGACGATGCTTGCTAAGAAATTTGTACCAATTAATGAAAAATCAGGTGCTTTGGCTTTGTATCAAAAAAAGAGTATTCTTGATGCTACTTATCAAGATGTGCTTACGCATGAAGGTTTGGATATTCAAGCGGCAGATTTTTTAACGATGGATGAAATTATCTTAAAAAAACACTTCAAATCTATTGGTTTAGAATTGCTGGAAGACGATAAAGATTATTTAATGCTCAGAGTATTAATTCCTGAAGGTATAGAAGTACGCCAAATTGCAGTGAAAGGCATTTTAGGAAAATTAGAAAGTAAAACATTTTTGCCAGAAGCCATTGTTTCAAGTAGAAGTACAGCTCAAGAAATTCAATATCACGGACATATTTATCAGAAAATATCGACAGGTAAATATTTAAGTATTTACAAAAGACAATAAGTAGTAATTAGTAAATAGTGATTGGTGATTAGCATTTCAACCTTCTAATTATCATTTATTTACGAAAAACTAAAATATCAACATATCTCGTTGAAAATCTTTATACCAAAGCACGAAAAACTGATTTGGGCTTTCAAAAATTATGTTATTTAATTCATTAGAATTTTTAATCTTTTTTCCCGTCGTAACGATACTTTATTTTTTAATGCCGTATCGTTTTCGTTGGCTGTTATTATTGGTGGCGAGCTGTTATTTCTACATGGCTTTCGTGCCGATTTACATGCTTATTTTGGGTTTTACGATTGTCATCGATTATTACGCTGGTATTTATATTGAGCAGTCGGAGGGAAGTAGGCGAAAAATGTTTTTAACGATGAGTCTCATTGCCAACATTGGTGTTTTGGCTGTGTTTAAATATTATAACTTTTTGAACGAAAACATTGGTTTCTTACTCAAAGGTTTTGCGCTTGAAAACCCGATTCCTTATCTCAAAATCTTATTGCCAATCGGTTTATCGTTTCATACTTTTCAGGCGATGTCTTATACAATTGAAGTATATCGTGGGAAGCAAAAAGCAGAAAGACATTTTGGAATTTACTCTTTGTACGTGATGTTTTACCCACAATTAGTGGCTGGACCAATTGAAAGACCACAAAATGTGCTACATCAATTCTATGAAAAATTTGATTTTGATTATCAAAGAGTAACAGATGGTTTGAAATTAATGGCTTGGGGAATGTTCAAAAAAGTAGTAATTGCCGACCGTTTGGCGGTGATGGTCAATCAAGTGTACGACCATCCTTTTGAGCAAAAAGGCATTCCACTTTTGGTAGCAACTTCACTTTTTTCAATTCAAATTTTTTGTGATTTTTCTGGATATTCCGACATCGCTTTGGGTTCGGCACAAGTAATGGGTTTTGATTTAATGAAAAATTTCGATCGCCCGTACTTTTCAAAAACCATTTCTGAATTTTGGCGTCGTTGGCATATTTCACTTTCTACTTGGTTTCGTGACTATCTGTACATTTCAATGGGCGGAAATAGAGTGTCAAAATGGCGAAGAGAATACAACGTTTTTATCGTTTTTTTAATGTCAGGAATTTGGCATGGAGCGAGTTGGAATTTCGTTATTTGGGGTGCTATGCACGGTTTTTACTTGATTTTTGCCAATCTTACGGTTGATTATAGAAATAAAATAGTAGAAATAATTGGGATTAAAAAGTTACCTTTTTTCTATAAAATTATTCAGATTCTAACTGTTTTTTGTTTGACAAGTTTTGCATGGATTTTCTTCCGTGCAGTCGATTTTAAATCGGCTTATTATATCGCTACACATTTATTTACAGGAATTGGTGAACAGCTTTCTCAGATAAGTAATAGAAGTTTTATTGAAAAAAATATCTTTCTTGGGCAAGGAATTGCCAATTTTGTGATGGTTGCTTTTGCTTTGTTGGTGATGGAAACGGTGCATTATTTCCAAAGAGGAAAAAGTTTAAGAACAGTATTGAATCAGCAACCAGTTTTGTTTCGTTGGATACTCTATTACGGTGTCATTTTAGCGATACTTTTCTTGGGAATGTTCGATGCACCGTCGCAGTTTATTTATTTTCAATTTTAAGTTCTGAAGAGATTTTTCAAAAAAAGTAAAATATATTACTTCAAAACCGCAAATTTTCCCGAAATTTGCGGTTTATTTTTTAGCATAGTTTTCGGGTCGCTCCATTTTGCTATCCGAATTCAGCAATCCGAAATCGAAAATGTCCGAAAAAATTCTTATCCTCGACTTTGGTTCACAAGTCACTCAATTAATTGCCCGTAGAGTTCGTGAACTTAATATTTATTGCGAAATCCATCCATACAATAAAATTCCATCGATTGGCGAAGACGTAAAAGGCGTAATTCTATCAGGAAGCCCATGTTCTGTACGTGAAGAAGATTCTCCACGAGTGGATATGAGTCTTTTCAGAGGAAAATTACCAGTTTTGGGCATTTGTTATGGCGCACAATTATTGGCTTTTACAGCTGGTGGAGAAGTATATAATTCTGGACATCGTGAGTACGGAAGAGCAAAATTGCAGAAAGTAGCGGAGAATCCATTATTGAACGATGTTTCTGAAAATAACCAAGTTTGGATGTCGCACGGTGATACCATCATGTCGATTCCAGAAGATTTTGAAATCATTGGTTCAACAGAATCTGTAAAAATTGCCGCTTTCCATATTAAAGGAGAACAAACTTATGGGATTCAGTTTCACCCAGAAGTAACGCACTCTTTAGAAGGAAAGACGATGTTGAAAAACTTCGTGATTGGCGTTTGTGGATGTTCACAAGATTGGACGGCAGATTCATTCGTTGACACAACTGTAGCTGAGTTGAAAGCACAATTGGGCGACGATAAAGTAGTTTTAGGGCTTTCAGGAGGTGTTGATAGTTCAGTAGCAGCCGTTTTGATTCACAAAGCCATTGGCAAAAACCTTTACTGTATTTTTGTTGACAACGGTTTATTGAGAAAAAATGAATTTGAAGATGTTCTGGAATCATACAAAAATCTTGGTTTGAACGTAAAAGGTGTTGATGCCAAAGAACAATTCTATTCGGCATTAGCAGGCTTGACAGACCCAGAAGCTAAACGTAAAGCCATCGGTAAAGTATTTATCGACGTTTTCGACCAAGAATCTCATTTAATTGAAGACGTAAAATGGTTAGGACAAGGTACAATCTATCCAGATATTATTGAATCAGTTTCAGTTAGTGGAGGTCCTTCACAAACAATTAAATCTCACCATAACGTTGGCGGTTTACCTGATTATATGAAATTGAAAATTGTTGAACCACTAAAAACTTTGTTCAAAGACGAAGTACGTTTGGTAGGTAAAACATTAGAAATTCCACAGTTTATTTTGGGTCGTCATCCATTCCCAGGACCAGGCTTAGGTATTAGAATTTTGGGGGATGTTACGGCTGAGAAAGTACAGATTTTACAAGAAGTTGATTATATTTTTATCAACGGATTGAAAAATAAAGGTTTGTACGATAACGTTTGGCAAGCAGGGGCGATGTTATTGCCGATTCAATCAGTGGGAGTAATGGGCGATGAACGTACTTATGAAAGAGTAGTAGCGTTAAGAGCAGTTTCATCGGTTGACGGTATGACGGCTGACTGGTGCCATTTACCTTATGAGTTTTTAGCAGAGATTTCTAACGAAATTATCAATAAAGTAAAAGGCGTAAACAGAGTAGTTTATGATATTTCGTCAAAACCACCAGCAACAATTGAGTGGGAGTAATCAATAAAATTCTTTAAAAGTAGAGAGCTCGATGAATTGTCGGGCTTTTTGCTTTTGTTTTACACAAGTACTCATCAAAATCTGGTTTTTTCTAATAATCAACCTGTTGCAAAAACCAATAACAATCACAAATTACTAATCACATCTTACCGTTTAATAATTTTTAGCTTGACTTTTTTACATATTTATTAAATTTGATTTTAAACTCTAAAAATCTAACAAAATGAACAAAATCACCCTATTCCTCCTCTTAGTAATTTCTACTATTTCTCTTGTTTCTTGTGAAGAAAAATTTGGACCGGATGTTGATCCAACACCAGCAGAAGCAACCATTACTGGTAAATGGTCATTTAAAAGTTTGGGTACAATTACTGACAAAAAAACGTATGAATTAACATTGGATGACATCAGAAAAATACCTGGTACCAATACTTCAAGTGTAGATTCAATTTCTAACACTTACGCTTATGAATTTAAAACGGATAGTACTTACCTTTCAGGAACAGACTCTGGAAAATGGAAATCTTCAAGTGATGGAAAAACAATCGTTTTGACTTCAAAAGTAACAAAGGGGATGAATGGGAAATACCAAGTTCAGACATTATCTGTATTAACTCTTACTTCAAATGAATTAGTATTAGGTTACAAGAAATTTACAGCAGATGCTGATGGCGATTTTAATGCTACAACTTTTGAGGATTTTGTTTTTTTAGCAATGGGAGGTCTTGCCCTGCAATACAAAGGAACTGAACAAGAAGCTAAAAGTGCAACTTCTATTCAAGGTACGATTAATCTTAAACGCTAGTAAAGGATTCAGACAATGCGGATTAATCATACTTTTACATTCAATTTTGCGTTTACAAAAAATTGAATGCTAATTGATTTTATTTTAACTGAAAAATACAACCCAATGAAGATTAAATTCTTGCTGTTTTTGGCATTAATAACATGCCTACCAACTTTCGCACAGAAAGTAACTCAAAATGCCAATTATCAGTTTTTTATTGATTTAACAAAAGTTCAAAACGATAAATTAGAAGTATCATTGACCACTCCTAAAATCTTGAAAGATGAAGTAGTTTATAATTTTCCTAAAATTGTTCCGGGTACTTATGCCAATTATGATTTTGGACGTTATATCTCAGCGTTGAAAGCTTTTGATGAAAAAGGGAAAGAATTGTCTGTCACGAAGGTTGATGTTAACAGTTATAAAATAAAAGGAGCGAAGAAACTCAATAAAATTACCTATTTGGTAGATGATACTTGGGATTCACCTGAGATTTCTGGCGAATATGTTTTTGAACCTGCCGGAACAGATATTGAAGAAAATACACTTTTTGCGATAAATACGCATGGTTTCTTTGGTTACTTCGATGATTTAAAGCGTAGTACTTTCGAACTTACTTTCAGCAAACCAACTGGTTTTTATGGGGCATCGTCATTAACGGCGACTAAATCAGACGACAAGAAAGATGTTTTCAGTGTTTCAAACTATAATGATTTGGTAGATGCTCCCATCATGTACTGTAAACCAGATACTACAATTTTGAAAGTAGGTGGTGCTGATATTTTGATTTCGGTTTATTCACCAAACAAAAAAGCTACTTCTGCTGAAATTGCAGATAATGTAAAAACTTTATTGGAAGCACAAAAAGAGTATTTAGGAGGTACTTTGCCTATCAAAAAATATGCTTTTGTAATTGTACTTTCTGACAATTTGAAAAACGGAAGCTACGGTGCTTTAGAACATTCTTACTCTTCTTTTTATTATTTGCCAGAATCTTCTTCAGAGGAGCTTTCGCAAACAGTAAAAGATGTTTGTTCGCATGAGTTTTTTCATATCGTAACACCGCTAAGTATTCACTCGAAAGAAATTGGAGATTTTGATTTTAACAAGCCAAAGATGTCTAAACACCTTTGGATGTATGAAGGAATGACTGAATATGCCGCTGGACACATGCAAGCGAAATACGGTTTGATTGAATTGCCAATGTACATGAATATGCTTCGTTCAAAAATTGGAAATATGTACGACCGTTACAAAGATGATGTTCCATTTACAGTAATGTCGGCAGATGTGCTGGAAAAATACAAAGACCAATACCAAAATGTATATGAAAAAGGGGCTTTAATCGGACTTTGCTTGGACATTAAACTTCGTCAATTGTCTGGAGGAAAATATGGTACTCAGAATTTAATGAGAGATTTATCAAAATATTATGGGAAAGATAAATCATTTAATGATGATGAGCTTTTCGATAAGATTGCTGAAGTAACTAAATTCCCAGAAATTCGTCAGTTTTTTGCTAAATATATAGAAGGGAAAGAGCCTTTACCATTAGAAGAAAGTCTAAATAGCGTTGGGATTAATTTCCAAAAAACGAATAAGAAACTTGAAAAAACTTTAGGTTTCTCTGTGTATAATCTAGGAATCAATCCAGAAACTAAGGGTATTTTTATCATTGATGAAGATGGAATTGATGCTTTTGGAGCAAAAATTGGTTTCAAGGCTGGCGATGAATTGGTGTCTTTAAATGGAAAAGCATTAGGTTTAGAAACGTTCAGAGCTACTCGTTCAGACTTTATCAATAATAGTAAAGAAGGTGATAATGTTGATTTTGTGGTGTTGAGAAAAGACGGAGACAAAAAAGTAGAAACAAAACTTTCAGCGAAAATCTTTATACCAGAAGTTGTTGAGAAAAACCTTCTTTCTCCAATGGAGAACCCAACTGATGCGCAAGTTGCTTTGCGTAGAGCTTGGTTAGTGCCAGAAGGACAATAAACAAAATAATCAAAGCCAGTCATTTTACATTTGACTGGCTTTTTTATTCTCACAGCTATGCAACGAAAATAAAGCTATTAATGTCTAATCTTTAGCGTGTCCTATCATATACATTTAATTGAATTTAAACTCTTACAACTATGCAAAGCAAACAAACCTATTTGTGCCTAATTTTTAGTTTCCTAATTCTTCAAGCTTGTAGCCATAATGATTGTGGTTGTGTTACTCCACCTCAGAGTGGTTATGGCTTTTTTTATCCAATTTATAAACAATATATTGAATACGAAGTAGAAGAAACACAATATGCTTTAAGTCAAGAACCTTTGGTAAAAACCTACCAAGTAAAAGAATTAGTAGATAGTTTTTTTACAGATATTGATGGGCAAGAAGCCATTCTTGTTAAAAGATTTTATCGCAATAATGAGCAGCAAGCTTGGAAATTAGACTCTGTTTTTACCTCAAAAAAACTCCAAGACAAAGCTTTGAAATCAGCCAATAATATTACTTATTTGAAGTTTATATTTCCTTTAAAAGATAAAATGACTTGGGATATAAATCAATTTAATGATTTAGGGAAAGATGAAGTAATCGTTGAAAATCTTTATAAGCCTTACACTGTCAACAATCAATATTTTCCAAGTACGGTTGGAATTGTTCAACAAAATGATTCTACCTTAGTTGATTTAAAAAAGAAAGTAGAAATCTATGCAGATGGAGTAGGCTTGATTTATGCAGAAAAAACAGCACTCGCTTATTGTAATACTCCTGATTGTATCGGCAAAAGTAAAGTTGATTTTGGAACACGTTTCATCATGAAATTTAAAAAGAATGGAAAAGAGTAATACCTGTCACTTTGTATCACCCTATAAAATACTGATTTTTTTACTCTTTTTTGTGAGCTTACTAAGCTTTCAGACTGCTTTTACACAAGCTTTACCTGCGAAATACCTTTTAGTTTTTAAAGACAAAAACAATTCTCCTTATTCAATTACTCAGCCTTTAGCTTATTTGTCTGAACGCTCAGTGGCTCGTCGCCAGAAACAGAAAATCGCTTTTACCACTAGAGATTTACCCGTTAATCCTAGTTATATCGAAGAAGTAAAGAAGAAGGGAGCAAAAGTAATTTATACTTCACGTTGGATGAATGCAGCTTTGATAGAATGTTCTTCCACAGTTTTGACAAGTATTTTACAATTATCTTTTGTGAAAGGTTTGGAAGTCAATACTTCAATTGATAATCCCAACAACAGAACAGCCAGAAAATCATCTAAGTTTGAAAGTTATGAAACCAATGCCCTCAATTACGGTTTATCCAAAACTCAAATTGAAATGATTGGAGCAGATAAAATGCACGAACAAGGTTTTCATGGCGAAGGAATGATGATTGCAGTATTGGATGCAGGTTTTAACAATGCCAATAATATTGCAGCCTTAAAGCCTCTTTTTGATGAAAATAGAATTGTAGGTACTTATGATTTTGTAAAAAAAGAAAAAGCTGTTTATGAAGACGATGGACATGGTACATCAGTTTTATCGTGCATGGGCGCTTATTTAGATGGACAAATCGTTGGTACTGCTTATAAATCTTCTTTTTTGTTATTACGTACAGAAGATGCTTTTTCGGAATACTTAATTGAAGAAGCCAATTGGCTTTTTGGGGCAGAGTACGCCGATAGTGTTGGGGTTGATTTAATTAATTCGTCGCTAGGTTACAGTACTTTTGATGATGCAAGTACCAGTCATAAATATTCAGACCTGAATGGAAAAACAACCATTGCGGCTAAAGCTGCTACTTGGGCAGCATCTGTTGGGATTGTTTGTGTAATCAGTGCAGGAAATGAAGGAAATGATGCTTGGCGATATATCTCAACCCCTGCCGATGCCGATTCAATCATTACTGTAGGCGCAGTAAATGCGTTGAAATCTTATGCTATTTTTAGTTCGATTGGTCCTTCGGCTGATGGAAGAGTTAAACCCGATTTAGTAGCATTGGGACAAAGTTCCGCCATTGCTACTCCTTCAGGCACGGTTACTACAAGTACTGGAACTTCTTTTTCTTCACCAATTTTATGTGGAATGGTAGCGGGCTTTTGGCAAGCAAATCCAACGCTTACAGCGATGGAAGTAATAGATAGATTAAGAAAATCGGGAAGTCAATATGAAAATCCAGATGAAAGATTGGGCTATGGTATCCCTGATTTTACTAGAGCGAATACTCCAACTGTTGTGTTATCTACTCAAAATGAAAGCAATGCGCTTTTCAAAGCATATCCGAATCCGACTTCTGGAGAAATTACGATTCAACTTAACGAGACTAAAGTCAATCAATATTTTACCAGTTTAATGGACATTACTGGCAAGACGCTACTTTATCAGCCCATCAATTCGCAAATCTTCAAACTATCATTAGTGCATTTAAACAGAGGCACATACTTCTTGCGAATTGGCAATGAAAGTAAAAGTACTTTGGTAAAGGTTTTGAAAGTGGAGTAAGGAATAATTATAACTTTATTTCAGGATAAAACTATTTGTGCCTAATTCATAATCAAAACATCCAATTCATGGTTTGGAAAATAATCTTAGAATTTAGTAGCCACCTAATTACTGTATTGGCTTTATTGTTGTTGGCATCTTTTTTTCCCAGTGCTAATAAGAAACAGTTAGAAAAAGAGTACAATTTTGAAGAACTAGAAAAGATTTATAAGAAATATGATATATATGGTTCTTTTATTTTTATTGTGATTACACCATTAACCATATATGGATTATACTGTTTGTTTTCGAGAATTACACCATTTTTTGAGACAAAACATGAGGAGTATCTCTACTTCATTAGAACGCAAGATTTATCATGGTGGTTGTCAGGTGGACTAACAATAACTTTCATAAGTTTAATAGTAGATATTTTTTTTCGTTCAATGATGGATTATGATAAGTTACTTGAGTATGAAATTTATTCCAATATGAAAAATGGAATTGACGGAAGACGTTTTGTGAAAGGTTGGATAGTCCTTTGTAGTATTTTATCTATAATAGGATTTGAATTAGCCAATGATTCCTATTTTGGCGTCAAAGGGAATATGGTTGAGTATAATTTTTTAGAGCGTTTATCTCCTGAGAAATACCTCTTTGATGAAATACATAAGATAGAATATATCACTGAAACACCCAGAGGTATTTTTAGAGTTGCACCTTATTATAAAGTGTATTTCAAGGATAGCATTATTTGGAATACAGATCAAATTCCTTCTAAACAGCCTATGCTTTCCCAAATGATTAAATATTTATCTGTTCATTCAAAAAGGAGAATAGATTCTTTACATGTAGTGAATATATCTTATGTTAAATAATTTGTTTGAAAATCTGCATTTCAGCTGTTTCACTTGTTCAGAAGAATAAGTGAAACAATAAATAAAAACTTTCTCCTAAATACAATCCAATATCGTTTATCACTAATACTATTATTGCACTGCCCAAAGCTTAAACCTGTACTTACCTGATATGGTTGCTGTAGTTGTTCCTGGCAACTGTTGTCCTTTACAGCTATACTCACCTTCTATCCAGTAGATTCGCTTATCATTTTCAACACCAGCTTTGGTGATAGATTTTATAGTATGCTTGTGAGTTGCCTCAGATGGAGCCAAGCCATAGAAATAATCGGTACCACCAGTGGTTTGAGGCACTTTGACACTTAAGTGCATGGGAATGGCTGTTGCAGTTGGTGTAAAGCTGGAATATGCCAATAGCGGATGAATGCCAGCTTTTACTGTATCTAGGGCTGCTGCTGCACCATAAAAAGCAAAAGTAAATGTTGATTTTGTAGAAGCAGAAGTTGCTACAATCGGCACCACCGAATTGCCACCACTAGTAGCCTCAAACTTGATAGCACTACAATCGACATGCACGGCTGTGCCACTGTTAATCTTATACTCAAAATACGGTTCTTCAGATGTACCAGGAGTAACTGGAGTGATGGTACCAGATGGGTTATCTTCTTTAGCACAACTAACGAAACCCAGCACGAATAGTGCTAACAGTAAAATAGACAGGTTTTTCATATAGAATAATAGAGAAAATTATACATAATATTACTGCATTTTTCCCTATTAACCATGAAAATAAAAGAATTTTAAGGCTAATTATGTGGGTTTCCCTTTGATTAACCACATTGTTCAAATAATCCGGCAAGTATTGAAACAACAGTAAAATAGGTTCTCAGAAAAATCAAGCATTTTTTGAAGAAAATTCTATTTGAACTTTAATAACTCTTGGTTTAGTCTTTTGCAGATTCTTTAAAAACTTGATTTCTCAAGAAAGATTTTGCTTCATTATGTATGATTAAAGCTTTAAGACATAATTTATTAGCTTTGGAAGTTGGTTCGGACTGAAATTCTAAATAATTTTCTAACTCTCAATACTAATGATATACAATAGTGAAGAAAAAATAGGCGTTTATTCAGTCGCTAAGATTTTTACAGAGGAACTGAAATGGATTTTTAGAGAACAACCAATAAATGACTTTGGAATTGACGGATTTGTTGAGATAACAAGTAATTGTTTCAAATTTAAAGATTTAGTTCCTACTGGGAAGTTACTTGGAGTTCAAATAAAATCAGGTAAGAGCTTTTTTAAAGAAGGGAAAGACTTCAGTTATGTATTTAGAGGCTCAAAAAGGCATTTGAAATACTGGTTAAACTATTCAATTGCTGTTATTTTAGTGATATATGATAAAGAAACAAACTTAGCATACTGGCAAGAAGTCAATAAATCAACAATTACTACAACAGAGAAATCATTTAAAATCAATATTCCTAAGTGTAATTTACTTAAAAATGAAAGTGGAGAACAGCTTAAAACGATTGCCCATTTTAAAGATAAGTATCAATATAAACTTAACCAATTATTAATGTCGAACGATGAGGTTAAACTATTGGTAAAACAGCCGTTATTTCTTTATATTGAAATAGATGATATTCCTAATTCAAGTTATTATCACATTACATTATTAGTCTGCGATGAAAACTGTGATAATTCTCTAGAAATTATTTATCGTTATGATGACATAAATCCAAATAGGTTTGAATATATGTTTTATCTTTTGGAAGGCAATAGTTTAAAAGAAGCTATTACAGATACAATACCTTGGGCAGATTTATTTTTAGATGATATTGATTTTACTGACAATCTATTAGCAAAATATATTATAAGTGAAACACTAGACTCAAATAATCTAGAATTTGAACAAGATATTGTAGAATTAAAGGACAGAAATGCTTTTCTTAAACTAGCATGTTATTCATCAGGTTTGTATGATTTTAAACTGGAAATAAAAGCAAACGAGCTGGCATCTTCTTTTCTAGCACTTGAGGCATTTTTTAATAAAGAACCGAGTGTAAAACAAAGAATATATTTATAATTACCAGATTACGATATTTCAAAAAATATTGTAACAACAAGAAAATAGGTTCTCAGAAAAATTAGACAGCTCTTTGTTGAGGATAAAATTCTTATTTATCAAAGATTTTACTTCTGCTTTAAGACATTATACTCCTTCTAAAACGGCCTTTTAAACAAAGTATATTCGGACGTTTAAACAAAGTCGTTCCTATACAACCTTTCTAACTTTGTCTCATCGAAACAATTAAAATTTTAACAAAATGAGACAAAATAATAATTATCAAGGAGCTTTGCAGAAACCAATAGGTTCTGGATTTAACGCAACATCTACTTCAAGCGATGTCATCAGAGGTATTGACTTAACTGGAAAAATTGCCATCGTAACAGGTGGAAACACTGGTATTGGTTTGGAAACAACCAAAACACTTGTAGCCGCAGGAGCGACTGTCATCGTGCTTGCAAGAGATACTGAAAAAGCAAAGAAAAATCTGGAAGGAATTGTTAATGTTGAATTGGAAAAAATGGATTTGATGAATCCTGATTCCATTGACGCATTTGCTGATAAGTTCTTGGCTTCGGGCAGACCTCTTCATTTACTCATCAATAATGCGGGCATTATGTGGGTTCCGCTTCGTAGGGATAGCCGAGGTTTTGAATCGCAGTTAGTCACTAATTATTTAGCTCAGTTTCAACTAACGGCAAGACTTTGGCCTGCTCTTAAAAAAGCCAATGGAGCAAGAGTAATTAATGTTTCTTCGCAAGGACATCAATTTGCCCCATTCAATTTTGAAGACCCTAATTTTCTGAACCGAGAATACGAAACTTTACAAGCTTACGGACAATCAAAAACTGCCAGTAATTTATTTGCCCTTGAATTAGATAATCGTGCTAAAGCCCACAAAGTAAGAGCCTATTCATTGCATCCCGGTTCAATCTATGGAACAGAATTAGCCCGAGAAGCATCCTTAGAGTTGTTCCAACAAATGGGTTTCTTCGATGCCGAAGGTAATATTTTACCTGAAATTGTAGCCTCTCTGAAAACGATTCCGCAAGGTGCGGCGACTACTGTTTGGTGTGCAAGCAGTCCTTTGCTTGATGAAATTGGAGGAGTATATTGTGAAGATGCTGACATCGCTGAATTGGCTTCTGATTCCTCAATATCAAATGGTGCAAAATTATATTCTTTGGAGGAAGCTAATGCAAAACACTTATGGAAATTGACGGAAGAAATGATGGGTATTTCATTCAATATTCTTTAAGGACTAAGTCAAAAACACGAACAATATCAGTTTATCAAAATAAGTAAACCGATATTGTTCATGGTAAAATTTCAAAAATATTAACCTTCACTATATAAGCTAAAGCAGATGATTACTTTTGTATTACTGAATTTGATACTCAATGAAATAAAAAAAAGGCAATGGAATATAAAGCAAAATACATAACAGATGATATAAAACTTTCATGTTATGAAGACAAGTTTTTTAAGTCGGATATTATGTTCGACCACCACATGCTGATTTGGTTTATTTCTGGAGAAACCAAAATCGTTCAAGCGGATGCCACTTATATTTTCAAAAAAGGAGATATATTTTTAATTCCAAGAAATCAGTTAGCTACAATTATCAATTACCCTAAAGATGGACAGCCGCATAAAACCGTAGTAATGCACTTATCCACCGAAAGGCTAAGAGATTTTTACGCAAACCTGAATGTTAAACCCAAAGCGGTGGAATCACAAAAAATATATCTTTTCAACAATCATCCTTTGCTGGAAAGCTGTTTGGTTTCGTTGATTCCATATTTTGAAATGAAAGAATTGCCCGAAAATATTTCATCCCTTAAGATTACCGAAGCAATCAGTATTCTTAGGGCTATCGACAAGGGCATAGACAACGTATTGGCAAACTTTGAAGAACCGGGTAAAATTGATTTGATAGACTACATGGAAAAGAACTTTATGTTCAATCTACCTTTGGAAAAGTTCGGTTATCTAACAGGAAGAAGTTTGACGACTTTCAAACGTGATTTTGGTAAAGTCTTCAATACCACTCCACAGCGTTGGATTACTCAAAAGCGTTTGGAATTGGCACATTATCAATTTGTAGAAAAAAAGAAAAAACCCATAGATGTATGCTATGAAGTAGGTTTTGAAAATCTATCACATTTTTCCTTTGCCTTCAAAAAACAGTTTGGTTATTCTCCCTCGGAATTAATCGGGCGGCAGAATATTAGTCTTTCTTAATGAGTGATTAGTAAATAGTAATTGGCGATTAGTATTTAAATTGTTGATTATCAAGTATTTGAAATAAATATGAGTGTCGCTCAAATTGTATTTATTACTTAAATGTGACTAAACCCTTAATTAACCTATGTAAACGTCATTTGTTTTACATAGGTTATTTTTTGAAGTGGAAATTGTTATTTTAACAAACCTTTCTTCCTCCTGCTGAATAAGTAAATAACCCATTCTAAATATTTTTTACAAGTCTATTGTTTTATTGAAAATTTACTCTACATTTGTAGAGCAAATTACATAAACATAGAGCAATGCAATTGTCGAAATCAGAAGAGCAATTAATGGAAGTAATCTGGAAACATGAAACTGTCTTCATGAAAGATTTAATTGATAGTTATCCAGACCCAAAACCCGCAACAACAACCATAGCAACCCTATTAAAAAGAATGCAAGACAAAGGTTTTGTAGCTTATAATCTGTTTGGAAACTCCCGACAGTATTACGCTTTAGTGAAAAAGTCCGATTACTTTTCGAAGCATGTAAAAGGAATGATTGAAAACTTTTTCAACAATTCGCCTATGCAATTTGCTTCGTTTTTTACAACCTCTACAGATTTGTCATCCTCAGAATTAGAAGACCTTAAAAAAATTGTTGAACAAGAAATCAAAAGAAAAGAACAATGATAACCTACATCATCAAAATAGTTCTCTGTTCGGCAGTGTTTATTTTCACCTATAAACTACTGCTTGAAAAAGAAAAAATGCACAGCTTTAATAGAGGATACTTATTGTTAAGTATGCTATTATCATTTGTGATTCCCCTAATAACTTTTAATTATTCTACACCTACATTGCCCATTTCAGAGAATGAAATTCTGCAAACTAATTTTATAAAAGATTATAATACTACTGTTCAAGAAGTATCAGCTATAGAAAAGACAGATTATACTTTTTTAGTGTTGACAACACTTTATGGCTTGATTAGTACTTTTTTCCTTTTACGTTTTATCATTAATCTATATAAGATTCTTTCAAAAACCCGCAACAGTAAAACGATTCCTTTTAACAATTCCCAAATAGTCTTAAGCGATGAAGCATTGAGTCCTCATAGTTTTTTGAACTATTTGTTTGTCAATAATCAAGAATATGTCAGCGGAGGAATTGAAATGGAAATCTTATTGCATGAGTGCGCACACATTCAGCAGAGACATTCTTATGATATTCTGTTAATAGAAATATTACAAATAGTTTGTTGGTTCAACCCATTCCTCTTAATGTATAAAAAAGCAGTTCAGCTAAATCATGAATTTTTAGCGGATGAAGCCGTGATAAAGACATATCCTAACGTCTCTAGTTATCAGTATCTACTGATTGAAAAAGCCAGTAAAAGTAATACGTATCATCTATCAAGTTCTTTCAATTATCTCATAACTAAACAACGATTAATCATGATGACCAAATCAAAATCACCTCAAAATGTTTTGTACAGACAATTGGCTATTATTCCAGTATTAGCAATAGCAGTATTTGCATTTAGTACAAAATCTTTTGCTCAAGAAAAGCCTAATAACGTTCCAAAAGCCAAACAGATTATTGTACCAGCTACTCAAGATGGCGTTTCTCAAGCATTATTAGATGAGTACGAACAAATTCTTAACAGTAAAAAGAATAAAAAGGGAATTCCTCTCATATATAAGTTTACAGAGGCTGAAAGAAAAAGATTAGAAACTATATTCTTATCGATGAATGAAGAACAACAGGCTAAACAGAGAGTAATATTTAGACCAAGCCTACCACCATCTCCAAAGAGTGTTCCAACACAAGAACAAATTGAAGCTTGGAAGAATGATAAAATTTATGGTATTTGGATTGACGATAAAAGAGTCAGTAACTCAGTATTAAACCAATACAAAAACACTGATTTCTCTTATGAGTCTGTTAGTAAGCTTGAGAAAAATGCTATTAACTATGGTAAACATTATTATCAGATAAGTTTAATGACTCATGCAGGTTATGAGAAATATTATCAAGAAACAATGGCAACTAAGGATCTGTATCACATGGTTGTATTCATAGATAGCAAACCTCGTAAAATGATTAAAAAGAGTTAATTTTCTGGATTTTAAGAGTAAGAGTAATATGAAGAGCTTTGCTAAATTTTCAACATTTAGCAAAGCTTCTTTTTTTTAAAGTCTCAAAGTCTGCCGTTGGTTCAAGTATTTTTTATTTCGATTACTTGTTGCCTCTACTTGTTTATCGTTATTTCCTCAGTCCCGCTAATCCAAATACATTTCCACACATCATTTACACTAATTTACAATTTATTTACACTTTTTCTGCTTGTATAGAGGGTATTAAAGATAGCTTTGTTACACTAAGTACCAGTTTTGGAAGATAATCTGGAATGGTTACTCTTTTACTATAAGTAGAAATAATTTAGCAAATGACTATAACAACATTCAAACCAATCTTCTCTTTTCTAGTAGTATCCATCTTTTTTTTATCTTGTAATGGACAGACAAAAAGTAAACAATCAAATGAAACGGTTGTAGAACGCCAATCATTTACCAGTAAAAATCCAAAGCTAACCAAAACCCAAGGCACAACCGAACATCAAAACGTACATTGTAGTCTGCAAGACAAAGACGGCAATCTTTGGTTTGGAACAACTGGCGAAGGTGTTTATCGATATGATGGAAAAGAATTTATTCAGTTTACAGAAAAAGATGGTTTAAGTAATAATAAAGTTTGGTCTATTTTAGAAGATAAATCTGGTGATATTTGGTTTGGTACAGACGATGGCGTTAGTAGATACGATGGGAAAACAATATCAAAAATTCCTTTTATACTGACTAGTATGAGTGGTTTTGGTATCCCAACGCCACAATCTGGTATAAATGCCGTTTGGAGTATGATGCAGGATAAAAGTGGCATAATTTGGTTCGGTACTTCGCTAGATTTGTATTGCTATGACGGAAAAACGTTTAGTCGTTTTTTAGACAAGTTCACCATAATAAACAATCAAAATCTTAAACTTAAATGGGTACAGTGCTTTTTAGAAGATAGCAAGGGAACAATTTGGATGGGTTCAGGACCAATTACAGAAGAAGGCGTTGTTCGGTATGATGGAAAATCGATTAAGAGTGCAAAACCCAATAGTGACGGATGGATAAGGTATATGCTAGAAGATAAAAACGGACATATTTGGTTTAGTGGAAGACAGAACGGAGTATTCCGTTACGATGGTCAAACATTTACAATGTTTGCAGAAAAAACAAATATAGGTTCAGCCATTTTTAAAGACAAAATTGGAAACATTTGGTTTGATGGTGGTGAAAAATTGAATTCTATAGAAAGTATAGGTGGATTATGGCGATATGATGGAAAGACATTTGAAAATTTTACTACCAAAGACGGAATGGGTAAATATTCAGTGTGGAGTATGCTTGAAGATAGAAAGGGAGACATTTGGATTGGAACACGAAACTGCGGACTTTATCGTTACGATGGACGAACATTTACAACTTTTTCTGAAAAAACAAAGACTAATTGAAACGATGGCAACTCCGCTGGTCTAAGTGTTTTTTCACTTAGACCTAAAATAAATGCAGTCTCCGACTGCACACTAGTCCCACGATAAAATAACAAAGTTCGCTGAACGTTAAAGCATTTATCTTTTTAGATTAAAAACTTTCTCACAAATCTTTTTCCTTCTCAAAGCCTAAAGTCCTGAAGTCTCAAAATCCTAAAGTCCAAAACAAAACCTAAGATTGGTCATTTGTTGAACGTATCAAACTGATGCCTGAAGAAAAGAAAATAAAGCCAATAATTCCATAAGTCAAGAGTGCCTTGATATTTTGTCCACCAGATTTATTGACAAATAAAGTAGCAGCATAGATAAGTCCTACAATACCTAATAGGGTGAGTATAGCCCCGAAAATTCGTTTAATGTTCATAATTAATCTATTATTGCTATTAAAATTATCTTGTAATTTATTTAATGGTATCGAATATCCTGATAGTTCAGTATCGACAAAGGTATGGTGCTAATTATCTAAAATGTTACATAATTATAGGAATAACTTACATCATTCACAGATTCTTCTTTCAGCCTTCTAAGTGAAAAAATCGTTTAGATTCATTAATAAATGCAGTCTCTCAACGTTCAAGTATTTTCTTTTTAGACTAAATCCTGTTTTATCAAAGCGTCTTAAAGTCCTTAAGTCTAGCGTCAAAATCCCCAATCCTAAAGTCTGAAACAAGTGTTGGCTAACTCTCTCTGTTAAAAAAATAGCTTTTGATAAAGTATTTTCTAAGTTAATTTACTTTAAATCAAAAAGCTGTTTTTTGAAAGAGACTGCTCTAACATTATCCAAATCTTACAATAACATGAATTATAAACATTTGATTTTAGCATTACTTATTTTTACCAATTTTTGTACATTGGGTCAAGTAAAAGCGCCTTCTCCTTATGGACCTGTACCCAGTGAAAACCAAATGAGATGGCAGCAAATGGAATATTATTCCTTTGTCCATTTTTCAGTGAATACTTATACTGATATGTCGTGGGGAAAAGGAGATGAAGACCCAAAAATTTTCAATCCTGATAAATTAGATTGTCGCCAATGGGCAAGAATTTGTAAAGAGTCAGGCATGAAAGGCATTATTATTACAGCAAAACATCATAGTGGCTTTTGCCTTTGGCCATCAAAATACACGGATTATTCAGTAAAGAATTCTCCATGGAAAAATGGAAAGGGCGATATGGTGCGTGAGATGGCTGATGCTTGTAAAGAGTATGGTTTAAAACTAGGTATTTATCTTTCTCCGTGGGATAGAAACCATCCTGACTATGGAAAACCCGAATACATTGCTTATTTCAGAAATCAATTGCGTGAACTACTGACAAATTATGGTGAAATTTTTGAAGTTTGGTTTGATGGTGCCAACGGAGGTTCTGGTTATTATGGCGGAGCAAATGAAACACGTAAGATTGACCGTACTACTTACTATGATTGGGAAAACACGTATAAACTTGTTCGTTCTTTACAACCCAACATTGTAATTTGGAATGATGGTGGTGATAGAGCAGACCTTCGTTGGGTTGGAACAGAAGCAGGTTATATTGGCGAAACCAATTGGAGTTTATTAAATGACAAAGGTGATGTGCCAGAAAATATGCTTCGTTATGGATTGGAAAATGGAAATACTTGGGTGCCGGGTGAGGTAAATACTTCTATCAGACCCGAATGGTTTTATCACCCTAAAGAAGATAACAAAGTAAAAACCTTACCTCAACTGATGGATACTTATTATAATTCTATCGGTAGAAATGCCACTTTATTATTGAACTTTCCCATCATGCCGAATGGTTTAATTCATCCTTATGACGAAAAAGCAGCGTTAGATTTTGGAAAGGCTGTCAAAGAAGTATTTGCTGTAAACCTTATCAAAGGCGCAAAAGTAGTCGCTTCTAATGTGCGTGGTAACGACCCAAAGTTTGGAGCAAATAAGGCAATTGATGTAAGTAACGAAAGTTATTGGACAACCGATGATAAGGTAAAGACTGCTAGTTTGACCTTCAATTTTGCAAAGCCGATTGCCTTCAATCGCTTTTTGGTACAAGAATACATCAAATTAGGACAAAGAGTAAAGGCCTTTACTTTGGAAGCATTCGTCAATAATCAATGGACAGAAGTAGCCAAAGAAACAACGATAGGTTATAAACGCATTCTACGTTTCAAAACGGTTAAAGCCACCAAACTTCGTTTGAACATAACCGATGCCAAAGCTTGCCCACTGATTTCTAATATTGGCATATATGATGCTCCACAAATATTAGTGCCTCCCGTAGCCATTCGTGAGCGTTCGGGAGATGTACGTATTATTCCAGCAGATTTTGAATCTCAAATATATTATACCTTGGATGGTAGCACTCCTACTTTGAAATCGAATCAATATACTGAACCTATCAAAACAGATGATGGCAAAGTTGTCATTAAATGTATTAGCTACGACCCAAAAAGTAAAAAGACCAGTACTTTGACGGAAGAGAAATTTGATGTTTCTAAAAAAGCTTGGAAAATGGTTGGTATTGAAGATAAGGAGGTAAACAACTTATTAGACGGAAATCCTGATACGCAATGGTATCAAAAAAATACGGTTAAAATGCCCGTTGATTTGGTGATTGATTTAGGTAAAATTCAAAATATTAGCGGGTTCAAATACTTGCCAGACCAAAACTGGTGGGGTTCAGGAATTATTACACATTACAGTTTCTTTGTATCCGAAAATGGTAATGATTGGAAACAAGTAGATGAAGGTGAATTCTCGAATATTAAAAATAATCCTTTGTGGCAAATAAAAACTTTTGCTACTCAAAAAGCTAGATACATCAAATTGAGAGCTTTACGAAATACCAAAGACGATGACACCGTTGGCTATGCTGAGATTGATGTTATTACAGAATAGGTGATTATAATTAATCAAACTTTTCCACTTAGCAGGCGAATTAATTCGCCTGCTAAGTGGAATTTTATTTTTAGGAAGGCATTCCTGCCGTTGTTGGTGTTTTTCACGGGGTCGCCAAGACCAACAACACGTGCGTAAGCCACACGCCAATCATCGAAATCTTTGTTACTATGGAGGATAATTTAACTGTGCCCTCGCTAGTCTAAGTGTTTTTTCAATAAACCCACAAATAAATGCTTCTCTGACTGTACATTTTACTACCTTAATTATTCTCATTATTCCTTGTTGCTAATGACCCAAATTTGTCATTGAGACAAGACAACGGCAAAAGAGACAATCCCTTAAAGTTGCCTTTTGTAGGTACAACAAGCCAAACAGTAAAGCAAGAGTTTTGCTATACAAACAACGGAAAGTATTCTCATCATTGGCTCGTTGCTTTCGCCCGTCTCGTTGGTAACAATACCAACGATGGCTAAAAATCTTCCAGTCCCCAATCTTGCCTCTTGCTTCTTTCATCTTTAGTCTTAAAGTCCTAAAGTCCCCCAAATACCGTTTAATAAAAAAGTGATTAAATTTTCCTCCATTTTTTACGTCCCAATCGAATTTTTCTTTATGTTTGATGTATCGCAAAAGTTGGTAGATGCACCTGATATTCGACACCGATAAACCATCTCAAGCGAAGACCTTTCGTTGCCATTATCATTCAGAAAATTTACGTTCAAACTTCTTTTTGAGAGAAGAAATTCTTACAAAACGATTGCACCTTTCTGGAGGTATCGCCCCGAAAACAGAATACTCTTATCTATTGCAATTTTAAACCTTTTACATAAAATGAGTAACACAAACAAAATCTCAGCCGTTTTGCCTGAAGCAGACAAAACCGCAACCCTCGCTTTACTTGAACAAGTAAAAACCAAATTGCCTTTTTTGATTAGTACGCCTGAGGCAGAAAGACCCAAACGAAAGATGGGAGCCAAGAGTGTAGAGTATGTTAACCTATGTTTGGAGGCAGCCAAAGAATACCCAACAAAACTTACGGTAGAATTTGATACGCCAGAATTTGGGAAAGATGTTGATTTGATAAACCAGTTGTGGGCAATCAGAATTAAAATTGGCGATTTATTGGATAAAGTGGATGACACGATGGAGGCAGCCAGTGGAGATTCTATGAAAGCAGCCGATAGAGTATATGAATTATTAAAAGCGGCTGAAAAAACAGATGGCTCTGTCTCTGAAATATTACGAAGAATTGCCCAGTTTTACTCAGGGCAATCAAAACCCAGAGCAAAGAAAACAAATCCATAATGATTAAATCAGAAGACCACTCTGAGCGCTCTTTAGTTCACTCAGAGTGGTCTTATAGTTCACTCGAAGTGGTCTTGTATAGCACTTAGAGTGGTCTCTAGTTCACTCGGAGCGGTCTTGTATAGCACTCGGAGTGGTCTCTAGTTCACTCAGAGCGGTCTTGTATAGCACTTAGAGTGGTCTCTAGTTCACTCGGAGTGGTCTTGTATAGCACTTAGAGTGGTCTCTAGTTCACTCGGAGTGGTCTTGTATAGCACTTAGAGTGCTCTTCTAGTTCCCTAGCTGGTGCATTGTTAAGCAATGCGTCACTTGTACTCAAATAGAATATTTCTTTTGAAAAGAAATAATTTTAAAGTCCAAGGCATAGGCTTGAGCCAGTAAGTGTCTGGAAGTACTGAAGGAGATTTAGGAAGTGATTTGATAGATTCCAAGGATTAGCATTAATTTCTATAAGAAAAATAAGAAAACTCTATAATTTAAACATTAAAAATCATGAACAAAAAACATTTACTACCTGTCTTTTTTGTGTTGCTATTCAGTTGTAAAAAAGATGAAGACACTGCAAATCCCCAAACACCTAATTGTTATGTTACATCAGTTAAAGATGAATCTAAAGGTATAACTGCAACTATAAATTATGATAAACAAAAAAAGATTTCTGGTATAATTAGAAAGCAAGGGACATTTCAATTAGAGAAAGATACAGTCATTTATTCGGGCAATAAAATAACAGTGAATTCAACTCCTTATAACTATTCTGAATATGTGAAATCTACTTGGACTTTAAATAATGCTTCACAGGTTGCCAATTTATCTACATTTGATGTTTATAGTAAAGAGTCGAGGAGCTACAGTTTTGAATATAACAGCGATGGGTATTTGATTAAATTCATATCAGGTGTTTTTCAGTATGACGTAACTTACGATTCTGGAAATCCCATAAAAATTACTTCTAAAAGAACAGATTTTACTAATTCGCCAGTATTAAGTTATGAAATGGAATATTATGCAGACAAACTTAATTTGGAGCAACCTAATTTTCAAAAATCACCTATAGTGTTCAATTTTCTTGATGAGGGTAACTTTGGTTTTTTCTCTGGTGATATTTGGTTTATTTATAATTTGGGAAAAAGATCAAAAAATCTCATTAAAACACTTAAAAGGTATAATTCAGGTGGGAATTTAGGTTCAACTTTTAATTTTACTTATGAATTTGATGGTGATAAATTGAAAAGAAGGTTAATGACTGGGACATCATCTAATAATTCAACATTTACATATAAATGTGAGTAAATGATTTTAGTTTTTTCCCCCGTTGGTCTAAGTGTTTTTTCACTTAGACCAACCAATAAAATGCAGTCTTTGACAGCACCTTTGAGACTTTTAGCTTTAAATACCATTTAAATTTTAATAGAATGATTAGAACTAAACGATTTAAATATACACCAAAAGAATTATTTAGTCTTTTGATAACATTGTATTTTAAGAAAAGTTGGTGGGTTTATGTTTTGGTTTTGATTTTAGTGATGATAATGACTGAAGTTGATAATCAGGAATCTTTAACTCTTTTTCTTGGAGTATTTACTATCCTGTATCCTTTTTTTTATGCAATACAATTGTGGAAGTTTGTCAAATCTAAATCTAATAAACTTTTGTCTTCCGAAAGATTATATGAGATTGATAATGAAAAAATACAAGGAATATTTGATGAAGTAACTCATTCAACAATAAAGCTAGACCACTTTATAAAAGTTGAATTTATTAGTAATACTTATCTACTCTTTTTATCAAAAAGTCAATTTATATACATACCTGTTGAGTCATTTGAACAAGAAAGTGATAGAATGTGGTTTGATGCCGAAGTGATAAGCAAAATAAAGAATCGGTTGGGCTAATTTTTTCCCCCCGCTGGTCTAAGTGTTTTTTCACTTAGATTTACAATAAAACCACATGAACAAATAAAATGAAGCGACATATAATTTTACTACTAACCATCTTTACAGTATTATCAAGTTGCAATGATTCTAATTCTGAAAAACAAAAAGAGTTGGAGCTGAAAGAGAAAGAAAATGCTCCACAAACTAATACTCTACCACTACCTGTTGACAAAGTTGAACCTTCTAAAACCAGCAAACTATCCAATGTTGAAAATTTAATCGGTTATTGGTTTGTACCACACGGAGCGACAATAAATATTAAATTTAAACGTGACGGAAATTTTGAATTTAACGACTATAATGTTAAGCTCGATAAAGAAGAATTATTAAAAGGTACTTATCAATTAGAGAATGGAACATTAACACTTTTTTATGATGACAGACCTAAGCAAAAATTCAAATTCTATAAAGGTAAAAACGGTGATGAAAATTACTACATAAAAAAGACAGGTTACTATTTTGTGAAAGGTGAAAATGGGTATGACTATCAAAACTAAATTCTCGCTAGTCTAAGTATTTTCACTTAGACCCACAAATAAATGCAGTCTCTGACTGCACTCACACACAAAGCGTCACTTGTACTCAAATAGAATATTTCTTTTGAAAAGAAATAATTTAAAAGTCCAAGGCATAGGCTTGAACCAGCAGAGGAGCCATTAGAGCTTACACTATATATTAAGAGAAATTCACTCACTAGTTTAAGTGTCTTGTCATAAGATAGTTTAACTGAAACTGTCAACCTATTTTAGGACAAAACATCCGCTGAAAAGTTGTCAGTGAGACACTGACAACGGCAATGGTAATGAATAAAAGAAGATAAAACCTGCCCTAGCTTATGACTAGTCGGAACCCATGTTAAACGATTGCAAAGTATGATGGAAAATAGTAACTTGAAATACTAATTTAAACGATATTTAATAGTATGGAAAAGTTACAATTCAAAGTAAGCATCAATGCTCCTGCAACCAAGATATATGATTTTATGCTTGGCATTAACAGTATATCAACTTATGAAGAATGGACTTCTTTGTTTAACCCGACCTCTACTTATGAAGGAAATTGGGACAAGGGAAGTAAAATGCTATTTGTTGGTGTAGATGAGAATGGAGAAAAGGGAGGTATGGTTTCTAAGATAGTAGAAAACATACCCAACCAATTTGTTTCGATTCAACATTATGGTCTCTTAAAAGCTGACCAAGAAATTACGGAAGGACCAGAAGTAGAAAAATGGGCAAACGGATTTGAAAACTATACTTTCGAAGAAAACAATGGGACTACAACCGTTATTGTTGACTTAGACACCGCAGAAGATTTTGTAGATTATATGAACGAGAGCTACCCCAAAGCACTCGACAAGCTGAAGGAAATTTGTGAAAAATAACAAATTCAAGTTTATCTTCAACATGCAAAGAAACTGCCAGAGTCTAAAACATTGTTAGGGCAACCATTCCATCAGTTAAGTAAACAAACAAGAACTCTTAATTACAGATAAGAAAAATATGAGTAGAATAATTTTCGATAGTGGAATATCTCTTGATGGTTTTTTTGCAGGAGATAACAGAAGTCCTCAAAATCCTATGGGTGGTGTTTCAGGACAAATTCATTCTTGGATGTTTAATCAAAAAGCATTTTGGGAATATTTAGGATTTGAAGGAGGTGAAGAAGATGGACTTGATGGGGAATTTATTAGAGGGACAATTGAGCGAACAGGTGCATTTATTATGGGAAAACGCATGTTTGAAGAAGGCGAAGCCAGTTGGCCAAATGACCTATACAAAGCTGACGTTTATGTACTAACACACGAAAAAAGAGAACCTTGGATTCAAGAAGGAACGACAACTTTTTACTTCATAAATGATGGAATAGAAAGTGCTTTAGACAAAGCAAGACAATCAGCAAAAGGGAAGGACGTAAGAATACAAGGTGGAGCAAACACAATTCAACAATTTCTAAACGCAGGACTTGTTGACGAGTTTTTTATTCACATTGCACCTGTTTTTTTAGGAAGTGGTATCCGACTCTTTGAAGGCATTAACAAAGACAAATATGATATACAAATTGAAGAGGTAGTACCGTCAGACTTGACAACCCATTTAAGATATAAACTGATAAGGAAATAGAAAACGACCCGATAACACCAGTTTGGAGTTGTTGGAGTGCTTATGACTAGTTGGTAGCAATTTTGCACACCTCCCAAACAAACAGAAACTTAACAATGACAAAAACCCTTTTATTAGCCTTATTTATCTCTACGATATTATTGACATCTTGTTCGACAACTAAAACACAATTCGGAGAAACTGTTATTGAAAATACTGCTGACACATCTTTATCAAAACAAGCGATTCTAAAAATCAGAAGTTTAAACAACGATATTTTTGATTCAGCAACTTTTGTAGGAAAAGAGCAAATAGAAATTAAGTATCGTCTATTTAAACCCAATCAATTAAAAACTAAAGAAAAATATCCACTAGTAGTTATATATCATAGTTCAGGGCGACCAGTTGGAACTGACAATAAATCTCAACTTGGAATATTACAAAAGTTGTTTGCAAGTCCTGATATTCAAAATAAATATCCAGCTTATGTTTTAGCACCACAATTCCCTACCCGTTCATCTGACTATGTAATGGACACTTCAAGAAATGTGCTTTATTCAACACCAAGATCCTGTCTAAATTCAGTATTATCACTTATTGATACACTAAAATTAAATTTGAATATTGACACTAAAAGAATTTATGTAATCGGATTTTCTATGGGAGGTTCAACAGTGATAAATTCATTATCAGCCAGACCAGAACTTTTTGCAGCAGGAATTAGTATTTCAGGCATTCCTCAGTTTGACAAAATACAAGACTTGGCAACGACTCCTATTTGGTTGATTCACGGCATTGACGACACAGAAAATCCAATCAATAGTGACGAACAATTTTATAGAGAAATGAGTAAAAATATTCGGTATTGGAAATTAAAAGCAACCACACACGACAATGTTTTTACGACACAGATTTTAGGAGAGACATTACCAAAATGGCTATTCAAACAACGCAAGAAATAAAACTGTACGAACAAGTAAGTGCTTCTAGAAGCACTGAGAGAAGCTAAGTTTGTTGAGAATCCGACAGCAGACACAAAAAAATAACCACAAAGTATAAAGCTTTTGGTAAATTCGCCACTTAGCCATTTATAAATTTTTACAACGTTACCAATGAGCAGTATTCTAAAATTCAACTGGAATTATTTTATCATAGCATTTTTGTTATTTGTAGTCGAAGTACTTATTGCGATGTTTGTACATGACCAATTTATTCGCCCTTATTTTGGCGATTTTTTAGTGGTCATACTGGTTTATTCTTTTGTGAAATCATTTGTAGATTCTCCTTTTTTAAAAACAGCAATAGCTGTTTTAATTTTTTCTTTTACGCTTGAGGTTTTACAATACTTTGATATTGTTACCAAAATAGGTTTAGGACATTCAAAATTTGCCAGAACTGTTATAGGAACATCGTTTGAATGGATTGACTTAATTGCCTATACGCTTGGAATCGTTTTTGTAATTTATGTAGAGAATAGATTCTACTCAACTAATGCGAGAAAGAGTTAAGTACAGGCACTTCTTTGAAACACAATATTATTACTGTTACACAAAAATCTAATCTCTTTCGTAAAACGACAATAGCAATGAAAGCCAATACAACTTTTTTCGCTCCAGAACTTTATATCAATAATGGAGTAAATGACATCTCATTTTATAAAAATGCCTTTGGCGCAACAGAAAATCTATGTTTTAGAAATGAAGATGGTAGCATTCATGTAGCAGAGTTTTGTATTGATGGTGCTATTTTTCATGTTCATGAAATTACTTCTATTAAATTCTTCTCTCCTGATAAACACAATGGCTGTACTTGTTGCATTGGTTTATTTGTGCCAGATGTAGATGCAGTAATGAACCAAGCAATCATTGCGGGTGCAATAGAAATCAGTCCCGCTGAAGATTACGAATATGGCTACCGACAAGGAACGATTAAAGACCCTTTCGGGCATTATTGGCAAATACAAAAAAAGATATCATAAGTATTAAGAACGCTTTTCGATTTGTTCCATATTTTATCAAACACTGGGTTAGTACTCATCATCACTATCAATAAACCATAAAAGAATCCATGAAACCATTGGCAATAATATTTTTACTCTTAATATTAGCAGGCTGTTCAGATAACATTGTTACGACAAAATCAGGATTATAATATCGTATTGTAGAAAAAGGAACTGGCATTAAAGCCAAAGCAGGAGATGAGGTTTTTATTTATGAAACTACAAGCTATAGAAATGGCACTGTTTTGTATTCAAATTATAATTCAAAATCGCCTGTAAAAGTGTTGATTGGAGGTAATCAAGCGACAGCCGCAGTGGACGAAGGATTAAGAGGTATGCGAGTAGGGGAAATTAGAGAACTAACCGCTCCTCATTTTCTAGTGAAAAGAAAAGGTTATCCACCCAATGTTTCTCCTGACTCAACTTTAGTTATTAAAATGAAACTGGATAGAATTAAAAGAAAGTAAAATTGTCATTGATAATATAACAGGCTGATTTTGAGGATAAAATTGTCGAAATTGTACCTTTGATTGACGCATAGATAGCCGTTACGAGAAACCTTTTTAAAATACATTTGTAAAAACAAAAAGCCATGAGAAAGCTAAAATTACAAATGAGAATTTCGGTTGATGGATATGTCGCAACACCCGATGGAAACGAAGACTGGTCGTGGTATCCAGACGAAAAAGGCTGGCAATTAATCAATGAATTGGCAGATAGCTCTGATACTTTGCTTCTTGGGAGAAAGATGTCGGAGGCTTTTATTCCACATTTTGAAGGATTCAAGCCAGAGGATAATAAGTATGATTTCGCCCAAAAGATGGTGAATATTCCTAAAGTAATTTTTACTAAAAGTTTAGAGACTTCCTTTGGCAAAAATACCACTTTAGCTAAAGGAAATCTAGCGGAGGAAATTGCAAATTTGAAAAAGCAAGAAGGTAAAGATATTTTGGTGTACGGCGGGGCAAGTTTTGTTGCATCACTCATCGCTGGCGGACACATTGATGAGTTTTATTTGTTTGTTACACCAGTACTAATCAATAAAGGTCTAAGTATTTTTAACTTATTAGACAAACATCAAAAACTTAGATTGCTAAGTGTTACACCCTTAGCATCTGGCGTAGTTGTTTTGTGTTATCAATTGAAGAATGAGTAAACGCATTGTGTTATCAAAATTTGTTGGCAATCCTTGGTGATTGCCTTTTTAGTTATATCAATCTCAAAAAGGTAAAGCGGACAAATATAGACCTCGAAAATCTATATTTGTCCAACTTGCTAATAGAAAACCGAATTAACAGGCGCATTGAATTTTTTCGCCACTTGGAGTTGACTTTGTTCCTTCGGTAGCATAACCATCAAATTTCCACCATTCAATTCCGCCCATTAGTTCTTTGACTTTAAACCCTAATTTTGACATATTTAACGCACCTTTTGTCGAAGCATTACAGCCAATTCCATCGCAATAAGTTACATACAAAACATCTTTATCCAAATGTTTGGTGCTTTCCTCATTCATTTCACGATGCGGAATATTTATTGCCATTGGAATATGTTCGGCTTCAAAGCCAAATTGTTTTCTTGCATCAAGCGGAACAATTTTTTCATTGTTATTTAATGCATCAAATAAATCTGACGGATCCATTTCAAAGGCTAATTTGTTTTCGTAATGTTTAATTTGTAAATCCATTTTTCTAAATTTTAAGATTAATAATGATGCAAAACTAAAATAACTTTGTACGCCATAAAAACGAAAAGAATTCATCATTTGTAACGATTATTTTCATATAAATCTGACTGTTTAATATCGTTACTTTGTATAAAATTTAGAACAGAAAATGGAAATTAGACATTTACGCCTTATCAAAGCTATTGTAGAAGAAGGTAGCATTACAAAAGCTATTGATAAATTACATTTAACACAATCGGCGTTAAGTCATCAATTGAAAGAAGCCGAATACCAATTGGGTACAAAAATATTTCTTCGCATCAATAAAAAATTGATTCTAACCAAAGCAGGAGAAAAATTATATGCAACAGCCAACGAAATTTTAGACAAACTTTCCGACACTGAAAAAGAAATCAAGCAACTGATTTTTGGCGAAGTTGGCGAAATAAGAATTAGCACAGAATGTTATTCAAGTTACCATTGGTTGCCTTCTGTTTTAAAGCAATTTCATCTTTTATACCCAAACATTGAGTTGAAAATTGTGATGGAAGCTACTCATTATCCTTTACAAAAATTACAAGAAAATATTTTAGACATTGCCATTATTAGCGACCCAATCAAAGACGAAAATATTAAGTATGTAGAACTTTTTCAAGACGAGATGATGATGGTAGTTTCTGAAAATCACCCTTGGGCGGGAAAAAAATTTGTCGTTGCCGAAGACTTTATTAATGAACATTTGTTGATACATTCTTTGCCATTAGAAACTGTAACTGTTTATCAGTTTTTGTTAGAACCAGCAAAAGTTAGTCCTAAAAAAATAACGCCATTACCACTAACTGAAGCATCAATTGAAATGGTAAAAGCCGATATGGGAATTATGGCAATGGCAAAATGGGCTTTACAACCCTATTTAAAGAACAACTCAATAAAAGCAATAAAAATTGGGAAAAATGGACTGAAAAGGAAACATTATATTGCTTATATGAGTAACAAAACCTATCCCGATTATTTTCAGCATTTTATTGAATTTTTGCAAGCCGAAATCAACCAACAATGGATTATATAATCAGAAAGTTAGAAGAAAAAGATTTAGCAACTTTGGTTGAATTATGCCAAAACCACGCTGAATATGAACAAGCAACATACAAATCTATTGGTAAAGAAAAACAACTCAAAAATGCAATTTTTTCACAAAATCCGAAATTGTATTGCTATGTAATTGAAAGTGGGACAGAATTAGCAGGTTACTTTTCATTCACTTTTGACTTTTCGACTTGGGACGCACAGACTTTTTTATATTTGGATTGCCTTTATTTAGAACCAAATTTTCGTGGACTAAAAATTGGTGAACAAGTTTTTGAAAAATTAAAACATATCGGACAGGAAAACAATTGTGTAAATATTCAATGGCAGACACCAACTTTCAACGAAAGAGCCATCAAATTTTACAACAAAATTGGTGCTACAGGAAAAGATAAACGTAGGTTTTTTATAGATTTATAGACCTCGCTAGTCTAAGTGTTTTTCACTTAGGCACACCAATAAATGCAGTATTAGAAGTATTTTGCTACATATTTCATTCTTTTATTTTTGCTATGAATTGAAAAATGAAAAAGGATTATACTTGTAAAAAACCCAAGCGTTTGCCGCTACGCTAAGAATAGAAAATTTTCTCATAATCGGTTCGTTGCTTTCGTCCGTCTCGAAATTGTTACCCTAAAAATTAAACGATATGACTTCTCTTCATAATTTTCTCAAATCGCTTTTACTGTTTTTATTGTTTTTCAATTTGAAGGTTAATGCCCAGAAAGTTGAGCTATATAATTCTATTTCAAATGATGTGCTGACAATTCCCTCAAAAGTATTGAATGAAGACCGCCGTTTTTACGTTCATGTTCCTAAAACAGATTCTACTAGTCTTAACAAGACATTCCCCGTATTGTATTTATTAGATGGAGAAAACCATTTTCATATACTTTCCGCATACATTGACTACTTAAGTCATTGGGAAGAAATTCCACCAATGATAGTGGTCGGTATTATTAATACAGACCGTAAAAAAGACCTTACGCCCTCCAAAAACACAATTACTTATGATGGTAAAAACGACACCACTTTAAGATCAAGTGGCGGCAATGAACATTTTTTTCAATTTTTACAAAAGGAATTAATGCCTTATATTGAAACAAACTATAAAACAAATTCTTTTAACATATTTGGAGGGCACTCTTTTGGCGGTAATACCACAATTAATTGCATGCTTATTCGTCCTGAGATGTTTGATGCCTACATTGCTGTAAGTCCTTCGCTTTGGTGGGATAATAGATTTATGCTAAAACAGGCAGATGAAAAATTGAAAAAGTCATCTGTGTACAACAAAATATTTTTTTATAGCGATGGGAACGAAGGTGGTTCCTTTCATACAGCCGTATTAAAATTTGATAAATTGATTTTAAATAAAACATTGAAGGGACTTCGTTTTAAATACAATTATTATCCCAAAGAAAGTCACATGACAGAGCCAATTGTTGCCTATTATGATGCCTTGCGGTTTATTTATAAGGATTGGAAAAAAAGTACTGATGCAAAGTAGTAAATTATAACACCATTGGTGGTAACCATTAAAAAAATCACAATCTAAAAACTAAAAAAATGGAAAAGGAAAATTTGCACGAACTCTCTACAGAAGAGTTAATCAAAAAGAAAAAGAGTTTAAAATTTGCTTTTGGTTTAATGGTAGGAAGTTTAGTGATTTCACTGATAGTAACTATCTTCCAGACAATCAAAAATGGATTTCAATTATTAAATATTACTCCATTTTCACTTTTACCTATTACAGCTATCATATACAATTCAATTACTAATATCAACAAAGAATTAAAAAGTAGAAATGTAAACGGATAATCTGAAAGTCCCGCTGGTCTAAGTATTTTTCACTTAAAACCCTCACTGGTGCATTGTTAAGCAAAGCATCACTTGTACTCAAATAGAATATTTAAGTTTCAAACTTAAATGATTTAAAAGTCCAAGCCACAGGCTTGAACCATTAGAAGGCTAAAAGTCCAAAATCCAAAACTCTTTCATCTTGCTTCTTGTCTCTTTCTTCTCCTCAAGTCCACCAGTCTTAAAGTCCTAAAGTCTCAAGAAACAGTCATTTTGGCTTGAAAAGCCTAATGATTTCTTGAAAAATCCGCCATTTTTTCCGAAAATATAGCTTGGCTTGCCTTTTGTTAAGTTTAGTGTATCAACGATTGAAAATATAAAAATCATTTACACAATGAATTTTAATAAATATACAACCAAGACTCAAGAGGTAATCCAACACGCTGCTTCGATTGCCTCAGCCAATGGTCAGCAAGCCATTGAATCGGGACATTTGCTAAAAGCCATTATCGACGAAGAGCCGAATACTTCAGAGTTTTTGATGAAAAAATTAAATGTAAATCAAGCCATTTTTTCATCAAAACTTGAAAATATTGTTAATACCTATCCCAAAGTTTCTGGCGGAGGACAGCCTTATTTAGCCAACGAAGCGGCTGCAGCGTTCAGTAAAGCAGAAAATTTACTAAAGGAATTTTCGGATGAATTTGTATCCATAGAATTATTATTATTGGGAATCCTTTTAGGGAAAGATTCTGTGGCAGGTTTGATGAAAGATAGTGGATTCAGGGAAAAAGAATTAAAGAGTGCCATCAAAGAACTAAGAGGAAACACAACCGTGAAAGACCAAAACGCAGAAGCAACTTATCGTTCATTAGAACGCTATGCTCGAAACCTAAACGAATTAGCCAAAGCTGGAAAGATAGACCCAGTGATTGGTAGAGACGAAGAAATTCGTAGAGTATTACAAATTTTATCAAGACGTACCAAAAACAATCCGATGTTGGTAGGTGAACCGGGTGTAGGTAAAACCGCCATCGTAGAAGGTTTAGCTCAAAGAATTGTGATGGGCGACGTACCTGAAAACCTAAAATCTAAGCAGATTTATACCTTGGATATGGGTTTACTCATCGCTGGGGCAAAATATAAAGGTGAATTTGAGGAAAGATTAAAAGCGGTCATCAAAGAAGTAACCGATGCCGAAGGCGAAATCATCATGTTTATTGATGAGATTCACACCTTGATTGGTGCAGGTGGTGGCGGAGATTCTGCAATGGATGCTGCCAACTTATTGAAACCAGCTTTGGCTCGTGGCGAATTGCATGCGATTGGTGCAACTACTTTGAAAGAGTACCAAAAGTATATCGAGAAAGACAAAGCTTTGGAGCGTCGTTTCCAAATGGTAATTGTGGATGAACCAGATATTACAGATGCAATTTCTATCTTGAGAGGTATCAAAGAAAAATATGAATTGCACCACGGTGTAAGGATTCAAGATGATGCCGTAATTGCAGCGGTTGAATTATCAAGTCGTTATATTTCAGACCGTTTCTTGCCAGATAAAGCTATTGACTTAATGGACGAAGCTGCAGCAAAAATGCGTATGGAAATAGATTCAGTACCCGAAGAAATTGATGCTTTGAAACGTAAAGTCATGCAGTTAGAGATTGAACGTGAGGCAATCAGACGAGAAAATAACGTAGAGCGTGAAAATATTATCAGTAGAGAATTGGCAGAACTCACCGACAAGAAAAATAACTTGATGGCGAAATGGGAAGGTGAGAAATCTGTCTTAGACGAAGTACGCAAAGAAAAAGAAAATATCGACCGCCTAAAATTGGAAGCCGAACAAGCCGAACGTGCAGGTGACTATGGAAAAGTAGCTGAAATTCGTTATGGTAAATTGGTTGAAGCAGAAAACAAACTCAAACAATTACAAAGTGGAAAATCAGCCGATAAAAATGGTGAAGCTCCGATGTTACAAGAAGAAGTAACTTCTGAAAACATTGCCGAAGTAGTGGCAAAATGGACGGGCGTTCCTGTTTCAAAAATGATGCGTGCCGAACAAGAAAAACTCTTGCATTTGGAAGTTGAATTAGGTAAAAAAGTAGCAGGACAAGAAGAAGCGATTGAAGCGATTTCTGATGCTGTTCGTCGTTCTCGTGCAGGAATGCAAGACCCGAAACGTCCGATTGGTTCGTTTATTTTCTTAGGAACTACTGGCGTTGGTAAAACAGAATTAGCGAAAGCCTTAGCAGATTACTTGTTCAATGATGAGAATGCGATGGTCAGAATTGATATGTCGGAATACCAAGAACGTCATGCGGTAAGCCGCTTGGTGGGAGCTCCTCCGGGATACGTTGGTTACGACGAAGGCGGACAATTGACCGAAGCCGTCCGTAGAAAACCATATTCTGTTATTCTGTTGGATGAAATCGAAAAAGCACATCCAGATGTTTGGAATATTTTGTTACAAGTATTAGACGACGGTCGTTTGACGGACAATAAAGGTAGAATTGCTAATTTCAAGAATACCATTATCATCATGACTTCTAACATTGGTAGCCATATTATCCAAGAAAAAATGGGAGAAATGGAAGGTTGGAACAATCATATTGTAATGGAAAAAGCCAAAGAAGAAGTAATGGTTTTATTAAAACAAGTAGTAAGACCAGAATTCTTGAACCGTGTAGATGAAATTGTGATGTTTGAACCTTTGACCAAAGACAATTTGAGTCAGATTGTGAGAATTCAATTCAAACAGATCCAAGACCGTTTGAAAGAACAAGGTATCACGCTTGAAAGTACAGATGAAGCTTTGATAAAACTTGCTGATGAAGGTTATGAACCAACAATGGGAGCAAGACCTTTGAAACGAGTAATGCAAAGAAGAATCTTGAACGAATTATCGAAACAAATCCTCGGAAATTACATCAATAAAGATGCAATCGTGATGATGGAAGTAGATGATGAAGGAGCTATTAAATTTGAAAACGTTGGAAAATTGGAGGTAGAGTAAACCTTGATTGACCGAATAATAAAAATAAGATAAATATTTGTAAGCCAACCTTTTAAAGGGTTGGCTTTTTTGTTATGTTTAAGGCTATAATTAATCAACCAATTTAACTTGAGATAACATGATGAACATCGTCTGCAATGTATTAGCGCTGTTGATAATCTTCGGAGCAATTTATTTATCCTACAGTACCAAAATCCTCAAAGACCCAGAAGTTGACCATCCACAGTATGGCAAAATTGAAATGTATAGCTTTGCGAGAACACAAGGTTTGTGGTGGACAACGCTTATTGGTGCTTGCTTCGTGATTGGTTTTGGAGCGAATGGAGAAGTAATCAATTTGAATGCAACCTGCTTGGTATTATTAAGTATTGGAGTAGGAACTACTGCCATCGGTGGAATTATTGATTCACCAAAAGATGATGACAATATAACGGATGGCGTTATCCCTCAAAATATTTTCAAAAAGCGAATACCTCATTTTCTTAGAGATATTCTTTCAGATTCTACTGGAATAACTGTTTATCGTTATCAAGCATTAATTTTTAATCTTATTTTTAGTGTCGTTTTCTTGGTTGAATTTCTTGAAAATATATCGAATAACAAAATGGAATTTCCAGTGTTTGAGAAGGAAACCTTAGGGTTGATGGGTATCAGTGCCGCTACTTATTTAGGCATGAAAGCTAATGAAAAATAGAGAATACTGTTGACATAGGTATAGAAAAATCCAAAATAGTCGCCTGTTTTATAGGCGACTATTTTTGTTTGGGTTTATAAAAGCTTATCATATTGATATTGTGTTATTTAGTATTTTTCATGGTTTGATAAAAGATAAATAAATCTTATCTTGACAAAAGATTTATTATTGAAATTATTCCAAGAGCTCTCAAAATATGAAAACAATACTTAGCATAATTTTTATTGTTCATTCATTAATAGTTTTTTCTCAAAATACTTGCCATAATGATATTTTGAATGGAGAAAAACTTGATGCTGAAAATAAAACTTCGCTATTGCTTACTTACGATTTTTCGGATTTATGGACTAAAACTGATAATTACAATGTTTTGGGAGTATTAGGAAATGATTTTCAGCGAATTAAAGTAAAAATCCTCACCGTAGTTAAAAATACCAATAAGCCAGACGAGTATTTAGTTTATGGAAAATCGAACGTAAAGAATAATGTCTGTGATTTTGTCGGGAGAATTATTGTAGAAAAAATTCAAGAAACTAAGCGAGAACAATTTGGCGTAGATAATCAGTCAAAAGATGCTATTAAAACCCAAGGAATTCTTGTTGCAAAATATGAATTCTTTGAGAATAAGAATCAACCTCATACGGGTGTTTTTGCGGGACAAGTACAGACGAAATGGTACATCAATAAGGATAATCAACTGAGGTATGATGACATCAATTTACTTTCGGATGGCTATTTTAATAATGCTTTTGTAGGCACTTGGACGATGTACAATGCTTCTAAATCACGAATCTGCCAATGGGCAGATTATAGAGTACCCAATATACCTTGTGAATTTGATTTAGGAACAGGAGAGTTTAGCCCTAACGAAAAGTACTTTGAAAAAGGTTGGCAAAGTTATGCTAAAGCCTTTTTATTGAATGAAGAACAAGCAAAAGATGAAGAATTTGCAGAATGGTGGAGGTAAATAATTTGTGATTTAGTGACTAATAATATTCGTCATTGTAGGTATAACTACCAAAAATGGTCGAATAATATAAAGATGGTGGCGGGAGTCTATAAAGTAATTGATTAAAACGTACATGTTAACCTTTTCATAATTTAAACCTCATTCTTATGATTGCCTCTCTATCACAACTTGGAATTTTCCACACAGTTATTTCCATCATTGCGCTTATTTTTGCAGGAATCGCTTTATTTAGCGAAGGATTGATTAAACCATTTAGCAAATTTGGAAAGTATTACAGTGTACTTACTGCAATTGCTTGTGTTTCATCTTTTTGGCTTTCTAAAACGGGAAAGTTCAATCCGGGGCATGCGATTGGAATTTTAATCCTTCTTTTATTGATTTTGGCGTATTATTTAGGAGATAAAGTTCTTGCTAAAAGTAAAGCACTTTACATTCAAACTTTCAGTATGTCCACCACCGTTTTTCTTTCATTAATTCCTGCCGTTAACGAAACACTTTCACGCTTACCAGTTGATCAGCCATTATCTAGCGGACCAGATTCTCCCATTGTTCAAAATGTAGTAAAAGTATTATTGGTACTTTTAATTGCTGGATTAGCAGGGCAGTATTTTAAACTTAAAAAGGCTTAATTTTAAAAATAGTTGAATGACAATCCCGAAGTAATAATTGATTTACAGATATTTTCAGATTTGCGTTGAAATCGAATTCAGTATTTTAAATCATCATTTTGTTACTTCGGGATTTGAAGTAAATAGACCTCACACGATGAAAATTTGAATTTCCTTCTTTATTATTAAAAAGCAACCTATTATCTTTTCTTGCATACTTTCAAATAAATTATTGCAATAATTGCAAATAATTGTAGTTTTTTAGATAATTTGAACTGTTTTTCTGCTTTTTATGCGGTTTTCTATTTGGAAATCTAAATCCATAAACGATTTAATATTGATTTCTTACAAAAAAGGACATAAAGTAGATTTTTAAACATTACTTTCATTTTTTGATTCAATCATTCATTTCAATCTAAAAATTATTTTATAAATGTTGGACTTTCAAATCAAGGAACAATCAACAGTTTATGATGTTGTCATCATTGGTTCGGGTGCGGGCGGTGGTATGGCAGCTTATGAGCTTACCAAAGCTGGTGCTAAAGTTTGTGTACTCGAAGCTGGTCAATATTATGACCCAGCCGACCCCAAATATATTACTCAATTAAAAAGCCCTTGGGAATCTCCTCGTCGTGGTGCTTCAAGTACTCGTGCTTTCGGTGATTTTGACGCTGCTTATGGTGGTTGGGACATTGAGGGCGAACCTTATACGCATAAAGATGGTACTAAATTTGACTGGTTTCGTTCAAGAATGTTAGGAGGAAGAACCAATCACTGGGGAAGAATTTCCTTACGTTTTGGTCCTGATGATTTTAAAAGAAAATCTATTGATGGTTTGGGCGAAGACTGGCCAATTGGTTATGACGACGTAAAACCATATTACGATTATGTAGATAAATTGATTGGTGTTTTCGGGACAAATGAAGGAAGAAGAAATGACCCAGATGGATACTTTTTACCTCCTCCCAAACCTCGTTTACATGAATTAATGTTAAAGAAAAGTGGGAATAATTTAGGGATTCCTGTCATTCCATCACGTCTTTCAATTCTGACAAAACCTATCAATAAAGACCGTGGACAATGTTTTTATTGTAGCCAGTGTAATAGAGCTTGTCAGGCTTATGCCGATTTTTCTTCTTCATCAGTTTTGATGATTCCTGCGATGAAAACAGGAAATTGTACATTGATTACCTACGCAATGGCTCGTGAAGTACTGACAGACCCGACAACAGGTTTGGCAACGGGTGTATCGTATGTGGATACTCGTACAATGACGGAGAAAGTTGTGAAAGGTAAAATTGTAATTTTAGCAGCTAGTGCTGGTGAAACGGCTCGTTTGTTATTAAACTCAAAATCTGCTCGTTTCCCGAATGGTTTAGCCAATTCAAGTGGTATTGTTGGGCGTTATATCAATGACTCCACGGGTGCCTCTCGTTCAGCAATTATCCCAGCGTTGTTTGATAGAAAACGTTATAACGAAGATGGAGTAGGGGGCATGCACGTTTATACACCTTGGTGGGGTGATAATAAAAAGTTAGATTTCCCAAGAGGTTACCACATCGAATATGGTGGAGGTATGGGAATGCCGGCTTATGGTTTTGGTTGGGGTATCGAAGGAATTAATGAAAAATTCCCAACTCGTGAAGGTATTAAAAAAGCAGCTGGTGGTTATGGGGCATCTTTGAAAGAAGACTATCGTCGTTTCTACGGAGCATATATCGGTATGGCTGGTAGAGGAGAACCTATACCTGACTACAATAATTATTGCGAAATTGACCCTACAGTGGTTGATAAATTTGGTATTCCAGTATTGCGATTCCATTATAAATGGTCGGATTATGAAATCAAGCAAGCAAAACACATGCAGGAAACTTTTGAGCAATTGATTACTGAAATGGGCGGAACTCCGCTAGGTAAAAAGTCAGATGCAAGCACTAATTACGGTTTAGCTGACCCAGGAAGAATTATCCATGAAGTAGGAACAGCTAGAATGGGCAAAGACCCAAAAACTTCGGTGTTGAATTCAAATTGTCAGGCACATGATGTGAAAAACTTGTTTGTAGCAGATGCTGCACCATTTGTTTCGCAAGGAGATAAAAATGCAACTTGGACAATCTTGGCTTTATCTGCTCGTACTTCTGAATTTATTATTAATGAAAAGAAGAAAGGGAATTTGTAAAGAGGGGAAAGCTCTCATATCTGATTTTCAAATTTTCAAATCATCAAATTTTCAAATCATGTTCTTATGAAAAGAAGAGATTATTTAAAAAATATAGGGCTTTCATCATTGGGTATGGCTGTGGTGAGCCAAGAAGCAGTAGCCATGGAGCTGTTGCAAGGCCCAAAGCCTAAACCAAAAGCTAAAGCAACTACTCCTGCTGTTCCTAAATATAATTATGGTAGAACAGAAGATGAAATTGCTCGTGATGCTAAATTATTAGCAGAGAAATTCTTCAATGACCATGAAATGAAAACCATCACGGTGTTGGCGGATATTATTATTCCTGCTGATGAACATTCAGGAAGTGCTTCGCAGTCGGGAGTACCAGCTTTCATTGAATTTATTGTAAAAGATCAACCAAATTTCAAAACTCCAATGCGTGGAGGTTTACGTTGGATGGATTCTGCTTCGATAAAGCGTTTTGGGAAGACGTTTATTCTTTGTAGCAAAACGGAACAAATCAGTTTAGTGGATGAAATTGCTTATCCAAATCAAGCAAAACCAGAAGTATCGCAAGGAGTAAATTTCTTTTCTTTGATGAGAAACCTTACTGCATCAGGTTTTTATTCTTCAGAGATGGGACACCATGATATTGGCTATGTTGGTAATAGACCAAACAATTGGGAAGGAGTACCAGAAGAGGTTTTAAAACAATATGGTTTAAGCTACGATTCTTAATAAAAAAATGGACGGGATTTACATCTCGTCCATTTTTATTTTACGGGATGAAATCCCATTTTACTTATATTTCTACACTCACAAGGTTTCTAACAATATCATCAAAAGTTTCCCTTTTACGAATCAATTTTGCTTCACCATCAATGACCAATACTTCGGCTGGTAATAATCTTGAATTATACTGCGAAGCCATCGAGAAGCAATAAGCACCTGCATTTTTCATTGCAATGATATCGCCAGCTGTTACTTTATTCATCAACCTTTCGCCTTGTTTTCCTTCTGGCGTCCATGAAAAAGTATCTGTCTCACAGATATAACCCACTACTCTGTATTCGTCTTGTTCAGATTTATCTTCGTTAGAAGCATTAAAAATATCATGATAAGAGCCATACATCATCGGGCGACCCAAGTGATTTAGACCAGAATTCACACAAACAAAAGTTTTAATTGGGTCAACTTTTACAGTATTGGCAGTTGTCAAAAAAGTACCAGCTTCGCTTACCAAGAATTTACCCGGTTCAAACCAAAGTTGTAATTCACGACCATATTTTTTAGAGAAATCCAAGAAAGCATTACTTAATACTTCTCCAACTTCTTTCATATCCGTTACGATGTCGCCGTCTTTGTAAGCCACTTTGAAACCTCCGCCTAAGTCGATAATTTCTAAGTCTTTAAAACTAAAAGCCATTTCCAAAATCGCACTGGCAGCTTGGGTAAAAGCATCAGCATTTTTTACATCAGAACCCGTATGTTGATGCAAACCGATAATTTTCATATCGTATTTTTCAACAATCGCTAAAATTTCAGCTTTCTGATGAATTGAAATCCCAAATTTTGATTCAGGATGCGCCGTCATAATTTTTTCATTTCCGCCCCCGAAAACGTGTGGTTTCAGACGAATCAAAGCACCTTTGGTATTGCCATAACGTTGTCCGAATTTTTCTAACACATCCAAATTATCCAAATTGATTCTTGTTCCCAATTCAGCAGCTAATTCAATTTCATCAAACGAAACTCCACTTGGTGTAAAAGTAATTTGCGAACCTTCATAGCCAGCCATCATCGCCAAACGTAATTCTTCGGGCGAAACCACATCAATTTCAACACCATGTTTTCGCATTAATTTCAAAATAGCCAAATTGGTGTTGGCTTTACAAGCATATTTTATTTTGAGATTAACATTCTTGAAAGAATCACGAAGAATGGATATTTTTTCGATAATTTTGTCTGCGTCATAGACGTACAAAGGCGTACCGAATTGATTAGCTAAATCAGTAAGTTTGATGTTTTGAATGGAATAATAAGACATATTTTGAAATTGGGATTGCGAAATTCTTTTTTACTCTTTGAAATTAAATTTCAAGTCTATTAAATTAATGGATAGAACTGCAAAGATACTCCCAACTATTCACCAACTAAAAACAAAATCTGCTAAAAAGTTAAATTTGTTGATAGAATTTATGCTCAGATTCATTTGAATTGTCTCTTGAGTATTTGTAATCAGTAAAAAAGCCTAATTTTGAACTTTATATTTTACCAAAAAGTTGTAGTTGTAAATCCTCTTAGCTAATACTTTAGTTAAGTATTTCATAAATCTTAAAAGCGATGCAAGTAGAATTAGTTAGAATAGACGATGCCTTTCATTTTCAGGCAAACGGTATGTCGGGCGTACCAGTTGATATTGATGCAGCCGAAAATATTGGCGGACATAATGCGGGTTCTCGCCCGATGGAATTATTGTTGATGGGCTTAGGCGGTTGTACGGCTATCGACGTGATTCTAATCATGAAAAAACAACGCCAAGTAATTGAAGATTTAAAGATTTCAGTTTCGGGTGAACGTGAAAAAATTGAAGGAACAGAAATGACACCTTTCCGTAAAATCAATATTCACTTTCAATTCAAAGGAAATATTGTAGAAGAAAAAGCCAAAAAAGCGATTGAATTATCAATGGAAAAGTATTGTTCGGCAACCGCACAATTTAGCGGTTCGGCAGAAATTACGCATACTTTCGAAATTGAACCAGTTTTAGTTTAGTAATTTAAAGAAGTAACAATGCAACAATATCATACGCTTTTAAAGCATATTCTTGAAAACGGAGCAGAAAAAACTGACCGTACAGGTACTGGTACAACCAGTATTTTCGGTTATCAAATGCGTTTCAATTTACAAGAAGGTTTTCCATTAGTGACGACTAAGAAAGTACATTTAAAGTCGATTATCCATGAATTACTTTGGTTTATTAATGGAGATACCAATATCAAATATTTAAAAGATAATGGTGTAGGTATTTGGGACGAATGGGCAAATGAAAACGGTGATTTAGGACCAGTTTATGGAAAACAATGGAGAAGTTGGACGGTACCCAATGGCAAAGTAATCGACCAATTAAAAGAAGTAATTGATACTTTAAAGAAAAGCCCAGATTCAAGAAGAATTATCGTGAGTGCTTGGAATGTTGGAGAGTTATCTGAAATGGCTTTAATGCCTTGTCATGCACTTTTTCAGTTTTATGTAGCCGATAATAAATTGTCTTGTCAATTGTATCAGCGTTCAGCGGATGTATTTTTGGGAGTACCTTTTAATATTGCTTCTTATGCTTTGTTGACAATGATGATTGCCCAAGTGTGTGATTTGGAAGTGGGTGATTTTATTTGGACAGGTGGTGATACGCATATTTATTCAAACCATTATGAGCAAGTAGCTACTCAGTTGGCTCGTGAACCACGAGCTTTACCAACCATGAAAATAAATCCAGCCGTAAAAAGTATTTTTGATTTTAAATTTGAAGATTTCACTTTAGAAAACTATCATCCTTATCCGGGGATTAAAGCACCTGTAGCGGTGTAGGAATGAGATTTTCAAGAAGGCAAATAACAAAAAAGGAACTATCATCAAGACAGTTCCTTTTTTGTTGACCATTATTTCCCTACCCAATATTATCAATATCAAAAGGCAAAGTACGAATTCTTGTACCTGTTAAATTATAGATGGCATTACAAAGTGCTGGAGCGAATGGGGGTAAACCCGGTTCACCAACTCCACCAGGTGCTTCTTGATTATCAACAATATGCACTTCAGTTTTAGGCATTTCGTTAATTCTCAAAACATTGTATTGATGGAAATTACTTTGCTCGGTTAATCCGTCTTTGATAGTAATGCCATTTTTAATCGCAGCAGTTAAACCCATTACAATATTGCCTTCTGTTTGGGCTTTGATATTGTCTGGATTCACCGTCATTCCGCAGTCGATTACCGAAACTACTTTTTCGATTTTAACACCTTTGCCATTTTTTGAAACGGTAACTGCATGAGCTACAATTGTTCCAAATGAACGAGCAACAGCTATCCCGATTGCTTGTCCTTCGGGAAGTTTTTGATGATAATTGGTCTTTTTCGCCAAGGTTTGTAATACTCTGCTGAATCTTGGAGCATCTGCCAACATATCTAAACGGAAAGCCAATGGGTCGGTTTTAGCAGCGTGTGCTAATTCATCAACAAAACATTCTTGTCCGAAAGCCGTCGTTGAAGAATAAACTGAACGCCACCAAAGAATTGGAATCTCAGTTTCGGCTAAATGGAAACTTGCTTTACGACTTGCAAAATCATAAGGACTATCTTCTTTGTTGGCTGTTTCAATTGCCCAATCATCTGGTGCATTTTTCAATGGATTACCAAATACTTGGTGCTGAATTGAGCTACCTACAATTTTATGATTGTGGGCTACAACATTGCCTTTTTCATCCAAACCGCCTTGCATTGCCGATAACATTCCTGGACGGAATGGGCCTTGTGTAGTATCATCTTCTCGTGTCCAAATTACTTTTACAGGGGCATTTACTTGTTTTGAAAGATTTGCCGCTTCCAAAACATAATCAAAATAAGCTTTTCTTCCGAAAGCGCCGCCCATAAATGGCACGTTTACTTTTACATTTTCAGGTTTGATTTTCAAATATTGTGCTACTTGTGGAATCAATCCGTCAGGTCCTTGAATAGGCGCCCAAATTTCTACTTTATCACCTTGTACCCAAACAGTGGCATTTTCAGGTTCAAGTGGTGCATGTGCCAAGAAAGGTGTTTCGTATTGTGCTTCTACTTTTTTTGTAGCACTTTCAAACCTTTTATTGAAATCGCCTACTTTTTCATTTTTGTATTCTACACCTTCCGTTTTGGCTAAAGTTCTTAAGTTTTCAAAATAAGCATCGGTTGAAATTTTATCAGAACCTTGTGCATCCCAATTGATTTTCAAAGCTTTTCTGCCTTTCAAGGCTGCCCAATATGTATCAGCAATTACAGCTACTGCTTCAACTGCTTTATGAGGCATTTTGCGTTCTGTTTTTACTACATATTTTACGCCTTTTACTTTCATTGCTGCCGAACCATCGAAGCTAACAACTTTCCCATGAATGGTTGGAGAACGTTCGATACTTGCATATAACATTCCCGGAATGTCTGAATCTATCCCGAAAACGGCTGTTCCATTTACTTTTGAAGGAATTTCTGGACGAGGCACCGATTTACCCAACAATTTAAAGTCCTTTTGGTCTTTCAATTTTGGTTCTTTCGGAATTTCTAATTTTGAGGCTTCTTCTACTAATTCACCATAAGTATAAGATTTACCCGATGGCTTATGAAATACTTTGCCTGTTTCAGCATAGCATTCTGTTGTGGGTACTTGCCATTTTTTACTAGCGGCTGTTATCAACATTTCTTTTACTGCTGCACCTGCTTTACGCATCGGTAGCCAACGAGTACGCACTGAGGAAGAACCGCCTGAAAGTTGTGCGCCATATTTTCCTTGTCCGTCTGTATTTCTGATTTCTACTTGATCTAAAGTAACTTCTAATTCTTCTGCAATTAAAAGCGGAAGCGATTGATAAGTACCTTGTCCCATATCTGGGCGTGCATTGAAAAGGATAATTTTACCATCGTCATTAATTAAAATGTAGGGATTTAATTCTATTCCTAAAGCACTTGCACTGCTTGTATCAATCTTGTGAAGGCTTTCTGCTTTACCGATTGAAGGTAATGAGAAACCAATTGCCAACATGGTGCTGGCTTTTATAAAGTCCCTGCGTGAGTTTTGCTGTGTCATGTTTTTGAGGTTTTAAAATTACTTGCCAGTAGAATTACCACCATCTTTCATTAATTCGGCTGCTCTATGAATTGCCTTACGAATACGTGGATAAGTACCACAACGACAAATATTTCCTGACATCGCTTCATCAATATCTGAGTCTGTTGGATTACTCTTTTCCTTCAATAAAGCTACTGCCGACATGATTTGTCCTGACTGACAATAACCACATTGTGGTACTTGTTCTTCAATCCAAGCTTTTTGAACAGCGCTATCGGTATTTACTGAAATACCTTCAATCGTTGTGATTTTGTTAGCAGCTTTCAACGTAGAGATTGGTGTTGAACATGAACGAATCGGTTGACCGTCCAAATGAACAGTACAAGCACCGCAAAGTGCCATACCACAACCAAACTTTGTACCTTTTAAACCTACGTGGTCACGAATGACCCACAAAAGGGGAGTGTCGGCATCAGCATCTACATTATACTTTTTGCCATTTACTGTGAGATTATACTTTGCCATGATTGTTAATTTTTTTTCTGTGGGCTTTCGGCTGTCTGCTTTCGGCTTTCAGAATTATTATTTTAGCTTGTTTTAAATAGCGATAGCTGAAATCCGACATCCGAAATCCAACATCTAAAATCGAATTATTCAACTGAATAAGCTAACACTTTGTTCTTCAAGAAAGTTGGAATTAGCATTAGTTTTTTATTGGGGATATATTCAAAATCAGCCGTGTTTACTTTTGCATCAACTAAATCAAGAACTAATTGAGTTTTTCCTTCTGTGTTGATATGCCAAACTTTTCCTCTCCATTCAGAGGCGAAATAACCTTTTTTGCCGTCTGATAAAATACCATCAATACCACCCATTCCTTCAGCGATGGTTGAAAATTGTTGTGATTGTAAATCATAAGCCAAAATTTTACCATCACCATTGCCGACAATCAATTTGCCATTTTCAAAGAATACTCCATTCGGATTTTTGAGCGGAGCACCTTCAACTACTTTTACGATTTGCCCTTTTTCTAATTTCCAAAGTCTATCCGAACGCATATCTGTGAAATACACAATTTTATTTTTGCTATCTACACTAACATCATTCAAGAACTTTGCATCAGGTACTTCGTATTTATGCAATACTTTACCTGTTTTCGGGTCAATTTCTACTAATTTAAAGATTTCAGCAACATAAAGTTTGCCATCTAAAAAGCCCATTCCTTTTGTAGAATGTAGGTTTTCGCTCAGTTTTAATTGGGTGATTTTGCCACTTAAATCAATTTTTGCAATAAAGCTTTTTTCATTCGTAGCCGCAGGGCCACCATTGATGCAGGATACAAAAACAGTATTAGATTTAGGTTCGAATAAGATAGATTCTGGCGTGGTCAATGTGGTATCGGTTTCCCAGAGTTTTTTTAAGGTTACTTGCGAGAAAGCGTAATTTGAAGAAAGTACTAGCGCAAAGAATGCTACGGTTTTAAATGATTTTTTCATTAGTTTTTAGATTTAAAATAAGAATGCTAAAACAATTTATTTATGAATAAAAGTAGTGTTTTATCCTGATTTTCTTGTCTTTTTTTAGATGTACAGGGCGAAAATTCTGCTATAACGTCGATTTAATCCTGTTGACTTTGTCTCATCCTAAAAAAGCTTGACAGTATTAGCTAACCTTTAGCACAATGTCTTTATCGAGCGAATCTTCTTTTTATACAATTTTAGTTTCTTCATCTTTCGAGCAAGAGGATGAAGGTTTCACTTATGAAGTGGCTTTTCGTCGTTGGTTAGTTCGAGAACTTGAGGAGCAGCGATTAACGCCTGCTCAAGCTATCGAACGTTTCAATTTTCATCCTGTTTCTGGTTATGCTTTAA